>NZ_SDIF01000069.1 GCF_004122735.1 Streptomyces sioyaensis | reverse complement strand
CGGACGTAAAGCGAAGCAGTCCGGACACCCACCCGCGGAGGCCCGTCACCGCACCCGACAGCCCCGCGCAGCGGACCTGCCCGCCGCAGGCGCAACGGCGACCAGCCACCGCGGCGGGACAGCCGACAACGTGGGGCGCGCCGCAAAGCGCAAAGGCGAGCAACCCCCACGGCGGGAAAGCCGACAACGTGGGAGCCAAGCAGAGCGCAGCGAATCGTGGGGAGACGTTCTCCGGCTGGAAAGATCCCCTTGGTTCCCTCCACGCACGGTGCGCCGAGAACAGCCGTATGCGTGTCGCCCTCGTCACCGAATCCTTCCCGCCCGATGTCAACGGCGTAGCCCACTGCGCCCTGGAAACCGCCCGGCACCTCGTCCGGCGCGGTCATGATCCGCTCGTCATCGCACCGCTCGGTGGCGCCGCGCCGGCCTCCGGTACCCAGGAGAGCCCCTGCCCCGTGGTCCGCGTGCCCTCGGTGCCGCTGCCCGGCTATCCGCAGGTGCGGATCGCGCTCCCCGGGCGGCGGCTGTCCGCCGCGCTCGCCGGGCACCGCCCCGACCTGGTGCACCTCGCCAGTCCCTTCGTCCTCGGCGCCCGCGCGATGGCGGCCGCCACCCGGCAGCGGGTGCCCGCGATCGCCGTCTACCAGACCGACCTGGGCCGTTATGCCCGTACTTACCTCGGCGGCGGTGCGGCCACGGCCTGGCGGCGCATCAAGGCGGTGCATGCCGCCGCCGACCGCACCCTGGCGCCGTCCAGTGCCGCCCTGCTGGATCTCACCGAGCACGGTGTGCCGCGGGTGCATCTGTGGCCGCGCGGTGTCGACTCCGAACGGTTCCACCCCGGGCGGCGTGACGCGGTGCTGCGCAGCTCGCTGGCCGCGGGGCGGGAGCTGCTGGTGGGGTACGTGGGCCGGCTGGCGCCGGAGAAGGAGGTCCGGCTGCTGGCAGAGACCTCGCGGCTGCCGGGCGTGCGCACCGTCGTCATCGGCGACGGCCCCAGCGCTGCCGGGCTGCGGGCCGCGCTGCCGGAGGTCCGCTTCATGGGCCGCCGCACCGGCGACGAACTCGCCCGTCTCTACGCCTCGTTGGACGTCTTCGTGCACACCGGGCCGTATGAGACCTTCTGCCAGACCGTGCAGGAGGCGATGGCCTCGGGTGTGCCGGTGGTGGCGCCGCGGGCGGGCGGCCCGCTCGACCTGGTGGACCACGGCCGTACGGGGCTGCTGGTGACACCGGGCGACGGCGCCGCCTTCCGGGACGCGGTGCGCTTCCTGGCGGGCAGCGCCGAGCTGCGCGCCCGGTACGGTGCCGCGGCCCGTGGCGCCGTCGCGCAGCGCACCTGGGAGGCGGTGGGCGACCAGCTGCTGGCCCACTACGAGGCCGTGCTGAGCGACCGGACGGCGGTGGCGGCATGACCGCGCGGCACGACTCCGGGAGGGGCCTGCGCATCGTCCGGATCGCCAACTTCGTCACCCCGGCCTCCGGCGGGCTGCGCACCGCACTGCGCGAACTCGGCGCGGGCTACCGGGCCGCCGGCCACGAGCCGGTGCTCATCGTGCCCGGACCGCCGCGGCCGGACGGGACGGGCACGCCGGCCCGGATCCACGACGAGGACACCGCACAGGGACGGGTGATCACCCTGCCGGGGCCGGAACTGCCGGGCAGCGGTGGCTACCGCATGCTCACCGACCGTCCCCGGTTGCAGCGGCTGCTGGCCGCGCTGGCTCCCGACCGGCTGGAGGTCTCCGACCGTACGACGCTGCGCTGGACGGGGGAGTGGGCGCGCCGGGCCCGGGTGCCGGCGATGATGGTCTCGCACGAGAGCGTGGACGGGGTGCTGCGCACCTGGGGCGTCCCGCAGCCGCTCGCCCGCGCCGCCGCGGACCGGCTCAACACCCGTACGGCGCACGCCTACAGCCGGGTCGTGTGCACCACCGAGTGGGCGGCGGCGGAGTTCACCCGGGTCGGCGCGCGCAACGTGGTGCGCGCACCGCTCGGTGTCGATCTCGACGCCTGGCATCCGGACTGCCGCAGCGCCGCGCTGCGCCGGCGCACCGCGGGCCGGGCGGAGGTCCTGCTGCTGCTCTGCTCCCGGCTGTCGCAGGAGAAGCGGCCGGGACGGGCCCTGGACGCCCTGGCCCAGCTGCGGCGGCGCGGGGTCGACGCGGCCCTGGTGGTGGTCGGTGACGGCCCGCTGCGCACCCGCCTGGAGGCCCGGGCACGGGACGAGCGGCTGCCCGCGGCGTTCCTCGGGCACCTCGCCGACCGGTCCCGCCTCGCCGCGCTCCAGGCCGCCGCCGATGTCGCGCTGGCGCCCGGACCGGCCGAGACGTTCGGGCTGGCCGCCCTGGAGGCGCTTGCCTGCGGCACGCCGGTGGTCGCCAGCGCGGCCTCGGCGCTGGCCGGCCTCGTCGGCAGCGGCGGCGACACGGCCCTCGACGACGGGCCCTCGTACGCCGATGCCGTCCAGCGGGTGCTGGCCCGGCCCGAGCCCGCCCGGCGCGCGGCCGCCCGCCGGCGGGCCGAGGGCTACGGCTGGCAGCCCGCCGTCGACGCCTTCCTGGCCGCGCACGACGCGCCCGCCCCGCTGGCCCGTTCCCTCGCCGCCGCGGCCTCGCCGTACCCGGCCGGTCCGAGGGGCGGGTGGTGAAGGTGAGGTTGCAGGGGACGGCGACCGGCGACCGCTTCCCGGTTCCGGCCCGTTTCGTCGCGCTCGGTGACTCGCTGACCGAAGGCCTCGGCGACCCCGTTGCGGGCGGCGGTTGGCGCGGCTGGGCCGCCCTGCTGTCCGGGGCGCTGGGGGAGCGGCCGGGGGGCGTGGAGCTGGTGAACCTGGCGTGCAGCGGCGCACAGACGGCGGACGTGGCCGAGCGGCAGCTGCCCCTGGCACGGGAGCTGCGTCCGCGGTTCGCCTCACTGATCGTCGGGGCGAACGACACCCTGCGCGCCGCCTTCGCCATCGAGCGGGTCACGGCCGCGCTGGACCGGGCGCACGGCGCGCTGAGCGCCGACGGGGCCGTGGTGCTGACGGCCTGTCTGCCCGACCCCGGCCGGATGCTGGGGCTGCCCGGGCCGCTGGCCCGTCCGCTCGCCCGCCGGATGCATGCGGTCAACACCGTGGTCCATGCGGTGTCCGCCCGCTACCAGGGCGTGCATCTGCACCTCGCCGACCACCCCTGGGTCGCCGAGCGCGCCTCGTGGAGCGTGGACCGGCTGCACCCCAGCGAGCGCGGCCACCGGCTGCTGGCCCGCGGCTTCCATACAGCGCTCACCGCCGCCGGCCTGTCGGTCGGGCCGCCGCCCGCGCTCGCCCTCGACGGCCCGCCGCCGACCCGCGCCGGATCGGCCGTGTGGATGGCGACCCGCGGCACCCGCTGGGTCGCCGACCGGTGCACGGACCTGCTGCCCGGCCTGCTCTCCCTGGCCCTGAAGGAGTGCCGGCACGGTGTGGCCGGCTCCGGCCGGCTGCTGGACGCCGCGGCCGAGCGCGCCACCCGCACCGCGCTCGCCGCCCTGACCGAGCCGGGCGGCGCCGCGCTGGGGAAAACCGCCGGGACGGTGAAGGGCGCTGCGACAATGGCAGGATGACCGGGCGCTGGGAGTTCTGGATCGACCGCGGCGGCACGTTCACGGACGTCGTCGGCAGGCGGCCGGACGGGCGGCTGGTCACCGGCAAGCTGCTCTCGCACCACCCCGAGCGCTACCGGGACGCCGCGGTGGCCGGCATCCGGATGATGCTGGGGCTCGGCCCGGACGAACCGGTGCCCGCCGAGCGGGTCTCCGTCGTCAAGATGGGCACCACCGTCGCCACCAACGCCCTGCTGGAGCGTAAGGGCGAGCCGACCGTCCTGCTGACCACCGAAGGCTTCCGGGACGCACTGCGGATCGCCTACCAGAACCGGCCGCGGATCTTCGACCGGCACATCGTGCTGCCCGAAGCGCTCTACGACCGGGTGATCGAGGTACCGGAGCGGATCGGCGCACATGGCGAGCTCGTCCGGCCGCTGGACGCCGAGCCCGTCCGCCGGGCGCTGATCCGGGCCCGTGCGGACGGCCTGCGCAGCGCCGCCGTCGTGCTGCTGCACGGCTACCGCCACACCGACCACGAGCGGGCTGTCGCCGAGCTGGCCAGGCGCGCGGGCTTTGCGCAGGTCAGCTGCTCGCACGAGGTCAGTCCGCTGATGAAGCTGGTGCCGCGCGGGGACACCACCGTCGTCGACGCCTACCTCTCCCCGATCCTGGGCCGGTACGTCGACGAGATCGCCACCGAACTCCCCGGTATCCGGCTGATGTTCCTGCAGTCCAACGGCGGACTGCGGCAGGCCGAGCACTTCCGCGGTAAGGACGCGGTGCTGTCCGGACCCGCCGGCGGCGTCGTCGGCATGGCGCGCAGCGCCGCCGAGGCCGGCGGCCACGACCGGGTGATCGGCTTCGACATGGGCGGCACCTCCACCGATGTGTCGCACTACGCGGGCGAGTTCGAGCGGGTCTTCGGGAACGAGGTCGCGGGCGTGCGGATGCGCGCCCCGATGATGAACATCCACACCGTCGCGGCCGGCGGCGGCTCCGTACTCCACTTCGACGGCCGCCGCTACCGGGTCGGCCCGGACTCGGCCGGCGCCGACCCGGGCCCGGCCTGCTACCGCCGCGGCGGACCGCTCACCGTCACCGACGCCCAGGTGATGCTCGGACGCATCCAGCCCGCCCACTTCCCGGCGGTCTTCGGACCGGACGGCGACCAGCCGCTGGACGCCGAGGTGGTCCGCGCCCGCTTCGCCGAGCTCGCCGCGCGGGCCGCCGCCGAGACCGGGGACGACCGCGGCCCCGAGGAGGTCGCGGCCGGCTTCCTCGACATCGCCGTGCTCAACATGGCCAACGCCGTCAAGAAGATCTCCGTCCAGCGCGGCCGCGACATCACCCGCTACGCCCTCACCAGCTTCGGCGGCGCCGGCGGCCAGCACGCCTGCGCGGTCGCCGACGCGCTGGGCATCGGCACGGTGCTCGTCCCCCCGCTGGCCGGGGTGCTCTCCGCGTACGGCATCGGCGTCGCCGACGCCACCGCGATGCGCGAACAGGCCGTCGAGGCGGAGTTCACCGACCCCGATGCGCTGCGCCGGGTGCGCGAGGTCTGCGACGCGCTCGCCGGGCAGACCCGGCGCGAACTCCTCGACGACGGGGTTCCGGACGAGTCGGTCACCACGCGGGCCAGGGTGCTGATCCGCTATGCCGGGACCGACTCCACCATCGGCGTCCCGCTGGCCGACGCCGACACCATGACCGCCGACTTCGTCCGGGCACACCGCACGCGCTACGCCTTCACCATGGACAAGCCGCTGGTGGCCGAGGCGGTCTCGGTCGAGGCGCGCGGCACGGCCGGCGGCGCACGCGGGTACGAGGCCGGATCCGGCGGCCGGGAGGGGGAGTTGCGGCCCGCCGCGACGGTCCGGATGTACACGGCCGGACGGTGGCGGGACACCGGCCTTCACCGGCGCACCGACCTGCGCCCGGGCGATGTCCTCACCGGCCCGGCGATCATCGCCGAGCAGGACGCGACCACGGTCCTCGACCCCGACTGGCAGGCCGAGACGGGCGAGTCGGGCCACCTCCTGCTGACCCGGACCCGGCCGCGTACCGACCGGGTCGCGGCCGGCACGGAAGCCGACCCGGTGATGCTGGAGGTCTTCAACAGCCTCTTCATGGCCATCGCCGAGCAGATGGGCGTCCGCCTGGAGAACACCGCACACTCCGTCAACATCAAGGAGCGCCTCGACTTCTCCTGCGCCCTCTTCGACGCCGACGGCAATCTGATCGCCAACGCTCCGCACATCCCGGTGCATCTGGGCTCGATGGGGGAGTCCATCAAGGAGGTGCTCAGACGCCGCCGCGGGGAGATGCGGCCGGGCGACGTGTACGCGGTCAACGACCCGTACCACGGGGGCACCCACCTCCCGGACATCACCGTCGTCACCCCCGTGTTCGACCAGGACGCGCCGGACGGCGCCGGCACCCCTCCCGAGCTGCTCTTCCTGGTGGCCTCCCGGGGCCATCACGCCGAGATCGGCGGCATCACCCCCGGCTCGATGCCCGCCTTCAGCAGCACCATCCAGGAGGAGGGCGTCCTCTTCGACAACTGGCTGCTGGTCCGCGACGGCGCGCTGCGCGAACGCGCCACCCGCGACCTGCTCACCGCCGGCCCGTACCCCTCCCGCGCCCCGGACGCCAACCTCGCCGATCTGCGCGCCCAGATCGCCGCCAACGAGAAGGGCATCGAGGAACTGCGCCGGATGACCGAGCAGTTCGGCCTGGACGTCGTCCAGGCCTATATGGGGCACGTCCAGGACAACGCCGAGGAATCGGTGCGGCGGATCATCGCACGGCTGTCGGACGGCAGCTGCCGCTACGAAACCGACAGCGGGGCCGAGATCCGTGTCGCGCTGACCGTCGACCGCGCCGCCCGCAGCGCCGTACTCGACTTCGCCGGCACCTCACCCCAGCAGCCCGGCAACGCCAACGCGCCCACCTCGGTGGTGATGGCGGCCGTCCTGTACGTCTTCCGCACCCTGGTCGCCGACGACATCCCGCTCAACAGCGGCTGCCTCAAACCCGTACGGGTCCGCATCCCGGAGGGCTCGATGCTCGCCCCCGTCTTCCCGGCGGCCACCGTCGCGGGAAACGTGGAGACCTCCCAGGCGGTCACCGGCGCCCTCTACGCCGCCCTCGGCGTCCAGGCCGAGGGGTCGGGCACCATGAACAACCTCACCTTCGGCAACGACCGGGTGCAGTACTACGAGACCGTCGCCAGTGGATCGGGCGCGGGCGACGGCTTCCACGGCGCGGACGCCGTCCAGACCCATATGACCAACTCCCGGCTGACCGACCCCGAAGTGCTGGAATGGCGCTATCCCGTCCGGGTCGACGCCTTCACCCTCCGCGCCGGCAGCGGCGGCAGGGGCCGCTGGCACGGCGGCGTCGGGGTCGAGCGCCGGCTGCGCTTCCTGGAGCCGATGACCGTCGCCCTGCTGACCAACCACCGCCGGGTCGCGCCGTACGGCATGGCGGGCGGCGCTCCGGGGGCGCTGGGCGTCAACTCCCTTGAGCGGGCGGACGGTTCACGAGAGGACCTCGCGGGCTGTGACGCGGCCGACGTCGGGGTGGACGACGTACTGGTGATGCGTACACCGGGCGGCGGCGGATACGGGACGCCGGACGACGGCTGAACCGGCGGCCGGCACGGACACCCACCTCTCAGGTCAGCACACCTGGGGCCCCACCCGTCGGACAGGCCTAGCGCATCCGGAGGAACCGGACCGGTGTCCCGGGCGTCGCCTGCGCCGCGGGGGCCAGGAAGCGCTCGGGGACCACGCCGACGACCGGGTAGCCGCCGGTGGTCGGGTGATCGTGGAGGAAGAGGACCGGCAGGCCGTTCGGCGGGACCTGGAGGGCGCCCAGCGGCATGCCCTCGCTGGGCAGTTCACCGGCCCGGGCGCGCTCCAGGGGCGGGCCCTCGGTGTGCAGCCCGATGCGGTTGCCGGCCGGGGAGACCCGGAAACGGCCGGTGACCAGGGTGCGCAGACCGGCCTCGGTGAACCAGTCGTCGCGCGGGCCGGGCAGGAACGGGAGCAGCAGCTCGGTCACCGGGCCCGGGTGCGGGACGGCGTCCGCGGTGGCCGGCGGGCCGTGCGGATCGCCCAGGGGGAGCACCGCGCCCTCGGTGAGCGGGTCGGGCCCGAGGCCGGAGAGCAGATCGGCGGCGCGGCTGCCGAGGACCGGCTCGGTGGCGATGCCGCCGGCGAAGGCGAGGTAGGAGCGCAGCCCGTGGGTGGCCGGACCCGCGTCCAGGACGGCGCCCGCCGGGACGCGCACCGGGGCACCCCAGGGGGCGGGGTGGCCGTCGACGGTCACCGGGCAGGGGGCGCCGGTGACGGCCACGGTGGTGGCCGTACGGACCCGCAGTGCGCAGCCGGTGAGCGTGGTCTCCAGGGTGGCGGCGGACCCGGGGTTGCCGGCCAGGCGGTTGGCGAGGCGGTGCGCGGGCGCGTCCAGGGCGCCGGCGCGTGGCACCCCGAGGTGGGCATGGCCGGGCCTGCCGAGGTCCTGGACGGTCGTGAGCGCACCGGCCCGGACGACCGAGAAGGCGCGGTCGGTCATCAGGCGGTCTCCTGCGGGACGAAGCGGACGCGGGTACCCGGGACGAGCAGCGCCGCCGGCTCCCGGCGCGGGTCCCACAGGACGGTGTCGGTGGTGCCGATCAGCTGCCAGCCGCCGGGGGAGGAGCGGGGATAGACCCCGGTGTACGGGCCGGCGAGGGCGACCGAGCCGACCGGGACCTTGGTGCGGGGGGTGTCCCGGCGCGGCACGTGCAGCGGCTCGGGCAGCCCGGTCAGATAGCCGAAGCCGGGGGCGAAGCCGCAGAAGGCGACATGGAACTCCGTGGCGGAGTGCAGCCGTACGACCTCCTCGGGGGTGACGCCCCACAGGGCGGCGACATCGGCGAGGTCGGGGCCGTCGTAGCGGACCGGGATCCGCACGGTGGGACGGTCTCCCGCGGTCAGCGGCGGAATGTCCCAGGTGGCCAGTTCGGCGAGCAGCCCGCGCGGGTCGGCGAGGCCGTCGAGGAAGACCGTACGGGCGGCCGGCACGATCTCGCGCAGCGGCGGCAGGGCACCGTCGGCGGCCCGCCGGAGCAGTTCGGCGTGCAGGGCCTCGACCTCCTCCGCGCTGTCCAGCTCGATCAGCAGCCCGTGTTCCCCGACCGGCAGCGGTTTCATACGAAGCTCCGGAGGCGGACGCCGGACGCGGTCAGTTCGGACCGGACCCGCCGGGCGAGGTCGGCGGCGCCGGGGGTGTCGCCGTGCAGGCACAGGGAGCGCGCCGTCAGGGCGACGCGGGTGCCGTCGCGGGAGGTGACGGCCTGGTCGCGAGCCATGCCGAGGGCGCGCTTGACGACCTCGTCGGGGTCGTGGATCACCGCGTCCGGCTCGCGGCGGGGCACCAGGGTGCCCTCGGCGGTGTAGGCGCGGTCGGCGAACGCCTCGCCGACGACGGGGAGTTGCGCGTCGCGGGCGGCCTCGTGCAGGCGGGAGCCGGGCAGCCCGAGGACCGGCAGGGCGCCGCCCGCGGCGCGGACGCCGGCGATGACGGCGTGGGCCTGCTCCTCGTCGTGGACACAGCGGTTGTAGAGCGCGCCGTGCGGTTTGACGTAGCCGACGCGGGCGCCGGCGGCGCGGGCGAAGACCTCCAGTGCGCCGATCTGGTAGGTGATCTCGTCGGCGAGTTCGTCCGGCGGGACGTCCATCGCGCGGCGGCCGAAGCCGGCCAGATCGCGGTAGGAGACCTGGGCGCCGATCACGACGCCGTGCCCGGCGGCCAGTTCGCACACCCGGCGCATCGTGGACGGATCGCCGGCGTGGAAGCCGCAGGCGACATTGGCGCTGGTGACGACGGAGAGCAGGGCCTCGTCATCGGTGAGCTGCCAGCGGCCGAAGCCTTCCCCGAGGTCGGCGTTGAGGTCGATGACGCAGGGAGCCGCTGGGTCGCTCATGTCTGTCCGTTCCGGGGTGCTCGATGCCGGTGGGATGCGGGGCGCGGGCGGCCCGTCGGCGGGTGGGGGCGCGCGGTTCGTCCCGGCCGGCCCGTATCCGCAGTGGTGCTCCCCCGAGGGCACGCCAGCCGACCGTCGTCGGGGACAACGTAGGGGATCGTTCAACGATCCGACAAGAGGTGTGCCACATCCGGCGGCGGATGCGTTGTTTCGTCCTCCCGTCTGGGATTGACTTCCGCTCATACGACGCCGGGTGCCGCACAGGCCGCCCCGGTACGGCACGAGAGCGGGGAGCGGCATGACCGGCGGCGCGGCGAAGAACGATCAGGGGCGGCTCACCGAGGTCGCCGGCCTGGAGCGGGACCGT
Organism: Streptomyces sioyaensis; assembly: GCF_004122735.1. Classification (GTDB taxonomy): domain Bacteria; phylum Actinomycetota; class Actinomycetes; order Streptomycetales; family Streptomycetaceae; genus Streptomyces; species Streptomyces sioyaensis. The sequence goes on along the minus strand of NZ_SDIF01000069.1, from coordinate 24,964 downwards.
GCCCAGCTGGGGCGCTCCAGTACGGCCGAGCGGGTCGCCGACATCCTGCGCGACCGGATCACCGAGGGCTACTTCCCGCCCGGCGCCCGGCTCTCGGAGGAGAGCATCGGCGGTGCGCTGGGCGTCTCGCGCAACACCCTGCGGGAGGCCTTCCGGCTGCTGACCCATGAGCGGCTGCTGGTGCACGAGCTCAACCGCGGGGTGTTCGTGCGGGTGGTGACGGTCGAGGACCTGGACGACATCTACCGGGTGCGCACGCTCGTGGAGTGTGCGGCGGTACGAAGCCTGGGGGAGGGGCCCTACGGCGCCGCGGCGACCGAGGCCATCGCGGCGATCGAGACCGCCGTACAGGCCGGTGAGGCCGCCTCCGAGGCCCGGGAGTGGCAGGACCTCTCGACGGCGAACATCCGCTTTCACCAGGGAATCGTGGCCCTGGCCGGCAGCCCGCGCACGGAGGAGCTGATGCGGGGGGTGCTGGCCGAGCTCAGGCTGGTCTTCCACGTCATGGCGGACCCCCGGCGCTTCTACGCGCCCTACCTGACCCGCAACCGCCAGATCGTGGAAGTCCTGCAGTCGGGCGACGCCCCCGAGGCCGAGCGGCTGCTGCACGCCTATCTGGAGGACGCGCGCCGTCAGCTGTCGGGCGCCTACGCCGAGCGCATCGCGGAGGGATGAGGCGCGCGGTGTGCACCGCCGCGCGGGGGGTCCCGGAGATCCGTCGGACATCCGTTCGCGCAGACCCCTTGTCGGATCGTTGAACAATCGCCTAGCCTCCGCTGCAATCTTCTCCCTCTCCTCACGGACTCGTTGAGTCCCCGTACGCGGAAGGCGGACCCATGATCGTGCTCCTCGGCGTGCTCGTGGTCGTGATCGGCTTCGCCACGAAACGCAATCCCCTCCTGGTCGTGGGGGTGGCCGGCATTGCCACCGGCCTCCTCGGCGGACTGTCACCGGGCAAGGTGCTCGCCGCGTTCGGCGCGGGCTTCGCCGGCAGCCGGGCCGTGACCATCTTCGCGATCACCCTCCCGGTCATCGGCCTCCTGGAGCGCTACGGCCTCCAGGAACAGGCCCGCAACCTCATCGCCCGCTTCGCCCGGCTCACCACCGGCCGCTTCCTCGCGCTCTACCTGGGTCTGCGGCAGATCGGCGCCGCGGTCGGGCTCACCAATGTCTTCGGCCACGCCCAGACCGTCCGTCCGCTGGCCGTCCCGATGGCCGAGGGCGCGGCGGAACGCAGGTTCGGCCAACTCCCGGACCGGACACGGGAGAAGGTCAGGTCCTTCTCCGCCAGCGCGGACAACGTCGGCCTGTTCTTCGGGGAGGACGTCTTCCTCGCCGTCGGCTCGATCCTGCTGATCACCGGCTTCGTCAACACCACCTACGGCACCCACCTCGAACCGCTGCAGCTCGCGTTGTGGGCGATCCCCACCGCGGTGTGCGCCTTCGTGGTCCACGGCTGGCGGCTGCTGCGCCTGGACCGCCACCTGGAACGCGAACTGCTCACCGCCAACGTCCCGGACAACGCCGTAGTGGAGGCCACCAAGTGATCAAGGCAGAGTGGTTCTACTGGCTGGTGGGCCTCAGCTTCCTGGTGATGGCGGCCGGTATGGTCACCGACCGCAGCAACCCCAAGCGCCTGGGCACCGGCGCCTTCTGGGGCCTGATCGGCGCCGGCTTCATCTACAGCAGCTGGGTCGTCACCAAGCAGGCGCCGGCCGAGCCGCTGGGCGTCGCCGTCCTCCTGATGGCCGCGCTGGCCGGCTTCGGCTTCACCGGGCGGGGCACCCCGCGCACCACCACCCCCGAGGAGCGCACGGCCAGCGCCGCCCGCCTGGGCAACAAGCTGTTCGTGCCCGCGCTCACCATTCCGGTGGTGGCCATGGCCTGCGCCATCGGCGTCAAGCACCTCTCCTTCGGGGGGCAGCCGGTCCTGGAGGAGGGCAGCGAGACCATTCTGGGCCTGGGCATCGGAGCCGTCGTGGCCCTCGCCGTCGGCATGATCATGCTCCGTGAGAAGCGGATCTCGGTGCCCGTGGAGTCCGGCCGCTCGATGCTGGAGACCATGGGCTGGGCCATGCTGCTGCCGCAGATGCTGGCCACGCTGGGCGCCATCTTCCAGGTCTCCGGCGTCGGCGACCAGGTCGGCAAGCTCACCGCCTCCGTGCTGCCCAAGGACTCGCTCTACATCGCGATCGTCGTCTACTGCGTGGGCATGTTCGCCTTCACGCTCATCATGGGCAACGCCTTCGCCGCCTTCCCCGTGATGACCGCGGCCGTCGGCTGGCCCGTACTGATCGGCCACTTCGACGGCAACCCCGCCGCCGTCCTGGCCATCGGCATGCTCGCCGGATTCTGCGGCACGCTCGTGACGCCGATGGCCGCCAACTTCAACATCGTTCCGGCGGCCCTGCTGGAACTGAAGGACCAGTACGGACCCATCAAGGCGCAGCTGCCCACCGCGGGTGTGCTGCTCGGCTGCAACATCGTCATCATGGCGCTGTTCGCCTTCTGAGCCGGTGCCGCCGCCGCACCGTCGCGCACGGTGGCCCCGGCCACCGTGCCCCGCCTCCGCCCCCGGACGACCGCACCGAGGATGACCGAATGACCCGGGTACTGCTGACCGGATTTGCACCGTTCGACGGTGAATCCACCAACCCCTCCTGGCAGGCGGTTCGGGCCGCCGCGGCAGCGCCGCCGCCCGGCATCGAGGTGTCCGCCGTCGAGTTGCCTTGCGTGTACGGAGCCTCGATCGCGGTGCTGCGCGCCGCGATCGAGGAGACCCGGCCCGACATAGTGGTGTGCGCCGGCCAGGCGGGCGGCCGTCCCGACATCACCGTCGAACGCATCGCCATCAACCTGGACGACGCTCGCATCCCCGACGCGGCCGGTGCCGAGCCCATCGATGAGCCGATCGTCCCCGGTGGCCCAGCCGCGTACTTCTCCACCCTGCCGGTCAAGGCCTGCGTGGCCGCGATCCGAGCCGCCGGGCTGCCCGCCTCCGTCTCGCACACCGCCGGCACCTTCGTCTGCAACCACGTCTTCTACGGCCTCGCCCATCTCATCGCCACCGAACTGCCGGGCCTGCGCGGCGGTTTCGTGCACGTCCCCTATGCGCCCGAGCAGGTCGTCGACCGCGCCCAGCCGTCGCTCCCGGTCACCGCCGTCACCCGGGCCCTGTGCGAGATCGCCCTCACCGCCGCACACACCCACACCGATATCCGCGCCGCCGGAGGCACCACCCACTGAGCGGCGGCGCCGGGACACCTGTGGCGGCGCCCGAGGCGCAGACCGCCCCCGGCCCGCTGCCTTTTCACCCCTTTCCCGGCTGATTTGCTGCCATTTCGCCGCCTTTTCGCCGTCCTTCGCCGGACCGGCCGAGCGAGGCGGAGAGGACCTGGCGGCCGGCCGTGGCGGGCCCCGTCGTAAACTGGTGCGTCGGCCGGCGGGCGGCCCGTCAACGGATCCACCAGCGGTTCCACCCATGCACGGATCCGCGCCGTTTCGTCCGTTGTCAGTGCGAGCGCCTACTCTGTGCGACGTGACTTTTCCCGCCCCGGGGGCCGCTGCGCCCCAGCTCAACGGCCCTCAGCGGCCCGCGCCGGGCCCGGCCGCCGACGAAGGCCTGGCCCGCCGGCTGCGCGCCCTTGCGTGCACCGCGCCGCTGCACGACCTCGACGTGCGCAAGGCCAACCTCGCGGGCGAATACGGCGGCTACGCCATGGCGGAGGTGGCGCTCGCCGTCATCGATCTGGTCACCCTCAACATGGACTTCGACACCGGCGCCGACCACGAGGAAATAGTGGCGAAGGTGCTCCCGAGGGTCGCCGCCCAGGCCCCCCGCCGCCCCGCGGGCGAGCACGAGCGGGTGGCCCGCTGGGTGCTGGAGAATCTGATCAACGTCGGCAGCGTGGACCGCGGCTTCCGCGCCGTCTACGGCACTTTCACCACCGAGGGCGAATACGTCCGCCGCGACTACGACTTCAAGCTCATCGAGGAGGTCCCGGGCAGCGGCGGCAGCGTCTATCTGCGGGCCACCGACGAAGCGGTCAACGTCCTGGTCGGCGCGCTCGACACGGATGTCACCAGCGCCCAGATCGCCGCCGAGGTCAAGCTGGAGGTGCTGATCAACCGCGGCCGGCTGGCCGACGCCCAGCTCGCCGCCGAGCAGGCCCGCTACCGCACCGTGCAGTACGCCGAGACCCTGCGCCGGACCCTGGACGCCACCCGCCGCAACGTCCGCGCGGTCGACTGGCTGGAGACCGTCCCCGACATGATCAACGAGGCGCTGGACCACGTCGCGGACCGCTACCGCCACGAGAACGCCATCCTCACCAACATCCGCAAGGCCCGCGACGAGACCGAGGAGCCCGAGCACAAGCGCCGCGCCGCCGAGCTCGTCGACATCGTCAAGGACTGCATCCGCCGCCACACCCAGCTCCAGTCCCGGCTGCTGGAGGCCGGCCCGCTCTTCCGCGCCGAGCAGGACCGGCAGGCCTTCGCCACCCCCGTCGCCCGCTCCGGACTCGATCTGTACGGCCAGCTCGTCGCCCCCCTGCTGCCGCTCCCCGCCGAGCAGGCCATCCGGGTCACCGACGCCTTCTTCGCCCACGGCACGGGCCTGCGCACGCCCTCCGCCGTCCGCGTCGGCGACCTCGTCGAGGTGCTGCTCACCCCGCCCGTGGAGCGCGAGCACCTCGGCGCCGAGATGCCCGAGCCCGACCTGGTGACGACCCCCGACGACAGCCGCTTCACCGAGGCCCAGCTCGACGCCGCGATGGCGCTGCTCACGCTGCCCGCCGACGCCCCGCGCAGGCTCTCCGGCCTGCTCGCCGAGGCACGCCGCGGCGATCCCGAACTCCCCTACCTCGTCGCCCTGCTGGCGGTCCATGCCGCCAGCCCGCCGGTCGGCACGGCCTACCGCCAGGGCGAGCAGCAGCTGCTCTTCGCCGTCGATGACGGCACGGAGCTGATAGACCCCGAATTCGGCGGCGCCGACCTCATCGTCGGCACGGCTCTGCTGGACGCCGCCGGCATGGCCGCGGACCGCTCGGAGGTGGCGTGATGGCCCGCGCCCGGGGCGACCGACCGACCGGCGGCACCACCCGCCCGGCCCCGCCGGACCGGAGCGCGCCGGGCGGCGGCCCGGCGTCGCGCCGGCACGAGATGTCCGAGACCGTCCCCCGCAAGGAGCTTGTTCCGTGACCCAGTACGACGACGCGCCGCAGCCGGACCTGGTGTCCGGGGCCGGTGAGCCGGGCTGGGGCGCGCCCACCGCCGACGCCGGTCCGGCCGCCGCGGCGGGGCCCGCGCCCGTCACCCCCGCCGATGCCGCGGACGCCGCCCGGCTGGTCTCCTTCGGCCTCCAGCCCAAGCTGCTGCCCGCCCGCGACGCCGAATACGGCGAACTCCTGCGGCGCTACCGCGACGAGCCCGCCTTCGCCCGGCTCGCCGACGCCGTCGCCACCGGTCTCGGCCTGGTCGTCCTGGAGGTCTCCACCCGCGCCGGGATGGCCGTCACCGCCGCCGAGGACTCCGTCTTCGCGGTCCGCATGGGTGAGTACGCCCGCCGTGCCTCGGCCGACTCCGCCGACCGCTTCCTGCACGGCCTGGCCCATCTCGCCGTCGCCGCGCTGGCCTTCCCGCGCCCCGAGGACCTCGCCGACGACGGCTACATCGGCCGGATCACGGTCAACGGCGTGGACGCCTTCGTCCGGCAGGCCTGCCGCCGTCTGGAGGAGCGGGCCGAGCAGGAGGGCGAGAACACCGACCCGGCCACCGACGCCCCCGGCCTGGAATCCGCCTGGCGCATCTACGCCCGGCGCAGCGCGACCGGTGCCACCAAGGACGCCAGACGGCTGGCCGGTTCGACCACCGGGATCATCGCCAAGGCCGTGACCTTCCTCGTCGACTCCGGATTCCTCCAGCGCACCGGCGACGATTCCGGCGGCGCCTACCGCACCACCGCCCGCTATCAGCTCCAGGTCCGCGACATGGCCGGCAGCGCCGCCATGGCCGAACTCCTGGAGCTGGGCATCGTCCCCGTCGCCGACGGCAGTGCCGCACTGCTGCCGGGCGAGGACACCGAAGACCTCGACCTGGTCTCGGACGCCGGCCTGCCTTTCCACTCGGGGTGAGGGGAGTGGCTGATTGCTGAGGGCTGGCTGATGACTGATGACCGCTGACTGCTGAGCGCTGACTGTTCCTGACCGACGACCGTTCCGACCGACGACTGTTCCGCCCGCTGACTGCTCCTACCGACGCCTGTTCCGCCCGCTGACCGTTCCGCCCGCTGACCGTTCCGACCGACGACCGTTCCGGCCCCTGACGCTTCAGGGCGTCGCTCGATACCGACTCCTCCCCCCACCCCCGAACCCACCCCCACACGACAACGAGAGTCCGCCATGTACGAGCTGTCCCGGGTCCGTCTCTACTCCATCGGGCCCGCCGGTGCGCGCTATGCCGACACGGTGCTGGACCTGCGTGGAGTCGGCGCCCCCGTACCCCACCCGGCCCCGGCGCAGGCGGACTTCTTCGAGGACGAACCGGTCGGCCCGCCGCGCCGCCCGGCCCCCGCGGGCGTCCTGTTCCTGGAGAACGGCGGCGGCAAGTCCGTCCTGCTCAAGCTGATCTTCTCGGTGATGCTGCCCGGCCACCGCAACACCCTGGGCGGTGCCAGCTCCGGCGTGCTGCGCAAATTCCTGCTCGCCGACGACTGCGGCCATGTCGCCCTGGAATGGCAGCACGTCCTCACCGGCGAGAGCGTGGTCGTCGGCAAGGTCAGCGAGTGGCGCGGCCGGCAGGTCTCCAACGACCCCCGGAAGTTCGCCGAGGCCTGGTACAGCTTCCGGCCCGGCCCCGGGATGAGCCTGGACTCGCTCCCCGTCGCCGAGGCCACCGTGATCCGCCCCCGGCAGGGGGACGGCGAGGGCAGCTCCGGCGCCCAGGGCCGGCGCCGCACGATGAAGGGCTTCCGCGACGTCCTCACCGAGGCCGGGAAGAGCTACCCCAACCTCGACGTCGTCTGGGAAGAGATCCACGAGCGCTGGAACGAACACCTCGGCGAGCTCGGCCTGGACCCGGAACTCTTCCGCTACCAGCGGGAGATGAACGCCGACGAGGGCGAGGCGGCCGGCCTGTTCGCGGTCAAGAACGACTCGGACTTCACCGACCTGCTGCTGCGTGCCGTCACGGACACCCGCGACACCGACGGCCTCGCCGACCTGGTGCACGGCTTCGCCCACAAGCTCGGCCGGCGCGCCGAGCTCACCGCCGAGCGGGACTTCACCGCCGGGTCGCTCGACCTGCTGTCGCGCATCGCGGACGCCGCCGAGCAGCGTGAACGCGCCCGCGAGGTGCATGCCGGTGCCGAGCGCCGCACCCGCGCCCTGGCCCAGCGGCTGCACGCCCGCGGCACCGAGGAGCGCGGCCGTGCCGCCGAGCTGGCCGAGCAGGTCGCCACCGCGGCGCACCGCGTCACCGACGCCGAGCGGATCCGCGAGCGCCGCTCCCTGGTCTCCGCCGAACTCGCCTACCGGCACGCCTCGCTGGCGCTGGCCGCCGCGGAGAAGGGCGCCGCCGCCCAGCGCCGCGAGCTCAACGACGCCCGTACGCTGCACAGTGCCTGGCAGGCCGCCGAGACCGCGCTGCGGCACCGCGCCGCCGCCGACCGTTCCGCGCGGGTCGCCGCCGCCATCCGCGAGGCCGAGCGGGACGCCGCCCCGGCACTCGCCGCCCGCGCCACCGCCGCCGCCGACCTCGTGCGCGCCCTGCACGCGGCGGCGGAGGCCGGGGAGCGCGTCGCCAACGAGGAGGAGGAGCGCTCCGCCGCCCTCCAGGAGGCGGGCGAGTCCGCGCACCGCGACGCCACCTCGGCCGCCACCCACGCACAGCGCGCCCGCAGCGAGGCCGATCACCTCAAGCAGCGGCTGGCCGAGGTCGCCGAGGAGACCGCCGAGGCCGTCCGGGCCGGGTGGCTGGACGACAGCGCCCCCGACGCCGACCCGGCCCGCGCCGCGCTCGCCGCCTCGGACGCGGAGAAGACCGCCGTCGAGGCCTGGGACACGGCCCGCGAGGCCGCCCGGCAGGCCACCGACCGCGCCCGCGAGGCCGCAGCGAGGCACTCCGCCGCCGAACTCGCCGCGGCCCGCGCCGAGGACGCCGCCGAGGCCGCCGGGCGGGCCTACGATGCCGAGCGCCGGGCCGCCGAGTCCCTCGGCTCCGAGCAGCGGCTCGCCGACCTCCTCGGACTTCCGCAGTCCGAGGCGAAGTCCGTCGGCGTGCCCGCGCCCCGTACGGCCGCGCCCGGGACGCCCGGGGCGGACCAGGGCGTCCCGCGCCGTCCCGTCGCCGGCTCGCTGACCGCCGAGGAGCTGGACCGTAACGCCGACGGGCTGCACGAACTCCTGGAGGAGGGCGTCGCGGCCGCCGAACGGCAGCTGTTCGACCTGCGGACGGCCGCCGCCGACGACGCCCGCATCCTCGGCGCGCTGGGTGACGGCGGTCTGCTGCCGCCGGGGCCCGATGTGCTGGCGGCGGTGGAGTACCTCGGCGAGCACGGTGTGCCCGCGCTGCCGGGCTGGCGCTATCTCGCCCAGTCCGTCGACCCCGCCGACCACACCCGGGTGCTCGCCGCCCGCCCCGAGCTCGTCGACGGCGTGATCATCACGGACCCGGAGACCCATGCCCGGGCCCGCGAGGTGCTCGCCCAGGCCGCACTGCTGCCGCGGTCGGCCGTCGCGGTCGGTACCGCGGCCGCGCTGCTCGCGCCCACGCCCGCCGCTGACGAGCGGGAATCCGGCGTCTTCCTCGTGCCGCCGAACCCGGCGATGCACGACGAGTCCGCCGCGGACGAGGAGCGGCAGGCGCTGCGGGCGCGCGCCATAGAGCGCGACGAGGAGATCCGGGCGCTGGCCGCCCGGCTCGCCGGGGACCGTGCGCTGGCCGCCCGGCTCGGCTCGTGGCGTACGGGCTGCCCGGCCGGCCGTCTGGCCGAACTCGCGGCCGCGGCGGACGAGACGCGGGCGGCCGCCGAGGAGGCCGCCGCCGAGCTGGCCGAGGCCCGTGCGGCCCGGGACGGGACCGAGGAGGCCGCGGCCGAGGCCACCCGGGTGCGCGACGAGCGGCAGGAGACCGCCCAGCGTGCCCGCCGCGCCGCCGATCTGCTGGCCGGGCTGGCCCACCGGCTGCGCGAGCGTGCCTCCTGGCAGTCCCGGCAGCGGGAACTCGCCGACGAGGCGGCCGAGTTCGAGGCTCGCGCCGAGGAGTGCGTGGACCGCGCGCGGGCCGCCGACGAGGACCGCCGGGCCGCCCAGCGCGCCGCCGACGACGCCCGCCGCACTGCCCGCGCGCTGCGTGCCGAGCGCGCCGAGATCGCCGGCGTACCGGACGACCTGGGGGAGGCTCCCGAAGGGGCGAGCGCCTCGCTGCCGGCGCTGCGCGAGGCCTACCGCGCCGCCTCCCAGCTCTACGAGAAGGTCGGCGTCGGCGCGGATCTGCGCGCCGAACAGGCCCGCGCCGAGGGTGACGAGAGCGCCGCCCTGGCCGAGCTCAACCGCCTCACCAACAAGGTCCGCACCCGCGCGGAAGCCCTCCTGGAGAGCCCGGACGCCGCCGACGGCCCGTCCCGGCAGGCCGCCGCGTCCCGCGCCGAATCCCGGGTGCACATGCTGGAGACGCGCGCCTCGGCCGCCAGTGAACAGCTCGGCCGGCTGCGCGGCGAGGCCGAACGCCTCGCCCCCACCGACGGCGAGGCACACACCGAGCTGCCGGACGAGCTGGTGCCCGCCGACGCGGACCGGGCCAAGGAGCTGCTGCGCACCGCCTCCGGTGAACTCGCCACCGCCACCGAGGCGTTGGAGGGCGCCCGGGCGCAGCACGAGGAGCTGCTGCGCGCCCACCGCGGAGCCGAGGACGCGGCCGGCGGCTTCGACGAGACCGCCGCGCTGCTGCGCGACCTGCTGCGCGACAACAACGACCCCGAGGACGCGGCGGACGAGCCGATCGAGCCGTACGCGGGCGCGCTGCCGCAGGCCCGGCAGGACGCCGCCGAGTCCCGCCGCTCGCTGCGCGGCTGCGCCGCCGACCTGTCCACCGCCGAGTCCGCGGTGCGCGAGGCGAGCGACATCCTCGTGCGGCACGCCAACTCCACCCGCTACGAACAGGTCCGTACCCCCGCCCGCCAGCAGATCCGCGAGCTGCCCGCCTCGGCCCTCCCGGACCACGCCGCCAAGTGGGCGGACGCCTTCGCCCCGCGGCTGCGGGTACTGACCGACGAGCTGGCGCAGCTGGAGCGCAACCGCGACTCCATCGTCGACCGGCTCCGCGGGCTGGTCGAGTCGTCGCTGACGACGCTGCGCTCCGCCCAGCGGCTGTCCCGGCTGCCCGAGGGGCTGGGGGAGTGGTCCGGGCAGGAGTTCCTGCGGATCCGCTTCGAGGACCCCGACCAGGCCACGCTCACCGAGCGGCTGGGCGAGGTCATCGACGAGGCGACCCGCGCGGCCGTGAAGAAGAACAGCGATCTGCGGCGGGACGGGATGTCCCTGCTGCTGCGCGGGGTCAGCGCGGCGCTCCAGCCGCGCGGGGTGGCCGTGGAGATCCTCAAGCCGGACGCGGTGCTGCGCGCCGAGCGGGTACCGGTCGGGCAGATGGGCGATGTGTTCTCCGGCGGCCAGCTGCTGACCGCCGCCATCGCGCTGTACTGCACGATGGCGGCGCTGCGCAGCAACGACCGGGGCCGCGACAAGCAGCGGCACGCCGGCACGCTGTTCCTGGACAACCCCATCGGCCGCGCCAACGCGACCTATCTGCTGGAGCTGCAGCGCGCGGTCGCCGATGCGCTCGGCGTCCAGCTGCTCTACACCACCGGCCTCTTCGACACCACCGCGCTCGCGGAGTTCCCGCTGGTCATCCGGCTGCGCAACGATGCCGACCTGCGGGCCGGACTGAAGTACATCAGCGTCGAGGAGCATCTGCGGCCGGGCCTGCCGCAGCCGGACCCGTCCGGCGAAGCGGTGCACGGCCAGATCACGGCGACACGGATGTACCGCCGTCCGGAAGAGCCGGAGGAGCCGGAGGAGCCGGAGGAGCAGGAAGAGTCCGCGTCCGCGGAGCAGTTGGACGAGACCGCCGGGTGAGCCGTGGCGCGGGGGCCCTGCGGACGGTCACACCACGACGACCGACCGCAGGACCTGCCCGCGCTGCATCTTCGCGAAGGCCGCTTCGAGGTCGTCGAGCGCGATGGTCTCGCTGATGAACCGCTCCAGATCGAGCTTGCCGCTCAGGAACAGATCGATCAGTACGGGGAAGTCGCGGCTGGGCAGACAGTCGCCGTACCAGGACGACTTCAGTGCGCCGCCGCGCGAGAAGAGATCGAGGAGCGGCAGGTCGATGCGCATCTCCGGACCGGGCACCCCGACCTGGACCAGCGTGCCCGCCAGATCGCGCATGTAGAACGCCTGCCGGTAGGTCTCCGGGCGGCCGACCGCGTCGATCACCACGTCGGCGCCGTGCCCGCCGGTGAGCGCACGGACCGCCTCGACCGGGTCCGTGCCCCGGGAGTTGACGGTGTCGGTGGCGCCGAACCGCTCGGCGGCGTCCAGCTTTCCGTCGTCGAGATCGACGGCGATGACGCGTCGTGCGCCGGCCCGGGAGGCGCCCGCGATGGCGGCGTTGCCGACCCCGCCGCAGCCGATCACCGCGACGGTGTCCCCGCTGCCCACCTCGCCGGTGTGCACGGCGGCGCCGTAGCCGGCCATCACCCCGCAGCCGATCAAGCCGGCGGCCTCCGGGCGGGCCGACGGATCGACCTTCACCGCCTGCCCGGCGGCGACCAGGGTCTTCTCGGCGAAGGCGCCGATGCCCAGGGCCGCGGTCAGCTCCGTGCCGTCCATCAGGGTCATGGCCCGGCCGGCGTTGCGCGAGGCGAAGCAGTACCAGGGGCGGGCGCGGCGGCAGGAGCGGCACTGTCCGCAGGGCGCCCGCCAGGCGAGCACCACATAGTCGCCGGGCGCCAGGTCCGTGACGCCGGGGCCGACCTCCTCGATCACCCCGGCCGCCTCGTGGCCGAGCAGATAGGGGAAGTCGTCGCCGATCGCGCCGTCGCGATAGTGCAGATCGGTGTGGCACACCCCGCAGGCCTGGACCGTCACGAGCACGTCGCCCGGACCGGGATCGGGTACGAGGATCGGCAGCACCTCGACGGGGGCGCCCTTCTTGAGGGCGACGACGGCGCGGGCTTCGTGCGGCATGTCTCACTCCTAAAACAGCGCCTGCGGTGGCGGCAGGGGCGGGTAGCACGCGTGAGGTGGCACGGATGCCTGTGAGGGGTGGGAGTGGTGCGCGGTGAGCGGGCGGGGACAGCGGCGGTGGGCGGCCCACCCCTGTCTCCGTGTTGCCTATAGCGCGATTGGTTGCGCTATGGGAGACATGCTGGAAGTCCGCAAGGGATCCGTCAAGGGGGATTTTCCGCAAGCCGCCTCAACCCGCGTACCCCATGCGGCGGGAGAGGTCGGCAGCCGCCTTCGCGGACCGCTCCGCGAGCTCGGGCAGCAGCTCCCGCTCCATGCGGTACGCCGGCCCCGAGAGGCCGATCGCCCCGATCACCGCACCGTCGTGCGCCCGCACCGGTGCCGCCACCGCGTTGAGCCCGATCTCCAACTCCTCGCTGGTGCAGGCGAACCCGTCCGCGAGCGCGGCGGTCAGCTGCTCGCGCAGGCCGGCCGCCGTGGTCAGGGTGTGCTCGGTGAACCGCGGCAGCTTGCGGGTCACCAGGGCCTCCCGGCGCTGTGCCGGCAGATGCGCCAGCAGCACCTTGCCGCTGGCGGTGGCGTGCAGCGGGGTGCGGCGGCCCAGCCAGTTGTACGCGGTGACCGCCGCGGAGCCCCTGGCCTGCATGATGTTGACCGCGGCGTCGCCGTCCAGCACCGCGATGTTGGCGGTCTCCCCGGTGTCCTCGGCGAGCGCCCGGCAGACCGGCTGGCCCTCCTGCGAGATGTCCAGCCGGATGGCCGCGGCGCCGGCCAGCCGCAGCACCCCGGCGCCCAGGTAGTACTTGCCGCGCTCCTTCTCCTGCTCCACCAGACCGCGGTGCTCCAGCACCCCGAGGATCCGGAACGCGGTCGACTTGTGGACGCTCAGCTCCTCCGAGATCTCGGTCACCCCGGCCTCACCCAGCTTGGCCAGGATCTCCAGCACGCTCACCGCGCGGTCCACGGACTGGACGGATCCCGCCCCGGCGCGCCGTTCCTCGGACCGGTCGTCTGCCGCATCGTTCGTGTTCGACATGGGTCTTTGTGTCACCACCCGGTGGCCCCGCGGGGCACGTCTGAAGGCATCTGCCGGGAAGCCCTTGACGGCCCGCTCCCCGGCTTGGATTCTGTTGCGCATCGCGCTCTGCGATGCGTTATTCAGAACACATGATACCGATCAGCGAGAGGGGGGCCAGATGATTCCCGTCTGCCGTATCGAGGACCTGCCCGAGGGTGAGTCCGTACGGATCGAGATCGACGACGCCACGCCGGCCATCGCGATCTTCCACGCCGAGGGCGGTTTCTACGCCGTCGACGACACCTGCAGCCACCAGGACGCCTCGCTCTCCGAGGGCTGGGTCGAGGGCTGCTTCGTGGAATGCCCGCTGCATGCGGCGCTGTTCGACCTGCGGACCGGGGCTGCCGCCTGCCTGCCCGCCCGCCGGCCGGTGCGCACCCACGAGGTCAGTGTCCTGGACGGCATGATTCATGTACGGCCCGCCGTACGGGAAGCGGCCGTCGTCGCGTGAATCCCGGGTCCGCCCGGCCGTTCACGCCGCCGTGCGCGAGGCCCGCGACGGGCCCTCCCGTGACTCCCGGCGCCGCTGCCGCCGCGCGCGGCGCCGCTCCCGGCGCAGTTCCCGGGCGGTGGAGCTCGGCTGCGACTGCACGCCGTTGCGCTGCACCCACACCTGCCGGGTGACCCAGACGTCCAGCACGCCCCAGGTGGCGACCACGGTGCTGGCGACCGTGCTGAGTACCGCGGGGAACGCGAACCAGGAGCCCGCCAGCGTGCACAGGAACGCCACCATGGCCTGAATCAGTGTGAGGGCCACGATGATGACGGCACGCACCGCGGCGGTGCGCACCGGATCCGCCATCCGGGGCCGGGTGGCCGGCTCCTCCTGCCACAACGGCCGTCTGCCGGTGTCCATGAACGCGTCACCCTCCCCGCACGTGCCCCGTGTCCGACTCCTTGGGGACTGCCCGCATTTCGCCCGGTACATGCCCCTGGTGTCGTACCCCGTACCCCTCCATGGTCACGCACCGGAGCCGCACAGGGTTACCCGGGGTAGAGAAAAACCGGCCAACCGCCCGGCAGGCCGTCGGACACCGACGCGCGGACCGGGTCGTCGAACGCGGGGCGGGTTGTCCGGGAATCGGCGGACAACTCATGACGATCCCGCGCGGCCGGTCTCCCCGAGGTCACGAGAGGCCTTCGGCTAGGTCACCCGACAGTAGTAGGCTCGCGCCGTTTGTTGACGGAACACCACCCCCGTGCGCCGGGGTTGACGTAGGGGAGGCCATGCGCTTTCGCGGGAAGTCGGTCCGCCGGAAGATCGTGGCGTTGCTGCTCGTACCACTGCTGTCCCTGACGTCCTTGTGGGCGTTCACGACCTACCTCACCGGTCGTGAGGCCAACCAGCTGCTGGACGTCGGCAACGTCGTACAGCATCTGGGCTATCCGGTGGAGAACGTCATCCTGACGCTCCAGGACGAGCGCCGGCAGAGTCTGCTGTACCTCGCCGACCGGCGCGACGCCGACGCACTGGACGCACTCCGCCGGCGGACCCGGGCCACCGACGAGGCCGTCACCCAGCTGCGCGCCGACACCGACACCAGCGACACCCTTGAGGACCTGTCCGGAGAGGCCGGCGACCGGATGCACGGCGTCCTCAAGGGCCTCTCCTCGCTCGGCTCGCTGCGCACCCAGGTCCAGGACAACACCGTCACCCGCGACGAGGCCCTGGAGAGCTACAACTCCCTTGTCGATCCCGGCTATGACTTCCTTTCCGCACTCCACGCGCTGGAGAATGTGGAGATGGACAAACAGGCCCGGGCGCTGATCACCCTCACCCGTGCCCGGGAGACCCTCTCCCGTGAGGACGCCCTGATGTCCGCGGTGCTGGCCTCCGGCAGCATGAGCGCGCGCGATCTGCGGTCGGTGTCCGACCGGGTCGCCGAGCGCCGCCTCCTCTACCGCGTCGGCCTGCCCGTCCTGCCCGCCCGGGACCGCGGCGGCTACCAGGACTACTGGCACGCGGCGAAGGCGCGCGAGCTGACCTCGTACGAGGACCGGGTGATCGCCGCCGGGGCGAAGGACGGACCGCACGCGGTCAACGCCGAGCGGTGGAACGCCGCGGCGCAGCGGGTGCTCGGCGACCTCCACCGGATGGACAAGGACGCCGCCGAGCGCTACCAGGAGCGGGTGGCCCCGGTCGCCACGCACATCCTCCTCAAGGCGGCCATCGCGGGCGTCCTCGGCTTCGTCGTGCTGCTGATCTCGGTCGTCGTCTCCTTCCGCGTCGGCCGCCGCCACGTCCGGGACCTGATCCGGCTGCGCAAGACCGCCCACGAGGTGTCCGGCGTACGGCTGCCGAGCGTGATGCGCCGGCTGGCGGCCGGCGAACAGGTCGATGTGGAGACCGAGGCGCCCCGGCTCGAATTCGGCCCGGACGAGACCGGCCAGGTCGGCCAGGCGCTGCACACCCTCCAGCGGGCCGCGATCGAGGCCGCCGTCAAGCAGGCCGAGATGCGCCGCGGCGTCTCCGAGGTCTTCGTCAACCTCGCCCGCCGCAGCCAGGTCCTGCTGCACCGCCAGCTGACCCTGCTGGACGCCATGGAACGGCGCACCGAGGACACCGACGAACTCGCCGACCTCTTCCGGATCGACCATCTGACCACCCGTATGCGGCGGCACGCGGAGGGCCTGGTCATCCTCTCCGGCGCGGCCCCCTCCCGGCAGTGGCGCAAACCGATCCAGCTGATGGACGTGGTGCGCGCGGCGGTCGCCGAGGTGGAGGACTACGAGCGGATCGAGGTCCGCCGACTGCCCCGGCTCGCGGTGGACGGTCCCGCGGTGTCCGACCTCACGCACCTGATAGCCGAACTCCTGGAGAACGCCACGGTCTTCTCCCCGCCGCACACCGCCGTGCAGGTGCTGGGCGAGCGGGTCGCCAACGGCTTCACCCTGGAGATCCACGACCGCGGTCTGGGCATGGCTCCCGATCTGCTGCTGGAGGCCAACCTCCGGCTCGCCGAGACCCCCGAGTTCGAGCTGTCCGACACCGACCGGCTCGGGCTGTTCGTGGTCAGCCGGCTCGCCCGGCGGCAGGACGTACGGGTCTCCCTGCAGCCCTCGCCGTACGGCGGCACCACCGCTGTCGTCTTCATCCCGGGGGCGCTGCTCACCGAGGGCGGCCGGGCCGACGACGAGGGCGCCGCGGACGGCCTGCCCGGCGGCCCGGTCGGCAACGAACTGGAGCATGCGGCGGGCAAGCTGGCCGCGCTCTCCGAGGCGCCGGGCCCGCTGCCCGTGCGGGAGCGGCGCGCGCCGGCCGTCATCGACGGACCGGTCGAACTGGAGGCGCCGCTCGACCGGGACGAGCCGGCTCCCGCCGACGACGAGGACAGCCTCTTCAGGAAGCGCGACCGCGACCGGGACCGCAAGGGCCCGGCCGGCCCGTCCTCCGCACCGCGCAGCATCGCACCGGTGCCGCCCGTGCCCGACGGCGAGCAGCACCAGCAGACCCGGGACCAGGCGCCCGGCGGCGGGCTGGCGCCCCTGCCGCGCCGCCACCGTCCGCCGGTGCTGGTCTCCGACCACGGCAGAACGGTCGACGACCCTGACGCCACGGGCAAGCGGGGCGCCGAACGGCCCGGCGCCGAGCGCGCCCGCTCCCAGGAACGCGACGCGCGCCGCTCCGAGGCCGGGCCACCGTCGTCCGCCGCGCCGCAGGACCCGCCGCCCCCGGCCGGCCCGCGGCCCGTCGAGGACCACGACGCGTCCGGCCCGACCACGCCCCAGGGCCTGCCCCGCCGGGTACGGCAGGCCAGCCTCGCGCCGCAGCTGAAGAAGGACCCGGCGGAGGCGGAGCAGGCACCGGCGCGGCATCCGGCCGCGGACGACCGCGACGCCGAGGCGGTCCGCGCCCGCATGGCCTCGCTCCAGCGCGGCTGGCAGCGCGGCCGTCGCGACAACGGAGAGGACCCGCGCGAGAGCGCGCCACCACCGGGCGAGGACCCGCCGGCCCCCGCAGCGGCGGCCGCGGACCTCACGGCCCCGGCCACCACCGGCCCGGAGGACACCACAGGCTCCGGCAACCGTGACGCCGCCACGCACGACGGCGACGGCACGGGCACCACCGCACCACCAGGAACCACATCGGGAGGGCACGGTCCATGACCGCACCGAAGGCAGCAGCTTCCACCGCACCGGGTTCGGCGAAGGGATCCGGTGACCTGAACTGGCTCCTGGACGAACTGGTCGAGCGGGTCGGCTCCATCCGCAAGGCACTCGTGCTGTCCAGCGACGGCCTGGCCACCGGGGCGTCGAAGGACCTGACCCGCGAGGACGGTGAGCATCTGGCCGCCGTCGCCTCCGGCTTCCACAGCCTGGCCAAGGGCGTCGGCCGGCACTTCGACGCCGGCCAGGTCCGGCAGACCATGGTCGAGCTCGACGAGGCGTTCCTGTTCGTCAGCGCGGCCGGCGACGGCAGCTGCCTGGCCGTGCTGGCCGACGCGGACTCCGATGTCGGCCTGATC
The DNA here is from genome assembly GCF_004122735.1 of Streptomyces sioyaensis. Taxonomy (GTDB): domain Bacteria; phylum Actinomycetota; class Actinomycetes; order Streptomycetales; family Streptomycetaceae; genus Streptomyces; species Streptomyces sioyaensis. Next base: position 7,175 of record NZ_SDIF01000069.1, on the reverse strand, counting down.
GCCTACGAGATGACGCTGCTGGTCAAGCGCGTGGGCACGCACCTGGGCACCGCGCCCCGGTCCGGCCCCTTCGCCTGAGCGCGACGAGGGTGACGCGAGGGTGACGCGATGACGGAGCAGGACGGCCGGGCGCCGCGGGACCGGGAGACGGCCCGCTGGTTCGACGACGACGCGGGCCCGGTCGTCCGCCCGTACGCGATGACCCGCGGCCGTACCCGTACGGCCGCGGAGAACCGCCTCGACCTCATCGCGCTGGTGATCGCCGAGAGCCGCGCGGAAGAGGCGGTCGACGATCAGATGCTGTCGCCCGAGCATGTGGAGATCGTGGAGCGGTGCCGGCAGGAGCCGCTGTCGGTGGCCGAGTTGGCGGCCGGCCTCGACCTGCCGGTCGGCGTCGTACGGGTCCTGATCGGGGATCTGCTGGATGCGGACCTGGTCCACGTCAGCAGGCCGGTACCGCCGGCCGAGCTGCCGGACGAGAAGGTGCTGCGCGAGGTGATCGACGGCCTGCGCGCGCTGTGAACTCCCCGCGGTCCGATGGCCGCCGCCCCGGTCCGTTCGGCCGGCGCGGCGGCCATCTGCACTCCCGGGCGCCGGGGCGGGACAGCGGTTCCCGCCGTGCCGCCCGCGGGCCGGGGCTTCGTTGGGCACGCCTCAACCGCCGGGGTACGGTGCCTGTTGAGCAGCTGTCAACAGGAGGAGACGCGTCGCCATGGCCACGGACGAGACCCCGGACCCCTTCGAACGCCTGGAGATCCAGGTCGGCCCGCACACCTACGACGCACTGGCCTGCGGGCCCGCCGACGGGGAGTTCGTGCTGCTGCTGCACGGCTGGCCCGAGTTCGCCGACTCCTGGAGCGAGGTGCTGCCCGCCCTGGGCACGGCCGGCTACCGCGCCGTCGCCGTCGACCAGCGAGGCTACTCCCCGCGCGCCCGCCCGCCCCGGATCGCCGACTACGCCGTGCCCGAACTCGTCGCCGACGCCCTGGCCTTCGCCGATTCCCAGGGCGCGCGGCGCTTCCACCTCGTCTCGCACGACTGGGGCGGCATGGTCGCCTGGGCGCTGGCCGGCGCCCACCCCGAGCGGCTGAAGTCCCTGACCGTGCTGGCCACCCCGCACCCGGACGCGCTCAACCGCGCCGCCTCCACGGACGACACCCAGCACCACCGGCTCGACTACGTCCGCTTCTTCCGCCGCGACGACGGCGCCGCGGAGACCGCCCTGCTCGCCGACGACGCCGCCCGGCTGCGCGCCGCCTACGCCGGCAAGGTCCCCGACGCCCTCGTGGACGGCAACGTCCGCCGGCTCTCCGCACCGGGCGCGCTCACCGCCACCCTGAACTGGTACCGCGCCCCCGAGTCGGTCATCTCGATCCCGGCCGGCCGGATCAGCGTCCCCACCCTCTTCCTGTGGGGCAGCGAGGACACCGCCCTGGGCCGCGGCGCGGCCGAGTCGACGGGGGAGTGGGTGGACGGTCCCTACCGCTTCGAGGCCCTGGAGGGCGCCAGCCACTGGCTGCCCGAAGAGGTCCCCGACGTGGTCGCGCCCAAGATCCTGGATCATCTGGAGCAGTACGCCTGAGGCCGGGACGGGCCGGAAGCCCACTGCGGGCCCCGTCCCGCCGCCGTACACTGCGCGCATGTCCGGCAGACGCACCACCCGACTCACCCCCGATCAGCGCAGGGAGCAACTGGTCGGTATCGGGCTGGAGATGCTCGCCGACCGCTCCCTGGACGAGCTGTCCACCGATGAGGTCGCCCGGCGGGCCGGGATCTCCCGCGGACTGCTCTTCCACTACTTCGACTCCAAGCGCGACTTCTACCGCGCGGTGGTCCGCGCCGAATGCGACCGCTTCACCGCCGCGACGGAACCGGACGGCTCCCTGGAGCCGGTCGCCTGGATGCGGGCCTTCATCGCGGGCTTCGTGGCGTACGTCCTGGAGCACCGGCAGGTGTACCTCGCGCTGGTACGGGGCGCCGCCGGCAGCCACCCCGCGGTCACCGACATCGTCGGCACCACCCGCGAGACCGTCGCCCGCCGGGTGCACGACGGCCGACGGCGCCTGGGCATGCCGGACGCCCCGCAGGCCGAACTCGCCACCCGCGCCTGGATGGCGTTCGCCGAGGAGGCGGTCACCACCTGGCCGGTGGAGCGGCCCGGCGCCCGGGAGGAGCTGTGCGCCTTCATCGAATCCAGCCTGGTGAACCTGCTGGGGCTGCTCGACCGGCCCCAGGTCCTCACCCCGCGCTGAGCGCCCGCCGGGGCCGGGCCCACCCGCCTCAACGGCCCTGCCCGGCGCCCTTTTGGGCAGGTTGGCGGCCTTGGCCCCCTGGTGTCACCGGGGGCGTGATGCATCTCAAGTGGGCGCCGTGCTGAGCACGTTGTACCGTTCCCTTGCACGTGCCGCCTCGTGCGCCGACGCCCGGGGACCAAGCGTGAGCTCCACCCGCACACCCGGCAATTCAGGAGAAGAATCCCATGGCCTTTGGGCGTTCCGATCGTCGCCGCCGGTCCGCCGCCGCCGAGCCGGTGACGCTGAAAATCCTGGTCGCGGGCGGCTTCGGGGTCGGTAAGACCACCCTGGTCGGTGCCGTCAGTGAGATCCAACCGCTGCGCACCGAGGAGGCTCTGACCGAGGCGGGCCGGCCGGTCGACGACCTCGACGGTGTGGAGGCCAAGACGACCACCACCGTCGCGATGGACTTCGGCCGGATCACCGTCAACGAGGGGCTGGTGCTGTATCTGTTCGGCACCCCCGGCCAGGACCGCTTCTGGTTCCTCTGGGACGAACTGGCGCGCGGCGCGCTCGGTGCCGTGGTGCTCGCCGACACCCGCCGGCTCGCGGACAGCTTCTCCGCCATCGACTACTTCGAGCGCCGCGGACTGCCCTTCACGGTCGCCGTCAACTGCTTCGACGGCGCCGACCGCTATCCGCCGCAGGCCGTACGGGAGGCCCTGGACCTGGCGCCCGGGGTCCCGGTGATGCTGTGTGACGCCCGGCTGAGGAATGACGCCCGCGATGTGTTGATCTCCGTCGTCGAGCACGCGAGGGAGACGGGCATCGGCCGGCGGGAGCCCGCGCTTCCCTGACGGGTGCGGCGCCGGCCGGCGAGGGCCCGCGACTCCCTGACGGACACGGAAGCACGGCCCGTACCCCGCCGTCCGGGGTACGGGCCGTACGTCTCCAGGGACTGCCCCGCCGGACAGGAGTCCTAGGCGTTCTGACCCACCGGACGGGACGCCTAGGACGCCGCCGACCCGTCCTCTGCCAGCCAGCCGAAGCTGCGCTCCACCGCCTTGCGCCACTGGGCGAACTCGCGGTCACGGGTCGGCCCGTCCATCCGCGGAGTCCACTCCTCGTCGCGCTGCCAGTGGGTCCGCAGCTCGTCCAGGTCCTGCCAGACACCGGTCGCCAGCCCGGCCGCGTACGCCGCCCCCAGGCAGGTGGTCTCCGAAATCACCGGGCGGATCACCGGTACGCCCAGCACATCCGACTGATGCTGCATCAGCAGGTGGTTGGCGGTCATCCCGCCGTCGACCTTGAGCCGGGTGATCCGTACGCCCGAGTCCTGGAACATGGCGTCCACCACCTCACGGGTCTGCCAACTGGTCGCCTCCAGCACGGCGCGCGCCAGATGCGCCTTGGTGACGAAACCGGTCAGACCGGTGATCACCCCGCGGGCGTCGGAGCGCCAATAGGGCGCGAAGAGGCCGGAGAACGCCGGGACCACATACGCCCCGCCGTTGTCGGGGACGCTCGCCGCCAGCGGCTCGATCTCGTCGGCCGAGGCGATGATGCCGAGCTGATCGCGGAACCACTGCACCAGGGCGCCGGTGATGGCGATCGACCCCTCCAGGCAGTAGACCGGTGCCTCCCCGCCGAGCTGGTAGCCCATGGTCGTCAGCAGCCCGCTCTTCGACGGGACCGGGCGGTTGCCGGTGTTCAGCAGCAGGAACGAGCCGGTGCCGTAGGTGTTCTTGGCCTCGCCGACGCCGTAACACGTCTGGCCGAAGACGGCCGCCTGCTGGTCGCCGAGCGCGGCGGCCACCGGCACCCCGTGCAGCTGCCCGACCGCCGTGCCGTAGACCTCGGCGGACGACCGGATCTCCGGCAGCATCGCGGCCGGGACGTTCATCGCCGACAGGATCGCCGGATCCCACTGCAGGGTGCCGAGGTTCATCAGCATCGTGCGGCCCGCGTTGGTCACATCGGTGACATGCACCCCGCCGTCGGTGCCGCCGGTCAGATTCCAGATCAGCCAGGAGTCGATGGTGCCGAACGCGATCTCGCCGCGCTCGGCCCGGGCCCGCAGCCCCGGCACCTCGTCCAGCAGCCAGGCCGCCTTCGGCCCGGAGAAGTAGCTCGCCAGCGGCAGCCCGGTGGCCTCCCGGAAGCGGTCCTGGCCGTCCGCCCCGCCCAGTTCCGCGCACAGCTGGGAGGTCCGGGTGTCCTGCCAGACGATCGCATGGTGCACCGGCCTGCCGGTGGCGCGGTCCCACAGGACCGTGGTCTCCCGCTGGTTGGTGATGCCCAGCGCACTGAGCTGGTCCGCGCGCAGCCCCGCCTTGGTCAGCGCGCCCGCCACCACGGCCTGCACCTTCGACCAGATCTCGGTGGCGTCGTGCTCCACCCAGCCCGGCCTGGGGAAGATCTGGCGGTGCTCGCGCTGGTCGACGGCGACGATCGCCCCGCCGTGGTCGAAGATGATGCAGCGGCTGGAGGTGGTGCCCTGGTCGATCGCGGCTACATATTTCTCGGTCTTCCCGGTGTGCTCCGTCATGCCGTCACGCCTCCTGGCGTCCTGGTGAGTGGGTGCAGCGGGGGGCTGGGGCCGGTCCGTGCGACACGCCGGGGTCAGAACGCCAGCCGGTAGACCAGGCCGGACAGCACCGCGCCGATCAGCGGTCCGGCCACCGGTATCCAGGCGTAACCCCAGTCGGAGGAGCCCTTGTTGGGTATCGGCAGCACGGCGTGCACCAGGCGCGGACCGAGGTCGCGTGCCGGGTTGATGGCATAGCCGGTGGGCCCGCCCAGCGACAGCCCTATCCCGACCACCAGCAGCGCGACCAGCAGCACATTGATCCCCGAGCCGTAGACCCCCGCCTGCGCGCCCGGGACCTGGCCGATGCCGATGCCCTTGTTCTGCCCGAAGCACAGCAGCGGCAGCACCAGCCCGGCGGTGGCGATGACCTCGGTGACGAGGTTGGCGGCCGGCTTGCGGATCTCCGGGCCGGTGGAGAAGATCCCCAGCGTCGGCTGGGCGAGTTCCCGCTCCGCGTTGGCCGCGAACTGCGCGTAATACAGGGCCCAGGCCAGTACGGCGCCGACCGCCGCGCCGATCATCTGCGCCAGGACGTACAGCGGCACCTCCGACCACGGCGTGCCGCCCACGATCGCGGAGCCGACCGTCACCGCGGGGTTGAGATGCCCGCCGGACAGCGGTGCCGCGGTGTAGGCGCCGGCCAGCACGCCCATGCCCCAGCCGAAGGCGATCACCACCCAGCCGGCGCCCTTCGCCTTGGAGTGGTGCAGGGTGACGGCGGCGCACACACCCGCGCCGAAGAGAATGAGTATCGCGGTCCCGATCACTTCACCGACGAAGATGTCCCCATTGGTATACATGGCGGCTCCTAGGCCCTCGCCTCGCCCGGGGACGTCCCCCGGTCCTCCGTGCAGGGTGCGTGCCACCGGCGGGCAGCGGGCAGCCGCCGCCACCGGGCCGGGGTGCCTGAGTACGGCAGTGCCGACTGGCATCCGGAAGTGTTCACCGGTGCTGAGGGGGCGTCAAGGTCGCGTGCGGCAGAGGTTGTTGACGCCTGCGGTCGGATGCGACGGGGCCTTGGGGCACCCCCGTCGGCCGCCGGCTCCCGCACCCTCCTGGACCGCACTCGCCGCGGTCACCACACTCCTCGCGCTCACCGCACCGCCACCACCGCCGACCCGTGCCCGAACAGCCCCTGATTGGCGGTCATGCCCACCCGGGCACCGGGCACCTGACGGCCGCCGGCCTGTCCCCTCAGCTGCCAGGTCAGCTCACAGACCTGGGCGATCGCCTGGGCCGGCACCGCCTCGCCGAACGAGCTCAGACCGCCGCTGGCATTCACCGGCAGCCGCCCGCCCAGCGCCGTCACCCCGTCCCGCAGCAGCCCGGCACCCGCACCCGCGCCGCACAGCCCCAGATCCTCGTACCACTCCAGCTCCAGCGCGGTGGACAGGTCGTAGACCTCGGCCAGCGAGAGGTCTTCGGGGCCGATCCCGGCCTCCTCGTAGGCCGTGCGCGCGATCGAGGCTCGGAAGCCGGTTGCGGGCTCCGGTACGGCGGCCGCGGAGTCGGTGGCGATGTCCGGCAGGTCCAGCACGGTCCGCGGGTACTGCGGGGTGGCCGTGGAGACCGCGCGGATCCGCACCGGATCGGCCACGCCGTGCCGCCGTGCGAAGTCCATGCTGGTCAGGACGAGTGCGGCGGCGCCGTCGGAGGTGGCGCAGATGTCCAGCAGCCGCAGTGGATCGGCGACCACGGCCGATGCAGCGACCTCCTGTGCGGTGACCGGTGTGCGGTAGCGGGCGTACGGATTGGCCGCGCCGGCCGCCGCGTTCTTCACCTTCACCTGCGCGAAGTCGTCGGCCGTATCGCCGTACAGCGCCATCCGGCGGCGTGCGTACAGTCCGAAGTACGCCGGGTTGGTGGCGCCCAGCACCCTGAACCGCAGCCAGTCCGGATCGTCGGGCCGGTCACCGCCCGCAGGGGCGAAGAAGCCCTTGGGCGCGGCGTCGGCGCCGACCACCAGGGCCACGTCCGCCTGGCCCGAGAGGATCTGTGCCCGCGCGGTGCCGATGGCCTGGGCGCCGGAGGCACAGGCCGCGTAGACGCTGGTCACCCGGGCGCCCTGCCAGCCCAGAGCCTTGGCGAAGGTCGCGCCCGCCACGTACCCGGGGTAGCCGCCGCGGACCGTGTCCGCCCCGACCACGCTCTGTACGGCACGCCAGTCGAGCCCGGCGTCCGCGAGCGCCACCCTGGCCGCCTTGGTGCCGTACTCGACGAAGCTGCGCCCCCACTTGCCCCAGGGGTGCATACCGGCACCCAGCACGGCTACGTCGCGGGTTGGGGAGGTCGGGGAGGCTGGAGGGCTTGGGGGGTGTGGGGTGGCTACGGGGTTTGGGGGGGCTAGGGGG
>NZ_SDIF01000068.1 GCF_004122735.1 Streptomyces sioyaensis | reverse complement strand
CGGTTCGCTGTGCGTGCCTCCGGAGCTGGCGCAGGCTCTGGCCTCGGCGGGTGGCCGGCTCTTCCACCCCGCCCACCCGGTCCGGCCCCACGCACTCCTCCGCCACTTCCGACGCGGTCCCGGCGCCGCCGACCGAAGCCCAGGTCACCCTCCGCAGCCCGGCCGAACTCGCCGACGCCTTGCCGTATCTCATGGGCTTCTATCCGGATGACAGCATCGTCCTGATCGCGCTGCACGGCGACCGCGGGCGCTTCGGCGGTCGGGTCAGGCTCGGTATCCCCACCGACACCGCGCAGTGGCCGGATGTCGCCGACCAGCTCGCCGACTGTCTGATCTCCGCGGGCCAGGAGCGTGACGCCCGGCCCGAGGCGATCCTCGTCTACCTCTGCCAGGAGCCCGCGGAAGGCGAGAGCGGCAAGGACGTCAAGGACCGGCTCCGGCCGCTCGCCCAACGGCTGCGTACCGCCTGCGGTGCGCTCGACGTACCGGTCCTGGAAGCCCTGTGCCTGTCCAACGGCCGCTTTTGGTCCTACTGCTGCCCCGACTTCCGGTGCTGCCCCGCGGAGGGCACGCCCATGGTCATGCCCGGCACGTCCGTGATGGCCGCGGCCGCCGCATACGCGGGTATGCAGGTGCGCGGCTCGCTCAAGGAGATGGAGGCCAGGCTGATGCCCCGTACCGGCAGGCGGGCCGCGGAGCAGGAGAAGGCGCTGGACGCGGCGGCCGGCGCGCTGGTGCCGCGCATGCTCGAGAGGGACGGCGCGGCGACCGTCCGGCGGGACACCCTCGACCTGGCCGGCGCCATGATCCACCGGTTCCGTCAGGACACCCCCTCGGGCAGCAACCGGGCCCGGGACGCCTGCGACGACGCGCTGATCACCGATGCCGAGGCCGCCGATCTCATCCTCGGCCTCCAGGACCGGGTCACGCGCGACCGGGCAGCGGAGTGGATGGACGGCTCAGTTGCCGCGCCGGCCCTCCGGCTCTGGCGCGCCCTCGCCCGCCGCTGCGCCGGTGGCTACGCCGAGCACGCGGCGGCCCCGCTCACCCTCGCGGGCTGGGTCTGCTGGTCCACCGAGGACGGACCGTCGGCACGCATCGCCCTCAACTGCGCCCTGTCGCTCGACCCCGACTACACCTTCGCCCAGTTGCTGCACCGCGCCATCAATGAAGGCCTCGATCCGGAGCCGCTGCGCCGCTGCCTGCGCGAGCAGAACGATGCGGTGACGAGCGCCGCCGAGGATGCGCCCGCGCCCGCCACCGATTCCCCGTCCACCACCAAGGAGACACGACGGCCGACCAGGCGCGGGCCGGCCGGCCGCCCCCGCGGACCTCGCGGCGGCACGGGCCCCGGCACCCGTTCGACGGACGGTCGCGGCAGGCGCCGGGCCGGCCGGGACGGCGACCGGAGCCGGCGGTGAACACGACATGGCAGCGCGGCCGGCGTGACCTGGGCGCCGGCCGGGCCGTTCACCTGAGTGGCGTAGGCCGTACGAAGCCCCGACCTCACCAGGGAGCGCAGAGCGTGCCAGGCATCGTCCCCCTCACTCAGCCGGTTCATCGGCCGCCCGGCGAGCGCCGCCCGGCGCCGCCCCGGCCCCCGCAACCGCAACCCGTCCACTCCTCACTCGTCTGTGTGGCCCTCCCGGCCCTCGCGGTGTCCCCGGCGTCGGGGCAGCTGACCGGCCACGGCATGGACGGCTTCTATCGCGACGGACGGCGGGCCCTGTCCCGCTGCGAACTCCGGGTCGCGGGCGATGAACCGCTCGTCGTCCAGGGGAGGTTGAACGGTGCGGACCGGGCCCGGTTCCTCGGGACGATCCGCAGGGCGGGAGAGCGCGGACCGGACCCGGACATCCGCGTGGAACGGCTGCGCTCCGCCGACGGCACCGAGCGGATCACCTTCCACAGCAGCTCCGCGCGGCCCGTGCGGCTGCCGGTCGAGATCCGGCTGGGCACGGACCTTGCAGAGCTCGGAGCCATCGCCGTGGGCCTGCCGGGGCCGGAACGGAACGCCACTGTCCACGGCTCCGGGCTGCGTTGGTCGGGGCCCGGTGTGCATGCGGTGGTGTCCGCGTCGCCCGCACCCCAGGACGCGCTCGCCTCGCCGGGCCTGCTGCGCTGGGAACTGGATCTGCCACCCGGCGGCCGCCGCACCATCGAGCTGCACACCGCACTGGAACAGGACACCGGCGGACCGGCAGGCGACCGCCGCCCCGGCACCGTCCTCATCCCCGGCCCGCGCACCGGACCCGGCGTGACGCGCACGCGCAGTGCCCGCCCACCGCGTCCCTGGACGGCGGCCCGGCTCGAATGTGACGACCACCGGGCCGACGTGCTCATGGCAGCAAGCCTCGACGATCTGCACGGCCTGGTGATGCGTGATCCGGCCGCCGCAGCGGACATCTTTGTGGCCGGCGGATTCCCCTGGCGCTGTGGACTGGCACCGGTCGAGGCGCTGTGGGCCGCGCGGATGCTGCTGCCCTTGGGCACCCGGCTCGCCGCGGGCACATTGCGGGCGCTCGCCCGTAGCCAACAAGCCGCACCAGGCGCGGATTTCGGCCGAATTCCCGGTCCGCTCCGGGACGCCGGACCGCATGCCCCGCCAAGCTGCACCGGCATCGAGGCGACCCTTCTGTTTCCCACCGTCCTCGCGGAGGCGCGCCGCTGGGGGCTTCCCGAGCAGGAGACGGAGCGGCTGCTGCCCGTTGCGGAGCGCTGCCTGCGATGGCTGAGGACCGTCACCGATCCACCGGGGGGCAGCTGCGGCGGCTACGTCCCCGACCCCGCGCCCGACGGACCGTACCGATGCGAGACCCAGGCTCATGCCCATCGCGCCGCTCTCCTGGGTGCCGATCTCCTCGAAGCCGTCGGATCATCCGACGCGACGGCGCTCCGGGACTGGGCCGCTGACCTGCGCACCCGGTTCCGCAGGGACTTCTGGTGGGAGGACAACGCAGGCGGCCGCCCCGCCGCCCTGCTCACCGCCGATGGGCGGCCCGTCCCGCACCTCGGCTCCACCAGCGTCCCTCTCCTCGATACCGGCCTGCTCGGCGGCGGGGCCCTGGCACCCGGCTTGCTGGACGCCACCCAGACCGACCAACTGGCCAGAGCACTGGAGAGCCCCGCCATGGACTCCGGATGGGGTCTGCGTGGAAGGGGAACCAGGGAGAGCGGCTACAACCCGTTCGGCCACCGCAGCGGTGCGGTCCGCGTCCACGACACGGCGATCGCCGCCGCCGGACTGGCCGCGGCGGGCCATGAGCGGGCAGCCGGCGCCCTGACCAGGGGAATCCTCGATGCGGCGGACAGCTTCGGCTACCGCCTCCCCGAGATGTACGCGGGGGAGCAGCGCACCGCCGGCGGCGTCCCCGTACCGCACCCGGCGGCCTGCCGCCCCGCTGCCGTGGCGGCGGCCGGTGCGGTGCACATACTCGTCGCCCTCGCCGGTCTGCGCCCCGATGTTCCTGCCGGGACGGTGTCCGTGCGGCCGCTCGCCACCGCCCCGCTCGGCGCGCTACAGCTGACCGGCCTGAGCGTGGCCGAGCAGCCGTTCGCCGTACGGGTCAGCAGACTCGGCATGGGGCTGGTGGAGACGGCGGCGGAAGGTCTGCAACTGGGCTCGTGAGGTGGTGATGGGCCTGTTTATCGTCAGGCGGACGACTATGATCACGCCATGCCTCCCTACGACCCGTCGGCCTTCCCGCCCTTTGCCGTCACTGTCGATCTGGTCGTGCTCACCGTGCGCCGCCACGCCCTGTGTGCGCTGGCCGTGCGGCGCGGTGAGCCGCCGTTCCAGGGCCGCTGGGCCCTGCCCGGTGGATTCGTCCGGGCCGACGAGGACCTCGAGGGCGCGGCCGCGCGGGAGCTCGCCGAGGAGACCGGTCTGCACGCCCAGTCCCCGGCCGGTCCGTCACCCGTGTACGGCGCACACCTCGAACAGCTCGCCACCTACGGCGACCCCAAGAGGGACCCCCGGATGCGGGTCGTCAGCGTCGCGCATCTGGTACTCGCCCCCGACCTGCCCGCTCCCAAGGCCGGCGGCGACGCCCACAGCGCGCGCTGGGCACCGGTGGAGACCCTCCTGGGGCAGGACGACACCCTCACCCGCGAGGGTGAGCTGGCGGCTCCGCTCGCGTTCGACCACGCCCGGATCCTGGCCGACGGTGTGGAGCGCGCCCGCTCGAAGATCGAGTACTCCTCGCTCGCCACGGCCTTCTGCCCACCGGAGTTCACCGTGGGCGAGCTGCGCCGCGTGTACGAGGCGGTCTGGGGGGTGGCCCTGGACCCCCGTAACTTCCACCGCAAGGTGACCGGCACCCCCGGCTTCCTGGTGCCCACGGGCGGTACGACGACGCGTCAGGGCGGCCGTCCCGCACAGCTGTTCAGAGCCGGCGGGGCGACGCTGCTCAACCCGCCGATGCTCCGCCCCGAGGTCTGAGCGTCGCGGACAGCGCGCGACACCGAAGGGGCGAAGTTCACCCACGGTGACACGGCGAAGCGTCAAGGTCGAGCAATTACGAGAAAATAGGACATATCGCGGTTACTTTGGCCGGGTGAGTCCTTACGTCGCCACGCCCGCTTACCGCCGGCTTCATGCCCCGCAAGGGGCGTCCGGCTCACCGCCGTCGGACCCGTTCGGCGCCCCCAACCGCCCATGCCCGCCCGCCGTCGGTGTCATGGGTGTGTGGCTCCGCCCGGCCGGGGCGCCGACGTGAGGGCGACCAGCCCTGTCGGGCCCGTAGCCGGTGGTCCCGGCCCCTGTGTCCCGGCCGATATCGCGCTCTCCGGCCCCTGGTCCGACGCTGTCTTCGGTCCGCCTCTTCGCTGTTGGGTCATGGAATGTCCTGCCGTCGCGGCAAGTTGAGCGAAGCGGCTGTCGGGTCCTGCCGGAGTGAAAAGAGGGGCCGGTGGTGTATTCAGTTCCGGCGTAACGGGATTGCCGGAGAATTCCCGTCGAAGTGCCTGAGGTGAGGTCTCACGTGCCCCTGGCGGCGGCGTCAAGAGCCCGTTCGGAATTGACCAATGCGCACCGGTTCGTGATGCGGTTCACGGCCCAACCAGCAGACGGGGCAACGGCGTTGCCCGCGCCCTTCTGGCCTGTGGTGATGCGCTCTCGGTGCGGTGCGACTGCTGCTGCTGATCGAGTAAGGCATATGTTTTGGTGCGCTGTTGTTGTGGCCACTGTCCACAACTCGCCGCAGAGAGCGCATTTCTTTCCGATAAAGCGTCAATTCAGGGATGGGGGGCGATCACCCTTTCGTGTGCTTTTCACCAAAGACCTCAAGGGTGTTCAGGGTGTCGCCGACAACAGATGCGTGAGTACCCTTGCGCACACCATGATGACCGCGGCTCGCCCCGGCGACACCGGCCTCGCAGGCCCGGGCGAGCTTGACCGCTACCCCTACGCCAACGCGGGCAACGCCGCGAACGCCGCCAGCGCGGCCGGCCAGGACCGTGCAGAGCGCGTTTCGCAGGTCTGGGACGGCTCAGAGGCAGACATCGGCCGGGTCGGCCGTCGCGCGGCCGGCAGCCGCGGACGTGGCCTGCACGGCCAACTCGTCCAGCAGCTGGGCCAGATGATCGTCTCAGGCGATCTCGGGGCCGACCGCCCGCTCGTCCCTGAGGAGATCGGCCAGCGCTTCGAGGTCTCCCGCACCGTCGTCCGTGAGTCGCTGCGAGTCCTCGAGGCCAAGGGCCTCGTCAGCGCCCGCCCGAACGTCGGCACCCGGGTACGCCCGGTAAGCGACTGGAACCTCCTCGACCCGGACATCATCGAGTGGCGGGCCTACGGGCCGCAACGCGACGACCAGCGCCGTGAGCTCTGTGAGCTGCGCTGGACGATCGAGCCCCTCGCCGCCCGGCTCGCCGCGGGCCACAGCCGTGAGGACATCCAGCAGCGGCTCGCCGACATGGTCGAGATCATGGGCCACTCCGCGGCCCAGGGCGACACCATGACGTTCTCCCGCGCCGACGCCGAGTTCCACTCGCTGCTGCTGCAGCTCGCCGGCAACCGCATGCTCGAGCACCTCTCGGGCATCGTCTCCGCCGCCCTCCACGTCTCGGGTGGTGCCGCCGGCGGCTGCGAGCGACCGGTCGAGACGTCCGTGGGACAGCACATGCGGGTCGTCGACGCCATCGGCTCCGGCGACGCCACGGCGGCCGAATCCGCGATGCGCCAGCTCCTCGCCGCCCATGGCGAGGTCGCCGGACAGGGCTCCGGGACGCCCGTCGATCACGTCGTCCCCGCGCCCCGCGAGCACTGAAGGCCCGTACCCGACGGCGTACGGACGGTGGGCGCCGCGTGGCTTCCGTGCCCTGCACGCCCCTCCGGGCAGGGCACGCCGTACGCGGCGCAGGCGCAGAAGATCGCCGGATCCGGGTCGTCGACCGGATCCGGCGACAGGTCTCGGGAGGGTTGCATGTCATATGACTGGGAATGGGTCGTTATGGGGTGTGACTCGGGCCACGCAGATTGGGCGTAACACTCTTCAGGGAAGCGCGATGACTTAAGAGGTGATAGCCGAGGAGGGAATAAGAGCGGCGTGAATGACGCTGTTCAACTCCCCGGTTGCCCCTGCGCCGTCGGTCCATCCCCACCGGCGGTCGTCGGCTCCGATCCACAGTGGACGGGGTCGGAAGCCGTTTCCATCGTTCCGAGAGGTTGTTCGTGTCGGCCAGCACATCCCGTACGCTCCCGCCGGAGATCGCCGAGTCCGAGTCTGTGATGGCGCTCATCGAGCGGGGAAAGGCAGATGGGCAGATCGCCGGCGATGACGTGCGTCGGGCCTTCGAGGCTGACCAGATTCCGCCAACCCAGTGGAAGAACGTTCTGCGCAGCCTCAACCAAATCCTCGACGAGGAGGGTGTGACGCTGATGGTCAGTGCCGCAGAGGCGCCCAAGCGCACCCGCAAGAGCGTCGCAGCGAAGAGTCCGGCGAAGCGCACCGCCACCAAGACCGTCGCGGCGAAGGCCGCCACGGTCAAGAAGACCACCGCCGCCGCGACCCCCGCCCCTGTGGCGGACCCGCCGGCCGGTGAGTCCGAGTCCGCGCCCGCGAAGAAGGCAGCGGCGAAGAAGACGGCCGCCAAGAAGACCGTCGCGAAGAAGACGACGGCCAAGAAGGCCACCGCCAAGAAGACCGCGTCCAAGAAGGACGTCGACGAGCTGCTCGAAGACGAGGTGACCGAGGAGACCCCGGCGCCCGGTAAGGGCGACGCTCCCGAGGCCGCCGAGGGCGCGGAGAACGCCGGCTTCGTCCTGTCCGACGACGACGAGGACGACGCCCCCGCGCAGCAGGTCGCCGCGGCCGGCGCCACCGCCGACCCGGTCAAGGACTACCTCAAGCAGATCGGTAAGGTCCCGCTCCTCAACGCCGAGCAGGAAGTGGAGCTCGCCAAGCGCATCGAGGCGGGCCTGTTCGCCGAGGACAAGCTGGCGAACGCCGACAAGCTCGCGCCGAAGCTCAAGCGTGAGCTGGAGATCATCGCCGAGGACGGCCGCCGGGCGAAGAACCACCTCCTGGAGGCCAACCTCCGTCTGGTCGTCTCCCTGGCCAAGCGGTACACCGGCCGCGGCATGCTCTTCCTGGACCTGATCCAGGAGGGCAACCTCGGTCTGATCCGTGCGGTCGAGAAGTTCGACTACACCAAGGGCTACAAGTTCTCGACCTACGCGACGTGGTGGATCCGCCAGGCCATCACCCGCGCCATGGCCGACCAGGCCCGTACGATCCGTATCCCCGTCCACATGGTCGAGGTCATCAACAAGCTCGCGCGCGTCCAGCGCCAGATGCTCCAGGACCTGGGCCGCGAGCCCACCCCGGAGGAGCTGGCCAAGGAACTCGACATGACCCCCGAAAAGGTCATCGAGGTCCAGAAGTACGGCCGCGAGCCGATCTCGCTGCACACCCCGCTGGGTGAGGACGGCGACAGCGAATTCGGTGACCTCATCGAGGACTCCGAGGCGGTCGTCCCGGCCGACGCGGTCAGCTTCACGCTTCTGCAGGAGCAGCTGCACTCGGTTCTCGACACCCTCTCCGAGCGCGAGGCCGGCGTCGTCTCCATGCGCTTCGGTCTCACCGACGGTCAGCCCAAGACCCTGGACGAGATCGGCAAGGTCTACGGCGTCACGCGTGAGCGGATCCGTCAGATCGAGTCGAAGACCATGTCGAAGCTGCGTCACCCGTCGCGCTCCCAGGTGCTGCGCGACTACCTCGACTAGTTCGGGCCCGCCCGGACAGTGCCACGAGCCCGGTCTCTCCCCGCTGAGAGGCCGGGCTCACGCATGTCCGGGTGCGCAGGGTGATCGATGGCGTCACTCTGGGTATGCATGCACTGTCCCGGAGTCAGGAGTCCGTATGCGTCCGACCGCCCACGCTGCCCTTGCGGCCCTCGCGCTGGTCCTCGCCCTGCCGGCGTCGGCGGCCGCGGACGGGGTGGTGATCGGTGGCAGACCCGCACCGTTGTCGCACAGTCCCTGGGCGGTGGCGCTGGCCTCTCATGGGCGCTTCGGGGCCCAGCGCTCCGGCCAGTTCTGCGGCGGCGTGCTCGTCGGGCACTCAACGGTGGTCACAGCGGCGCACTGCCTTAGCAGAGAGGTGCTGGGCGTCTCCTGGCGGCAGGTGCGGGACCTGAGGATCGTCGTCGGACGCGACAACCTCACCGGTGGCGGGGGCCAGGAGCTCAAGCCCGCGAAGGTCTGGGTCAACCCCGGCTACAACACTTGGACGAACGACGGTGACATGGCCGTCCTCACGCTGGCCAGGCCGGTTCCGAACCGGCCCATCCCGATAGCGGGACGGCACGACAGCGCCTACCGCCCGGGGAACGCGGCCACGGTCTACGGCTGGGGGGACACCACGGGCGGGGGCAGCTATGCGTCACAGCTGCGGGCGGCGCACGTCAATGTGCTGCCCGATGCGGTCTGTGCGCGGGCCTACCCGGGCAATGCCGACGGTAGGTACCGTGCGCAGTCGATGCTGTGCGCAGGGGAGCCGACCGGCGGCAGGGACGCCTGCCAGGGGGACAGCGGTGGGCCGCTGGTCGTCCGGGGACGACTCGTGGGGCTGGTGTCATGGGGGACCGGCTGCGGCCAGGCGGGCAGTCCAGGGGTCTATACGCGCGCCTCTGCGCTGCTCCCGGCGGTGTCCGCACACGGGGCCGGCTGATCCGCGCGGAGAGCTCTCAGGCCCGCGTGAGGACGCACAACTGCGGGCGGCCTCCCGGTGGTGTCGGGGGGCCGCCCGCAGTACGGCGCTGTGCCGCTGTTCGCTCGTCGTGGATGCGAAGTGTCAGCGTTCCTCATCGGACGCGGACGCCGGAGAAGCGGTGAGCCGCTCCGTCTCGTCCTGTATTTCCGCGGCGATCTTCTTGAGTTCTGGCTCGAACTTGCGACCGTGATGGGCGCAGAAGAGCAGTTCTCCGCCGGACATCAGGACGACGCGCAGGTATGCCTGGGCGCCGCAGCGGTCGCAGCGGTCAGCGGCCGTCAGCGGGCTCGCGGGTGTCAGAACAGTAGTCACGTCGCCTCTTCTCTAGCTCGACGAGCTGTCGTACCAGGGTCAACATCCAACCAGGCCGAAAACGTTCCCGCTCGTGCCTTTTCCTCGAAAAAACTCTCCGAGGGGGCCGGGTGCTGCCGGGTGGCGGCGAATGAGCCGTATTGCTTGGTGGTCTGATTCACGTTGGTCGTTGGGTCTGCCCTCCCGGCTGGCTTGCCGGTTGTTGATGAGGACGTGCCCGGAGCCTAAATGGTTCATGCCTCGAAGGGAACGTGATGTGCACGTCACTGCGACGTCACCCCAACGAGGGATCGAACATGCGAGCGAAATTCTACTAGCATGAGCATGCTTACGGGTGGCGTCACATCGGCTCTACCAGGCCTCGGTACCCTCTGACCGGCGACACCGCCACAACCGAGTCCGCGGAATGCGGGCTGCCAGAAATTCAGCGAGGAGCGAACCGCGTGACCGCCGAGATGTCCGTGCCGTCCACCGCAGTGCTGACCGGGGCAGACCGGGACGGTTCCAACTACACCGCGCGGCATCTGCTCGTCCTCGAGGGGCTCGAAGCCGTCCGCAAGCGTCCCGGCATGTATATCGGCTCGACGGACAGCCGTGGCCTGATGCACTGCCTGTGGGAGATCATCGACAACTCCGTCGATGAGGCGCTGGGCGGCTACTGCGACCATATCGAGGTGATCCTCCACGACGACGGGTCGGTGGAGGTCAGGGACAACGGCCGGGGTATTCCCGTCGACGTCGAGCCGAAGACCGGCCTCAGCGGCGTCGAGGTCGTGATGACCAAGCTGCACGCCGGCGGCAAGTTCGGCGGCGGCTCGTACGCGGCCTCCGGCGGACTGCACGGCGTCGGCGCCTCGGTCGTCAACGCCCTGTCCGCGCGGCTCGACGTCGAGGTGGACCGCAGCAGCAAGACGCACTCGATCAGCTTCCGGCGCGGCGTACCCGGCATCTTCACCGAATCGGGTCCCGACGCCCCCTTCGATCCGGGCAACGGCCTGCTCAAGGGCAAGCGGATCCCCAAGACCAAGACCGGCACCCGGGTGCGCTACTGGGCCGACCGGCAGATCTTCCTCAAGGACGCCAAGCTCTCCCTGGAGACGCTGTACGCCCGCGCGCGGCAGACGGCCTTCCTCGTACCGGGCCTGACCCTCGTCGTACGCGACGAGCGGGGCATCGACGGCGCCGGCAAGACAGAGGAGACCTTCCACTACGACGGCGGCATCAGCGAATTCTGCGAGTACCTCGCGCAGGACAAGGCCGTGTGCGATGTGCTCCGGCTGTCCGGCCAGGGCACGTTCAAGGAGACCGTCCCGGTTCTCGACGACCGCGGCCACATGACGCCGACCGAGGTCACCCGGGAGCTGGGTGTCGACATCGCGCTGCGCTGGGGCACCGGCTACGACTCGACGATCAAGTCGTTCGTCAACATCATCGCGACGCCCAAGGGCGGCACCCACGTCTCCGGATTCGAGCGGTCGATCACCAAGACCGTCAACGAGGTTCTGCGGTCGAGCAAGCTGCTGCGCGTGGCCGAGGACGACGTCGTCAAGGACGACGCCATGGAGGGCCTCACCGCGGTCGTGACCGTACGACTGGCGGAGCCGCAGTTCGAGGGGCAGACCAAGGAGGTGCTCGGCACCTCCGCCGCGTCCCGGATCGTCGCCCAGGTGGTGAGCCGGGAACTCAAGGCGTTCCTGACCTCCACGAAGCGGGACGCCAAGCAGCAGGCGCGCTCCGTCCTGGAGAAGGTCGTCGCCGCGGCCCGTACGCGCATCGCCGCCCGGCAGCACAAGGAAGCCCAGCGGCGGAAGACCGCGCTGGAGTCGTCCTCGCTGCCGGCCAAGCTCGCGGACTGCCGCAGCGACGACGTCGACCGCAGCGAGCTCTTCATCGTCGAGGGCGACTCGGCGCTGGGCACCGCGAAGCTGGCGCGGAATTCGGAATTCCAGGCGCTGCTGCCGATCCGCGGCAAGATTCTCAATGTCCAGAAGTCATCCGTTTCGGACATGCTCAAGAACGCCGAGTGCGGGGCCATCATCCAGGTCATAGGGGCCGGGTCCGGCCGGACCTTCGACATCGACACCGCCCGCTACGGCAAGGTCATCTTCCTCGCCGACGCGGACGTCGACGGCGCCCACATCCGCTGCCTGTTGCTGACCCTCTTCCAGCGCTACATGCGACCCATGGTCGAGGAGGGCCGGGTCTTCTCGGCCGTCCCGCCACTGCACCGCGTCGAACTGATCAACCCCAAAAAGGGCCAGGACAAGTACATCTACACCTATTCGGACAACGAGCTGCGCCAGACCCTGCTCGAACTCCAGCGCACGAAGGTCCGCTACAAAGACAGCATCCAGCGCTACAAGGGCCTGGGTGAAATGGACGCCGACCAGCTTGCCGAGACGACCATGGATCCGCGCCACCGTACCCTGCGCCGCATCAACATCAGCGATCTCGAAGCCGCCGAGAAGGCCTTCGACCTCCTGATGGGCAACGAAGTCGCCCCCCGCAAGGAGTTCATCACCAACTCCGCGTCCACTCTGGACCGTTCGCGCATCGACACCTGAGCCGTCCGCGGCCTCCGACGGGCGTTTCTCCACCCCTGGGTGGAGAAACGCCCGTCGCCTTTTCCACCCGGGCCCCACCCTGGTGCCGATCCGCACGGTGGCGCCGCTCCATAGCGTCGGAGACGTCGAAATTCCCGTCCCATGGAGGGCCAGGTCATGAGCGGCACGCTCAACATCGTTGTGATCACCGGCGTCATCGCGCTGGTGTTCATCCGGCAGTTCGCGGCGCAGCGCATCTCGTCGGAGGGCAAGGCGTGGTGGCTGATTCCGGTCGTCCTGACGGTCATGGCGGTGCGGCAGCCCGGCCTCGTGGACCCGGCACACCACGTGGCATCGGCCGTCCTCCTGGGCCTGGAGATCCTGATCGGGCTGGCCTGCGGCGCCGGCTGGGCCTGGACGACGCGCATCTGGACGGACGAGGACGGTGCGGTCTGGACCAAGGGAAGCTGGGCGGCGGCCGGCGTGTGGCTCTGCGGCATGGTGCTGCGGGTCGGTCTCATGGGTATCGCCGCGGCCATGGGCATCCACCAGGGCAGCGCGGCCACGATGCTCTCCGTTGCTGCGATGCTGCTGACCCGGGCCGGCGTCACCACCTGGCGGGCCCAGGTAGTGCATCGGACGTACCGTGTCCCTGTGGCGGGCTGAGCCTCTGTGCGCGCCGTGGAAGGGACCGTAGTGCCGCCGAACTCCTGGACGAGCTGGCCCTTGCGGGAATCGCTGTCCCGTGAGGGCGTCAGTGGCGCCCGGTTGTGGATCGGCCGGTCGGTGCGCATTGCAGTAGTGGCGGGGCTGGTGTGGACCACCCTGGTGGGGCCGGCCTTCACCGGATGGCGCCTGATGGCGTTGTGCACCGGCGTGGCCGTCACGATGCTGGCGTTCCGCGGCTTCTTCCGGACGACGCTGGCCCGTCACCTGTGGCCGTCCATCGGACTGTTCGCCGTACTGGTGGCTGCGGCCCTCGGCTTTGCATACGTGGGGGCGCGGACGCCCGCCGTCGTCCTGTGGTGCGCCTGCGCCGTCATCGCCATGGAGCGGTTGCCCATGAGCGTCGCCGTACCGTGCTCCGCCACCGCCCTGAGCGGGTACGCCGCACTGAACCACGACAACTGGTGGGCGACCGCCGCAACAGCCGTGGGCCTGGGACTGGCGGGCTACGTCGTACGGCTGGACGCCGAGGCGCGCGGCAACACCCAGCGGCTGCTGGCGCAGGAACGGGCCGCCCGTAAGGCCGAGTCGGAATCGGCGGCGCTCACCGAACGCGGGCGGATCGCGCGCGAGATCCACGACGTCCTCGCACACAGCCTGAGCGCCCAACTGGTGCACCTGGAGGCCGCGCGGCTGCTGATCCAGCGCAGCACCGACCTCGAGGCCGACCGTGCGCAGCTCCTGGAGCGGGTGACGGCGTGCCGGGGAATGGCCCGTGAAGGGCTGGACGGCACCCGTGAGGCGCTTTCCGCGCTGCGCGGGGAGATGATCCCGGTCGAGGACTTCCTGCGCCGCCTGACCGCCACTGAGGGCGTCCGGCTGGCTGTGACGGGTACGGCCCGTGTCGTTCCGGCCGAGGCGGGCCTCGCGGTCCGCAGGGTCGCCCAGGAGGCGCTCACGAACGTACGCAAGCATGCCCCGGGCGCCCGGGTGAGCGTGCGGCTGGAGTACGCGGCGGACGACATCGGGCTGGAGGTGCGCGACTCCGGCGGTCGCGGCACGCCCGGCGAGCTCGCGGAGACCGGCTCCGGGTACGGTCTGCTCGGGATGCGAGAGCGCGCCGAACTCCTCGGCGGAACACTGGAGTCCGGCCCCGACGAGGAGGGTTTCGTGGTGCGGTTGCGGGTGCCCGCATGACGGCGGGCACGGTGACGCGGGTCGTGGTCGCCGATGACCAGACGGTGGTGCGCGAAGGAATCGTGATGCTGCTGGGGCTGCTGCCGGGAATCGAGGTCATCGGATCTGCCGCGGACGGTGAGGAAGCGGTCCGCCTCGTCGCCGAACTCACCCCCGACGTCGTCCTGATGGACCTGCGGATGCCGCGCTGCGACGGCGTCGAGGCCACCCGCCGTATCCGCGCGGGGCACCCCGGTACCCAGGTGGTGGTGCTCACCACCTACGCGGACGACGACTCGCTCTTTCCCGCTCTCCAGGCCGGCGCCCGTGGCTATTTGACCAAGGATGCCGACGGCGACGAGATCGTCCGCGCCATCGCCGACGTGATCTCGGGCGAGGCCGGGCTGTCGCCCAGGATTCAGCGCAGGCTGCTGGAGCGCTTCACGGAGCCCGTGCGGACGGCGCCGCAATCGCCCGACGAGCGCCCGGACGGACTGACTGCCCGTGAGGTGGAGGTGCTGCGGCTGGTCGCCGAAGGTCGGTCTAACCCGGAGATCGCCCGTACCCTGCATGTTTCCACCGCGACCGTGAAGACCCACATCAACAATCTCTTCGCCAAAGCGGGGCTGCGGGACCGGGCGCAGGCCATCCACTACGCGTACCGTCACGGCCTTGCGCAGCCGCCGCAATAGTCCGTCACCTGATGGGGTGAAGGGTTCGCAATGAAGAGTCCAGGATCTTCCTTTCTGTCCACTCTTGGGCCACACGGACAACAAACCCGTGCACCAAGGAGAGTTCGGTGGACAAGCAGGACGGCCGTTCGGCCGGTGAGTCAGGGGCCCTACGGCTCGACGACCCCTGGTACGACGCTCTCGCCTCCGGGTGGGGCGAGCTGGGTGAGGCGGCAAAACCAGCGGGCGAGTGGGACCGCACAGGGAAGCCCGAACCGGTACCGGTACCCACGCCGGTCCCGGTAGCGGAACCACGATCCGCGCCCCACGACGAGATCTATCTGGCGGTGCAACGAAGTACGGCTTTCCAGGAGGTGCGTCGTCGCTACCGGCGATTCGTCCTCCCCGGCACAGCGGTCTTCCTGGTCTGGTACCTCGCCTATGTGGTGGCAGCGACCGCAGCGCCGGGCCTCATGGCTCATCGCGTCGTCGGCGCCCTGAACGTCGCGATGCTCGCAGGACTCGGTCAGTTCGCCACCACGTTCCTGCTCACCTGGGCCTACGCGCGCCATGCCCGGCTGCGCAGGGACCGCGCGGCGCTCGACATCCGCTGGGAAACGCAGGAACTCACCGGGGGGAACATCCGTTGACCGGCGACCATCAGACCCTCGCACTGGTTCTGTTCAGTGTGTTCATCGCCGTCACCCTGGCGATCACGACCTGGGTGAGCCGCCGCCGGCACGGCTCCGCCGAGGAGTTCTACGCGGGCGGGAGGCTCTTCTCCCCCATGGAGAACGGATTCGCCATCGCGGGTGACTACATGTCCGCCGCGTCCTTCCTCGGCATCTCCGGACTGATCGCTCTCTTCGGCTACGACGGCCTGCTGTACTCGGTCGGCTTTCTCGTCGCCTGGCTCGTCGTCCTCTTCCTCGTCGCCGAACTGGTCCGCAACTGCGGAAGGTTCACCCTTGCCGATGTCGTCGCCGCCCGGATGCGGGAGCGCCCCGTCCGCATCGCGGCCGGCACGGCCTCCGTCACCGTGTCCGTGCTCTACCTGGTGGCACAGATGGTCGGCGCCGGCAGTCTTGTCGCCCTCCTCCTGGGCGGGGCGAGCCAGCAGGCCCGTACTTGGATGGTGATCGGGGTCGGCGCCCTGATGGTGGTCTACGTCGCCTTCGGCGGCATGCGGGCCACAACCTGGATCCAGATCGTCAAAGCGGTACTCCTCATGGGCGGTGCCATCGCCCTGACCGTCCTGGTACTGATCCGGTTCCACGGCGACATCAACGCCCTGTTGAACACCGCCGCCGAACGCAGCGGTCACGGCCGTGACTTCCTCACTCCCGGTCTCAAATACGGCGGGGGCTGGACCGCGCGGCTCGACTTCATCAGCCTGGGCATCGCTCTGGTTCTGGGGACGGCCGGGCTGCCGCACATCCTCTCCCGCTTCTACACCGTTCCCACGGCGCGCTCCGCCCGTCGCTCCGTCGTCTGGTCCATCGGTCTGATCGGCGGCTTCTACCTGATGACCATCGTGCTCGGCTTCGGTGCTGCAGCAGTGCTGGGCAGCTCGGCCGTCCATACGTCCAATACGGCCGGCAACACCGCTGTCCCGCTGCTCGCCCTCAACCTGGGAGGCGGCGCCGGTTCGACCGGGGGAACGGTTCTCTTCGCGGTGGTGGCCGCGGTCGCGTTCGCCACCATCCTGGCCGTTGTCGCCGGCATCACGCTCGCCTCGTCGGCCTCGGTCGCACACGACCTGTATGCCTCGCTGCGACGCGCGCGCGGCACGGCGCAGGACGCCCAGCGTGCCGAGGTGGCCGTGGCGCGTATTGCGGCGGTGGCGGTTGGCGCGGTTGCCATCGGCCTCAGCCTGCTTGCCCAGGACCTGAACGTTGCCTTCTTGGTGGGCCTGGCCTTTGCCGTCGCTGCTTCAGCCAACCTGCCGGTCCTGCTGTACACCCTCTTCTGGCGCCGCTTCACGACCCGGGGGGCGGTCTGGTCCGTGTACGGCGGTCTGATCCCGGCGATCACCCTGGTCGTCCTCTCACCGGTGGTCTCCGGTGGCTCGGAGTCGATCTTCCCTGGACTGGACTTCGCCGTCTTCCCGCTCGACAACCCCGGTGTCGTATCGATCCCGCTGGGCTTCCTGATGGGCTGGCTGGGAACGCTGCTCTCCCCAGAGGCTGCCGACGAGGCGCGGCATGCAGAGACGGAGGTACGGGCGCTCACGGGGGCGGGGGCGGCTTAAGGGGGCCCCGACAAGTCCAGGGGCGGGCAGGCCCTGGACTTGGAGGGCACGGGCAGGACGGGCGGGATTGCACACAGCCGTGTGGCGGATCCCTGGCCCTCGCCCTTCCCGTACGCTCTGCCATCCCCGCATCCGTCGCTCCCCGGTGGTGGTTGGCGGGCCTAGACCCACTCGTATCGGTGCTCGGGGCGGCCGGTCTCGCCGTACTTGAGGGTGAGGCGCACCCGCCCTGCGCGCTCCAAGAGCTTGAGGTAGCGCTGGGCGGTCTGCCGGCTCAGTCCCGCCTGGAGAGCGACGTCCTGCGCGGACAACGGGGCGTCCGCGGAGCGCATCACTGAGCGCACGCGGTCGGCGGTGGCGGTGGAGTGCCCCTTCGGCAACTCGGCGGGGCCCGCGTTGGCGGCGCCCAACACGCCGAAGATCCGGTCCACTTCGGATTGCTCCGCCTGTCCGCCGCCCGCAAACGTGCGGTGCAGTGCCGCGTAGCCTTCCAACTTGGAGCGCAGGCCCGCGAAGGTGAACGGCTTGACCAGATACTGCAGGGCACCGTGGCGCATGGCAGCCTGCACGGTGGCGACATCGCGCGCCGCCGTCACCATGATCACGTCGGTGAGCAGACCGCGGCGTCGCAGGTCGCCGACCAGCTGCAGGCCTGTCCTGTCGGGAAGGTAGTGATCCAGAAGGATCAGATCGACGGGGTGACTTTCCAAGGCTGCAAGGGCTTCCGCAGCGGTGTGCGCGACGCAGCTGACCCGGAATCCGTCGGTCTTGGCGACGTACGCCGCATTGATCTTTGCCACGTGCACATCGTCGTCCACGACCAGTACGTCGATCATTGGCTGGCCTCGGTCGCGCCCCCGGGAAGGCGAGTGTCCAAGGTGGCTCGCCCGGAGCTGTGGGTTCCCGTGGTTGCCTCCTGGGAGGCCTCACGCCCCTCTGGAAGCTCGTCGGACAGCGCGTCGGGGACCGTGACGGTGAATACCGCACCGCCGCCGGGGCGCTCGCCGACCTCCGCGCTGCCTCCGTAGCGCTCGGCGAGGCGCCGTACGAGCGCCAGACCGATGCCGCGCTGCCCATGGGCGGGCGGATCCTTGGTCGTCCAGCCCTCGGTGAAGATCTCGGCGCGACGTGCTTCGGGCACGCCGGGTCCGTTGTCGCTGACCTGTACAACGGCGGTCCGGCCAACGGTGCGAACCTCGGCTTCCACGAGTGCGTCGCGCTCACCCGACGTGGCATCCAGGGCGTTGTCGATGAGATTGCCGAGCACGGTGACGAGACTGTGCGGATCGACCAGACGGTCGGGCACATGCGTATCGGGGGAGATGCGAAGGGAGGCACCGCGCTCGGTGGCGACTGTGGCCTTGCCCACCAGGAGGGCAGCCAGCAGGGGATCGTGGATGCGCTCGGTGACCTGCTCGGCGGTCGCACGATGCACGCCTACGGCTTGTGTCACAAACTCCACTGCCTCGTCGTGCAGCCCGAGTTCGAGCAGACCGAGGAGAGTGTGCAGCCGGTTGGCGTGTTCGTGGTCCTGGGCACGGAGGGCATCGATGAGTCCGCGGGTGCCGTCCAGTTCGCGGCCGAGCCGTTCCAGTTCGGTGCGGTCGCGCAAGGTGATCACGGCACCGCCGTCTTCAGTGGGCATACGGTTTGCCACCAGAACCCGGTGCCCGCTGACGGCCAGCAGGTCTGCCCCCGACACGCGGCCGGCCAGGACATCGGTTGTACGGCCAGGAGGCAGGACCGTGTCCAGGGGACGGCCGGTGTCCTCGGCGCGTAGCTCGAGGAGTCGCTGTGCCTCGTCGTTCATGAGGCGGATACGGCCGTGCTTGTCGAGCGCGAGGAACCCCTCACGGATGCCGTGCAGCATTGCTTCCCGCTCGGCGAGGAGCGCGGAGATGTCGGAGAACGCCAGGTCGTGGGTACGGCGCTGGAGACGGCGGGAGACAATGTAGGCAGCGAGGGCGCCTACGGCGAGGGCTCCACCCGCGTAGGCAAGCAGCTGAGGGACGGTGGAGAGCAGCCGTTCCCGCACACTCTCGTACGCGATGCCGACGGAGACGGCTCCGACGATCTTGCCTTGCTCGTCACGGAGCGGGACCTTGCCGCGTGCGGACCGGCCGAGAGTGCCCTCGTCGATCTGCATGACTTCCTGGCCGGAGAGCACGACGCTGGGGTCGGTCGAGACATGGCGTCCGATCTCGTCCGGGTCGGTGTGGGACCAGCGCACCCCCCGCTTGTCCATGATCACGACGTACTCGGCCCCGGTGGCGGCGCGAATCCGCTCCGCCTCGTTCTGTACGGGACCGTGGCGCGTGGGACGGGAGGACTCCAGGGCGTCGTCGAGATGTGACTCGGCGGCGGTGGTCTGCGCGATGGACAGGGCGCGGCGCATTGCTTGATCATCGAGTTGCGCACTGAGCGGGGCGAGGAACAGGCCGGTGGCCAGTGCGGTGACACCCGCGGCGATGGCCAGCTGCACCATCAGGACCTGGGAGAACACCTTCCGTGGCCAGCCCAGTCGCGGCCGGTGCAGCCTGGAGGCGGTCGGTCGGCGGTCGGGATGGGCGGCGAGCCGAATACCGGACGTGGCCGTGCTGCTGTGCGACGGGACAGTGCTGGCGAGCGAGACCGTCGCGGCGGCGGGAAGCGGCGCGGAACCCGAGGGCTCTGTGGCGCTCGGGCGCGGAACGGACTCTTCCTTCTCGCCCATACGAACGAACAGTAAGCGCGGTGATGGTCGGGCCGGTAATCCCTCATAAGGGCGAATTCGGAGGGTGGCCGGGTGGCGACGCATATGTGACACCGCCTGAGTGCGTCGCGATCACGGGCTGCCGCGGATGCACGTTCTGCTGCTGCACGTGGTTATCCACAGGCCTGGCGATTGCGGAACGTGCGCACCTAGCCTCGAACGGTGAAGTCGACAGGCTCTGCGTCCAGCGGTCCGACGCCGTGCGGGTGCAGGGCGAGGTGTGCGACAGGTGCACGGAAGGGAGCGGCCATGTGGTCGACGGGGGATGGCTGCGGGGCCTGGCGTAAGTCGTGGAGGGTGGCTGGCGGTGGACCGCTCGGTTGCCGCTGGGCCGGGGACGCGCTGCCCCGGCGCAGCTGGTCAGTGCGTTTCGCCTGTAGCGTCACGTGGTCCTGGCGTAGCCGCGTGCGGCCGGAAGGGGCTCGCCCGCCCGGCAGAACGAGCCGCAGTGGTCACCGGCTTCCGGTCGAGCGCTGGACCGGCAGTGATGCGGTCTCGCATGTGCGTCGGGGGAGAGAAGAAGAGCGCCGTGAAGGACCCGTCGGGTGCCTGGGTGAACCCCTGAGGTCAGCTGCTGACGGCCTGCGCCCGCCTCCGCGGCATGCCGTTCGCGGCGGCGACGGAGGCAACGGCCATACGCGCCGGTGGACTGAGCGGCGCACCACAGCTGGCGGGCGTCGCAGCACCATCGGCCCGCTGTTCGACGGTGACCCGCCAGCTGCGACCGTCGGAGTGCGCCACGGTGACAACCCACGTAGGGAAGGCTCCCGCGAACGCAGAGCCACCGCTCGTCCGGCCGTCGGCAGGTTCGGGCCGCACCGTGTCGGTCCGTACGATGTCGAGTGCGTCCGCCCGGTCCTCCGCGATCAGCTCGCGGACCGCAAGGTCGGCGGCCTGGCCCGGCCGGTCCCAGGCCGAGCGGCCACGGCAGTGGTCGATCGTGATCCGTCCATCGCGCGCCGCTTCCACAGCCTCCTTGACGAGAGGGGCCGAGGCGCGTCCGTAGGCGTAGCCGTAGGGGAGGACGAAAAGGGTGGGGGAGAAGCGATGCCCCCCGATGTGGGTGACCTCCCAGGCCTCGGTTCCGCCGGCGGCGAGCTCGGCGGCCAGCGGGCGGCCGAGCAGGGCGCAGCAGCGGTCCCGCTTGCCGTTGGTGCACACGAGGACCAGAGGCTCACCGATGTACGGCTCCCAGAGGTTGTGATGCTCACCCGCTCCCAAAGCCGTGAAGTCCAGCCCGAGAGTCGCCCGCGGGTCGGTGACGGTGGTCGTGCGGATCCAGGCGCGTCCGGGGGCGGTGTGTGCGAGGAACATCCGGCGCCGGGACGTGCCGTGGCAGTCGGCATGACGGCCAGGCCGGCGGATCAGAGCGACTCGTACGCCCGTACCCTCGGCCGCGGCCTCCAGGGCCCGGCCGACGTCAGGGTCAAGGTGACTGTCCGTCAGCGCATGGGTTCCCCAGGGCCCGGTCTGCTCGATGAGCAGCCAGGTCCGGGCGGTGGCCGCGGTCGCGGTGAGAGATTCGGCCGATTCACGGGAAGCGGTGGCACAGGTACTCACATAGGTGAGCCTAACCTCATTCGCCCGGCGTCGGATGTCGGGTGGGTCTCCAAGTGACGGCGAAGGCCGCGCGCCGCCTTACCTGGCGGTCCTAGGGGGGCAACCGCTGAGCCGACCACGGCGGTGCTGGTGATCTCGCCGCCGGCGTCGTATCGAGATGTGCCCGAACACCACGACCGCTTCCCCTATGGCAACGGCTGCGGCGGGCGGGGGCCGTGGTACTGGCCGCTGGGGCGCAACCGGAGGGGATGTTCGGTGTATTCCTCCAGGGCATGGGCGATCCAGCCGGCCGTGCGGGCGATGGCGAAGATGGTTTCGCCGGCCTCGGCCGGCATGCCTGTTGAGACGGACAGCACAGCCAGTGCCAGGTCGACGTTGGCGTGCAGTTCCGTGTGCCGGGCTGTGGTGGTGATCACTTCGCGGGCGGCCTGCAAGGCGGTGCGGGCTTGCGGCACATCCTCCAGGAGCCTGAACAGGGCGCGGGCTCGTGGGTCCTCGCCGGGATAGAGGGGATGACCGAGCCCCGGCACTCGGCGGCCGGCCCGCAGATGGTCGGCGACGACGGCAGCCGCACTGCCCCGGTCCTGCACCTCCACCAGCATCCGGTGGGCAAGTCCGCTTGCCGCGCCGTGCAGCACGCCGTCCAGCGCTCCGAAACCGGCCGAGATGATCGCGTACGGATGGGCACGGGCCGAGGCGGCGACCCGGACCGCGAGCGTCGAAGCGGCGAGGTCGTGGTCGATGAGCAGGACCAATGCGGCGTCCAGGACACGGAGTGCCTCGGCGTCGGCCGGTTCCGAGGTCAGTCGTGACCAGAGGCGGGTGGC
This sequence comes from Streptomyces sioyaensis, assembly GCF_004122735.1. Classification (GTDB taxonomy): domain Bacteria; phylum Actinomycetota; class Actinomycetes; order Streptomycetales; family Streptomycetaceae; genus Streptomyces; species Streptomyces sioyaensis. Next base: position 13,657 of record NZ_SDIF01000068.1, on the reverse strand, counting down.
AAGAGGATCGGTAGCGGGTGGCTTCTGGGACTGCGACGGCAAGGCGTCGACCAGGGTGGGGATCAGACTGCGGGCGATGTCGACGACGGTGTCCTCGGACAGGTCGAAGCGCAGCGGGTCGGCAGCTGCCGCGGCAATCACACCGACCCGTAGCCGGTCCATCGGTCCGCTGTGTGCCGGAAGCGCCTGTACGGCGCGGTGGGCAGCGGACAGTACGTCGCGTGGTGCCGTGAAGCGGATGCCGGGCCGTAGTTCGCCGGTCCACAGCCACTCGGCGACTTCCTCGTAGCTGTAGTGGGCGGCGAGTTCCGACGTGTCGACGCCTCGGAAGTAACAGTGGTTGCGGTCGATCAGCGTGATGCCGGTGCGGATCGCCAACTCGCCAGCGGGCGCAGAAGGTTCGCGGCGGCCGGCGCGGCGGGCCAGCGCATCGACCTCTTTCGCGTCGAAGGTGCTGCCGCGGCTGCCCGGCTCCCGGCGGCTGGCAAGTTGGCCGCGGCTGACATACGCGTACACCGTCTCCGGCTTCACGCCGAGCCGCTCGGCCGTCTCCCGGGTGCTCAGTCGCTGTCCGCCCCTGCCCTGCGCCGCTTCCTGATCTGCCATGGGATCACCGTATCCGGGACATCCACATTGATGGAATCAATATTGACAAGTATTGAGTCCAGCATAGACAGTCGGATCAATATTTGGGTGGAGGAAGAGCTAAGGAGACCAGCCATGCCGATCGCCGAGGTGAACGCATCGATCGACGCGCCCCGCGGGCTTGCGGGCGTCATCGTCACCGAGACCCAACTGGGCGATGTCCGAGGCACCGAGGGCTTTTACCACTACCGCCAGTACTCCGCCGTCGAGCTGGCCGCAGCCCGCAGCTTCGAGGACGTGTGGTACCTGATGTTCCACGGCCAGCTGCCCTCCGCGGCGCAGCTGGCCGCCTTCAGGGACGAGACCGCCGCGCTGCGCGCGCTGCCCGCGGCCGTACGCGACGCGCTGCCCGCCCTCGCCCGTGCCGGCGCACTCTCCGGCCCGCTCGCCGGGCTGCGTACCGCGCTGTCGCTGCTCGGTGCAACGGCCGGTTTCCGGCCGCTGTACGACATCGACGCCGGCCGCCGCCGCGTCGATGCTCTTGCCGCATGCGCCGCAGTGCCGACGCTGATCACCGCGCTGCACCGGCTCGGTCAGGGGCTGCAGCCGGTTGAGCCGCGTGCGGACCTCGGGCACGCGGCCAACTACCTCTACATGCTCACGGGCGAAGAGCCGGAGCCGGACCGGGTCCGGGCGATCGAGGCGTATCTGATCTCCACCATCGACCACGGATTCAACGCCTCGACCTTCACCGCCCGCGTCATCGCCTCGACCGGCGCCGACCTTGCGGCCTGCCTCGTCGGGGCCGTCGGCGCACTCTCCGGGCCGCTGCACGGCGGTGCGCCCAGCCGGGCTCTGGACATGCTCGACGCCATCGGTACCCCCGACCGCATCGACTCCTGGATCCGCGACAGTGTCCTGCGGGGCGACCGGATCATGGGGTTCGGCCACTCCGTGTACCGCACGGAAGACCCGCGCTCAAGGATGCTGCGAGGTGTCGCCGAGCAGTTCGGCGGCCCGCTGGTGGACTTCGCCGTCCAGGTGGAGGCGAGGGTCGAAGCGTTGCTGGCCGAGCTCAAGCCCGGCCGTGAGCTGCACACCAACGTGGAGCTGTACGCGGGCGTCGTCATGGAGCTGTGCGGGATGCCACGCGAGATGTTCACACCCACCTTCTGCGCAGCCCGCGTGGTCGGCTGGAGCGCCAACATTTTGGAACAGGCCGAGGACTCGAAGATCATTCGTCCGGCTGCCCGGTACGTGGGCCCGCCCCCGCCGCAGCCGCTGCCCACCGCCGAGCCCCGCTAGCGGGCGGTGCCGCGGCCGAGCCGGGCCCGCGCCGCCGGCGGTCCGTTACGATCGACAGCTCGTCCGCCGCCGGTCCGCGCGGCCCGCCACCCGCACCATGGAGGCGCCCCCTTGGCCACGCAACAGATCCCGGTCGTCGTGCTCGCGGGCTTCCTCGGATCGGGCAAGACCACCCTCCTCAATCACCTGCTCGGCACCGGCGACGGCACCCGTATCGGCGCGATCGTCAATGACTTCGGCAGCATCGAGATCGACGCCATGACCGTCGCCGGACAGGTGGACTCGATGGTCTCGCTCGGCAACGGCTGTCTGTGCTGCGCGGTCGACACCAGCGAACTGGACACCTACCTGGAACGGCTCGCCCGCCCCGCCGCCCGTATCGATGTGATCGTCATCGAGGCCAGCGGGCTGGCCGAGCCCCAGGAACTCATCCGGATGATCCTCGCCAGCGACAACGACCGGATCGTCTACGGCGGGCTGATCGAGGTCGTCGACGCCGCCGAATTCGACGACACCAGGGCCCGCCACCCCGAACTGGACCGGCATGTGGGCATCGCCGACATCGTGGTGCTCAACAAGGCCGACCGCATCGGCGACGCCGCACGACAGGAACTCATCGGCACGCTCGCCGACCTCGCGCCCGGCCGGCCCGTGATCTGCACGGCGTACGGCCGGGTCGACCCCGAGCTGTTCTTCGACCGCGGACCGGGGGAGGGCCACGACGCGGCCGTACGCCAGCTGTCCTTCGAGGACCTGCTGCGCGAGGCCGCGGGGCACGAGGATGCCGCCGCCCACCACTGCGACGGTCACTGCGATCACCCCGACCACGCCCACCATGAGGGCCACCTCCACGCCGCCTACCAGAGCGTGGAGTTCACCTCCGCCGAGCCGATGCACCCGCGCCGTCTCATGGACTTCCTCGACAGCCGCCCGGCCGGTCTCTACCGCATCAAGGGCTTCGTCCACTTCGACGTGCCGGAGAACCGCCAGAAGTTCACCCTGCACGCGGTCGGTGACTTCCTGCGCTTCTACCCCGAGCCGTGGCCGAAGGGCGAGGAGCGGGGCACCCAGCTCGTCATGATCGGCAGCGGCATCGACGCGCAAGCCCTGCGCAAGGAGCTGGAGAACTGCCGGGAAAGCACACCGCCGGAGGCCGCTGCCCACAGCATGTGGGGTGTGCTGCGGTACGTGGCCGCACGCGAGGAAGACTGGTGACGCCGTCGGGCCGGTCTTCCACCGGCCCGACGGCGTCCCCTGCGTCCGCCCTTCCGGCTGCCGCCTACACCGGCCCGGCCAGCGCCGCCACCGACTTCGTCAGCGGCACCCCCGAACCGTCCCGCCGCGGATCCACCTCCGGCAGCTCAACGGGCGAGCCCTTGGCGTCCGCGGCCCGCACCGGAGCCGGCCCGGCCCACGCCAGGGTCAGACAGTCCTCGCCCTTCAGGAACCGCTGACAGCGCACCCCGCCGGTCGCCCGTCCCTTGCGCGGATACTGGTCGAACGGGGTGAGCTTGGCCGTCGCCACCGAGTCGTCGAGCGTGCCGTGCGAGCCGGCGACCGTGAACACCATGGCGTCGGAGGCCGGATCGACCGCGGCGAACGAGATCACCTTCGCGTCCTCGGCCAGCTTGATGCCCGTCATACCGCCCGCGGGCCGGCCCTGCGGCCGCACCTGCGCGGCCGGATAGCGCAGCAGCTGCGCCTCGTTGGTGATGAAGACCAGGTCCTCCTCGCCGGTGCGCAGCTCGGCCGCCCCCACGATGCGGTCGCCGTCCTTGAGGGTGATGACCTCCAACTCCTCCTTGTGGGAGGGGTAGTCGGGCACCACCCGCTTGACCACGCCCTGCGCCGTGCCGAGCGCCAGGCCCGGCGAGGACTCGTCCAGCGTGGTCAGACAGATCAGCTGCTCGCCGTCCTCCAGCGTCAGGAACTCCGAGAGCTGGGCACCGCCGGAGAGACCGGGCGAGGACGCCGTCTCCGGGAGCTGCGGCAGATCGATCACCGCGATCCGCAGCAGCCGGCCCAGGGACGTCACCGCACCCACCTCGCCACGGGTCGTCGCCGGCACCGAGGAGACGATCACGTCGTGCTTGACGCGCCGGGCGTCGGCGTCGAAGGGCACCTCGCCGGTGACCGTCCGGGCCAGCAGGCCCGTCGAGGACAGCAGCACCCGGCACGGGTCGTCGGACACCTCCAACGGCACCGCACCGACCGAGGTGCCCGTCGACTCCAGCAGGACCGTCCGCCGGTCCGTGCCGTACTTCTTCGCCACCGCGGCCAGCTCGCCGGAGACCAGCTTGCGCAGCTCCGCGTCCGACTCCAGGATCCGCGTCAGCTTCTCGATCTCGTCCTGCAGCCGGTCACGCTCCGACTCCAGCTCGATACGGTCGAACTTGGTCAGCCGGCGCAGCGGGGTGTCGAGGATGTACTGCGTCTGGACGTCGCTCAGCGAGAAGCGCTCGATCAGCCGCTCCTTGGCCTGCGCGCTGTTCTCGCTGGAGCGGATGAGGCGGATGACCTCGTCGATGTCCACCAGGGCCGTCAGCAGGCCCTCGACCAGGTGAAGACGGTCGCGCCGCTTGCTGCGCCGGAACTCGCTGCGCCGGCGCACCACATTGAAGCGGTGGTCGACATAGACCTCCAGCAGCTCCTTGAGGCCCAGCGTCAGCGGCTGGCCGTCCACCAGCGCGACGTTGTTGATACCGAAGGACTCCTCCATCGGCGTGAGCTTGTAGAGCTGCTCCAGGACGGCCTCGGGGTTGAAGCCGTTCTTGACCTCGATCACCAGCCGCAGGCCGTGCTCGCGGTCGGTGAGGTCCTTGACGTCGGCGATGCCCTGCAGCTTCTTCGAGCCGACCAGGTCCTTGATCTTGGAGATGACCTTCTCGGGGCCGACCGTGAAGGGGAGTTCGGTGACCACCAGCCCCTTGCGGCGGGCGGTGACGGTCTCGACCGTGGCCGTCGCGCGGATCTTGAAGGTGCCGCGGCCCTTCTCGTACGCGTCCCGTACGCCGTCGAGCCCCACGATCCGGCCGCCCGTCGGAAGATCGGGCCCCGGCACGAACCGCATCAGGGTGTCGAGATCGGCGTTCGGATGCTTGATCAGATGACGGGCCGCGGCGATGACCTCGCCCAGGTTGTGCGGCGGCATGTTCGTCGCCATGCCGACGGCGATGCCGGACGCGCCGTTGACGAGGAGGTTCGGATACGCCGCCGGGAGGGCGACCGGCTCCTGCTCCTGGCCGTCGTAGTTCGGTGCGAAGTCGACGGTGTCCTCGTCGATGGACTCCGTCATCAGGGACGTCGCGGACGCCATCCGGCACTCGGTGTACCGCATCGCGGCGGGCGGGTCGTCATTGCCCAGCGAGCCGAAGTTGCCGTGGCCGTCCACCAGCGGCACCCGCATCGAGAACGGCTGCGCCATGCGCACCAGCGCGTCGTAGATGGACGCGTCGCCGTGCGGGTGGAGCTTACCCATCACCTCGCCGACGACCCGGGCGCACTTGACGTAGCCGCGGTCGGGCCGCAGCCCCATCTCGTTCATCTGGTAGAGGATGCGGCGGTGCACGGGCTTGAGACCGTCGCGGGCGTCCGGCAGGGCGCGCGAGTAGATGACCGAATACGCGTACTCGAGGAAGGAACCCTGCATCTCATCGACGACGTCGATGTCGAGGATCCTCTCCTCGAAGTCGTCCGGCGGCGGGGTCTTCGTGCTGCGGCGGGCCATCGCGGCTGCGGCTCCTTCTGCTGCGTCTACTGCCGATGTCGGAAAGCATCGGTCAACCCGTCGGGTCAACCGGGCGGGGGATCAGCCCGCGCATATCTCTGAGTCTGACGCGGACCATTGTGGACCGCCGCACTGACAACGCCGACCGCGACTCCCCCTTCGGCTCCCGCGGAAGCCACGCGGGGCGCACGCACGGGGCCGGTCACCCGGGAACTTCGCCAGATGCCGACGCGCTTGCATACAGTGACAGAACTTCCTCGCAAGCGGATCGAAGGGACGTACATGCCCATGGGTCACACGGCCACAGAACAAGCCGGGTCCGGCGGCCTGACAGCGACCGAGCACCGGCTGGCCAACGGCCTGCGCGTGGTGCTCTCCGAAGACCACCTGACCCCGGTTGCAGCGGTCTGCCTGTGGTACGACGTCGGCTCCCGCCACGAGGTCAAGGGCCGTACGGGCCTGGCTCACCTCTTCGAGCACCTGATGTTCCAGGGCTCCGCGCAGGTGACGGGCAACGGCCACTTCGAGCTGGTGCAGGGCGCCGGCGGTTCGCTCAACGGCACCACGAGCTTCGAGCGCACCAACTACTTCGAGACCATGCCCGCCCATGAGCTGGAGCTCGCGCTCTGGCTGGAGGCGGACCGGATGGGCTCGCTGCTGACCGCGCTCGACGACGAGTCCCTGGAGAACCAGCGCGACGTCGTCAAGAACGAACGCCGCCAGCGCTACGACAACGTCCCCTACGGCACGGCCTTCGAGAAGCTGACGGCCATGGCGTACCCGGAGGGCCACCCGTACCACCACACGCCCATCGGGTCGATGGCCGACCTCGACGCGGCCTCCCTGGAGGACGCGCGGGCGTTCTTCCGTACGTATTACGCACCCAACAACGCCGTCCTGTCGGTCGTCGGTGACATCGACCCCGAGCAGACCCTGGCCTGGGTGGAGAAGTACTTCGGCTCGATCCCCTCGCACGACGGCAAGCAGCCGCCGCGCGACGGCACGCTGCCCGACGTCATCGGCGGCCAGCTGCGGGAGGTCGTCGAGGAGGACGTGCCCTCCCGCGCCCTGATGGCTGCCTACCGTCTGCCGCACGACGGCACCCGTGAGGCGGACGCCGCGGACCTCGCGCTGACCGTACTGGGCGGCGGCGAGTCCTCCCGGCTGTACAACCGGCTGGTGCGCCGCGACCGCAGTGCGGTGGCCGCCGGCTTCGGCCTGCTGCGGCTGGCCGGCGCGCCCTCGCTGGGCTGGCTGGACGTGAAGACGTCCGGCGGGGTGGAGGTCCCCGACATCGAGCGCGCGGTCGACGAGGAGCTGGCCCGCTTCGCCGCCGAGGGGCCGACCCCGGAGGAGATGGAGCGCGCACAGGCGCAGCTGGAGCGTGAATGGCTGGACCGGCTCGCCACGGTCAGCGGGCGCGCCGACGAACTGTGCCGCTTCGCCGTGCTGTTCGGCGACCCCCAGCTCGCGCTGAGCGCCGTCCAGCGCGTCCTGGACATCACCCCCGAGGAGGTGCAGGCGGTCGCCAAGGCCAGGCTGCGCCCCGACAACCGCGCGGTGCTGGTCTACGAGCCGACCGAGCCGAACGACGCCGCCGACACCGAGGAAGGGCAGGCGGACCAGTGAGCGACGCCACCACCCACGCCGACACCCCTGTGAGCACGATGGACTTCCACCCGCAGCCCCGGGGCGGCGCGCCCAAGCCGTGGGCCTTCCCGGCGCCCGACCGCAGCCAACTGCCCAACGGCCTCACCCTCCTGACCAGCCACCGCCCCGGTCAGCAGGTCGTCGCCGTCGAGATCAACCTCGTCGCCCCGCTGGACGCCGAGCCCGAGGGCCTGGACGGCGTCGCCACGATCATGGCGCGGGCGCTGTCCGAGGGCACCGACAAGCACGACGCGGAGGAGTTCGCCGCCGAGCTGGAGCGCTGCGGCGCCACCCTGGACGCGCACGCCGACCACCCCGGTGTACGGGTCTCCCTGGAGGTGCCGGCCTCCCGGCTGCACCGCGCGCTCGGCCTGCTCGCCGACGCGCTGCGCGCCCCCGCGTTCCCGGAGAGCGAGGTCGAGCGGCTCGTCCGCAACCGCCTCGACGAGATCCCGCACGAGCTCGCCAACCCGGCCAGGCGCGCCGCCATGGCGCTGTCCAAGGAGCTGTTCCCGGCCACGGCCCGCATGTCGCGCCCGCGCCAGGGCACCGAGGAGACCGTCGCGCGCATCGACGCCGCGGCCGTCCGCGCCTTCTACGACGCCCATGTACGGCCCGCCACGGCCACCGCCGTCATCGTCGGTGACTTCACCGGCGTCGACCTGGACGCGGCGCTCGCCGCCACGCTCGGCGCCTGGAGCGGCTCGACGGCCGAGCCGCTGAAGGCCGCGCCGATCGTCGCCGACGACACCGGCCGCGTGGTGGTCGTGGACCGCCCCGGCGCCGTCCAGACGCAGCTGCTCATCGGCCGCATCGGCTCCGACCGGCACGACCGGGTGTGGCCCGCGCAGGTCCTCGGCACGTACTGCCTGGGCGGCACCCTCACCTCCCGTCTGGACCGTGTGCTGCGGGAGGAGAAGGGCTACACCTACGGGGTGCGCGCGTTCGGTCAGGTGCTCCGCTCCACCGCCCCCACGTCCCCCGAAGGGGCCACGGGTGCCGCGCTGCTCGCCATCAGCGGCTCGGTGGACACCGCCTCCACCGTCCCGGCGCTCGAAGACCTGTGGAAGGTGCTGCGCACCCTCGCGGCAGAGGGGCTGACCGACGACGAGCGGGATGTCGCCGTGCAGAACCTCGTCGGGGTCGCGCCGCTGAAGTACGAGACCGCGGCGGCTGTCGCGGGCACGCTGGCCGACCAGGTGGAGCAGCATCTCCCGGACGACTTCCAGGCGCAGTTGTACGCCCGCCTCGCGGAGACCGGCACGGTCGAGGCGACCGCGGCGGCGGTCAGTGCCTTCCCCGTGGACCGGCTGGTGACGGTCCTCGTGGGTGACGCGGCGCAGATCGCCGAGCCGGTCAAGGGGCTGGGCATCGGCGAGGTGACGGTCGTCAGCGGCTAGTCCGCGTGACGGAAGGTCATATATCGACAAAGCGGCTCCCGTGGCACCCACTCGCCACGGGAGTCGCTGTATGTCCGTTTTCTCACGGCTGGTTGCGCCGGTTCTTGTGGCATCCCGCACAAAAAACGGCATCTGTTTGCCCAGGGAAAGTGGCCCCGTTTAGCGTCGGTCCGGCTGTTCGTCACAACTCCGCCACAACAGTGGCACCGGGCAGTCATCGCCGAGTCCCCGTACGGCGCGAGCCAGGGGAGCCGGGGACCCACACGTCCCTTGGGGTGAATCGGACTCCTCTCCCGAGGAGCCCGTAGGAGACCTTCCTGCTCCGAACCCGTCAGCTAACCCGGCAGGCGAGAAGGAGGGAAAGGACAAGCCCGTACATGGCGTTCATCCGTGCCACCGGGAAACACCGCCGCGCCGACCGCCCTGCCCGGACGACCCGCAAGGTCGCCGGCATAGCCACCCTTGCGGCCGGTGGTGTGGTCGCCTCCGTGGCCTCGCCGGCGCTGGCCGCCACGGACGCGGCACCCGCCCATGACACCGGTCTGCAGCGGGCCGTCGTGCTGGGTGACGAGCTCGCCGGCCACGTCGCGGCCCAGGCCGACGCGCAGCGCGCCGCCGCGGAGTCCGCCGCCGCGCAGGCGAAGGCCGAAGCCCTGGCCAAGAAGCAGGCCGACGAGGCCAAGCGGCGTGCCGAGGCCGTCCACAAGGCCAAGGTGCGCGCCGCCCGCGACGCCGAGCGCAAGCGTCTGAACACCTTTGTCGCGCCGGTCGCCGACTCCTACGTCTCCACCGGGTACAAGGCGTCCAGCAGTCTGTGGTCCTCGGGCAGCCACACCGGCATCGACTTCCACGCCGCCTCCGGCACCAGCGTCCATGCCGTCGGCGCGGGCACCGTCGTCGAGGCGGGCTGGGGCGGCTCGTACGGCAACAACGTCGTGATCAAGATGAACGACGGTACGTACACCCAGTACGGTCACCTGTCTTCGTTCGCCGTCTCGGTCGGCCAGAAGGTCACCCGCGGCCAGCAGATCGCCCTGTCCGGCGCCACCGGCAACGTCACCGGCCCGCATCTGCACTTCGAGGCCCGTACCGGCCCCGACTACGGCTCGGACATCGACCCGATCTCCTACCTGCGCGCGCACGGCGTCAACGTCTGACCTCCCGCTCGCCCGCCCCGCCGCCCGGGAGGGGTGCCTCGCACCGCGCGTCCTCCCGAAGCCCCGGTCCCGCGACCGGGGCTTCGGCGCGTGCGGCACGGCATGTCGGAGGCGCGGCTGCCGGGTGCGTGAGTGCACCGGATGCGAGGCCGGCTCGCCCGCGACTTCCGGCCAAAAATATCCATGAATATTCGGTGCCCGTCGGAAAATCCCCTCCGGTCGAATAGAGTCACGGAAAAGCCGCCGACCGGCGGTGTTTCCAGGGGATTACGGCGGAGGCTCGGGAGATGCGAGGCCATATTTCCGCGCATGCGGTGTGCACAGCGATTCGCGACGACATTGTCTCCGGTGCGCTGGCACCGGGGAGCCGGCTGATCGAGGAGATCCTCGCGGCCCGTTACGGCGTTTCCAGAGTGCCCATCCGTGAGGCGCTGCGGACCCTGCAGTCCGAGGGCTTCGTCACCACCCGCCACCACGCGGGGGCCTGTGTCGCCGAGCCGACCGAACAGGAGGCCGCCGATCTCCTGGACGTCCGCGCCCTGTTGGAGCCGCTGGGCGCCGCCCGTGCGGCCGCCCGCCGCAGCCCCGCCCACCTCAAGGTGCTCCGCGGTCTGGTACGCCTCGGCCGCGAGCGGGCCCGTCACGGCAATCCGGCGGACCTGCAGCAACTGGACGACTGGTTCCACGAGACGCTGGCCCAGGCGGTCGGCAGCCCCAGCCTGACGGCGCTGCTGACCCAGCTGCGGCGCAAGATCGAGTGGATGTACGCGGTGGAGCCGCCGGCCCGGGCCGGGGAGTCGTGGGACGAACACGGTGCCGTGCTGGACGCGGTGGCCCGGGGGGACGCGGAGCGGGCCCGTGCCCTGATGGCGGCCCATGTCGAGCGCTCGCTTCCGGTGTACCGGCTGCGGCGCCCGCTCAAGACCGAGGTGAGGGATCCGAAACCACCCGTCAACACGGTGCGCGTCCGCCCTTAACAACCGTCCCGTATACAAAGAAGTCCCACACGCGAAGAAGTGCGCGAAGTGTGGGACGTGTGGAACGGGTTTCGGTGCGGCGAAGTGAGCTCCCTCTCCGGTGCGTATTCCGCCGTATTCGGGTGCCCATTATTCGGCGCCGCGGATGGCGAAAGGTGCGCGTTTTACGGCACTGGAATGCCATGCCTGATGGTGCGCACTATTTCTCGCCCGTCCCGGATTTCCGGGCGGCCGGGGAATTCCGGTGCACCCGCGGTCATACGCGTGCGGCGACCGCGCACACCGTTGCCCCGCCTCGGACTCAGGGCGCAGTGAAACGGCCCCGCCGCGGCAGCCGGTGACCGGTTGCCGCGGCGGGGCCGCCGCATACAGCAGAGCCCGAGGGGCTCAGACGGTCTCGGGGAGCTCCTCGAGACCCTCGGCGACGAGCTTGGCCAGGCGGTCGAGCGCGGCCTCGGCGCCCTCGGCGTCGGAGGCCAGCACGATCTCCTCGCCGCCCTGGGCGCCCAGGCCCAGGACCGCGAGCATGGAGGCGGCGTTCACGGGGTTGCCATCGGCCTTGGCGATCGTTATCGGGACGCCGGAGGCGGTGGCCGCACGGACGAAGATCGACGCGGGGCGGGCGTGCAGGCCCTCGGCCCAACCGACATTGACGCGGCGCTCTGCCATGGTGTTGCCCTTCAAAGTCGTGACTGTTGTCTAGACCAGTCTCTCACGGTGCCGGACGTGCTCCACCAGATGTTCGTCCTGGCCTTCGCCGCCCCTGATCCCCGAGAGAGGCCCGGCCGGCCGGGCCGTGCCGTACGGACTCGACGGCAGCCCCGGCCTGCTCTGCCCCCCGAGCGTACGCGCGCCGCCCGTTGTCGGTGCCCGGTCGTACGCTGTCCGCATGCAGAAGTCGCAGGACCACGCGTACCCGACCCACTGGGAAGCAGACGTGGTGCTGCGTGACGGCGGCACGGCGCGGATCCGCCCCATCACCCCCGACGACGCCGAGCGGCTGGTCTCGTTCTACGAACAGGTCTCGGACGAGTCGAAGTACTACCGCTTCTTCGCGCCCTACCCGCGCCTGTCCGACCGCGACGTGCACCGTTTCACCCACCACGACTACGTCGACCGGGTCGGGCTCGCGGCGACGGTCGGCGGAGAGTTCATCGCCACCGTCCGCTACGACCGGATCAACGACCAGGGGTTGCCCGCGCAGGACCCCGAGGACGACCAGGCAGAGGTCGCCTTCCTCGTCCAGGACGCCCACCAGGGCCGCGGCGTCGCCTCCGCCCTCCTGGAGCACATTGCCGCCGTCGCCCGCGAGCGCGGCATCCGCCGGTTCGCCGCGGAGGTGCTCCCGGCGAACTCCAAGATGATCAAGGTGTTCACGGACGCCGGCTACACCCACAAGCGCACCTTCGAAGACGGCGTGGTCCGGCTGGAGTTCGATCTGGAGCCGACCGAGCAGTCCATGGCCGTGATGCGCGGCCGTGAGCAGCGGGCCGAGGCCCGCTCCGTCCAGCGGCTGCTCACCCCGCGCTCGGTGGCGGTCATCGGTACCGGCCGCGCCCCCGGCGGTGTTGGCCGTACGGCCCTGCGCAGCCTCCTGGACTCCGGCTTCACGGGCGGGGTGCACGCCGTCAACCACGCCTTCCCCGAAGGGATGCAGCGGCTGGACCCCGAGGGAGTACCCGCGGTCCGCGCGTTGCCGGAGATCTCCGAACCGGTCGATCTCGCCGTCATCGCCGTGCCCGCGGACAGCGTCCCCGACGTCGTCCGCGACTGCGGCGAACACGGTGTCCAGGGCGTGCTGATCCTGACCTCCGGGTACGCCGAAGCGGGCCCGGACGGCAGGGAGCGGCAGCGCGCCCTGCTCCGCCAGGCCCGCTCGTACGGCATGCGGCTCATCGGGCCCAATGCCTTCGGCCTGATCAACACGGCCCCCGGCGTCCGGCTGAACGCCTCCCTCGCGCCCCAGATGCCCGGCGCCGGCCACATCGGCCTGTTCACCCAATCCGGTGCCATCGGCATCGCGCTGCTCAGCGGACTGCATGCCCGCGGCCCCGGCGACGGCGGCATCGCAGGAATCTCCGCCTTCGTCTCGGCCGGCAACCGCGCCGACGTCTCCGGGAACGACCTGCTCCAGTACTGGTACGAGGACCCGGACACCGACGTCGTGATCCTCTACCTGGAGTCCATCGGCAACCCCCGCAAGTTCGCCCGGCTCGCCCGCCGCACCGCCGCCGTCAAACCGGTCGTGGTCGCCCGGGGTGCCCGGCACAACGGCACCGCCCCGCCCGGCCACGCCGTGCCCACCGTCCGTGTCCCCGACAGCACCGTCGCCGCCCTGATGCGCCAGGCGGGCGTGATCCGCGTCGACACGGTCACCGAGCTGATCGACGCCGGGCTGCTGCTGGCCTCCCAGCCGCTGCCGGCCGGCTCGCGCATCGCCATCCTGGGCAACTCCGAGTCGCTGGCGCTGCTGGCCTACGACGCCTGCCTGACCGAACGGCTGCGCCCGCAGCGGCCCCACGTCCTGACCTCGACCGCGACGCCCGACGACTTCCGCGCCGCGCTCGCCGAGGCACTGGCCGGCGACGGCTGCGACGCCGTGGTCGTCACGGCCATCCCCTGGGTGGGGGAGGGGGCCGCGGTCTCACCGGGCGGCGGTGAGGGCGCCGCGCTCGCCGCCGCCCTGCGTACCGCCGCCGAGGCCCACCCGGAGAAGCCGGTCACCGTCGTCCACCTCGCGATGAACGAACTGGCGGAGACGCTCGCGGCACCGGCACCGGCACCGGCACCGGCACCGGCAGCGGCGTCCGGCCCCGACGCCCCCGCCGGCGACCGGGCGGCCCGCCCCCAGGACCC
>NZ_SDIF01000067.1 GCF_004122735.1 Streptomyces sioyaensis | reverse complement strand
GGGCGGGAGGGGGCGGGGGGGGAGGCCCCCAGGTCAGCCGCGGACCCCACGAAGGGTCATCGACACCGCCGCCTCCGTGATCTCGTCCGGGTCCTCCGCGGCACCGAGCTCGATGCGGCGGACCGCGGCATCGACGACTCCCTGGAGGAGCATGGCCGCGAGTCGGGGCTGCTCGTGGCCGAGGGCGGCGAGCGCTTCGACGATCATGGCGATGAGTCCGCCGTGCGCCGCGCGGATCTTCTCTCGGGCACCGGCATCAAGCTCGCCGGCCGAAATGGCGACGACGGCGCGGTGGCGCCGGTCGCCGACCAGGGCGAGTTGCCGACGCACATACGCCTCGATCTTCCCCTCGGGCGTGTCGACCCGCTCCATCGCCGCTTCGACCTCGGCGGCCCAGACGGGGAAGTCGACGGCGCACAGCTCCTCGACGACGGCGGCGCGCGAGCGGAAGTACTCGTACACGGAGGAGCGCGCGAGCCCCGTGCGCTCGGCGAGGGCGGGGAAGGTCAGTGCTTCCGTTCCGCCTTCGGACAGCAGGGTGCGGGCAGCGTCCAAAAGGGCGCGGCGCTGCATCGTCCGGTGCTCGGCCACGGAGGCCGCTCGAATCCTTGGCACGTCACCACTCTACGGATGGCGCGCTCGCCGCGGCACTCCCTATGACGACACGGCGTGGGAAGACCCGGCTCGGGCGACGTGATCAGCGTCCGACGTCGGCGAGCTTCGCCCGCAGTTGGAGAACGGACTTGGTGTGGATCTGGCTGACCCTGCTTTCGGTGACGCCGAGGACATTGCCGATTTCGGCGAGCGTGAGGCCTTCGTAGTAGTAGAGCGTGACCACGGTCTTCTCGCGCTCGGGGAGGGTGTTGATGGCCCGCGCGAGCAGCCGCCGCAGCTCGCGGTCCTCGGCGATCTCGACGGGGTTCTCGGCGGCCGTGTCCTCGAGGGTGTCCATCAAGCTCAGCCGTTCGCCCCCCTCGCCGCCGACGTGCAGCAGCTCCTCCAGGGCGACCACGTTCGCCAGCGACAGCTGGCTGAAGACGTTGTGGAGTTCCTCCAGCCCGATGCCCATCTCCTCGGCGACCTCCGCCTCGGAGGGGGTGCGGCGCAGTTGCGCTTCGAGGGTGGCGTAGGCCCGTTCGACGGCACGGGCCTTCTGCCGTACGGAGCGCGGGATCCAGTCGAGTGCGCGCAGCTCGTCGATCATTGCGCCGCGGATGCGGGTGATGGCGTAGGTCTCGAACTTGATGGAGCGTTCGGGTTCGAATTTCTCGATGGCATCGATCAGTCCGAAGACTCCGGAGGAGACGAAGTCGGCCTGTTCGACGTTGGGGGGCAGGCCGACGCTGACGCGGCCGGCGACGTATTTGACCAGCGGCGAGTAGTGCAGGATCAGCTGTTCCCGCAGTCGCCCGTCGCCTGACGCCTTGTAGGAGCGCCACAACTCATCGAGCGAGGTGGGCGGGGCGGGGCGCACGCTGCCGCGCGCGGCGGGTGGTACCGCCGCACGGTCAGACCCGGAGGTGTGCTGGGGCATTCGTCGCCTTGAGCCGTTCTGCCGAGACGCGGGTGGATGGATGCATGAGGGTTGAATTTGCCTGTGAGCGTAGCGTGACCGCAGCGTTGCGGTGTGCGATCACGGCAGGTTCGGGGGTGCGCAGATACGTTCCGCTGCCCGCACCCCAGGGTTACCTCGTACGGCGTGGCGACACCCGGACAAGGGGCCGGTCGCAACCCTGTGGAGGGCCGTGCGGACGGAGGCGGTGATGCGGCGCGCGGGACGATGTGCGCCCCCGGCGCCGCCTCGTCAAATCCCCATGGGGCGGTCGTGTGCACCGAAGCGTGGCAAAACTGGATTCTGCGGTCATTCCCCTCACCCTTTCACCCGTTCGCCCCAGGTCAAGCACCGCCTCGCGGGGAACCGTCGGTCGCCTCGGCGCGTCGCGCCAACTCCCAGTGACCGCCGCACCTTTGAACGAATCCGAGGGACAGCAGCTCGAAGAGCTTGCCCTGGGTCACCTCACGGGGCGTGCCGGCCTCCTCGGCCAGGCGGCCGGTGTCCGTGCTGCCCTGAGCGGGCAGCGCCTCCAGCACGCGGGTGGCGACGGGGTCGAGGAGGTCACGGGTGAGGGTGGGCCCCCGCCGACCGGGGGCGAGGTCGCCGATGCTGCCGACGAGCTCGATGACCTCATCGGCGTCGGTGACCACCGTGGCCTCGTCGCGCAGGAGTTGATGCACGCCGGCCGACAGACTGCTGGTGACCGGGCCCGGCATACCCATCGTGAAACGTCCGAGGGACCGCGCCCGCCGAGCGGTGACGAGTGAGCCGCTGCGCAGCTCGGCCTCCACGACAACGGTGCCTCTGGTGAGTGCGGCGATCACGCGGTTGCGCTGGATGAACCGGCTGCGGGTGGGGTGGTCGCCTGGTGGTAACTCGGCGACCACCAGGCCCTGTTCGGCGATCCGGCCGAGCAGTTCGGTGTGGCCGCGCGGGTAGGCGTAATCGACGCCGGAGGCCATGACGGCGATGGTCGCGCCGTCGGCGGCCAGCGCGCCGCGGTGAGCGGCTCCGTCGACGCCGTAGGCGGCTCCGGAGACGACGGCCCAGCCGCGGTCGGCGAGCCCTGCGCTGAGGGTGGTGGCCAGGTGTGCGCCGTAGTCGGTGCAGGCCCGGGCGCCGACGACGGCGACCGAGCGCAGCGCCCACAACCTGAGGTTGGCCGTTCCCCGCACCCACAGGCCGAGGGGGCGTGCGTCACCGAGGTCGTCGAGCTGGCCGGGCCATTCGTCGTCCCCTGGGCAGATGAACCGGCCGCCGAGCGCGCTGACGGCGGCGAGGTCCGTGGCGGGGCGGGCCCGTGCGGCGCGCAGGCGCAGGCCCTCGGTCTTGGCCGGGCTTGCGCCCCGGGGCGGGGTTGCGTCCTCGTCGGACAGCGCGCGCCACAGCGCCACCGGGCCCATTTCGCGCACCCAGCGGCCGGCGGTTTCATCGCCCGGTTCGAGGATGCGGGTGAGGGCCGCGCGCGCCGTGCGCTGCGGTTCGCGGGCTGTGCCGCCGGGCGCGGAGCACGGGCGGGCGGTCGCGCGCCCGGCGGTGTGGGATGCGGCCGTGGTGGGTGGGGCGTGGCCCGGTTCCGCGGTCGGTCCGGGCGCGCGCGGCCGGTCGTCCGTGGCGGTGTCCGGCCTGTCCGTCGCGAAGCCCCATGGGTCGATTCCGTTCATCGCTTGTCCCTGCGGGTGCGGGGCCGGGTGGTGGCGGTCTCGCTGCCGCCGGTGCCCGGCGTGGTCAGCGCGCCGCGGCGTACGCCGGTGCGGAGTTCCAGGGCCCAGTTGACGTCTTCGCTGGTGGGGCGGTCGCGGCCGGCGAGGTCGGCGGCTGTCCAGGCGACGCGCAGGACCCGGTCGAGGCCGCGGGCCGTGAGCAGGCCGCATTCGAGGTCGCGTTCTGCTTGGGCCAGGGCGCCGGGGCGGACCTGCCAGCGGGTGCGCAGTTCATGGCCGGGAACCTCGCTGTTGGTGTGCCAGGGGGTGTCGGCCAGGCGGGCGGCGGCGCGTTCACGGGCGGCGTGTACGCGTTCGGCCACGGCTGCGGTGGATTCGGCGCCACGGCCCAGCGCGAGCAGTTCGGAGCGGGCGACCGGTTCCACCACGATCCGCAGATCGACCCGGTCCATCAGCGGGCCTGAGAGTCGTGAGCGGTAGCGCCGGACAGATGAAGGCCGGCATTCGCAGCCGCCGCCGGCGGTGCCGTGTCGTCCGCACGGGCAGGGGTTGGCGGCGAGCGCGAGGAGGATGCGGGCGGGCATGCGCATCATGCCCCCGGCGCGGGCGACGACGATGTGCCCGGATTCCAGTGGCTGGCGGAGCGCGTCCAGGACACGTGGGCTGCATTCCGCGGCCTCGTCCATGAACAGCACGCCGTGGTGGGCGAGGGAGACGGCTCCAGGGCGGGGCAGGCCGGTACCACCGCCGACGAGGGAGGCCATGGTCGCGGAGTGGTGCGGTGCGCAGTAGGGCGGCCGGTGGACGAGCGGCTGTCCCGGCGGGAGGGTGCCGGCCACCGAGTGGACGGCGGTGACCTCCAGGGATTCCTTGGGTGACAGCGGCGGCAGCAGTCCCGGGAGGCGTTCGGCGAGCATGGTTTTGCCGGCGCCGGGCGGGCCTTTGAAGAAGATGTGGTGGCGTCCGGCGGCGGCTGCTTCCAGGGCGCGGCGGGCGCCGTGCTGGCCTGCGACGTCCGCGAGATCCGGGGTGTGGTCACCGGAGGGCAGGCCCGCTCCGGCGCAGGTGCCGGACACGGCGAGTCCGGCGAGCAGCGGGTCGGGGCGGCCTTCGTCCCTGGGTTCTTCGTGGGGCACCGGTTCGTCGGCGAGGACGCCGATGAGCTGGCGCAGGCTGCGGACGCCGAGGACCGAGATGCCGGGGACGAGTGACGCTTCGGCGGCGGTCTGTTCCGGGACGACGACCTGGCGGTATCCGGCGTCGGCGGCGGCCAGGACGGCGGGCAGGACTCCGCGTACGGGGCGGACGCGGCCGTCCAGGCCCAGTTCGCCGATCATCATGAGGTCGGTGAGTTCGCGGGGGTCCAGGCGCTCGGCAGCGCCGAGGACGGCGCAGGCCACGGCGAGGTCGAAGCCGCTGCCGCCTTTGGGTACGGAGGCCGGGCTGAGGCCGACGGTGAGCTTTTTCTGCGGCCATTCGGCGCCGGAGTTCACGACGGCGGCACGGACGCGTTCCCTGGATTCGATGAGGCTCTTGTCGGGCAGGCCGACGAGGGTGAAGGCGGCGACGCCCGGTTCCAGGTCGGCCTGGACCTCGACGACGACTCCTTCGACGCCCACAAGGGCGACGGAGCAGGTCCGGGCGAACCCCATCAGGCCACCCCCCGTGCGTGCTGGACGACGGGGGCGCCGCGGGCCGGCAGCAGGATGCCGATCACGTCGATCCGTACGCCGCCGGGCGGCGGGCCGCCGTGCCGCTCCAGCCAGCGTTCCGCCAGCAGTCGCAACCGGGCGGTCTTCTCGGGGCGCACGGCCGCCATGGGGTGTTCGTACCAGCCGGCGCGGCGGGTTTTGACCTCGCAAACCACCAGGGCGTCTCCGTCGGCCGCGACGATGTCGATCTCTCCGTCGCGGCAGCGCCAGTTGCGGTCCAGGATCCGCATGCCGGCCTCGGTGAGCCGCCGGGCGGCCAGGTCTTCGCCGTAGCGGCCCAGGGCGCGTCGCCGAGTGACGGTCGAGGCGGCCGCCGCGGGGCCGGCGTCCGGTGCCCGGGCGGTGGTCGGTGCGGCCGCAGGACCAGGGGCGCCGGGCGGTGCGACCGCGGGACCCGGGCCACTGGGCGCGCCGACGGCCGCGTCGGCGGAGGCCGCGTCGGGGACCGGGCCGACGGCCGGATCATCGGCCGTCCGCGCCCCCGCGGACGGTTCCCGTCCCGCAGGCGCCGCTCCGCCCGTGCCGCGCCGGGCACGCATCCCGCCGGCGGACCCCGCGCTGCCCGACCCGCGCGCCACCACCACAGGCGGTCCCGAACAGGCCCACTGCCCGTCCTGTGCTCTCGCCGGCTGCGGCTCCCGCGGCCCGGGGTCGAGCTGTGTGTCCTTTCCGGCCCTGCGGCCGGCGTGCATGGCGTTCATGCGGTACCACCTCCGGCACCGACTGTGACGCCCCCGCGCGGAGCTATTGGATCTTGGTGGACAACGAGCCGCCTGTGGACAACCTGCTCACCCGTCCGAGTGAGGGCTGACCCGACGGCGGCCGGGTCCCACCTCTCCGCCGCTTTCGGCCGGACTCAGCTCCCCGGAAGATCCAGATCGCTCTTGTTGAGCTCCTCGATGTTCACGTCCTTGAACGTGAGTACCCGCACCTGCTTGACGAAGCGAGCCGGGCGGTACATGTCCCAGACCCAGGCGTCGGCCATCGACACCTCGAAAAAGACCTCTCCCTGGACCGAGTGCACCTGCATCTCGTAGTCGTTGGTGAGGTAGAAACGTCGCTCGGTCTCGATCACATATTTGAACAGCCCGACGACGTCGCGGTACTCCCGGTAGAGCTTCAGCTCCATCTCGGTCTCGTACTTCTCGAGGTCCTCGGCGCTCATGGCAGATCCCCTTCAGCCGTGCGTCCCCCTATTGTGCGTCAGACCCTCTCGGTCTCCAGGAGCACCGGCGCATTCGGGGGCCCTTCGACGAGCAGCATGCGCAGCAGCTCGGCGAGTCTGGTCGGGTACACCGTCTCATGCGAGGCGGACAGTTCCTCCGACGTCCACCACCTCAGCCCCGAGACGCTGCGTCGCTCCAGCTCGGTCTGCCCACCGAGGTCGGTGACCGTACGGTCCGTCCGGCCCAGGTAGTACCACTCATCCTGCTCCCAGCGCCGCCCGTCGAACGGGAATGCGCAGCGGCGCTTCCACAGGACGGGGCCGAGGACGGCGTCGGTGATGCCGGTCTCCTCGGCGAGCTCACGGCGGGCCGCCTCCTCGTGGCTCTCCGTGCCCTCCAGGCCGCCGCCCGGGGTGAACCACCAGGTCTCGGTCGGACGGGCCGGTTCGAAGCCGTGGAGCAGCAGGATCCGGTCGTCGGGGTCGAGCAGCACGATGCGGGAGACCTGGCGCACCGTGCCCTCCGCCGGCTCCCCGGGGGCGGCTCCCGCCCCGGCCCGGCCGGACGCCGCTGCCGGGCCGTCGGCCGGCGGCTCGGCGTCGCCAGGGCCCGCGCCGGACCGGTCGCCGGCCGCCGCCTCACGGCCACCGGCCGGCTCCCCGCCGTCCCGCCTCTCAGGCACGCGTACGCGCCCTGCGCCGGGCGATGGGCCCGTAGGCGGCGCCGCCGAGGATGAGGACCGCGCCGGCGAGCACGGTGATGGTGATGGGCTGTACCGGGCCGGGCTGCGAGGTGCCGCCGGGGAGCGCGGAGAAGGCGGCCGGGCGCTGCATCATCCCGATGCTGCCGAGCGGCCAGGCGCGGGCGTCGACCCGGGCCCGGACGGCGCTGCGCGGGACGGAGCCGTGATCGCTGTCGGTGAGGTGGACGCGCGAGTCCATGGAGTCGCTCCGGTGATCGCCGAGCAGGAAGAGCTGACCGGCGGGCACCTTGGCCTTGAAGCCGACGGGCGAGGCGGGGCCGCTGCCCTGCAGATACGGCTCCTCGATGGGGGTTCCGTCGACGGTCAGCCGGCCCTGCTTGGTGCAGCAGGCGACCTTGTCGCCGCCGACGCCGACGACGCGCTTGACCATCGGCAGGTCGCCCCACACGGAGTCCTTGAAGATGACGACGTCACCGCGGCGTATCTCGGAGCCCGCCACCTTCTCGGCCAGGACCCGCGACCCGACGGTGATGGTCGGCGACATCGAATCGGTCGGCACCGTATAGGGGCGGTACGTCAGCGCCGCCCATACGAAGCCGCCCAGGAACGCCGCACAGCCGACGGCCACGGCCAGACCGGACAGCACACTGCCCATGGTCCGGCCGCGGCCGTCGGTCCTGTGTTCCGTCGTGCTGCTCATCCCAGCGCTCCCACCCCGCGGACCCGGCCCGCGTCGAAGATCCGGGACGGCACCTTACCTGGGGTTACGCGTTCCGGTCAGCCTCCGCCGACGCCAGATCACGATCGGAACCGCGCCGACCAGGCCCAGGGCGGCCGGTGCGGCCCCCATTGCCTTGTTGATCCCGGGCTGGTCGAAGGTGTCCGGTACGGGCAGGGTTGCCCAGCGGTTGACGGGCCAGGCGATGGTGAACGCCCGGCCGACGACCTCGTCCTCCGAGACCGTGCCGTTGCCCTTGAGGGTCTGGTGGTAGCGGGAGTCGAGGGAGTCGTCGCGGTGGTCTCCCATCACCCAGATCCGGCCCTTGGGGACACGGATCGGGCCGAACGCACGGTCACCGCACGGGGTGGCGCCGGGGAAGATGTAGGAGTCTTCCTTGAGGGCCTTGCCGTTGACCTTGACCGGGCCGGTGCCGTGGCATTCGACGGTGTCGCCGCCGACCGCGATGACCCGCTTGATCAGGTCCTTCTCCTCGGCCGAGGGCATCAGACCGATGAAGCTGAGGACCTTCTGGACGGGGTTGGGCTCGGGGGTCGGCGTCTCGTTCAGCCAGCCGCCCGGGTCGTGGAAGACGACGACCTCGCCGCGCTCCGGCTTGGAGCCGAACCACGGCGTCAGCTTGTCGACCAGGACCCGGTCCCCGCGCTGCAGGGTGTCCTGCATCGAGTCGGACGGGATCGAGAACGCCTGCACCAGGAAGGTCTTGATCAGCAGGGCGAGGAGAAGGGCGATACCGATGAGAATCGGCAGCTCTTTCCAGAAGGCACGCGGCTTCTTGGCCTTCTTCATGCTGCCGCTCACCTCGCCACTCGCCGACGTGTCCCACGTGTCCGACGCGTCCGCCCCGGCTGAACGCGGCGACTGGGCCCGCGCTCCTGATGGTGACTGTGTTCGATGCACGGAACTCGCGGCCGGCTGCGGGGTCTCACCGCGCCCTGCCGGCTCCTCGGGCTCTTCGGTTCCGGACCGCGCGCCGACCGCCAAGTCCCCCACATCTGCTCCTCACTCCACGCACTCGCCCGCGCGTCAACCGGCGCAGGCCCACCACTCCCATAACGAGCGGGAGTTCCGCAGGGGTCGGGAGTACGGTCAAACTCTCAGGTGACACCCTATGCGGCACACCCGCTGCGGACGCCTTGGCGCCCGGCGCGTCGTGCACGGTCGTAAAGGTGTCCGGCTCTTCGAGGCGCCGCCAGTGCGAGAACGGCCAGCCGATCACCACGGCCCGGCCCACCACATTGTCCTCAGGGACCGTGCCACGGTACGGCTCGTCCAGGTGGAAGCGCGAATCCGCGGAGTTGGAGCGGTGGTCGCCCATGACGAAGATCCGGCCGGTGGGGACGGTCACCGAGAACTTCAGCGTGGAGGGCGGGTTCCCCGGATGGACGTACGGTTCGGTCAGCGGGGTGCCGTTGACGGTGACCTTGCCCTGCTTGTCGCAGCATTTGACGGTGTCACCGCCGACCGCCACCACCCGCTTGATCAGGTCCTGTTCGTCTGCCGACGGCAGCAGGCCGATGAAGGTCAGGCCGTCCTTGACCGGCTTGAAGGCTCCCCCGTCGTCGGTGGGCTTGGTCTGCTCGCCCTTGAGCCAGCCTCCGGGGTCCTTGAAGACGACGACGTCGCCGCGCTCGGGCTTCGACCCGAACCAGGGCGTGAGCTTGTCGACCAGCACCCGGTCGCCGATCTTGATCGTCTGCTCCATGGAGCCGGACGGGATGACGAAGGCCTGGACGAGGAAGGTCTTCAGGACGAGGGCGATGGCCAGTGCCACGCCGATGAGGATGGGGATTTCCTTGAGGTAGGAGCGTTGTCTGCGGCGCTTGATGCGCCGGGCCTGGCGCCGGCGCTCGGCCCGCCCGCCGGTCGCGGGCCGGCCCGCCCGCCGCCCTTGGGTCGCGGATCGTCCGCGCCGCGGTCCGGGGCTCGTGCCGGGTTCCTGAGGATCGCCGTGGCCACCGGGGTCGCCGTACGCGCTGCCGGCGTCCGGCTGCGGCTGCACGGCCGCACGGCCCCGCCGGGCGGCGTCCTTGCTCCCGTGGCGGGGGCGTCCGCGGCTACCCACGTGGGCCTGCCGCGGCGGGTATCCGGTCGAAGGCGCGGGGGGCGCCAAGGGTCCGCCAGCGGCTCACCGGCCAGGTGATCAGGTCCGCGCGGCCGATGACCTCGTCGACCGGGACCGTTCCGCCGCCGGGCTGGCCGAGGTGGTCACGGGAGTCACTGGATCTGGCGCGGTGGTCGCCCATGACCCACAGCCGGCCCTCCGGCACCACGATGTCGAAATCCACCGAGGACGGCGCGTCCCCGGGGTGGAGATACGCCTCGTTCACGGGCTCACCGTTCACTTCGATCCGCCCCCGTTTGTCGCAGCAGGTCACGTGGTCACCGCCGATGCCGATCACGCGCTTGACGTAGTCGGTCTCGTCGGGCCGGGCCAGTCCCAGCGCCGCACCGGCGCCGCGCAGCAGTCCCGTGACGGGATTCTCCCCCTGCTCCCTGTGAACGAACGATCCCGTGCCGTCGAACACCACCACGTCGCCGCGCGCGGGCGCGCCGCCGAAGCGGTACGCCAGCTTGTTGACCAGCACCCGGTCCCCGATCTGCAGGGTGTTCTCCATGGAGGAGGACGGAATCAGGAAGGGCTGGGCGATGAACGCACTGAGCAGCAGCACAAAGGCCAGACAGAGCGCGAGCAGGGTGACCGGTCGGTGTCGCAGACCGGCCGCCCAGCCGGGAAAACGCGCGGAGCGCGACCCCTGCTCCGGCCCCTGATCGGGGGTGGGAGAGGGGTCGCGCTCCGTGAGCTGTGCGTCGGTGTCCATCGGGCCCTGAGCCTATCCGGCCGGATCCGGACGCCGTACGTGAGCGTCGGTTTGCGTTGCCGCGGCACAAAAAATCGCGCCCCGGGGCGGCCCGGCTCAGTTGTCGCGCTTCTCCTTGATCTTCGCGGCCTTGCCGCGGAGCTCGCGCAGGAAGTACAGCTTGGCGCGACGGACGTCACCGCGGGTCACGACCTCGATCTTCTCGACGATCGGGGTGTGCACCGGGAAGGTGCGCTCGACGCCGACGGAGAAGCTGACCTTGCGGACCGTGAAGGTCTCGCGCACGCCGGCGCCCTGACGGCGGATGACAACGCCCTTGAACTGCTGCACACGGGAGCGGTTGCCCTCGATGACGCGGACGTGGACGTTGACGGTGTCGCCCGGGCGGAAGGCCGGGACGTCGCTGCGCAGCGACGAGGCGTCGACGGAGTCGAGAAGGTGCATGACCTACTGCTTTCTTCGTTGATGCCACAGGTCATCAACGGGATATCGGAAATGATGTGTCGGATGCCGTTCCGTCGGGCGGGCGTCGTTCCCCCTGTGGCAGGGGCGCGCGCCGGACGCACACGGCAGCGGCCTATTCTTCCACGGCCTCGGTCGTCCGCCCAAATCGGCCGTCGGCACCCGCCGACCAGCCGAGAGCGGCGAGTATCGCGCGGTCGTGTTTGTCGAACGCGGCGGGGTCGGCGCGCTCGATCAGATCGGGGCGGTTGCGGTCGGTGCGGCGGAACGCCTCGTCCCGACGCCAGCGGGCGATCTTGCCGTGGTGCCCGCTGAGCAGCACCTCGGGGATGCCGCGGCCGCGCCACTCGGGGGGCTTGGTGTAGACGGGGCCCTCCAGGAGGTCGGCCATCGCGCCGGGGGCGAAGGAGTCGTCCTGATGGGAGGCGGCGTTGCCGAGGACGCCGGGCAGCAGCCGGGCCACCGCCTCGACCATGACCAGGACCGGTGCCTCGCCGCCGGCCAGGACGTAGTCGCCGATGGAGACCTCGCGCACGTCGACGCGGTCGCCGTACTCCTCGATGACCCGGCGGTCGATGCCTTCGTAGCGGGCCGGGGTGAACACCAGCCAGGGCTTGGCGGAGAGTTCGACGGCGAGCTGCTGGGTGAAGGGGACGCCGCTCGGGGTGGGGACGACGATCACCGGTTCGCCCTCACCGGACGCGAGGATCCCGTCGAGCGCCTCGCCCCACGGCTCGGGCTTCATGACCATGCCCGGGCCGCCGCCGTAGGGGGTGTCGTCGACGGTGTTGTGCTTGTCGTGGGCACAGTCCCGCAGGTCGTGGATGCGCACATCGAGCTGTCCGCGCGCGCGGGCCTTGCCCACGAGGGAGACGTTCAGCGGCTCCAGGTACTCGGGGAAGATCGTGACGATGTCGAGCCGCATCAGCTGTCCTCGCGGCTGGAGGCGATCTCGGCCTGGCTGTCGTCGAGGAGGCCGGGCGGCGGGTCGACGACCG
This sequence comes from Streptomyces sioyaensis, assembly GCF_004122735.1. Classification (GTDB taxonomy): domain Bacteria; phylum Actinomycetota; class Actinomycetes; order Streptomycetales; family Streptomycetaceae; genus Streptomyces; species Streptomyces sioyaensis. The sequence continues at coordinate 24,434 of NZ_SDIF01000067.1, read as the reverse complement.
CGCGCTGCTCGTCGAGGTCGATCTCCGGGACGATCTCGGCGACGAACGGGATCATGACCTCGCTGCCGTCGGGCCGCCGGACGATCAGCAGGTCCTGGTAGGGCAGATGGGAGACCTCAGCGATCCGGCCGACGGCGGTGCCGTCGCGGGTGACGACATCGAGGTCGATCAGCTGGTGGTCGTAGAACTCCTCGGGGTCCTCGGGGACTTCCTCGGGGTCGACCTCCGCGATCAGCAGGGTGTTGCGCAGCGCCTCGGCGGCCGTACGGTCCGCGACGCCCTCGAAGCGCAGCAGCAGCCGGCCGCTGTGCACCCGGCCGGCCGTGATGGTCAGCGGTCCGACGGAGGACGGTTCGGTGGCGAGGACGGCGCCCGGGGCGAGCCGCAGTTCGGGCTCGTCGGTCCGCACCTCTACCGTGACCTCGCCCTTGATGCCGTGGGCGCGGCCGATCCGTGCCACTACCAACTGCACGCTGTTCTCTCCCTTGCCAGTGCCTACGGCACTGTTCCGTGTCCGTAGACGACTACGGGCCGGGGCGGGCCGGCAGCCCTCCCCGGCCCGAGCCGGTGTTCAACTTGTCAGCGGACCTGGTCCACGTCGACGAGGTCGACGCGGATGCCCCGTCCGCCGATGGCGCCCACGACGGTCCGCAGCGCGCGGGCGGTACGGCCGTTGCGGCCGATCACCTTGCCGAGGTCGTCGGGGTGGACCCGGACCTCGAGCACGCGCCCGCGGCGCAGGGTGCGCGAAGCCACCTGCACGTCATCGGGGTTGTCGACGATGCCCTTGACGAGGTGCTCGAGGGCCTCCTCGAGCATGCTCAGGCCTCGGTCGACTCGGAGGTGGACTCGGCCGCAGCCTCGTCCGCCTTCTTGTCAGCCTTCTTCGCCTTCGGGGTGATGGCCTCACCCTTCGGCTCGTCGCCGGAAGCCTTGGCGGCGGCCTCGAAGAGGGCGCGCTTGTCGGCCTTCGGCTCGGCGACCTTCATCGGCGCCGGGGCGGGCAGGCCCTTGAACTTCTGCCAGTCGCCGGTGACCTTGAGGATGGCCATGACGGGCTCGGTCGGCTGCGCGCCGACACCCAGCCAGTACTGGACACGCTCGGAGTCGACCTCGATGCGCGAGGGGTTCTGCACCGGGTGGTACAGGCCGATCTCCTCGATGGCCCGGCCGTCACGGCGGGTACGGGAGTCGGCGATGACGATGCGGTAGTGAGGCGCGCGGATCTTGCCCAGACGCTTCAGCTTGATCTTGACTGCCACGGGAGTGGTGTCTCCTGGTCTTGACGTGGTAGGGCACAACGAGATGCCACGTGGGGTTGCGGTACTCGGATGCCCGATGGACGCGCCAGCCGGAGGAGAGAGGGGTCCTGTGCGACTGTCGAGTACAGCCAGCCATTGTGCCACACGCACTCGGGTCAGCCGACCGCGGCGACCTCGGGGATACGGAAGGGCTTTCCGCAGCCGCCGCAGACGATCGGCGCCTGAGCGAGCACGGACGGGACGACCCGGACATTGCGCCCGCAGTCGCAGACGGCCTTGACCCGGACGCCGCCCCCGGAGGAGCCGTGCCGGGCGGCGGGGCCCCGGAAGCTGCGGGCGGTGTCGGTGGCGGTCGCGGCGCTGTGCGCCCTGAGCGCTCTGGCGAGCCGTTCGATGGTGGGGCGGTAGCGCCTTCGGGCTTCGGGGTTGAGCGTGACCAGCGAGAAGCCGCTGCTGGGATGCGGCTCGTCGGCATGGTCCAGGCCCAGTTCCTCGGCGATCGCCAGGAACCGGCGGTTGTGGTAGCGGCCTGCGCGGGAGGTGTCACGGACGCCGCGGGCGGCGGCGATGCCGTGGACTGCCTCATGGAGCAGCCGTTCGAAGGAGAGTTCGGCGCCGCAGGCGGACGAGGACTCTCCGATCAGGGACTCGGGCGCGGCCAGATCCGGCAGCTCGGGGTGGTGCCGTTGAATATCGGCCCAGGCGAGTGCCAGCTCGGCGGCGAGGACAGGCGGTGTCGTGCTCACGTCGTGACAACGAGCCGGGGCCGCCGAGTGTTCCGATTCCGGGGCATCTCAAATAATTTGCACGTACCAGTCAGTTTCCGGTCATGAGTCGTGCCGAGGGCGGGTGCGCCGATCTGCGCAGAAGGCGCCCAGCAGCTCGCAAGCCGGTACGTATCACCGCGTACGCCGCATGGCGTAGCCGGTCGTATGCGGCGTGAGGATCACCGCGGCGATGGTACGGGGACTACCTGTGCCCGACGACACCGGCCCGTATTCCCTCCCGGGGCCGGCGGACAGGGGTGAGCGGACGGCGCCCCGGGGGCTCGGCGGCGGCTCGTTGCCGTGGCGGAACGGGTCCGGGCGGGGCACGCTGGAACGGCGCTCCAGGGAGCGGGCCCGGCGCATAAAGGGGCGCGCGGGAGACAACCCCGGCGCATCCCCTGGACGCCCGGACGAATGCGCAGTTGTCTGGATCGCGGGGGCGCACCACGCGCGAACACGGGGGCGATCAGTACGGAACAGCTTCGGGTTCTCGGCGAATAGGGGCGCTATCGATGTCACCCACGCTCGTGCGGCACCAGCTTCCGCACTCCGGATCCATACGCTGCGACGACCCGCCCGCTCCGGACCGGTCACGGCGCACCCGTGACTGGGCCGAGATCCAGGAGCGGATGCTGGTACCGCTGTACGAAGCCGCGTACGACCGCCTGGGCATCGGTCCCGGCACCCGCCTGCTGGGGCTCGGCTGTGGTTCCGGGCTGGCGCTTCTGCTGGCGGCGGCGCGCGGCGCGCAGGTCAGCGGGGTGGATGCGGACGAGTCCCGGCTGGAGCTGGCGCGTGAGCGGCTCACACCGGAGGGCGGGCCGGAGCACACCCGGCTGGTCAGTGGGGGCCTGGAGGCCGCGGCGCCCGGGGAGGCCGCCTTCAACGTGGTCACCGCGTTCCACCCGGTGGGCTGCGTGAGCACGGTCGAGGGGCTGACGGCCTCGCTCACCGCGGCGGCCGGGCTAACGGAGCGCGGCAGCGCGGTGGTGCTGGGCGGCTGGGGCCCGGTGGAGCGCTGTGCCACGGCCGGGGTGCTGGGGGTCGCGCGGCGGCTGGCCGACCCGCGGGGCGACTGCGCCGCGGGCTCCGCCGGGGGGTGGCCCAGCGGCCGGGACGATCTGGAGGAGCTGGCGGACCGGGCCGGGCTGCGGCCCGATGGTTCGGGCCGGGTGGCCTGCCCGTTCGGGTACGCGGATCCGGCGAGCGCGGTGCGCGGGCTGCTGTCGACGGGGCTGTTCGAGGCGGCGCTGGAGGCGACGGAGGAGCGTCAGGTGGAGAAGGAGCTCGCGGAGGCGCTGCATCCGTACCAGCGGGCGGACGGGACGGTGTGGATGCCGAACGTGTTCCGCTATCTGATCGCGCGGACGCGGTAGCGCTGCCGCCGGGCCAGGTGCTGCCGGCGGCCAGGCGACTGCCGGCGAGCGGGTCCGGCGCCCGTCCGCGGAGGCCCCCGCCCGGCACCGCGCGAGCCCCCGGCCGCGCACTGCCGGCCGGGGGCTCGCGCACGCGGAGCTGAGCGGGTCAGCCCATGAACTTCTTGAATTCCTCGGGGAGTTCGAAGTTCTGCGGGTCCTGGCCGCCCTGCGGCAGGCCCAGCGGGTTGCCGGACTGGGCGGCCTCGCGGCGCGCGGCCGCGGCCTGCTCCTCGGCCTTGCGCTTCATCGGGTTGCCGCTCTTGCGCTTGCCCTTGGCCTGCTTGACCTGCTTCTTCTTGCGGGCGCCGCCCCCCATGCCAGGCATCCCCGGCATGCCGGGCATCCCGGGCATGCCGCCGCCCTGGGCCATCTTCGACATCATCTTGCGGGCCTCGAAGAACCGCTCGACCAGGCTCTTGACCTGGCTGACGTCGACACCGGAACCCTTGGCGATACGCGCCCGGCGGGAGCCGTTGATGATCGTCGGCTCGTGGCGCTCGGCCGGCGTCATCGACTTGATGATGGCGGCGGTGCGGTCGACCTCGCGCTCGTCGAGGTTGTCGATCTGGTCCTTCATCTGCCCCATGCCGGGCAGCATGCCGAGCAGCTTGGAGATGGAGCCCATCTTGCGGACCTGCTCCATCTGGGCCAGGAAGTCGTCGAGGGTGAACTCCTTGGGGCCCTTCGCCAGCTTGGCCGCCATCTTCTCGGCCTCGGCCTGGCTGAAGGTCTGCTCGGCCTTCTCGATCAGGCTGAGCATGTCGCCCATGCCGAGGATGCGGGACGCCATGCGGTCCGGGTGGAACGCGTCGAAGTCGTCCAGCTTCTCGCCGTTGGAGGCGAACATGATCTGCTTGCCGGTGACGTGGGCGATGGACAGCGCCGCACCACCACGGGCGTCACCGTCGAGCTTGGAGAGCACCACACCGTCGAAGCCGACGCCGTCGCGGAAGGCCTCGGCGGTGTTGACCGCGTCCTGACCGATCATCGCGTCGACGATGAAGAGGATCTCGTCGGGGCTGACGGCGTCGCGGATGTCCGCGGCCTGCTGCATCAGTTCCTGGTCGATGCCCAGGCGGCCGGCGGTGTCGACGATGACGACGTCGTGCTGCTTGCCGCGGGCGTACTCGACGGAGTCCTTGGCGACCTGCACCGGGTCACCGACGCCGTTGCCCGGCTCGGGCGCGTAGATCGCCACGCCGGCGCGGTCGGCGACGACGGAGAGCTGGTTGACGGCGTTGGGGCGCTGGAGGTCACAGGCGACCAGCAACGGGGCGTGGCCCTGCCCCTTGAGCCAGCGGCCGAGCTTTCCGGCGAGCGTGGTCTTACCGGCACCCTGCAGACCCGCCAGCATGATCACGGTCGGCGGGTTCTTGGCGAACCGCAGCCGCCGGGTCTCGCCGCCGAGGATGCCGATGAGCTCCTCGTTGACGATCTTGATGACCTGCTGGGCGGGGTTCAGCGCCTGGGAGACCTCGGAGCCGGTGGCCCGCTCCTTGACCTGCTTGATGAAGGCCCGGACGACGGGGAGAGCGACATCCGCTTCGAGCAGCGCGATACGGATCTCGCGCGCCGTGGCGTCGATGTCCGCCTCGCTCAGGCGGCCCTTGCCCCGGAGGTTTTTGAAAGTACTCGCCAAGCGGTCGGAAAGCGTATCGAACACGGCGTTCGTCGATCCTCGGGGTCGGGGGCGGGGTGCAGTCGGGTTCTAGGGTATCGGGCTGCGCAAGGGAAGCGTTCCTGCCCTGTTTCCCGGTCCGTGCCGCGCAACGCGCCGTACGGCTACCCGAGGGCGCTCTCCACGGCCGCCGCCAGCTCATGGGCCGCCGTATCGGCGAGCGGCGCCCCGTCCGGATCGGTGACGTAGAACGCGTCCACCGCGTTCGCCCCCAGGGTGCTGATGTGGGCACTGCGGACCGCGACACCGGCCGTCTCCAGGGCACGGCCGATGCGGTGCAGCAGACCGTGGGCGTCCTGGGCGCGGACCTCGATGACGGTCGCGGTACGGGAACTGCCGGTGACGGCGCTGACCCGGGGCGGCGGGGCGATGGCGGCACGGGCGCGGCGGGCGTAGGCGGCTTCGCGCTCGGCGAGGCGCGCGGGGATGTCGAGGGAGCCGTCCAGGGCGCGGACCAGGTCGACGCGCAGCCGGTCGGCGTCCGGCAGCGAGCCGTACTCGGCGGCCACCCGCCAGCTGAGCAGCAGGACCGGGCTCTCGCCCCCTTGGTCGAGGACGAGCAGGTCGGCGGCGCGGACGGTGAGCCGGTGCAGGGCCAGCACGCCGGCCGCCGCGGGCAGCACACCCGACTGCTCCGGGACGGCGATGAGCAGCTCCACGCCGACCGGCCGCCGGGCGCTCTCCTCGGCCCCGGCGCCGTCCTCGGGCTCGGTGGGGGTTTCGGCACGGGTGTGCAGCGCCAGGACCGGGCCCGTCGTGCGCCGGGCCTCGGCGGCCAGCCGCTGCTGCTCCGCGGTCGGCTCGTCCGCCGGGCGCACCTCCTCCTCGGGCTCCCCGGCGAGCCGCGCGGCGACCCGTTTGACCAGGTCGGCGACGAGTCCGCCGCGCCAGGCGCTCCAGGCGGCGGGCCCGGTGGCCAGGGCGTCGGCCTCGGTGAGGGCGTGCAGCAGCTCCAGGGTGCCGACGCCGCCGACCGCCTCGGCGACCGCGCCGACGGTCGCCGGGTCGTCCAGATCGCGCCGGGTGGCGGTCTCGATGAGCAGCAGGTGGTGGCGTACGAGGGTGGCGATCACTGCGGTGTCGCGGGCGCCGAAGCCGAGCCGGGCCGCCACGTCGCGGGCGATGGTCTCGCCGGCCACCGAGTGGTCGCCGGGCCAGCCCTTGCCGATGTCGTGCAGGAGGGCGGCGACCAGCAGCAGGTCGGGGCGGTGCACCCGGCGGGTCAGCGCGGACGCCCGGACGGCGGTCTCGATCAGATGGCGGTCCACGGTCCAGGTGTGGACGGGGTTGCGCTGGGGGCGGCAGCGCACGCGCTCCCAGTCGGGCAGCAGCCGGGTGATGAGGCCCTCGGCCTCCAGGGCCTCCCATACGGGCACGGTGTAGGTGCCGGCGCCCAGGAGGGTGACCAGCTCTTCGCGGGCCTCGGCGGGCCACGGCACGGGCAGCGGACGGGTGGCGGCCGCCTCGGCGCAGCGGCGGATCGAGTGGGTGGCCAGCGGCACTCCGGCCTGGGCGGCGGCGGCCGCGGCACGCAGCACCAGCACCGGGTCGCGCTCCGGCCGTGCGGTGCGGGCCAGCACCGCCTCCCCGTCGAGTTCGACGACGCCCTCGGCGAGCGGTGTGCGCTCCGCCTTGCCCGCGTCGCGGCCGGGCAGCAGGCCGCGCAGTACGGGCTTGACGGAGCGGGCGCGCAGCACCCGGCGGACCTCGCGCCAGGTGACATCGGCCGCGTAGGAGATGGTGCGGGCCGATTCGTAGGTCTGCCGCAGCAGGGCGTCCGCGTCCAGCATGCCCAGGGCCTCGGCGACCTGGGGGTGCTCCTGGAGGGAGAGCCGGTCGGTGGCGCGGCCGGTGGTCAGATGGAGTGCGTCACGGGTGTCGAGCAGCCGGGTGCGGGCGGCTTCCAGGCCGCCGCGCGGGGCGTCGGCGAGCCAGGAGGCGGCGACCGCCCGGAGCGCGGTGGCGTCCCGCAGCCCGCCCCTGGCCTCCTTGAGGTCGGGTTCGAGGAGGAATTGCAGTTCCCCGTGCCGCTCGGCGCGCTCCTGGCACAGGTCGTGGAGTTCGGGGAGCCGCTTGGGGGCGCTCTCGCGCCAGTCGGCGTACGCGGTGCTGCGCAGCGCGGCGGTCAGTTCCGGATCGCCGGCGAGGTGGCGGGCGTCGAGCAGGCCCAGCTGCACCTTCAGGTCGTCGCGGGCCGCTTTGCGGGCCTCGGCGGGGGTGCGTACGGAGTGGTCGAGGTCGAGGCCGAGGTCCCAGACGGGGTACCAGAGGTGGTCGGCGAGCGCGGCCAGGGCGCCGGCGTCGGCGCGGCCGTCGTGCAGCAGGAGCAGATCGAGGTCGCTGCGCGGGGAGAGCTCGCCGCGGCCGTAGCCGCCGACGGCGACCAGGGCGGTGCCGGCCAGGCCGGCGGCGGTCGCGTGTCGATTCAGCAGGCCGGCCAGCCAGTCGTCGGTCAGCCGGGCGAGGGCGGCGCGGCGGTCGGGTCCGGCGGCCGTGTCGTCCTGAAGGAGCCGCAACCGGGCCGCGGGGTAGCTGCCTTCCGGGGCGGGCGCGGGCTCGCTGCCCGGGCCCGGTGTTCCGGCCGGTCCCGCCGTTTCCTCGACGCTCTCCGTCAACGCGCGCTCCTCGCTCGTGTCGTTCCCGTCGTCCCCGTTGTCGCCGCTGCCCCCGTGCGGCCGTTCCCGTACCGGCCGGCCGTCCCCCGCACGCTCACTCAGTCTGTGCCGCCGCGGTGCGTGCGGCCACCGCGGCCCGGACGTGCGGACCGCGGCCCCGGCCCTCTGAAAGGCATCCGCCGCCTTCCAGAGGACCAGGTCCGCCGCGCCGTCACAGCGCGTCCGGCCCCCGCTCGCCGGTCCGCACCCGTACCGCGTCGTCGACGGGGACGCTCCACACCTTTCCGTCACCGATCTTGCCGGTGCGGGCCGCCTTGACGATGACGTCGACCAGCTCCTCGGAGTCGGCGTCCTCGACCAGCACCTCGATGCGGATCTTCGGTACCAGGTCGACGGTGTACTCGGCGCCGCGGTACACCTCGGTGTGCCCGCGCTGCCTGCCGTATCCGCTGGCCTCGGTGATCGTCAGTCCGTGCACGCCGAATGCCTGGAGGGCGTCCTTCACCTCGTCCAGCCGGTGCGGCTTGATTACTGCCGTGATGAGCTTCACGCGTTCACCTTCTTTGTCAGGGCCTCGCCGAGTCGGCCGACCGTGCCACCGCCCGCGCCGGTGAAGTCGTACGCGGTCTCCGCGTGCGAGGCCTGGTCGATGCCGGCGACCTCCTCGTCCTCGCCGACCCGGAAGCCCATCACCAGGTCGATGACCTTGGCAAGGACGTACGAGACGACCAGCGAGTAGAGCAGCACACAGACCACACCGACGGTCTGCTTGCCGAGCTGTTCGAAGCCGCCGCCGTAGAACAGGCCCTTGGCCTTGCTCTGTACCCCGCCGGTGGCGAAGAAGCCGATCAGCAGCGAGCCGACGACACCGCCGACGAGGTGGACACCGATGACGTCCAGCGAGTCGTCGTAGCCGAGCTTGTACTTCAGATTGACCGCCATGGCACACAGCACACCGGCGATCACACCGACCGCGATGGCGCCCAGCGGGCTGACCGCGCCGCAGGCCGGGGTGATCGCGACGAGTCCGGCGACCGCGCCGGAGGCCGCGCCGAGCGTGGTGAACGAGCCGTGCCGGAGCTTTTCGTAGGCCAGCCAGCCGAGCATCGCGGCGGCGGTGGCGACCTGGGTGTTGACGAAGGCGACCGCGCCGACGCCGTCGTCGTTGCCGAGCCAGGAGCCGGCGTTGAAGCCGAACCAGCCGAACCACAGCAGCCCGGCGCCGAGCATGACCAGCGGCAGGCTGTGCGGCCGCATCGGGTCCTTCTTGAAGCCGACGCGCTTGCCGACGACGAGGATCACGCCGAGCGCCGCGGCACCGGCGTTGATGTGGACGGCCGTACCGCCGGCGAAGTCGATGACGCCCAGCTTGAAGAGCCAGCCGCCATCGGCCCACACCCAGTGGGCGACGGGGAAGTAGACGACGGTGACCCACAGGGCGATGAACAGCGCCCAGGCGGTGAACTTCACCCGGTCGGCGAGCGCACCGCTGATCAGCGCGGGCGTGATGACCGCGAACATCAGCTGGAAGACGGCGAAGACATAGATCGGGATGGTGCTGACGCCCCACAGCTGGGTCAGGCCGATCCCGCTGAGCCCGGCGAAGTTGCCGTCCCAGCCGATGAAGCCCCCGCTGTCGGTGCCGAAGGCCAGTCCGAAGCCGTACAGGACCCACAGGATCGTGACGATGCCCAGGCTGATGAAGCTCATCATCAGCATGTTGAGCACGCTCTTGACCCGGACCATGCCCCCGTAGAAGAAGGCGAGACCGGGGGTCATGATCATCACCAGTGCGGAGCAGATCAGCATGAATCCGGTGTTGGCCGGGCTGAGTGTCACCTTGTCTGCTGCAAGCGTCAGGATGCCTGGGGGCATCGGCGTCTCCTCGTCGTCGATGCGGCCCGTGCGGGCGTGTTTCTGGTGGGCCGACTTCGCGATGAGGTTGTCGCAGCACGGTTTCGGCCAAACCTTGCGGGTGTTTCACCGCCGTGACGAAGGACGCTTTCGTGTTACGCCCCCGTGAACTGCGAGATCGGCCTTCGCATTCACCCGTTCACCCCACATCAACCCACAATGGAGCATCCCCCACGGCGAGCAACCCCCTCCGCGAAAGCGGCGCCGGCTCAGGCGCGGGGACGAGCCCGGCCGCGGCTGCCGCCCGCGTGACCTGGCATGGGGGAGCCGAGTCGGGCTGTACGGGGCGGCGGCCGCGGCCGGTGTTTCTGGGGAGGCGCGCCGTCAGACGGCCTCCGCGGTTTCCGGCAGCTGGCGGGCGAGCTCGTCGCTGAGCCGGATCACCTCGGCGACCTCGCCGAATTCCCGCGCCGCGGTGTCCACGGTCTTGCGCAGCCGGGTGTTCACCCGCTCCGAGCGGACCTGCCGGGCGAACGGGATCGCCTGCTGCGCCATCGCCGCACAGGCCTCCGGCTCCTTCTGCAGCAGATGCACGGTGGCCATCCCGATGAGGTTGAGCGCATACGAGCGCTGGTGCTCGGGGTCCTTGCCGAACAGCTCCACCGCGCGCGCCATCACGGGCTCGGCGAGCGAGGCGTACGTGGGGCTGCGGCCGGCGACATAGGCGAGGTCACGGTAGGAGTGGGCGTTCTCCGCGTTGAGCTCGGCCTCGGAGAAGAAGCGGATCCAGTCCGGCTCGGGCTCGCCGGGCAGGACGTCCGAAAAGGTGTCCTCGGCCATCCGGACGGCCCGCTTGACCTTGCTGGGCTGGCCCATTCCGGCGTAGGCGCGGGCCTCCATCGCATACAACATCGCCTGGGCGCGCGGGGCGGCCGTCTCCCGGCTGCCGTACTGGGCGAGGTGGATCAGCTCCAGCGCGTCGTCGGGCCGGCCGAGGTGGATCATCTGCCGGCTCATGCTGGAGAGGATGTACGAACCCAGGGGCCGGTCGCCGGCTTCCTTGGAGGCGTGCAGCGCCAGCACGAAGTACTTCTGCGCGGTGGGCTGCAGGCCGATGTCGTAACTCATCCAGCCGGCCAGCTCGGCGAGCTCGGCGGCGACCTTGAACAGCCGCTTGGCCACCGGCTCCGGCTGCGGCTCCTGGAGGAGGTCGGTGACCTCGTGCAGCTGACCGACCACGGCCTTGCGCCGCAGCCCGCCGCCGCACTGCGCGTCCCACTGGCGGAACATCACGGTGGTCGACTCCAGCAGGTCCAGCTCCGGCTGGGACAGGCGCGCGGGCCTGCGGAGCCGGTCGGGCTCCTCCGTACCGCCCTGGCTCGCGGGCACCGGGACCAGCCAGCGCTGCATCGGCTCGATGAGGCTGGGTCCGGCGGCGAGGGCGAGCGAGGTGCCGAGGAAGCCGCGGCGCGCCAGCATCAGGTCGCTGCGCGAGAACTCGCTGATGAGGCCGACCGTTTGGGCGCCCGCCCAGGGCAGGTCCACCCCGGAGACCGACGGGGACTGGTGCGCGGAGCGCAGCCCGAGCTCCTCGATGCCGACCACGCAGCCGAAGCGTTCGGAGAACAGCTCGGACAGGATCCGCGGAATGGGCTCACGCGGCTGCTCGCCGTCGAGCCAGCGGCGCACCCGCGAGGTGTCGGTGCTGATGTGGTGGGCGCCCATCTGGCGCGCCCGGCGGTTGACCTGTCGGGCCAGCTCGCCCTTGGACCAGCCGCTGCGCATGAACCACGAACCCAGCTGTGCGTTGGGTTGTTTGACGGCGTCGGTGCCGCCCGTGCCGCCGTTGCCGCCCACTGGAGCCCCCATCCCGAATAGCTGACTTGGTGCGCTTACCCGATGTCCGCGGCGAACCACCCGCAGACTGCCGCCCGTTGCGACGCGTGCCGGGGGTACGTCTACCCGATCACGGTTTCCGGGCACACCTTTTGGCCTGGGCTCGACCCGTGCGTTGCCATCGGCATACCCGTGCGAGGAGTGCCTCGCGGGGCTCGTGCACCGAAAGTAATCCTACGATCACGCCCGCCGCGAGGGCGATCGAGGAAACGCCACCATTCGCCACCCCTTCGAATGAACTCCCCGCCCGGCTCTCGCGATTGACTTGACACAGGTCGAACGCGGCCGGGCGGAACGGAGCACGCAAGGGCTCACACCACGCTCCGCACCACCCGGCGCGCCACGTCACACCACCGGTACCGCGGACAGTCAACGGAGCGTGAACGGCGCCACGACGTCAACCCACCGACTCGTAACCACTGGCACGCACCACCCGTTGGAGGGGGCATGGGCTTCACGATCGGCGGCATCCGAGAGATTCGTTCCGGCTCCCGGCGCCGCGCCCGCTCGACCGAAATCTCGGCGGTGGCGGAGTACACCGGGCTGTGGGGCTGGGACGTCGCCCCCGGCGCCCGGGCGGTGCGCGCGGGCAGCGGCCGTACGGACTGCTCGTGCGGCGCCGCCGACTGCCCCTCCCCCGGCGCCCATCCGCTGGCCTTCGGTGAGGAGCTGGCGGCCGGCGCCACCTGGGAGAAGGCCGGCGTGGTCTGGGCGGAGACGCCGGGCGCCGCGATCCTGCTGCCGGTGGGCCGCTCCTTCGACGTCCTCGACGTGCCGGAGGCCGCGGGCCGTAACGCCCTGGCGCGGCTGGAGCGGATGGGCCTGCCGCTGGGCCCGGTCGCGCTGACCCCGACCGGCCGCGCGCAGTTCTTCGTCGCCCCCGGTGCGGCCGGGCAACTCCCCGATCTGCTCTACCGGATGGGCTGGGACGACGCCGCGCTCGATCTGCGCCCCCTGGGCCCGGGCGACCACCTCACCGCACCGCCCTCCGACCTCGGCGGCCACGGCCCGATGCGCTGGCTGCGCCCGCCGACCCTGGACACCGCGGACCGGCCGCCGCAGGCGCGGCTGATGGTGGGCATCCTGGCGTACGTCTGCCATCGCTCGGCGGCCTGAGCAGCGGCGGAACATTCCGAGGGCTGGATCCGCCCGCCCCTCCGGCCGGACACCCGTCGACGGGGACCGTGCGCGGGCGAGCCCCCTGCCCCGCGATACTCCCGGCGGAACGGCTCCGGCCCCCGGCGCCCGCCGTGTGCGGGTACCGGGGGCCGGGGGCTGCCGGGGCGTGGCCTCCTTGCGGCGGCGTCAGTCGATCAGGGCGTCCACGAAGGCCTCGGGCTCGAACGGCGCGAGGTCGTCCGCCCCCTCGCCCAGGCCGATCAGCTTCACCGGCACACCCAGTTCGCGCTGGACGGCGACGATGATGCCGCCCTTGGCGGTGCCGTCGAGCTTGGTGAGCACCACCCCGGTGATGTCCACGACCTCGGCGAACACCCGGGCCTGGACGAGGCCGTTCTGGCCGGTGGTGGCGTCCAGGACGAGCAGCACCTCGCCGACCGGGCCGTGCTTCTCGACGACCCGCTTGACCTTGCCGAGCTCGTCCATCAAGCCGGTCTTGGTGTGCAGCCGGCCCGCGGTGTCGATGAGGACGACGTCGGCGGACTCGGCGATGCCTTCCTTCACCGCGTCGAAGGCGATCGAGGCGGGGTCGCCGCCCTCGGGTCCGCGGACCGTACGGGCACCGACCCGCTCGCCCCACGTCTGCAGCTGGTCGGCGGCGGCGGCGCGGAAGGTGTCGGCGGCACCGAGGACCACGGACTTGCCGTCGGCGACCAGGACACGGGCGAGCTTGCCGGTGGTGGTGGTCTTGCCGGTGCCGTTGACGCCGACGACCATGACGACGCCGGGGATCTCGTCGCCGCCGTTGCCGATGCCGTTGGCGGTGTGCACGGAGCGGTCGGCGTCCGTGCCGATGAGGGTGAGGAGTTCCTCGCGCAGCAGGGCCCGCAGTCCCTCGGGGGTGCGGGTGCCGAGGACCTTGACCCGCTCCCGCAGGCGCTCGACCAGCTCCTGGGTGGGGGCGACGCCGACGTCGGCGGTCAGCAGGGTGTCCTCGATCTCCTCCCAGGTCTCCTCGTCGAGGTGTTCGCGGGAGAGCAGGGTCAGCAGGCCCTTGCCCAGGGTGTTCTGGGAGCGGGAGAGCCGGGCGCGCAGCCGGACCAGCCGGCCCGCGGTGGGCTCGGGGACCTCGACCGCGGGCGCGGCGGGCGCCTCGGGCTCGGCGGCCGGTGCCTCGGCCACGGGGGCCTCGGCGGTGGGCAGCGTGACTTCTTCGATGGTGCGACGCTCTTCGTCGCGGGGGGTCTCGGCCTCCTCGCCGACATGTGGTTCGGCGGGGGGCGCGGTGACGGAGGGCTTGGGGGCAGCCGGCGGGGACGGCGGCAGCTGCTTCTTCTTGCGGCCGCTGACGACGAGCCCGCTGATCGCGCCGAGCACGACCACGGCAATGATGACGGCAAGGATGACGGTTTCCATAACCCCTCCAGTATCAGCCACGCCCCGGCGCCGGGGACCGCACGCGCCGAATCCGCACGGGCCCCGTCCCGGACCTCCTCCGCGGGCGCGGTGTGGCCGGATTCCTTCCCTGGCCGGGCTGTCGGACGTCGCGCGGCGGAATCCGGATGCGGGGTCCCGAGGGGAACGGGAAGTGGATCTCCCTGCCGGCCGGTGCTCCGGGGGTCCGTGGCGGCCGGTGGCCCCGGGGCAGACGGGGCGCCCTGCCCCACCCCGGCGTTCCGCCTGGTGGGGACGGCCCGGCTGGACCCTTCGACGATGCTGGGTGACACTCGTTGTCGTCGTCGGGTCCAACGGCGCAAAGAGGCGGAAGTTGGATCAAAGTACGATGGTCGACGGCCGCGCAACGCGCGTAGAGTCCTGGCAGCCAAATTCCGGCCAGGCACCACAGCCGCTGCCTGCACCTCCTCTCCCTGGGGGTGCCTCCAGATCCCCGCTCGGAGATACCTGCACCATGGGCACCACGTCTGCTTCCACGCCCGACATCGAAGGCGCCGTCGAGACCCGCGGCATCGAACCCGTTCCCGACAACGAACGGAAGGGCCGCGTCCGCGAGCTCTTCCCCACCTGGGTCGCCGCCAATATCAGTGTGCTGTTGCTCACCATGGGCGCCGCGCTCGTGGTCACCAACGGGCTGAATTTCTGGCAGGTCCTGCTGGTGGCCGCGATCGCCGCCACCGTCGCCTTCGGCATGGTGGGCGTGCTGTCGGTCTCGGGCAAGTGGGGCGGCGCGCCCGGCGCGATGCTCTCCCGTGCCGCTTTCGGCGTGCGCGGCAACTACTTCCCCGGCGCGATCCTCTGGGTCGCCCGCTTCGGCTGGGAGACGATCAACGCGGTCACCGGTGCCTACGCGGTACTGACGGTGCTGCATCTGCTCCTCGGCATCGAGAGCAACAACGTCCTCGTCGTCGTCACCCTGCTCGCCTTCGTGGCCGTGACCTATCTGGTGAGCGGGATGGGCCGCAAGGCGCTGAACGTCTGCAACAAGTACTCGACCTATCTGTTCGGCCTGTTCAGCATCATGGTGCTGGTCTATCTGGTCGCCACGATGGACTGGGACGCCGTCTTCGCCAAGAAGGCCGGCACGACCGCGATGGTGATCGCGGGCGTCGGCACCATCGCGGCCGGCGGGATCAGCTGGGTGCCCACGGGTCCCGACTTCGCGCGCTACCTCCCGCACTCCGCGTCCGGCAAGAAGATCGTCACAGCCACGGTTTCCGGAGCCGCGCTGGTACTGCTGCCGATGGTGCTGATGGGCGGCGTGATGGCCGTCTCCAACCCGAAGCTGGCCGGTCAGAACACCGACCCGATGTCGTTCCTCGGCAACATCCTGCCGTCCTGGCTCGCGGTGCCGTACCTGATCACCGCGCTGGTCGGCATGGTGCTGATCAACAGCCTGTCGATGTACTCCGCGGGCTTCACCGCCCAGACGATGGGCGTCAAGCTGCCGCGTGCCCTCGCGGTCAGCATCAATGCCGTCATCAGCCTGGTCGGCGGCCTGTTCATGATGCTGGTGGCCAAGGACTTCATCGGCCAGTTCATCGCCTTCCTGACGCTGCTGGCGGTCTCCTTCTCCGCCTGGATCGGCGTCTACGGCGTCGACATGGCCCGGCGGCGCAAGCTGGCGGTGCGCTACGACGCCGACAGCCTGATGAACACCGGCCGCACCAGCCGCTACTGGTACACCGGCGGCTTCTGCTGGCAGGCCATGACCGCCTGGGCCGTGGCCCTCGTCGCGGGGCTGTGCTTCACCAAGGTCCAGTGGTTCACCGGCCCGTTGGCCACGACCTGGATCGGTGAGAACGGCCTGGGCTGGGCGGCCACGATCGCGCTCGCCGCGGTGGTCTTCGCCGTGCTGCCGGCGCCCCGGGAGACCGTCCCGGCGGCCGCGGGCGAGCCGTCGGCGGCGGACCGCCGGCCGGTCGAGGTGGGCTGAGGCCGCCCGATCCCGGCCGGCCGGACCCCCCGGCTAGCGATCTGACGCACCGTCAGCTAACGTCCCCTTCGCCCACCACCGGCGAAGGGGACGTCTGTTATGTCCGCCCTGCCCGTCACGGTCCTGCGCTGCAACCTCGTCGACCCCACGCCCACGCCTGCCACGCTGTCCGCCCGCTACCGGGCGGCCGTCGAGATGGCCGCGTTCGCCGACGACCGCGGCTTCACCATGGTCCAGACCGAGGAGCACCACGCCACCGCCAACGGCTGGATCCCCTCCCCGCTCACCTTCGCGGGCGCCGTCTTCGGCGCCACCCGCCGCATCGGCGTCACCGTCTCCGCCCTGATCACCCCGCTGCACGACCCGCTGCGGCTGGCCGAGGACATCGCCTCGCTCGACCTGCTCAGCGGCGGCCGGCTGACCACCGTCGCCGGCCTCGGCTACCGGCCCGAGGAGTACGCGGCACACGGCAAGGACTGGCGGCACCGCGGCGCCCTCCAGGACGAGGTGCTGACGGCCCTGCTGTCCGCCTGGACCGGCGAACCGTTCAGCTACCGGGGCCGTACGGTCCAGGTCACCCCGCGCCCGTACACCCGGCCGCACCCGCTGCTGCTGATCGGCGGCAGCTCACGGGCCGCGGCCCGGCGCGCAGCCCGCCTGGGGCTCCCGTTCTTCCCCAGCGCCCGCCTCCCCGAGCTGGAGGCCTACTACCACGAGCGGCGGGCGGCCTTCGGCACCGAGGGCTGGGTGTGGCAGCCGCCCGAGCGGACCTCGCTGCTCCATGTCTCCGAGGACCCGGACCGCACCTGGGCCGAGTACGGCGGCCATCTGCTGCACGAGGCCCTGACGTACGCCTCCTGGCAGTCCGCCGGCATGCGCTCCGCGGTGCGTTCGTCCGCCCGGGACGTCACCGCGCTGCGCCAGGAGGGCGTCTACCGCGTCGTCACCCCCGAGGAGTGCCTGCGCCTCGCCCGGCAGACGGGCGGCGAGGGCTCGCTGATCCTGCATCCGCTGTGCGGCGGGATGCCGGTCGACGAGGGCTGGCGTTCGCTGCACCTGTTCGCCGAGCGGGTGCTGCCCCGTCTCAAGGCCGGCGGCCAGGACTGACGGCCGGCGCGGCCCCTGCCCCGGCACCGGCCGCACACCGGCGGGCCGCCGCGTGCGCCGTACGGGAGGGGAGGCCGTACGCCACGCCCCAGGGGGAGCGGCATGCGCCGACGGGCCGTATACCGAAGTGGGCACAAAAAACGGGTACTGCCCGGGGTCCCTGATGACCCGGGGCAGTACCCAGTAGCGAGGAGACAGGCTGGCGGGGGGTTAGCCCATCTCCTCCAACGCCTTGCCCTTGGTCTCCTTGACGTACTTCAGCACGAAGGGGATCGAGAGCAGAGCGAAGATCATGTAGATCACGTAGGTACCCGAGAGGTTCCAGTCCGACAGGCTCGGGAAGCTGGCCGTGATGGCCCAGTTGGCGATCCACTGCGCGGAGGCGGCGACGCCCAGCGCGGCGGCACGGATCTTGTTCGGGAACATCTCGCCGAGGAAGACCCAGACCACCACGCCCCAGGAGAGCGCGAAGAAGAGCACAAAGGCGTGCGCGGCGATCAGGGCCACGGTGCCCTCGGTGGTCGGCAGGGTGCCGGCCGCGGTCTTGGCGGAGAACGCCCAGGCCTCCAGGCCGAGCGCGAGGGCCATACCGGCCGAGCCGATCAGCGCCAGCGGACGGCGGCCGATCCTGTCGACGAAGATCATCGCGATCACGGTGCCGATGATGTTGATGATCGACGTGGTGAAGCTGTAGAAGAACGAGGCGCTCGGGTCGATGCCGACGGACTGCCACAGCGCCGAGGAGTAGTAGAACGCGACGTTGATGCCGACCAGCTGCTGGAAGACCGACAGCCCGATACCGACCCAGACGATCGGCAGGAAGCCCATCTTGCTGCCGAGCAGGTCCTTGAACGACGACTTGTGCTCGCGGCGCATCGCGTCCTGGATCTCGACGACCCGGGTGTCGAGGTTCACCGACTTGCCCTCGACCTCGGCGAGCACCTCCTTGGCGCGGGAGACCTTGCCGACGGAGATCAGGTAACGCGGCGACTCGGGGATCACGAAGGACAGCAGACCGTAGAGCACGGCCGGGACGACCATCACGCCGAGCATCCACTGCCAGGCCTCCAGGCCGGCGATCTTGCCGCGCTGCTGGCCGTCGGCGAGGTTGAGGATGCCCCAGTTGACGAGCTGGGAGACGGCGATGCCGACGACGATCGCGGCCTGCTGGAACGAGCCGAGACGGCCGCGGTAGGCGGACGGCGAGACCTCGGCGATGTAGGCCGGGCCGATGACCGAGGCCATACCGATCGCGAAGCCGCCGATGACCCGCCAGAAGGCGAGGTCCCACAGGGCGAACGGCAGGGCGGACCCGACGGCGCTGACCGTGAACAGCACGGCGGCGATCTGCATCACCCGGATGCGGCCGATGCGGTCCGCGACCCGGCCGGCGGTGGCGGCACCGATGGCACAGCCGATCAGCGCAACGGCGATGACCTGGGCGAGGACGGCGGACCCTACGTCGTAGCGGCTGCGGATCGCCTCGACGGCACCGTTGATGACGGAGCTGTCATAGCCGAAGAGGAAGCCGCCCATCGCGGCAGCCGCGGTTATGAAGATGACATGGCCGAGATGCTCGGGGTGGGCCTTACGGCCTTCCGGGACCGTCGGCTGCGCGGTGCTGGTCAACGTGAACTCCAGTGGCCCGGCTGCGCTGCCGGGCGTCGGGGGCTGGCCCTTCAGTGGCCTGATGGTTGGGGGAACCCACCACTTGAAGGTAAAAGCAACGTTGCAGAGACTATGCCTTCAAGTTTCGAAGTCAATAGGCCGTGATGAATTTGTTTCGCCGCCGTCCAGGTGGTCATTCATTCAAGTTATGAACTGATGGGTCGTCGGATACTCCCCGCGATCACCGCAGGCGCTGGCTGATGACCTTGGAGACTCCATCGCCCTGCATGGACACCCCGTAGAGGGCGTCCGCGACCTCCATCGTGCGTTTCTGATGCGTGATCACAATCAGCTGCGAGCTCTCCTGGAGCTCCTCCATGATCCGGATCAGCCGCTGCAGATTGGTGTCGTCGAGCGCGGCCTCCACCTCGTCCATCACGTAGAACGGGCTGGGCCGCGCCTTGAAGATCGACACCAGCAGCGCGACCGCGGTGAGTGACCGCTCCCCGCCCGAGAGCAACGAGAGCCGCTTGACCTTCTTGCCCGGCGGACGCGCCTCCACGTCCACCCCCGTCGCGAGCATGTCGCCCGGGTCGGTCAGCACCAGCCGCCCCTCGCCGCCCGGGAAGAGCCGTGCGAAGACCCCCTCGAACTCGCGGGCGGTGTCGTGGTACGCCTCGGTGAAGACCTGCTCCACCCGCTCGTCGACCTCCTTGACCACCTGCATCAGGTCGGCCCGGGTCTTCTTCAGGTCCTCGAGCTGCTCGCTCAGGAACTGGTGCCGCTCCTCCAGCGCCGCGAACTCCTCCAGCGCCAGCGGATTCACCTTCCCGAGCTGCTGATACGCCCGCTCGGCCGCCTTGAGCCGCTTCTCCTGCTCGGCCCGTACGTAGGGGACCGGCTGGTTGCGCGGGTGCTCCGGGTCGTCCGGGAGCACCTCCCCGTCGGCCGGCGGCGACGGGGGAACGAGCTGCTCAGGACCGTACTCGGACATCAGCCCGGCCGGCTCCACCCCCAGCTCCTCCAGCGCCCTGGTCTCCAGCTGCTCGATCCGCAGCCGCTTCTCGGCGCCGAGCACCTCCCCGCGGTGCATCGAGTCGGTCAGCTTGTCCAGCTCCGACTTCAGCTCGCGGCCCTGGTTCCGCGCGGTCACCAGGGCCCCTTCCCGCTCGGCCTTGGCCCGCTCGGCGGCGGCGCGCTCCTCCTCGGCCCGTACGGCCGACACCTCGACATGCGCCAGCAGCTGCCGGGCCCCGGAGGCGACCGCACCGGCCACCTCCGCCTCGTGCCGCAGCCGGGCCCGCCGCCGCTCGGCCCGCGCCCGTGCCTCGCGCTCGGCCCGCGCCCCGCGGTCCAGCCCGTCCGCCCGCCCGGCGAGCGCCTTGACCCGCTCCTCGTGCGTCCGCGCCTGGAGCCGGGCCTCCATCTCGGTCTGCCGCGCATTGGCGCCGTCCGCGGCCAGCCGGTCCCGTACGGACGTATCGGGCTCCTCCTCCCCCGCTCCCGGGTCCTCCTGGGCCACCGCGAGCCGCTCGGCCAGCTCCTCGGCCTCCTCGGTGGCCCGCGCCAGCGCCTCCTCGGCCCGGGCGGCCGCCGCACCGGACCGCTCGGCCTCCCCCGCGGCCGCCCGCGCCTGCCCGCCGAGCCGGCCCAGGTCCCCGGCGATCTTCGACTTCTCCCGGTCCGCCGCCCGCCGCCGCTCGGCCAGCTCCTCGACCAGCGCGGCACACTCCGTACGGCGCTCCGTCGCGGCCCGCTGCGCCCGTGCCAGCTCCTCGCAGCGCCCGGCCAGCTCGTCCAGCTCAGCCGCCGCCTCGTCGACGGACGCCTGCACCTCCAGCAGACTCGGCGCGCCGGCGGAGCCGCCCTGCGCGAAATGCGCCCCGAGCAGATCGCCCTCGCCGGTCACGGCCGTCAGCTCCGGCCGCGCGGCCACCAGCTCCTCGGCGTCCTCCAGCGTCCCGACCACCACGACGTCCCGCAGCAGACGGGCCACGGCGGCCGACAACTGCGCAGGCCCGGTCACCAGTTCGTCCGCCGGTACGGGCGCGGAGCGGGGGCCGGGGACCCGGTGCACGGCTTGCCCACGGGCCTCCGGCTCCCCGGCCGCACCCTCAGGACCGGCCGGCACGGCCCCGCCCGGAGCCCCGCCGGCTTCCTCGGCCCCCTCGGCCTTCGAGATCGCGGCGACGTCCACGGCCTCCCGCGCCTCCACGGCCCGCGCCGGCCCGGGCACCCGCCCCGTCCCGCTCCGGCTCCCGCTGCCCCCGATCACCATCGCCGCCCGCCCCGCGTCCTGGGCGCGCAGCAGCCGGATGGCCTCGGCTGCGGTGTCCGGGCCGCTGACAGCGAGGGCGTCCGCGGCCGCGCCGAGGGCGGCGGCCACCGGGATCTCGAAGCCGGGGGTGACGGTCAGCAGTTCCGCGGCCGGCCCGAGCAGACCGCTGAGGCGGTCCGCGGCGGCCAGCAGCGCGCCGCTGCCGTCCTTGCGGCGCAGTCCCAGCGCCAGCGCGTCGTGCCGGGCGGCGATCGCGGCCCGGCTGCGCTCGGCCGTGGTCAGCGCCTCCCGCGCGGCGGTCAGCGCGGCCTCCGCCTCCGCCAGCTCCCGGCGGGCCGCCGCATGCCGCTCCCCGAGCGCGTCGTCGTCCGCGTCCAGCCCGTCGACCTCGGCCTTGCGCTGCTCGTACTCCTCCTGGGCGGCACTCGCCCGGTGCCGGGCGGCGTCCCTGGCCTCGACCAGCCGGCCGATCTCCGCCTGTGCCGAGGCGGCGCGGCCGCGGGCGGCGGTGACCTGTCCGCTCAGCCGGGCCAGGCCCTCCCGGCGGTCGGCGATGGCCCGGGCCACGTCCCGCAGCCGCCGCTCCTCGTCCGCCAACTGCCGCTCCAGCCCGGCGCGGTGTTCGACGGTGTCCTCCAGGGCCCGGCTCGCCGCCTCCAGCGCGGCCGTCAACTCCGCCTCCTGCTCACGGATCCGGGCCGCCTCGCGCTCCATGTCCTCCGGGTCGCGCCCCTGCCGCTCGTCCGGCGGGGCCAAGGAGGCGCTCTTGACCCGCGCCTCGGCCAGCGAGATCGTGCCGCGCACCCGCTCCGCGAGCTGGGACAGCTCGTACCAGGTCTGCTGCGCGCGCTGCAGCCGCGGGGTGAGGGTGCGTACCTCTTCCTCCAGCGCCGCCTCCTGCTGCTGGGCGGTGCGCAGCCGGGCCTCGGCGGCCTGTTTGCGTTCCTTGAGCGCCGCTTCGTCCGCGATCTCGGCGCGCAGCGCCCGGCGCAGGGTGACGAGATCGTCGGCGAGCAGCCGCAGCCGGGCGTCGCGCAGATCCGCCTGGATGACGGCGGCGCGCCGGGCGACCGCGGCCTGCCGCCCCAGCGGCTTGAGCTGGCGCCGCAGCTCGTCGGTCAGATCCTGGACCCGGGCGAGATTGGCCTTCATCGCCTCCAGCTTCCGCAGCGCCTTCTCCTTGCGCTTACGGTGCTTCAGGACGCCGGCCGCCTCCTCGATGAACGCCCGGCGTCCCATCGGATCGGCGTGCAGAACGGAGTCCAGCTGCCCCTGCCCGACGATGACATGCATCTCCCGGCCGATTCCGGAATCGGAGAGCAATTCCTGGATATCGAGCAGCCGGCAGGTGTCCCCATTGATCTGGTACTCGCTGCCGCCGTTGCGGAACATGATCCGGGTGAGGGTGACTTCGGCGTACTCGATCGGCAGTGCACCGTCGGAGTTGTCGATGGTGAGCGCGACCTCGGCGCGGCCGAGCGGCGGCCGCCCGGTCGTCCCGGCGAAAATGACGTCCTCCATCTTCCCGCCGCGCAGCGACTTGGCACCCTGCTCGCCCATGACCCAGGACAGCGCGTCCACGACATTGGACTTGCCGGATCCGTTGGGGCCCACGACGCAGGTGATGCCCGGTTCGAACCGGAGCGTCGTGGCGGAGGCGAAGGACTTGAAGCCTCGCAGGGTCAGACTCTTGAGGTGCACGCCGTGGGACTCTACCGGCCGCCCCCGGACGGGCCGCCCCAACATTCCGGCACCGGTCACCGGCCCCGTGCGACCCCCCGTGTACCGCGCCGTTCATTTTCGGTTTCATTGCGGAAAGCGCAGGGCACATCATGCGGTAAGGAAGGGGCGGGCACGGCCGAATGGACCGCAGGTCCGCAGGAAATGGCCGTCGAACGAAGTATCGGGAAACGACGAAGGGACGCCGAAGCGTCCCTTGCAGATCTTGAAGAGAGCGGTGCCTCAAGCGGCTGGCGAGCAGCCCTGCCGGCCCTGGGGGCGGGGTCAGGTGAGCGCGGGCTCCGCCTGGGGTACGTCGATGTCGAGCATCGAGTCGTCGCGACGTGCGGCAGCGGACAGCATGTCGTTTTCGGCCTGCATCCGAATCAGTTCGGATTCAAGGTCTTGGACGCGCTGCTGAAGCCGTCGCATCTCGGAGAGGACTCGGGGGTCGGAGCCGCCGACGTAACCGAGAAGCGCCTTTGCCATGATGGATGGTCCTCCACAATGAGTGACCGACCGAAGCGGTTGGGTCGTGAGGGATTCGCACCCGCGGTGCTTGTCATTCCTGGTGTACTCAATGCCAAACAGCTAAGGTGCGCGGGGATTCCAGAGTCTCACCAAACGGTTTGACGGTCAACACGATCACGCCCCGTATCCTCGGGCACCTGAGAGTGCGCGGCCGCGAAGGCGCTGCGCCGACTCCCCAGAAAGGTCCCGCGGGGGCGTAGAGATCATCCGTACAGCGGCAGCCTTGCACGGGTCGGCCGAGTTGGCAACCACCAGGCCTTATCTCCCGTAAGCAGCTGACAAAGGCGCATCCCGAAGATCGCCTCTGACGGTCGTACAGCCGGTTTCGGCGGGCCCGGTCAGCGGATCTCGAAGCCGTCATAACCCCCGCGGGGCGTGTCCCATATCTCAGTGACTCCGTCGACCCGCCCGGGCGTGTCTCCGGTGCGGAGCCACTCCAGCAACGCATCGCAGTGATCCTTCGGCCCCTCGGCGACCACCTGGACGCGGCCGTCGCCGAGATTGACCGCAAATCCGGCGAGTTCCCCGATGCGAAGGGCGTTGGCCCGGGTGAACCAGCGGAATCCGACACCCTGGACCTGACCACGCACCCACGCGGTCACACGGACAGCTTCGTTCATGTGTGCACGTTAACCGGCCAATTGCTCAGCGGTCACTTCCGTCCCTTACGGCATCGCGTACAGTCCCCCGACAGCGAGACTCACTCTTTTGGGCGAGTCGGCTTGACGCAAGGAAAGCTGTGCGGCGGTAGCCGCTCCCGTGGAGCCGGTGCGTGCACCGGGGGAAGGAAGAACGCGGATGGGCCGCCATCGACGCTCCGCTCCCCCAGTCCCTGAAGCCCCTGGTGCGGGGCATGGTGACGCACCGACGGCTGTGCGGACCGGTACACCGGGCGCCGCGCGGCGCCGTGGACATCGCGCGGCGCGCGGCCGCGGTTCGGCGCCCGTCCGGGCCGGACTGCTCGGCGCCTCCGCCGCGGTGGCGATGGGAGCCGTGGCGGCCGCCTCCGGACTGATCCCCGGCCACGGCCAGTTCGACGCGGGCACCGGCGGCGATCCGGGCGACCGGGTCCGGGCCGACGCGCTGCCGGAGTCGACCGCGCCGCTGGGCGGCAGCTCCGCGAGCCCGGGCGACCGGGTCACGCACGAGGCGAGCCGCGGCGGCCCCCGCCCCACGGCCCCCGGCACCGGC
>NZ_SDIF01000066.1 GCF_004122735.1 Streptomyces sioyaensis | reverse complement strand
CAGCTCCCTCCCCACCACCCCCACTCGTGAGCCCGGCAGCTCGCAGCTCACAGCCCGCAACGCGCGACGCGACCGGTCTGTTGCCTCGACGGTCTGATACAAGGCCGGGCTTGTGGCCCACCGGGCCGTGACCTGGGTGATCTATGGCCCCAGCAGTCCTGTCGCCTCACTGGCCTGTGGTCTCTCGGCTCCATCGCCTGGATCCGTGGCCCCACCGATCGTGCTGCCTCACCGGCCTGGGGCCCCGCCGTTCGATCGCCTGGATCAGTCGCCCCACGGGTCGTGCGGCCTCACCAGCCTGTGGTCCCACCGCTCGGTCGCCTGGCCGTCTGCGACTCCGCCGCTCGGTTGACCGGCGCCCGCGCCCGAGGCCACGCCCTCCATCCGCCGTCCCCGCTACCGCAGCCCGCGCACGCCCCTTCCCTTACTCGCCCCTACCCGCTCCTCCTGCTCGCCGACCGGGTCGAGGGAGTCGCCCGAGCGCCCACAGCGCGGCGGCCGCGAGGCCCACGGTTCCCAGGAGGGCGGCCGTGGTCGGTGCCGGGCTTCGGGCGTGGGCTGCTGGTTCGGTTGGCTCGGGATGACGGGGGAGCGTGCGGCTGTCCGTCGGTACGGGGGCCCCGAAGACCGGCAGCAGTCGTGAGGGGCCGCTGCGGAGCATGCTCCGGGGCAGCAGCGACAACGGGTCCAGGTAGGCCTTGCCGCGCCGTAAGCCCCAGTGGAGGCATGGTGCCCGGCAGTGGAACGGACCGCGTTGCAGCACGGCGACCCTCTGGCCTGCTGTGACGTGCTGCCCCTTCCGGGCCGTGGGGTGGACCGGCTCGTAGGTGGTGCGCAGGGGAGGGCGGCCCGAGCGGGACACCTCGATGGTCAGGACGCCCCGGCCCGCCACCGTGCCCGCGTACACCACCCGGCCCGGTGCCGCGGCCAGTACTTCCGCACCGGCGGATGAGGCCAGGTCGACGCCGCGGTGCCCGGCCGCCCAGGGGGACGGGGGAGGGTCCCAGCCTCGCAGCACGGTGGGCCGTATCCCCGCCGGCCCCGCCACAGGCCAGGACCGTTCCCCAGCGGATGGCTCGGCGCTGGGCTCGGCGCGCGCGGGATCTTCTGTGCCCCTGGCCCCTGCCGCGCCCGCAGGTCCCTCCGCAGGCTCCTTTGCAGGCCCCTCCGTCGACCGGCCAGCGGTCCGCATCGTCGTTGCATGCGACCCGCGCTCCACCGTCGTGCCCATGGGCGGGGCGGCGGCAGCGTGCGCGAGGCCCGAGCCCAGGAAGGCGAGTACCGCGGCCGTGGCCGGGGCCAGCAGTACTTCCACGGCGCGGGCCGGGAAGAAGCAGCTCGGGCCGGATGCGCGAGGCTCCCCGGGCGGGGCCGGAGGCCGTAAGGGCAGCGCGGGCTGGCGGAAGCGGCAGCCGGAGCGGGGACGGGTAAGGGGAGCGGGAACGGGGAGTGATCGCGGGCGGCTGAACGCTTCGGCCTGCCCGGCGGCGAGCGGTCGCCGAGAGCCGGAGCCGGGGGCGAGGCCGCCGAAGGTGGCAAGGCCTCTGGTCGGGCCGGAGGGTGGTGGTGGGTTCCGTCGGGTGTGTCGTCGCATGTTCCGACGGTGGCGCAGGACGTCGGGGCGTGGGGATCTTGGTGCGGAGCTGTGGACGGAGGGCCGGTTGTGGACAACGGTGTCACCCACTCGGGGTGCGAAAAGGTGCGTGTCGCCCGGTGCATCGCCCGTCCCGTACACTTCTGGTGGCGATCCGGGTCACCGGGTCGACTTCGCACGCCCCGCCGTCAGTGCACCAGTCCCGTTCGGGCAGCACGACGGCCGCGCTCCTCGGTCCTCGGACGGCTCCGCAAGGTGCCTTCCCCGGCAGGCGCGTCGGGGCGTCAGGCACCGCGGCCGACCGGCCGCAGTGGAACCGAGAACAACAAGGAGTACGGCCATGGCCGTCGTCACGATGCGGGAGCTGCTGGAGAGCGGCGTCCACTTCGGGCACCAGACCCGCCGCTGGAACCCGAAGATGAAGCGCTTCATCTTCACCGAGCGCAACGGCATCTACATCATCGACCTGCTCCAGTCGCTGTCGTACATCGACCGCGCCTACGAGTTCGTCAAGGAGACCGTCGCCCACGGCGGCTCGGTCATGTTCGTCGGCACGAAGAAGCAGGCCCAGGAGGCCATTGCCGAGCAGGCGACCCGCGTGGGCATGCCCTACGTGAACCAGCGCTGGCTCGGCGGCATGCTGACCAACTTCTCGACCGTCTACAAGCGCCTGCAGCGCCTGAAGGAGCTCGAGCAGATCGACTTCGAGGATGTGGCCGCCTCCGGCCTCACCAAGAAGGAGCTCCTCGTCCTCTCCCGCGAGAAGGCCAAGCTGGAGAAGACCCTCGGTGGTATCCGCGAGATGCAGAAGGTGCCCAGCGCCGTCTGGATCGTGGACACCAAGAAGGAGCACATCGCCGTCGGTGAGGCGCGCAAGCTCAACATCCCGGTCGTCGCGATCCTCGACACCAACTGCGACCCGGACGAGGTCGACTACAAGATCCCGGGCAACGACGACGCGATCCGCTCCGTCACCCTGCTCACCCGCGTGATCGCCGACGCCGTCGCCGAGGGTCTCATCGCCCGCTCCGGTGCCGCCACCGGCGACCAGAAGCCCGGCGAGAAGGCCGCTGCCGCCGAGCCGCTGGCCGAGTGGGAGCGCGACCTGCTCGAGGGCGAGAAGAAGGCTGACGACGAGGCCCCCAAGGCCGAGGAGAAGCCCGCCGAGGCCCCCGCCGCCGAGGCCGAGAAGCCGGCCGACGCCGAGAAGCCGGGCGAGCAGGCCTGACCCGCAGCATCCGGTTGACGACGGCGGGGGAGGGCGCCACCAGCGCCGGCCCCGCCGTCCACCCGTAGATCTTTCGACTTCGAGATTTCGAGAAGAGATTCACAGACCATGGCGAACTACACCGCCGCTGACGTCAAGAAGCTCCGCGAGCTCACCGGCGCCGGCATGATGGACTGCAAGAAGGCCCTGGACGAGGCCGAGGGCAACGTCGACAAGGCCGTCGAGGCGCTGCGCATCAAGGGCCAGAAGGGCGTCGCCAAGCGCGAGGGCCGCTCCGCCGAGAACGGCGCCGTGGTCTCCCTGATCGCCGACGACAACTCCTCCGGCGTCATCGTCGAGCTGAAGTGCGAGACGGACTTCGTCGCCAAGGGCGAGAAGTTCCAGGCCGTCGCCAACCAGATCGCCGCGCACGCCGCGAAGTCCGCCCCGGCCGACATCGAGGCCCTGCTCGCCTCCGAGATCGAGGCCGGCAAGACCGTCCAGGCGTTCGTCGACGAGGCCAACGCCACCCTGGGCGAGAAGATCGTCCTGGACCGCTTCGCGCAGTTCTCCGACGGCTACGTGCTGGCGTACATGCACCGCACGATGCCGGACCTTCCCCCGCAGATCGGTGTCCTCGTCGAGCTCGACAAGGAGAACGCCGAGGTCGCCAAGGGTGTCGCGCAGCACATCGCCGCCTTCGCCCCGAAGTACCTCGCCAAGGACGACGTCCCGGCCGAGGTCGTCGAGGCCGAGCGCCGCGTCGCCGAGGAGACCACCCGCGCCGAGGGCAAGCCCGAGGCCGCGCTGCCGAAGATCGTCGAAGGCCGCATCAACGGCTTCTTCAAGGACGCGACGCTGCTCGGCCAGCCGTACGCGCTCGACAACAAGAAGTCCGTCGAGAAGGTCCTCCAGGAGGCCGGTGTCACCCTGAAGCGCTTCGCGCGCATCAAGGTCGGCATCTGAGCCTGTCGCGAAGGCAGCGAATGACCTACGACCCCGCTAGGGTCGTACGCAGTCGGCCGCGCACCGGCCGGCCGCAGATGTGACGAGGAGGCCATTGCCGCAGAGGGATCTGGACCAGACCCACGGCAATGGCCTTCTTCGTATGTGCACGAGGAGAGCTCAATGATTCACGGTGCCGACGGCGCGCACACAGACCATGCCGGTCACGGCGGCAGGCGACGCTTCCTGCTGAAGCTGTCGGGCGAAGCGTTCGCCGGCGGCGGCGGCCTGGGCGTCGACCCCGACGTCGTGCACGCGATGGCCCGCGAGATCGCCGCCGTGGTGCGCGACGGCTACGAGATCGCCGTCGTGATCGGCGGCGGCAACTTCTTCCGGGGCGCGGAACTCCAGCAGCGCGGTATGGACCGGGCGCGCTCCGACTACATGGGCATGCTCGGCACGGTCATGAACTGTCTGGCGCTCCAGGACTTCCTGGAGAAGGAGGGCATCGACTCCCGCGTCCAGACGGCCATCACCATGGGTCAGGTCGCCGAGCCGTACATCCCGCTGCGCGCGGTGCGCCACCTGGAGAAGGGCCGGGTCGTCATCTTCGGCGCGGGCATGGGCATGCCGTACTTCTCCACCGACACCACCGCCGCCCAGCGTGCCCTGGAGATCGACGCCGAGGCCATGCTGATGGGCAAGAACGGGGTGGACGGGGTCTACGACTCCGACCCCAAGAAGAACCCGGACGCGGTGAAGTTCGACGCGCTCGAATACGGCGAGGTCATCACCCGCGACCTGAAGATCGCCGACGCCACCGCCATCACCCTGTGCCGGGACAACAAGCTCCCGATCCTCGTGTTCGAACTGCTCGCCGAGGGCAACATCGCGCGCGCGGTGAAGGGTGAGAAGATCGGCACGCTCGTCAGCGATCAGGGCACTCGGGCCTGACGGCCCCAACTGCCGTGGTTCCGTACGGGCATCGGCCTGTACGGGCGGCAACTCCCTACCGGGGGCAGACCCCGGTACGGGGATGGACAACTGCCTGCCGGTCGGACACCGTGCAGGAGAAGACGTGCGGCAGGGGCGAGGCTCTGCTTCTTACCGAAAAGACCAGGAGCAAGTGGTGATCGAAGAGATCCTCCTCGAGGCCGAGGAGAAGATGGAGAAGGCCGTCGTGGTCGCCAAGGAGGACTTCGCCGCGATTCGCACCGGGCGTGCGCACCCGGCGATGTTCAACAAGATCGTGGCGGACTACTACGGCGCCATGACGCCGATCAACCAGCTGGCGTCGTTCTCGGTGCCCGAGCCGCGGATGGCCGTGGTGACCCCGTTCGACAAGAGCGCGCTGCGCAACATCGAGCAGGCCATCCGCGACTCCGACCTCGGCGTCAACCCGAGCAACGACGGCAACATCATCCGGGTGACCTTCCCGGAGCTGACCGAGGAGCGCCGCAAGGAGTTCATCAAGGTCGCCAAGAACAAGGGCGAGGACGCGAAGATCTCGATCCGCAGCGTGCGCCGCAAGGCCAAGGAGACCCTCGACAAGCTCGTCAAGGACAAGGAGTCCGGCGAGGACGAGGTGCGCCGCGCCGAGAAGGAGCTCGACGACACCACCGCGAAGTACGTCGCGCAGGTGGACGAGCTCCTCAAGCACAAGGAATCCGAGCTCCTCGAGGTCTGATGAACGAGTCTTCCTGGGGGGCCCCGCCCGGCGCCGGTCAATGGGGACCGCCCGATCACGGACCGGCCTCCTCGCTTCGCGGGGTGGCGCCCCCCGTCCCGGCGGGTCCCGTGTATGACTGGGGCGACGCGGCGCAGACTCGGCCCATGCCCCTCGTGCCCGGGCCAGGCGGACACCAGGACGACGACCGGGAACATCGGGACATCCGGGAAAACCGGGATCACCTGGACGGCCGGGGGGCTGCTCGCCTGAGCGGCCCCCTGTTCCGCGACGAAAAGCCGCAGGAGCCCATGCCCACCTCTCGTTCCGGGTCCGACAGCTCGCCGGACTCAGAGAAGCCGAAGAAGAAGAGCGCGGGCCGCAACCTCCGTGCCGCGATAGGGGTCGGCGTCGGCCTCGGCGTGATCATCGTTGCGTCGCTCTTCGTCTACAAGCCTGTCTTCATCGGCGTGATAGCGATCGCTGTCGTCGTGGGCCTGTGGGAGCTGACCTCGCGGCTGGCCGAGCGCAAGGACATCAAGGTGCCGCTGGTGCCGCTCGCAGTCGGCGGCACCGCCATGGTGGTCGCCGGATACGTGCGCGGTGCCGAGGGCGCCTGGGTGGCGATGGCGCTCACCGCGCTCGCCGTGCTCGTCTGGCGGATGACCGAGGCGCCCGAGAACTATCTGCGGGACGTCACCGCCGGTGTCTTCGCCGCGTTCTACGTGCCGTTCCTCGCGACGTTCGTGGCGCTGATGCTCGCGGCCGAGGCCGACGGGGCGCTGCGGGTGCTGACCTTCCTGCTGCTGACGGTCGTCAGCGACACCGGGGCGTACGCGGTCGGCTGGCGGTTCGGCAAGCACAAGCTGGCACCGCGCATCAGCCCCGGCAAGACCCGCGAGGGACTCGTCGGCGCGGTGCTCTTCGCGATGGTGGCCGGCGCGCTGTGCATGGAATTCCTGATCGCGCACGGTGCCTGGTGGCAGGGCCTGCTGCTCGGACTTGCGGTCGCGGCCAGCGCCACCCTCGGTGACCTCGGTGAATCCATGATCAAGCGCGATCTCGGCATCAAGGACATGGGCACCCTGCTCCCCGGTCACGGCGGGATCATGGACCGTCTCGACTCCCTGCTGCCGACCGCGCCCGTCGTCTGGCTGCTGTTCGTGGTCTTTGTGGGATCCGGCTGACGGCACGGAATCCCGTAGCGGGGAGCGGAGCCGGGTTCAGGGGCTCCGCTCCCCGCTTCCTTTCTCCTTTGTGCAGCACGCTTCGTCAGGTGCGTGAGGGGCCTTCCGCGCCAAGCGGGGGCCCCTTTTCGTGCCCCAGGCCCAGAGAAAACGGATGCCGGGCTCGGGGGACCGCGGCATAAAGTGGACATCACACCCCGAAGCCGTTCCGGCGGCCTTCGGGACACTCCGTGACACGGATGAGGAGGTGGCGTGATCAAGAAGCGCTGTGCCGCTGCCGGTGCTGCCTGACGGGGGACGGCGCCGACGTCAGTGAGGCCGGACCGACACCTACCGGCGGCACGTGGGGAGGCCCGCGTGACAGTGACCGGGACAAATCGACAAACCCGGTCGTGGTCCGGATTCAGGGATGCGAGCACGCCCTGATGAAGCTGGAGCCGGAAGTAATCGCCCGCCCGAGAAGCGGGCGGTGAACCGCGTCCCTCGCCGGCCGAGCCTGAGACCCCTGAACAGGGGGAGAGCCAACGGAACCCTGCGCCTCCGAGTTGAAGATCCCTTCGACTCGCCGAGGAGCAGCACCATCAGCAGAACCACCGAGAACACCGGCTTTACCTGCGGCAACTGCGGGGAAGAGGTCGCGCCCCTGGTCAACGGGAGCTATCGCAACCACTGCCCGCGGTGCCTGCACTCACGTCATGTGGACGTCAGGCCCGGAGACCGTGCCAGTGACTGCCGGGCGCTGATGCGCCCGGTGGCCGTCGATCACCACTCCACCAAGGGCTACATGATCGTCCACCGCTGCACCGGCTGCGGCGTCCGGCGTCGCAACCGCATGGCCGACGATCCCCACCAGGGCGACGACCTCGACCAGGTCCTCACCGTGCTGCGTACGGGGCTCAGCCGGCACGAAGCAGGCCGGTCCGCCCGGCACTGGAGGCTCATCTGACGCCTCGCGGCCCCCGCCTCGGCGGGGGCCGCCCGCTTGCCTCGGCGGGAGCCGCCCCTGGGCCGCCCGCCTGCGGAACCCGACGGCTTCACCGTCGCCTCCCCGGGAACTCATTCCCTGCGGACGACGGGTAGCCGGAAGCCCCCCACCAGCAGTTTTGCCCGCTGGTACGCGCGTTGCGCGGTGGCCGGTGCGGGTCGCCGGCGCGTACGCTGGCGCATGTGACGCGCCTGATCGTGGCAGCGGGAGGAGGCGGCGACGCCGTTGCCGCAGCGATGCTGGACGCCGCCGTCCACGGCGGCGAAACTCCGGCGGTGGTCCTCACCTACGCGTGGGACCGCCTCTTGATCGACCCGGTTCCGGGCCCAAGAGGGCCGGCCAACTTCACCGGCCTCCGCCCCCTCACCCGAAGCGTCCAGACGGTTCCCGCCGACGCAACACCGATTGCTCCCGCGGGCTCGACACTTCCCAGGCTGGCCGCGGAGCTCCCGCAGACCTTCGCACTCATCGATCCGCACCACGGCGCCGAGGGCATGGTTCGCCAGCTCGAAGAGCTCATCCAGCACTTGGAGCCGGACTCCGTCGACCTCCTGGACGTCGGCGGCGACATCCTCGCCCGGGGCGACGAGCCCACCCTCCGCAGCCCCCTCGCCGACGCCCTCACCCTCGCGGCCTGCTGCGAACTCAACTACCCCGTACGGCTCCTGGTCGCCGGCCCCGGCCTCGACGGCGAACTCCCCGCCGACGCCCTCCGCGACCGCCTCGGCCCCGTCGCCCTGACCCTCACCGCCGAGCACGTCACGCCCGTCAGCTCGGTCCTGGAGTGGCACCCCTCCGAGGCCACGGCCATGCTGGCCGCCACGGCACGAGGCGCCCGCGGCCGGTGCGAAGTACGGGACGCCGGCCTGCCGGTCCCGCTCACCGACGACGGCCCCGTCGTCCACGAGGCCGACCTCGACGAGGCGCTGAACCGCAACCAGCTCGCCCGCGCCATCCTGGCGACGGAGAACCTGCACCAGGTCGAGCAGTACAGCCGCGAGATCTGCGGCTTCTCCGAGATCGACTACGAGCGGAACAAGGCGAGTCGGCTGGGCAGTCGGCCCGCCCAGAAGCCGGACCCGGAAGCGGTCCTCCACCAGCTCGACGACTTCGAGGCCGACGCCCGGAGCCGCGGCATCACGCACACGACGTTCCGCCGGCTCGCCGAAGCTTTCGGGCTCAGCGGCAACCAGTGCCAGGACCTCAGGGCACTGCTGCTCAGCAGCCGCCCGGGGCAGTACGAGGCTCCGCTGTGGCGCATCGCGTCCGGAGCTTGAGTAGCAGATTTCTCTACGCGTACACGGCTCGCCGCGCTCGCTCCCCGGCCCGCGGCCGATGGCGACGTGCGAGCACGCATCCGTGTCCGACCGCCGTGTCAGCGAGCGATGGCCGCCGAACGAGGCCCCGATGTGAGCGGCCCGACGTTAATTGAGCGGCACGGCCTGCAGAACGTCTCCTGCTGAAATGCCGGTGCTGTAAAGCAGCCTGTCATCCGACTCCCCTTTTCCGTGACGGCGGGCCCAGTGTGCCCCCATCTTGCGGTAGGAGCGCCCCTTCTCTTGATCGACCAGCACCCACTTGTCGCCGTAGGTGTACGGGGGGATCCATTCCGGAGTGAACGACCAGGCCTCGTTCAAGAATTCCTGCACGCCGGTATCCTCGCCTACCGGGATTTGTGCCGGTTCCATATCCTGGTCCATTTGGCTGTAGGAAATCTCGATGAAGCGTTGCCGGAAGTCTTCGCGTGCGCTTTCGATCGCCTCCGTCACGATGGCGTCCTTGTTGAGGGCGCTTATTTTCGCATCGAGCATCTTGGGGATCACCTCCTCCATCGCTGAGCGAATGGAGGCCTCCATATTCTCCACGCTGCGATTGCGTGACGTGTTGAGAGCGTTGACGAAGTCTCGTACGCTCGGGTTTTTGGAGTAGTCCTTGGGGGCGTAGAGTACGTACGGCCGCTGCACAAGGATGGCGAAGAATGCGGACGCTACGCCTACCGGGAAGATTACCGAAAAGAGCACAAGAACTGCTTGCAGCCAGCCTTGTGTTTGAGTGGCCGCCGTACCGGCGGAGGCTTCTGAAACGGTGAGGAACAGCGATATGATCCACAGTGGATTGAGTGCTTTGGGTGCCCCAGGTGCATGTACGGGTTGGCTCACTTCGCTCTCCCTGGTCGCGCTACCCATAAGCATTGCAGCGCGTGAGGTACCTCCGAGAGCGTTTTGCGTGATAGGTGGATTTGTCGAGTGTGGGCGCCTTTGGTCGACCATGGCTCGCGAGGTCGGCCCAGGGGCGGCAGGCGACGCCCGAGGGTGACGGCCCCCACCCCGCTCTCACCTGGGCGGGGCCAGATGATCTGCCACACTGGACCCACCATGCCTGCACCCGGAGAACTTACTTTTGTTGCGCCGCGCGGGGCCAAGAAGCCGCCGCGGCACCTTGCTGATCTCAGCCCTGACGAGCGTCGCGAAGCGGTGGCCGCGATCGGGGAGAAGCCGTTTCGCGCCAAGCAGTTGTCGCAGCACTACTTTGCCCGTTATGCGCATGATCCGGCGCAGTGGACGGACATTCCGGCGGCGGCGCGCGAGAAGCTGGCGGGCGAGCTGCTGCCGGAGCTGATGAAGGTCGTGCGGCACATCTCGTGCGATGACGACACCACGCGCAAGACGCTGTGGAAGCTGCATGACGGGACGCTCGTCGAGTCGGTGCTGATGCGCTACCCCGACCGGGTCACCATGTGCATCTCCTCGCAGGCCGGCTGCGGAATGAACTGTCCGTTCTGTGCGACGGGGCAGGCGGGGCTGGACCGGAATCTGTCGACCGCCGAGATCGTGCACCAGATCGTCGACGGGATGCGTGCGCTGCGCGACGGCGAGGTGCCCGGTGGGCCGGCGCGGCTGTCCAACATCGTCTTCATGGGGATGGGGGAGCCGCTCGCCAACTACAAGCGGGTGGTCGGCGCGATCCGGCGGCTGACCGACCCCGAGCCCGACGGGCTGGGGCTGTCCCAGCGGGGCATCACCGTCTCGACGGTCGGGCTGGTGCCGGCCATGCTGCGGTTCGCCGAGGAGGGCTTCAAGTGCCGGCTGGCCGTGTCGCTGCACGCCCCCGACGATGAGTTGCGGGACACGCTCGTCCCCGTCAACACGCGCTGGAAGGTGCGTGAGGTGCTGGACGCGGCGTGGGAGTACGCGGAGAAGTCC
Organism: Streptomyces sioyaensis; assembly: GCF_004122735.1. Classification (GTDB taxonomy): domain Bacteria; phylum Actinomycetota; class Actinomycetes; order Streptomycetales; family Streptomycetaceae; genus Streptomyces; species Streptomyces sioyaensis. Next base: position 26,354 of record NZ_SDIF01000066.1, on the reverse strand, counting down.
GGGCGGCGGATTTCGATCGAGTACGCGCTGATCCGGGACATCAACGACCAGGCGTGGCGCGGTGACCTGCTGGGCCGGCTGCTGAAGGGCAAGCGCGTCCATGTGAACCTCATTCCGCTGAACCCGACTCCCGGGTCGAAGTGGACCGCCTCGCGTCCCGAGGACGAGCTGGCGTTCGTGCGGGCCATCGAGGCGCACGGGGTGCCGGTGACCGTCCGCGACACCCGCGGTCAGGAGATCGACGGCGCCTGCGGGCAGCTCGCGGCCTCGGAACGCTGACCGCTCGCTGGTACTGTGTGATCGAACAAATGCACATTCCGACAGGGGAGCGCCACAGCGCTGAGAGTGCGGAAGCGCCGTAGTCCTACGGTGCCCGCAGACCCTTGAACCTCGCCCGGGTCATGCCGGGTAGGAAGTTCGGTCGTCACTCATGCTGTTGTGCCCTGCCCGAAGTCCCCTCCGTACGTCCGCGGATGTACGGAGGGGGCTTCGGGCAGGGCCGCGTCTCGTCCTGGTCAGCCAGGAGGACATTCAGTGAGCACCACCAGAAGGATCACCGCGGCAGGGCTTGCCGCCGCCATGGGCATGACCGCGCTGGCCGCCTGCGGCACGTCGGGGGGCGACAGCGCGGACGCCAAGACCGTCACGCTGGTCAGCCATGACTCGTTCACCATGTCCAAGTCCGTGCAGGCCGCGTTCGAGAAGCAGAGCGGCTACAAGATCCGGGTCCTCAAGGGCGGGGACGCCGGCAAGGCCGTCAACCAGGCGATCCTGTCCAAGGACAATCCGCAGGGCGATGTGCTCTTCGGCATCGACAACACCCTGCTCTCGCGCGGTCTGGACGAGGACCTCTTCAGCCCGTACGAGGCCAAGGGGCTCTCGCACGTCCCGGCCGGGCTGCAGCTGGACAAGGCCCGGCACCGCGTCACCCCGCTCGACTACGGCGACATCTGCGTCAACTACGACCGCGGCTACTTCGCCCGGCACAAGATCGCGCCGCCGAAGACCTTCGACGATCTGATCAAGCCCCGGTACAAGGGGCTGCTCGTCACGGAGAACTCGGCGACCTCCTCGCCGGGGCTCGCCTTCCAGCTCGCCACCGTCGCCGCGTACGGCAAGGACGGCTGGCAGGACTACTGGAAGAAGCTCAAGGCCAATGGCGTCGAGGTCGTCGACGGCTGGGAGCAGGCCTACAACCAGCGCTTCTCGGGGTCCGCGGCGAGCAAGGGCAAGGGGGACAAGCCGCTGGTGGTCTCCTACGCCTCCAGCCCGCCGGCCGAGGTGCTCGGCAAGAAGCCCGCGCCCCGGCAGGCACCGACCGGCGTCGCGACCGGCACCTGCTTCCGGCAGATCGAATTCGGCGGCCTGCTGAAGGGCGCGAAGAACGAAAAGGGCGGCAAGGCGCTGCTGGACTTCCTGCTGAGCAGGCAGTTCCAGGAGGACGAGCCGCTGCAGATGTTCGTCAACCCGGCCCGTGCGGACGCCAAGGTGCCGGAGCTGTTCACGAAGTACGGCGCCACGATCGACAAGCCGGCGACGCTGGCTCCGGAGACGATCAGCAAGAACCGCGAACAGTGGATCAAGCAGTGGTCCTCGCTCGTTCTGAAGTAGCCCGCACCCGCGGCCGCGGGCCCGCGAAGGGGACGGCGGTGCGGCTCGGCCTGATGGCCGTGCCGCTCGCCTTCTTCGCGCTGTTCTTCGCCTATCCCGTCGTGGCGATCGTCGGGCGGGGGCTGAAGGAGGGCGGAGCGTGGCAGTTCGGCCGGTTCGGCGCCGTGCTGAGCGAGCCGGATGTCGTGCAGGTGCTGTGGTTCACCGTCTGGCAGGCGGCCGCCTCGACCGTGCTGACGCTGCTGATCGCGCTGCCTGGCGCCTATGTCTTCGCCCGCTTCGACTTCCCCGGCAAGCAGCTGCTACGGGCAGTGGTGGCGGTGCCGTTCGTGCTGCCGACCGTCGTCGTCGGCACGGCCTTCCTGGCGCTCGTCGGGCGGGGCGGACTGCTGGACGAGCTGTGGGGGGTGCGCCTGGACACCTCGGTGTGGGCGATCCTGCTGGCGCATGTCTTCTTCAACTACGCGGTGGTCGTCCGCACCGTCGGCGGCCTGTGGGGACAGCTCGATCCGCGGCAGGAAGAGGCGGCGCGGGTGCTGGGGGCCGGGCGGTTCGCGGCCTGGCGGCGGGTGACGCTGCCCGCGCTGGGCCCGGCCGTCGCGGCCGCTGCGCTGATGGTCTTCCTCTTCACCTTCACCTCCTTCGGCGTGGTGCAGATCCTGGGCGGGCCCACCTTCTCCACGCTGGAGGTGGAGATCTACCGGCAGACCGCGGACTTCCTGGACCTGCCGACGGCCGCGGTGCTCACGCTCGTCCAGTTCGCCGCGGTCCTGGGCGTGCTGGCGCTGCACGCCCGGGCCGTGCGCCGCCGGGAGTCCGCGCTGCGGCTGGTGGACGCGTCGCGGACCGCCCACCGGCCGCGCGGCGGCGGCCAGTGGGCCCTGCTGTGGGGCACGCTCGCCGTCATCACCGTCCTGCTGCTGGTGCCGCTGGTGGTGCTGGTGGAGCGGTCGTTCGCCGGGCCGGACGGCTACGGAACGGTCTTCTACACCTCGCTGCGGTCCGCCGCGGCCGCCGACAGCACCTTCGCCGTCGCGCCCCTGGACGCCCTGTGGAATTCGCTCGCCTACGGGGCCGCGGCCACGGTGATCGCTGTGGTGGTGGGCGGGCTGGCGGCCGCCGTCCTGACGCTGCCCCGGCTGCGGAGCGGCCCGTCCGGACGGACGCCCGCGATCAGCCGGTTCGTCCGCGGCTTCGACGCCCTGCTGATGCTGCCGCTTGGGGTCTCCGCGGTGACCGTCGGCTTCGGATTTCTGATCAGCCTCGACACCCCGCCGCTCGACCTGCGTGCCTCGTGGTGGCTGGTCCCGCTCGCCCAGGCGCTGGTGGGAGTGCCGTTCGTGGTCCGGACGATGCTGCCGGTCCTGCGGGCGGTCGATTCCCGGCTGCGGGAGGCCGCCGCCGTGCTCGGCGCCTCGCCCTGGCGGGTGTGGCGTGAGGTCGACCTGCCGCTGGTGCGGCGGGCGCTGCTGATCGCCGCGGGCTTCGCCTTCGCGGTGTCGCTCGGCGAGTTCGGGGCGACCGTCTTCATCGCGCGGCCGGACCGGCCGACGCTGCCGGTCGCCGTGGCCCGCCTGCTGGGGCGAGCGGGGGAGACCAACTACGGGCAGGCGATGGCGTTGTCGACCATCTTGATGGTGGTGTGTGCCGGCGCCCTGCTGGTACTGGAGCGCCTGCGCCCCGTCGACCACTCCGGGGAGTTCTAGATGACGACAGGGGACACCAGCACACGGGCGCCGGAGCTGCTGCGGCTGGGCGGGGTGACCGTCCGCTTCACCGCGGCCGGGCGGCCCGCCCTCGACGCGGTGGACCTGGACGTCGCCGCGCAGGAGATCGTCTGCGTCCTGGGGCCGAGCGGCAGCGGCAAGTCCACCCTGCTGAGGGTGGTCGCGGGTCTCCAACCCGCCGACGCCGGACAGGTGTTGCTGGAGGGGCGGGAGCAGCGGGGGGTGCCCGCGCACCGGCGCGGCGTCGGCCTGATGTTCCAGGACCACCAGCTCTTCCCGCAGCGCGATGTCGAGGGCAACGTCGCCTTCGGGCTGCGGATGCGGGGGGCCTCGCGCGCCGACCGGGAGCGTACGGTCACCGAACTCCTGGACCTCGTGGGGCTGCCGGGCGCCCAGCGGCGGGCCGTGGCCTCGCTGTCCGGCGGTGAGCAGCAGCGGGTCGCGCTGGCCCGCGCGCTGGCCCCCCGCCCCCGTCTGCTGATGCTGGACGAGCCCCTCGGGCAGCTCGACCGCGGGCTGCGCGAACGGCTGGTCGTCGAACTCCGGCGGCTCTTCCGGGAGTTGGGTACGACCGTGCTCGCCGTCACGCACGACCAGGGCGAGGCCTTCGCGCTCGCCGACCGGGTCGTGGTGATGCAGGACGGCCGGATCGCGCAGAGCGGCACCCCGCTGGAGGTCTGGCAGCGGCCCGCCTCGGAATTCGTCGCCCGCTTCCTCGGCTTCGACAACGTGGTCGAGGCGACGGTGCAGGGCGAGGCGGCCGCCACCCCCTGGGGCAAGGTGCCGGTCCCGGACGGCACCGCGGACGGGCCCTGCCGCCTGCTCGTCCGCCCGGCCGGGGTGCGGCTGACGGCGGCCCCGGACGGCCTGCCTGCCACGGTCGCGGCCCGGACGTTCCGCGGCACCCATGTCGCGCTGCTGCTGCACCCCGCCGCCGGACCGCAGATCGAGGCGGCCTGCACCCTGCGCGACGCGCCCGAGGTGGGCGAGCGGGTGGGCCTCGCCTTCGCCGCCCCGGACGTGGTGGTGCTGGACGCCGGGGCGCCGGCGGGCTGACCGCGTGGAGGGCGCCGGCCGGGGGAGCGGGCGCCGGCCAGGGGCCGGTCCTCGGTGTCCTCAGCAGCCGGGTCTGCTCCGTAGCAGCCCGGTCGGTCTCCGTGGGCCGGTCTTCCCCGTGGGCCGCCGCCTCAGCGCGCCGCCGTCTCGGCGGGCCGCTCACCGGCCGGTGCCGGGTCCGGCTGCGCCCCCGCCTCGGGTTCGCCGAACCACGCGACCGCGACGGCCCCGGCCACCGCCACCACGAAGCCCAGGACGGCGACCCAGGCGAAGCCCGGCCGGGAGGAGTCGCCCAGCCACAGCACCCCGAGAATGCCGGGGATCACCGTCTCGCCCACCACCAGCGCCGCCGTGGCGCCGTTCACTGAGCCGAGCTGGAGGGCGACGGTGTGCAGATACATCCCGCCGATACCGGCGACGCCGATCGCGTACAGCGCGGGGTCGCCGAGCAGGGACGGCAGATCGAAGGGGGCCATCCCGTTCAGCACCCGTACCCCGATGCCGAGCGCGCCGAAGCCCAGGCCGGAGAAGAGCCCCGCGAGGATCGCCGCCCGCGCGCCGAGCAGCCGCACGACCACGGTGCCGCCGCCGATGAGTACGACGGAGGCGGCGAGCAGCCACCAGTGGGCGGCGAGCGGGGTGTGGCCGCTGCCCTCCGGCCCGGCGGCCGTGGCCAGCAGCACCAGCGCCGAACAGACCACGGCGATGGAGGTCCACTCGGCGCGGGTGAGCCGGATGCCGAGGAGCTTGACGCTCAATACGGCAGTGATCACGAGGTTGGCGCTGATCACGGTCTGCGACAGGAACAGCGGCAGTAGCCGGGCCGCCAGCGCGCCGAGCCCGAACCCTACGAAGTCCAGCACCGTACCCAGCATGAATTCCCAGGTCACGGCCGCCTTTGCGGTGGACGCCAGGCTGGGGCCGCCGTGCTGGGTGACACCGGAGGCGGAGGCCTTGGCCGCCTCCCGGCGGGCGGATTTGCGCGAGCCCAGCGCCTGCAGAACCGATCCCGTGCCGTAACCGGCCGACGCCGCCACGGCCGTCAGCAGACCGATGATCACCAAGAGCTCCGTTCGCCCGCTGTCCGTACTGCCTCTTCACTGCCGGACTGGCAGACGTGCATTCGGGGACCGACGTTGCCTCGGGCGGGCAAAAGCACCTGTACGGCCGTCCGGTGGGGAACGGCGGCGGGGCCCGGCGCGGAAGCGGGGAGCCCGCCGCGGCCGGATCAGGCCGGGGCCCCGGTGCCGAGGCGGGCCAGGGTCTCCGGGACTTCGTCCACCGAGTCGACCAGCGCGATCCGGGCCGCCATCGACCGCCCGGACGCGAGCGCCTGGAGCAGCGGCCAGGCGGGGAGCTTCTCGGTCCAGTGCGCGCGGTCCACCAGCACCATCGGGGTCGGTTCGCCCCGCGACCCGTAGTAGTTCGGGGTCGCGTTGTCGAAGATCTCCTGTACGGTCCCGGCCGCGCCCGGCAGGAACACCACACCGGCCCGGGAGCGCGCCAGCAGACCGTCCTCGCGCACCGCGTTGACGAAGTACTTCGCTATCCGGGAGGCGAAGGCGTTCGGCGGCTCGTGCCCGTAGAACCAGGTGGGGATGCCGACCGAGGCGCCGCCGTCCGGCCAGCCGCGCCGTATCTCGAAGGCGGCCCGGGCCCAGTCGGTGACCGACGGGGCGAAGTGCGGTGCCTTGGCGAGGATCTCCAGCGCCGAGTCGAGCATGCCGTCCTCGAAGGGCGCGGCGTACGCCCCGAGGTTCGCCGCCTCCATCGCGCCCGGTCCGCCGCCGGTCGCCACGGTCAGGCCGGTGCGGGCGAGCCGGCGGCCGAGCCGGGCCGCGCCCGCGTAGGCCGCGGAGCCGCGCTCCAGGGCGTGGCCGCCCATGATGCCCACCACCTGGGCACCGGCGAGGTCTTCGTCCAGGGCGTCGGAGACGGCGTCGTCGTGGATGCTGCGCAGCATCGAGGCGAAGATGTCGCCGTCCGCCTTGGTCTCCTGGAACCAGGCGTAGGTGCGGGCGTCCGGGGTGGCGTCGTAGCCGGCGTCGACCAGCTGCGCGAAGAGCTCGTCCGGTCCGTAGAGCCCGCCCCGGTAGGGATCGAACGGCAGGTCCGGTACGGGCGGGAAGACCAGGGCGCCGCCGGCACGTATCTTGGCGGCGGCGTCCTCCTCCATGGCGCAGCCGAGGAACACGGAATCCGAGGTGTCCGTGCTGAGCAGCGCGAACGTACGGTCCGTCAGATCGACCGACTGGACGCGGTGTCCGGCGAGGCTGCCGGCGGCGACGACCCGGTCGAACTCCTCCAGGGACTCGATCTCGTGGTCGTGGTTGTCGTCGTGGGCGGGGGGACGGCGGGCGGCGGAGGCATGTGAATTCGACTGCACGTGCGTCATGTTAGGACCGCGGTGACGCCCCCCAGGGGCCAGGTGGCGGTCCGGGACCGCGGTGTGCGGTGGGCCCCGGCGCCGCCGGCCGCGCAGGTCCCCCGTCCCCGGTGCCCCGAGCCGTCCGCGGACCCGGCGGGCCGGGCCCCTCAGTGCACCAGGGGAAGGGTGGCCATCTCCGCGACCGTCCACGTCAGGGGCGCCAGGACGAGGACCAGGGCCAGGCCGCGCAGCGCCGCGGCGCGGTGGAGGACGGACGCGGAGGCGCCCAGCCGGCGAAGGGCGGCCGTGGTGTGGGCGCGGGCGGTGCGGGATTCCAGTGCGGCGGTGAGCGCGCTGGCGGTCACACAGGCGAGGACCACCGCCGCGCCGACCGCGGTGAGCGGCCCGAAGGGACGGGCGGGCGAGGCCTCGTAGACCTTCACGGCGGCGTACGCGGCGGAGCCGACCGCGCACAGCACCCCCAGCGGGCGGCCGAGGCGGTGCGACTCCTCCTGGAGCACCCGCCCGGACAGCAGGCGCAGCGCGCCCGGCCGCCCGGCGCAGAGCAGCCGGCCGCACAGATGCACCAGCCCGGGACCGGCCAGGACCAGGCCGAAGGCGGACAGCGCCCAGCCGGCGAGCACGCCGGGCGGGCTGCCGATCAGCCGGCCGGGCAGCGGCAGCAGCCCGCCGGGGGCGTGCGGGCCGGGGCTGGTGTACGCCTCGATCGCCAGGCCGGCCGCGGCCAGGGCGATGCCCCAGGGGAGACCGGAGGGCGGGGCGGTCCGGGGGCGGGCCGCGGTCTCGCGGGAGCCGTTCTCGTTACGGGGCCGCAGGGCGACGGCGGTGGCGACCGCGGCGGTCAACGGCACGGTCGCCAGCAGCAGGAGGGCGCCGGCGAGCGGCACCGGATGGCCCGCGCCGAGCAGGGCGGCGTCGATGCCGAGCGAGGCCGAGCTGCCCGGGCCGCCCAGGTCGCCGCGCAGCCGCAGGAAGGCCAGCAGCGCGAGGAGGACGCCGAGCAGACAGGTCAGTGCGGTGGAGGCCGTCGCGAGCAGGGTGAGGCGCAGCGGGCCGAGGCCGGCCGCGGCCATCCCGCGCTGCAGACGGGCGGCGGGGTCCGTACGGGCGGTGGACACCGCGAACTGGGCGGTGGCCGCCAGCGGCGCCGCACACCACAGCAGGCGTACCAGGGACTGGTCGGCCGCGGACGGGTGGCCGGCGGCGTGGCCGACGGTGGAGAGCAGCAGGAACCCGGTGCCGGCCGCGGCGGCGGCGACGGACAGCCGGCGCAGCAGGACGACGGGGTGCGAGCCGCGGGCTAGACGGAGAGCGAGCACGCTGCCCTGCTTTCCTCATCGGAGGAGCCGCCGGCGGCGGAGGCGGCACTCGCCGGGCGGCCGTCGAGGAGCGCCAGGCTCCGGTCGGCGAGCGTGGCGACGTCCGGGTCATGGGTCGCCAGGACCACGGTGATCTGGTGCGAGCGGGCCGCGGTGGTCAGGGTGCGCAGCACCTGGGTGCCGTCGGCGCGGTGCAGCGGGGCGGTCGGTTCGTCGGCGAACAGCACCTGGGGGGTGGTCGCGAGCGCACGGGCGATGGCGACGCGCTGGCGCTGGGACTGGTCGAGCTTGGCGGGGCGGCGGCCGGCGCACATGCCGACATCGAGGCGGTCGAGCCATTCGAGGGCGGTGTGCTTGGCGGAGCGGGTGCCGGTGCCGCGGAGCAGCAGGGGGAGGGCGGCGTTCTCCCAGGCGGTGAGCTCGTGGACGAGGTGCGGTTCGGTGTCGATCCAGCCGAACCGGTCCAGGCGCAGCCGCTCCCGGCTGGGGGAGGAGAGGGTGTGCACGGGGGAGCTGTTGAACCAGACCTCGCCCTCGGTCGGGACGAGCTGGCCGGAGAGACATTTCAGCAGGGTGGTCTTGCCACTGCCGCGCGGGCCGGTGACGGCGAGGATCTCGCCTTCGCGGACGCCGACGGAGACTCCGGCGAGGGCGGAGGTGCCGCCGTGCGTGTGGTGCAGGCCGCGGGCCCAGAGAACGTCGTTGTCAGGCGGGGCCACCATCTGCGCACCTCTTGTTGTAGGCGTCGAATCGTTCCCCCGACCGGGTGAACGACCATGGAGGGTATCGGTCCCTAGCACGGTAAGTACTGGTGACCCCTGGTATTCGTGGCTTGGCAGCACAACGGCCCAGATTCACTCGTATGGCTTGAAGTGAGTGAATCTGGGCCGCTGGATGTTCAGTTGTCCCGGCGTGCGGCGGGCGCTGCCGCGGGGGTCAGAGCTTGGTCCAGGCCTCGGTGAGGACCGTGCGCAGGATCTGCTCGATCTCGTCGAAGACCGGCTGGTCGGCGATGAGCGGCGGGGCGAGCTGGATGACCGGGTCGCCACGGTCGTCGGCGCGGCAGTAGAGACCGTTGTCGTACAGCGCCTTGGAGAGGAAGCCGTACAGGACGCGCTCGGTCTCCTCGTCGTTGAAGGACTCCTTGGTGGCCTTGTCCTTGACGAGTTCGATGCCGTAGAAGAAGCCGTTGCCGCGGACGTCGCCGACGATCGGCAGGTCGTGCAGCTTCTGCAGGGTGTTCAGGAAGTTGGCCTCGTTGTCGAGGACGTGCTGGTTGAGGCCCTCACGCTCGAAGATGTCGAGGTTGGCGACGCCGACGGCCGCGGAGACCGGGTGGCCGCCGAAGGTGTAGCCGTGCAGGAAGGTGTTGTCGCCCTGGTAGAACGGCTCGGCCAGGCGGTCGGAGATGATGCAGGCGCCGATCGGGGAGTAGCCCGAGGTCATGCCCTTGGCGCAGGTGATCATGTCCGGGACGTAGCCGAACTTGTCGCAGGCGAACGTGGTGCCCAGCCGGCCGAAGGCGCAGATGACCTCGTCGGAGACGAGCAGCACGTCGTACTGGTCGCAGATCTCGCGGACCCGCTGGAAGTAGCCGGGGGGCGGCGGGAAGCAGCCGCCGGCGTTCTGCACCGGCTCCAGGAAGACCGCGGCGACGGTCTCCGGGCCCTCGAAGAGGATCTGCTGCTCGATCTGGTCGGCGGCCCAGCGGCCGAAGGCCTCGGGGTCGTCGCCGTGGATCGGGGCGCGGTAGATGTTGGTGTTCGGGACCTTGTGCGCGCCGGGGACCAGCGGCTCGAAGGGGGCCTTCAGGCCGGGCAGACCGGTGATGGACAGGGCGCCCTGCGGGGTGCCGTGGTAGGCGACCGCGCGGGATATCACCTTGTGCTTCATCGGCTTGCCGACGAGCTTGAAGTACTGCTTGGCCAGCTTCCAGGCGGTCTCGACGGCCTCGCCGCCACCGGTGGTGAAGAAGACCTTGTTGAGGTCGCCGGGGGCCTCGTGGGCCAGGCGCTCGGCGAGCTCCACGGCCTTGGGGTGGGCGTAGGACCACACGGGGAAGAAGGCCAGCTCCTGCGCCTGCTTGGAGGCCGTCTCGGCGAGCTCGACCCGGCCGTGGCCGGCGTTGACCACGAAGAGGCCGGCGAGGCCGTCGATGTAGCGCTTGCCCTTGTCGTCGTAGATGTTGGTGCCCTCGCCGCGCACGATCGTGGGCACGGGGGCGTTCTCGTACGACGACATGCGGGTGAAGTGCATCCACAGGTGGTCGTAGGCCGTCTTGGAGAGGTCGCCGCTCATTGCTATCTCGTTCCCCAGGTGTAGGTCTGCTTCCGGAGCTTGAGGTACACGAAGCTCTCGGTGGTCCGGACGCCGGGAAGCGTGCGGATGTGCTTGTTGATCATTTCCAGCAGGTGGTCGTCGTCCTCGCAGACGATCTCGATGAGGAGATCGAAGGAGCCTGCGGTCATGACGACGTACTCGACCTCCTCCATGGCCGTCAGGGCGTCGGCCACGGGGTCGAGGTCGCCCTCGACGTTGATGCCGACCATTGCCTGCCGGCGGAAACCGACCGTGAGGGGGTCGGTGACCGCGACGATCTGCATCACGCCTTGGTCGAGCAGCTTCTGTACGCGCTGGCGCACCGCCGCTTCGGACAGGCCCACGGCCTTGCCGATCGCGGCATACGGACGGCGCCCGTCCTCCTGGAGCTGCTCGATGATCGCCAGGGAGACGGAGTCGATCGACGGAGTGCCGGTTCTGTCATGACTGTTTCGGGGAGGCGCCACGTCGTTCACTGTGCACGAGCCTCGTCTGTCTTGCAACCCCAAACCGATGAAATTAGTCGTGCCGCGATCGAAATTTCACTGATTCCGTTGTTACCGAGTGGCGGGTGTGTTGAAAACGTGGGTCCCATGGCTAGGCTGGAGCCACATCACCGGACAACTGACTGAAGGGGGCGCACAGTGACCACCGCACTGCGTCGTCTGCGCAACTACATCGACGGGGAGTTCCGGGACGCCGCCGACGGGCGGACCACGGAGGTGGTCAACCCCGCGACGGGCGAGGCATACGCCACCGCCCCGCTCTCGGGCGCCGCCGACGTGGACGCGGCGATGGCTGCCGCCGAGGCCGCCTTCCCCGCGTGGCGCGACCTGATCCCCGCCGAGCGCCAGAAGGTCCTGCTCAAGGTCGCCGACCGCTTCGAGGAGCGGGCCGAGGAGCTGATCGCCGCCGAGTCCGAGAACTGCGGCAAGCCGATCGCGCTCGTACGCTCCGAGGAAATCCCGCCGATGGTGGACCAGATCCGCTTCTTCGCGGGTGCCGCCCGGATGCTGGAGGGCCGCTCGGCCGGCGAGTACATGGACGGCTTCACCTCCATCATCCGTCGTGAGCCGGTCGGCGTCTGCGCCCAGGTCGCGCCGTGGAACTACCCGATGATGATGGCCGTGTGGAAGTTCGCCCCCGCGCTGGCGGCGGGCAACACCGTCGTCATCAAGCCGTCCGACACCACCCCGGCCTCGACGGTGCTGATCGCCGACATCATCGGCAGCGTGCTGGACGAACTGGGCCACTCCCGCGGCGTGTTCAACGTCATCTGCGGTGACCGCGAGACCGGCCGGCTGATGGTCGAGCACAAGGTCCCGGCGATGGCCTCGATCACCGGCTCGGTGCGTGCCGGTATGCAGGTCGCCGAGTCCGCCTCCAAGGACCTCAAGCGGGTCCATCTGGAGCTGGGCGGCAAGGCGCCGGTCGTCGTCTTCGAGGACACCGACATCGCCAAGGCCGTCGAGGACATCTCCGTCGCCGGTTACTTCAACGCCGGCCAGGACTGTACGGCCGCGACCCGGGTGCTGGTCCAGGAGTCCATCCACGACGAGTTCGTCGCCGCGCTGGCCAAGGCGGCCTCGGAGACCAAGACCGGCGCGGTCGACGACGAGGACGTGCTCTACGGCCCGCTGAACAACGCCAACCAGCTGAAGCAGGTCAAGGGCTTCATCGAGCGGCTGCCCGCGCACGCCAAGATCGAGGCGGGCGGCGAACAGGTCGGCGAGAAGGGCTACTTCTTCGCCCCGACCGTCGTCTCGGGCCTCAAGCAGGACGACGAGATCGTCCAGCACGAGGTCTTCGGTCCGGTCATCACCGTCCAGTCCTTCTCCGACGAGAAGCAGGCGGTCCAGTGGGCCAACGGCGTCGAGTACGCGCTGGCGTCCTCGGTGTGGACCAAGGACCACGCCCGCGCGATGCGGATGTCGCGGAGTCTCGACTTCGGCTGTGTGTGGATCAACACCCACATCCCGCTGGTCGCCGAGATGCCGCACGGCGGATTCAAGAAGTCCGGCTACGGCAAGGACCTGTCGTCCTACGGCTTCGACGACTACACCCGCATCAAGCACGTGATGACCTCGCTGAACGGCTGAACCGGCAGGCACCACCGGGGAATTGGCTCCGTTGGGCGGCACGCGGCACGCGGCGCCCGACACACCGTCGCGGGCGGAGGCCCGGCAATGGACGCTCTGTCTCTTGCCGCCTCCGCCCGCGGCGCGTGAGAGTGCTCGCCATGGCTGATCTTTCGCGGCGTGCGCTGCTCCGGGGTGCGGGAGCGACAGGGGTGACCGGGGCGCTGGCCGCCGTGACCGGATGCGGGGTGCCGCCCGCGTACGTCAGGGCGGCGGACCGCGCCGGCCCGGACCGGTCGGCGCGCGACCCCCGGCTCACCTTCGCGAACTGGCCGCTGTACATCGACGTCGACGACCACGACAAGCAGCGCCGGCCCACCCTGGAGGCGTTCGAGCGGCGCAGCGGGATCTCCGTCACGTACACCGAGGAGATCAACGACAACGACGAGTTCTTCGGCAAGATCGGCCCGGCGCTGATGAACCACCAGAGCACCGGTCGCGATCTGATCGTCATGAGCGACTGGATGTGCGCCCGCCTCGTGCGGCTGGGGTGGGTGCAGGAGATGGACCGGGCCGCCCAGCCGCACGTCGCCCGGTACCTCGATCCGCAGCTGCGCACCCCGCACTTCGACCCGGGCCGCGGACACTCCGTGCCCTGGCAGTCCGGGATCACCGGTATCGCCTACAACCGCCGGAAACTCGGCCGGGAGATCAAGCACACCTCGGATCTGTGGCAGGACGCGCTGCGCGGCCGGGTCACCCTGCTCTCCGGGCTCGATGAATCGTTCGCGATGCTGATGCAGGGCGACGGCGTCGACATCACCCGCTGGACGGCCGAGGACTTCCACCGGATGACCGACCGGATCCGCCGGCTGGTGAGCCGCGGCCACATCCGGAGGTTCACCGGCAACGACTACATCAAGGACCTCGACTCCGGGGACGTGCTCGCCGCCCAGGCCTACTCGGGCGATGTGATCCAACTGCAGGCCGACAACCCGGACATCGAGTTCGTGGTGCCGCAGGAGGGCGCCGAACTCTGGGCGGAGAGCCTGCTGATCCCCAACCTCGCCGCGCACAAGCGCACCGCCGAGCGGCTGATCGACTACTACTACGAGCCGGCGGTGGCCGCGGAGCTGGCCGCCTGGGTCAATTACGTCTGTCCCGTACCGGCCGCGCGCGAGGTCCTCGCGTCCTCCAGGGACAAGGAGCGGGCCGCCCTCGCCGAGGATCCGCTGATCTTCCCCGACGACGCGATGCGCAAGCGGCTGGCCATCGCCCGCGACATCACCTCCACCGAGCGGACCGAGTTCGCCAAGGAGTGGAACGGGATCGTGGGGTTGTAGTCGTGGGGTGGTAGGGGATCGGGCCCGCGGTCGTCCCGCCGGCCGCGGGTGCGGCCGGCGGGACGACGGGCGGGCGGTCGGGGCGCCGGCCCTCGTGGTCAGGCGCGCCAGGACGCCGTGTACGTGTCGATCTCGGCCGACAGCCGGGCCTTCGCGGGGGCGTCCATGAAGGAGGCCTCGACGGCGTTCTTGGCGAGGCCGGCCACACCCTTCGTGTCGAGGCCCAACAGGCGGGCGGCCACGCCGTATTCGGTGTTGAGGTCGGTGCCGAACATCGGGGGGTCGTCGCTGTTGATGGTGACCAGCAGGCCCGCGTCGACCATCTCCTTGAGCGGGTGCTCGTCCAGGGTGCGCACCGCGCGGGTGGCGATGTTGGAGGTGGGGCAGACCTCCAGCGGGATGCGGTGCTCGGCGAGATGGGCCAGCAGCGCGGGGTCCTGGGTGGCGCTGGTGCCGTGGCCGATGCGCTCGGCGCCCAGCTCGCGGAGCGCGTCCCAGATCGTGCCGGGGCCGGTGGTCTCGCCGGCGTGCGGGACGGAGTGCAGTCCGGCCGCGCGGGCGCGGTCGAAGTAGGGCTTGAACTGCGGGCGCGACACCCCGATCTCCGGACCGCCGAGGCCGAACGAGACCAGGCCCTCGGGCTGCAGGTCGCAGGCGATCCTGGCGGTCTCCTCCGCGGACGCCAGGCCCGCCTCGCCGGGGATGTCGAAGCACCAGCGCAGCACCACACCCAGCTCCGACTCCGCCGCCTTGCGGGCGTCCTCGATCGCCTCGACGAACGCGGCGTCGGGGATGCCGCGGCTGGTCGAGCTGAAGGGCGTGACGGTCAGCTCGGCGTAGCGGATCTGCTGCCGGGCCATGTCCCGGGCGACCTCGTACGTCAGCAGCCGGACGTCCTCGGCGTCGCGGATCAGGTCCACGACGGAGAGGTAGACCTCGATGAAGTGCGCGAAGTCGCGGAAGGTGAAGTAGTCGACCAGGGCGTCGGGGTCGGTGGGGACGGCGGAGTCGGGGTGGCGGGCCGCCAGTTCGGAGACGATACGCGGGGACGCCGATCCGACGTGGTGGACGTGCAGCTCCGCCTTGGGCAGGCCCGTGATGAACGCATCGAGATCGGACAACGGTTCCTCCTGGTCAAAGGGTGCGCCGGAGTGCGCGGAGGGGCCCGGCCATGCTATGCGGGGCGGCGCGGTCATGGTGCGGGGGCCGGTGCACCGGCCCGCGAAGCGGCCCCGGGGCCTGCCCTACGACTGCCTGCCCTCCACGTGCCCGCCCGCCTCTTCGCGCAGCCGCTGCCGGGCCGCCATCAGCGCGAAGCCCAGCAGATTCAGGCCCCGCCAGCGCGCCGGGTCGGCGGCCCGCTCCTCGTCGGCGGCCAGGCCGATGCCCCATATCCGGTCCAGCGGGCTGGCCTCGACCAGCACCCGGGACCCCGTGCCCAGCAGGTACTCCCGCAGTGCGGCGTCCTGGCCGAATTTGTGCACGCTGCCCTCGACGACCAGGGCGAAGCGCCGGCGCTGCCAGGTCTCCTCGTCGAAGCCGCGGACCGTACGCCCGGCGTCCTTGGCCTGGCGGGGGTGGCGCGCCGCGAGCGCCCGCCGCTCGGCCTCCGCGTCGCCGAACAGCCGGGCCTTGCCGGCCATCATCCAGTGCTCCGCGGTGGCGTAGTGGACACCGTCGACGGTGAAGGGGGAGGGCCACCACTGGCTGAAGCAACCGGCGCCGAGGCTGCCGTCGCGGCGCGGGCTGTGGCCCCAGAAGAAGACGTACTTCGGGTGCTTCCCGGCGGCCGTCGCCCCGCGCAGCTCGTCGACCGAGCGCGGCCCGTCGGCGGCGGGTCCGGCCGCTTCCCCCGTGGTGGTCCCCGTGTGGTCGTGCATCATGCCGGGATTCTGTCAGCGGGCACCGACAACGTGTCGGGGGCGTTGCCCGGCAAAGAACAGATTTCGTCGTGTAACCAAAAGGCAACAACGGAATCACTTGTTGAGGTTGCGTTCCTCTGCCAGGATCGGCCATCGATTCCGGAAATAGCTACGCCAGGCAGCGCCGCTGAGCGGCCCCGGCGCCCGGCGGAGGAGAGCACCATGGATCAGCGGTTCGATGCCACCGAGCGGTTCGCCGAGGGCGCGCAATTCATCGCAGGCAGTCTCCGGAGCGGCAGTTCCGGCCGTACCCAGGCCGTCGTGGACCCGGCGACCGGCGAGACGGTGTACTCCTACGAACTCGCCGGCGAGGCGGAGGTGGACGCGGCCGTCGACGCCGCACGACGGGCGTTCGCGGACTGGGGCGGCGCCACACCCGGCGAGCGCTCCGACACCCTGCACCGCTTCGCCGCCGCGCTCGCCGAGGACGCCGGCGACCTCGCCCGTGCCGAGTCGCTGAACTGCGGAAAGCCGATCAAGCTCAGCGAGGAGTTCGACGTACCGGGCTCGATCGACAACGCCGCGTTCTTCGCGGGCGCCGCCCGCCATCTGGAGGGCAAGGCGGCCGGGGAATACAGCCCCGACCACACCTCCGTGATCCGCCGCGAGCCGATCGGGGTCGTCGGCTCCATCGCGCCCTGGAACTACCCGCTCCAGATGGCCGCCTGGAAGGTGCTGCCGGCCCTCGCCGCGGGCAACACCATCGTCCTCAAGCCGGCCGAGATCACCCCCTTCACCTCGCTGCTGTTCGCGCAGGCCGCCCAGCGCGCGGGGCTGCCCGACGGAGCGCTCAACATCGTCTCCGGCGCCGGCCGGGACGCCGGTGAGCGCCTCGTCGGCCACCCCTCCGTCGCCATGACCTCCTTCACCGGCTCGACCGCCGTCGGCAAGCGGGTCGCCGAGATCGCCACCGGCACCGTCAAGCGGCTGCACCTCGAACTCGGCGGCAAGGCCCCCTTCGTCGTCTTCGACGACGCCGACCTGGAGGCCGCCGTCCACGGCGCGGTCGCCGGGGCACTGATCAACACCGGCCAGGACTGCACCGCCGCCACCCGCGCCTATGTCCAGCGCCCCCTCTACGACGCCTTCGTCAGCGGCGTCGCCGACCTGATGGCGACCGTGCGGCTCGGCGACCCCTTCGACCCGTCCACCGACCTGGGCCCGCTGATCTCGCACGCCCAGCGCGACCGGGTCGCCGCCTTCGTGGACCGGGCGCGCGCCTACGCCACCGTCGTCACCGGCGGCGAGGCCCCCGACTTCGGCCCCCACACGGAGCTGGCCAACGGCGCGTACTACCGGCCCACGCTGATCGCCGGAGCCGCCCAGGACAGCGAGATCGTGCAGTCCGAGATCTTCGGCCCGGTCCTGGTCGTGCTGCCCTTCGACAGCGACGACGAGGGCATCGCGCTGGCCAACGACTCCCCCTACGGGCTGGCCGCTTCCGCCTGGAGCCGGGACGTCTACCGCACCGGCCGCGCCACCCGCGAGATCAACGCGGGCTGTGTCTGGGTCAACGACCACATTCCGATCATCAGCGAGATGCCGCACGGCGGCGCCAAGGCGTCCGGCTTCGGCAAGGACATGTCGGCCTACTCCTTCGAGGAGTACACCCAGGTCAAGCACGTCATGTACGACAACACCGCGGTGGCACGGAAGGACTGGCACCGCACGGTCTTCGGGGACCGCCCGTAATGGACGTCCCACCCTTACGGCGGCGGGGCAGCCCCGCCGCCACCCCTGCGGCCCGCGCCGCGCGGCATCGTCATCACCGGCCGAGAGCCGGGTTCACCCCTGAAAGGGCACCGCCCATGGAGCACCACGAGCAGCCCGAACCCCTGTCCCCGGTCGAACTCGCCGCCGTGCGCCGCAGTATGACCAACGGCCGGCTCGCCATGACCCGCCGCTCCCTGCTGCGCGCCGGCGGTGCCGTGGCGGCCGCGGCCGGCGGGCTGGGCGCCCTGACGGCGTGCGGGATCCCGCCCGCCGGCCGTACGGACGCCGGCCGGAGCGAGGACCACTCCGCGGCGGAGAAGCGTCTCAACTTCTCCAACTGGACCGAGTACATGGACGTCAGCAAGGACGGCAAGCACCGTCCGACGCTGGACCGCTTCACCCGGCGCACCGGCATCGCCGTCAAATACACCGAGGACATCAACGACAACGACGAGTTCTTCGGCAAGATCCAGGCGCAGCTCGCGGCCGGCCAGGACACCGGCCGCGATCTGATCGTGCTCACCGACTGGATGTGCGCCCGGATGATCTCCCTGGGCTGGATCCAGCAGCTGGACCCCGCCAACCTGCCGCACGCCTACGCCAACCTCTCGGCGCAGTACCGCGACCCCGCCTGGGACCCGGGCCGCGCGCACTCCTACGTCTGGCAGGGCATCCCGGCGATCATCGCGTACAACAAGAAGGCCACCGGCGGGAAGAAGGTCGACTCGGTCAGCCAGCTGCTGGAGGACCCGAAGCTCAAGGGGCGGGTCGGCTTCCTCTCCGAGATGCGCGACAGCATCGGGCTGACGCTGCTGGACATGGGCAAGCGGCCCGAGGACGTCACCGCGGACGACTACGACGCGGCCATCGCCCGGCTCCAGAAGGGCGTCGACTCCAAGCAGATCCGCCGCTTCACCGGCAACGACTACACCAACGACCTGGACAAGGGCGATCTCGCCGCCTGTGTGGCCTGGGCCGGTGACATCGTCCAGCTCCAGAGCGACAACCCGGACATCGCCTACGCCATCCCCAAGTCCGGCTACATGACGTCCACCGACAACCTCATGGTGCCGAACAAGGCCCGCCACAAGCAGAACGCCGAACGGCTCATCGACTATTTCTACGAGCCGAAGGCAGCGGCCCGGCTCGCGGCGTACATCAACTACGCCTGTCCCGTCGACGGGGTACGCGAGGAACTGGCCAAGATCGACAAGAGCGCGGCCGACAACCCGCTGATCCTGCCGGACAAGGAGATGGCCGCCCGCTCCCACTCCTTCCGCGCCCTGTCCGCCAAGGAGAACAAGGAGTTCTCCCAGAAGTTCTCCGACCTCACCGGCGCCTGACCCCCCACCGGGCCCGCCCGAGCCGTTTCGCCCTCCGACACACGGGACGACCGACATGACGAAGACCGCGACCCCCCAGAGCAGTGGCGGCGATGTCCGCCTCCACGGGATAAGCAAGACCTACGGCTCCTTCACCGCCGTCCATCCGCTCGACCTGACCGTCCCCGCGGGCTCCTTCTTCGCGCTGCTGGGCGCCTCGGGCTGCGGCAAGACGACCACCCTGCGCATGATCGCCGGGCTGGAGGACCCGACCACCGGCACCGTCGAGCTGTCCGGCCAGGACGTCACCGCCCTGCCGCCCTACAAGCGCCAGGTCAACACCGTCTTCCAGAACTACGCGCTCTTCCCGCACCTGGACATCTACGAGAACGTCGCCTTCGGCCTGCGCCGCCGCGGCATCAAGTCCGTCAAGAAGCAGGTCGAGGAGATGCTCGACCTCGTCCAGCTCGGGCCGATGGCGCGCCGCAAGCCGCAGCAGCTCTCCGGCGGCCAGCAGCAGCGGGTCGCGGTCGCCCGGGCGCTGATCAACCACCCGCAGGTGCTGCTCCTCGACGAACCGCTGGGCGCCCTCGACCTCAAGCTGCGCCGCCAGATGCAGCTGGAGCTCAAGCGCATCCAGACCGAGGTCGGCATCACCTTCGTGCACGTCACCCACGACCAGGAGGAGGCCATGACGATGGCCGACACCGTGGCCGTGATGAACGGCGGCCGGGTCGAACAGCTCGGCGCCCCCGCCGACCTCTACGAGAACCCCGCCACCACCTTCGTCGCCAACTTCCTGGGCACCTCCAACCTGATCGAGGCCGAGGTCGTCGAGGCCGGCGGCGAGGAGCTGCTGCTCAAGGCCGGTGACGCCAAGCTGCGGCTGCCCGCCGCCCGGTGCAGCGCCTCAGCCCGTACGGGCGAGAAGGTGCTGGCCGGCGTGCGGCCCGAGAAGGTCGCGCTGAAGCACGGCGACGACGCCGGGTCGATCACCGAGGGCCACAACCGGCTGCCCGGCCGCATCAAGGACGCCAGCTTCATCGGCGTCTCCACCCAGTACGTCGTCGAGGTGCCCGGCCTGGGAGGCGAACTCGCCGTCTACGAGCAGAACATCGAGCGCGACGGCCGCCTCGTTCCCGGCGCCGGGATCGTGCTGCACTGGAGCCCGGCCCACACCTTCGGTCTGGACGCCGCCCAGGACATCCAGGCCGGCGCGGACCTCGACGAGGAGGCGGCGTGACACCAGCGATCACGACCTCCGCACCCGCGCCACCGGACGGGCCGGCCGGGGCGGAGACCCCCGTCCTCCGCAAGACCCCCGTCCGCAAGCGCCTGGTCCCCTACTGGCTGCTGCTGCCCGGCATCCTGTGGCTGCTCGTCTTCTTCGCCGCACCGCTCGTCTACCAGGCGTCGACCTCGATCCAGACCGGCTCCCTCGAAGAGGGCTTCAAGGTCACCTGGCACTTCGCCACCTACTGGGACGCGCTCGGCGAATACTGGCCGCAGTTCGTCCGCTCGATGGCGTACGCCGGCGTCGCCACCGTGCTCTGCCTGGTCCTGGGCTATCCGCTGGCCTACCTCATCGCCTTCAAGGCGGGCCGCTGGCGCAATGTGGTGATGATCCTGGTCATCGCCCCGTTCTTCACCAGCTTCCTGATCCGTACGCTCGCCTGGAAGACGATCCTGGCCGACGGCGGGCCGGTCGTCGGCGTGCTGAACTCGCTGCACGTCCTGGACGTCACCAGCTGGCTGGGCGTCACCGAGGGGCACCGGGTGCTGGCCACCCCGCTCGCGGTGGTCTGCGGACTGACCTACAACTTCCTGCCGTTCATGGTCCTGCCGCTCTACACCTCGCTGGAGCGCATCGACCCGCGCCTGCACGAGGCCGCCGGCGACCTCTACGCCCGCCCGTCGACCACGTTCCGCCGGGTGACCTTCCCGCTGTCGATGCCCGGTGTCGTCGCCGGCACCCTGCTGACCTTCATCCCTGCCGCCGGTGACTACATCAACGCCGAACTGCTGGGCTCCACCGACCAGAAGATGATCGGCAACGTCATCCAGTCCCAGTTCCTGCGGGTCCTGGACTACCCGACCGCGGCCGCGCTCTCCTTCATCCTCATGGCGGCCATCCTCGCCATGGTCACCCTCTACATCCGCAAGTCCGGGACGGAGGACCTGGTCTGATGGCCGTCCACGAGACCACGAAAGACTCCCAGGCCCCCGCGGCCCGCACCCCGAACCGGGGCCTGCGCTGGCTGCGCCGCCACCTCGTCACGCTCGCCGGCCTCGCCACGCTGGGCTATCTGATCCTGCCCAACCTCGTGGTGATGGTCTTCTCCTTCAACAAGCCCAACGGCCGCTTCAACTACCAGTGGCAGCACTTCTCCACGGACGCCTGGCGCGATCCGTGCGGCGTCGCCGATCTGTGCGGCTCGCTCGGCCTGAGCCTGCAGCTGGCGCTGTGGGCCACCGTCGGCGCCACCGTCCTCGGCACCATGATCGCGTTCGCGCTGGCCCGCTACCGCTTCCGCGCCCGCTCCGGCGTCAACACCCTGATCTTTCTGCCGATGGCGATGCCCGAGGTCGTCATGGCCGCCTCGCTGGCCACCCTCTTCCTCAACATGGGCATCCAGTTCGGCTTCTGGACGATCCTCATCGCCCACATCATGTTCTGCCTGAGCTTCGTGGTCACCGCGGTCAAGGCCCGGGTGATGAGTATGGACCCGCGACTGGAACAGGCCGCCCAGGACCTCTACGCCTCACCCGTCCAGACCTTCCTGCGGGTGACCCTGCCGATCGCCGCCCCCGGCATCGCGGCCGGTGCGCTGCTGTCCTTCGCGCTGTCCTTCGACGACTTCATCATCACCAACTTCAACGCGGGCTCCACCGTGACCTTCCCGATGTTCGTCTGGGGATCGGCACAACGGGGCACGCCCGTCCAGATCAATGTCATCGGCACCGCGATGTTCCTGGTCGCGGTGTTGTGTGTACTCGCCGGTCAATTGGCCGGGAACCGCCGCAAGAGGAGCAAGAGGAGCTGAGAACATGGCACGAGCTGCCATGCCGCACACGTCCGGGGCGTCCCCCGTCCATGCACTCGCGGACGCCGCCCCCACCCCCTTCTGGCTCGACGACCCGGCCCGCCCCGCCGCCCGGCCCGCCCTCGTGGGCGACGAGACCTGCGATCTGCTGGTCGTCGGCGGCGGCTACTCGGGACTGTGGACCGCACTGATCGCCAAGGAACGGGACCCCGCGCGCGACGTCGTCCTCATCGAAGGAGCCGAGATCGGCTGGGCCGCCTCCGGGCGCAACGGCGGCTTCTGCGCCGCCTCCCTCACCCACGGCCTCGGCAACGGCCTGGCCCGCTGGCCCGGCGAACTCGCCACGCTCGAAAAGCTCGGCATCCGCAACCTCGACGCCATCGGGGACGCCGTCGCCCGCTACGGCATCGACTGCGCCTTCGAGCGCACCGGCGAGATCGACATCGCCACCGAGCCCCACCAGGTCGCCGAACTCCAGGAGGCCGCCGAGGACGCCGCGGAACTCGGCCTCGACCGGCACACCTTCCTCGACGAGGACGCCCTGCGCGCCGAGGTCGACTCACCGACCTTCCGCGCCGGACTGTGGGACCGCGACGGCGTCGCCATGCTCAACCCGGCCCGCCTCGCCTGGGGCCTGAAGAAGGCCTGCCTCGGCCTCGGCGTCCGCATCTACGAGCGCACCCGCGCCACCGCGCTCGCCTCGGAAGGTACGGGCATGGCCGTCCGCACCCCCTACGGCCGGGTCTTCGCCCGCCATGTCGCGCTGGGCACCAACGCCTTCCCGTCCCTGGTCAAGCGGGTACGCCCGTACATCGTCCCGGTCTACGACCACGCGCTGATGACCGAGCCGCTGACCGACGAACAGCTCGCCGCCATCGGCTGGAAGAACCGCCAGGGCCTGTCGGACTCCAACAACCACTTCCACTACTTCCGCATCACCGAGGACCACCGCATCCTGTGGGGCGGCTACGACATCGTCTACCGCTACGGCGGCGGCGTACGCGCCGAATACGACCACCACCCGGCCACCTACGAGAAGCTCGCCCGGCACTTCTTCCGCTGCTTCCCGCAGTTGGAGGGGCTGCGCTTCACCCACACCTGGGGCGGCGCCATCGACACCTGCTCGCGCTTCTCCGCCTTCTTCGGCACCGCGCACGCCGGCCGGGTCGCCTACGCCACCGGCTACACGGGCCTCGGCGTGGGCGCCACCCGCTTCGGCGCCGAGGTGATGCTCGACCTGCTCGCGGGCGAGCGCACCGAGCGCACCGAGCTGGAGATGGTGCGCAGCAAGCCGCTGCCGTTCCCGCCGGAGCCGCTGCGCTGGGCCGGCATCGGGATGACCCAGTGGTCGATGACCCGCGCCGACAACCAGGGCGGACGCCGCAATCTGTGGCTGAAGGCCATGGACAAGGTGGGGCTGGGCTTCGACAGCTGACGCCTGGTCAGGGGCGGGCGGCCGCGCGCCGCCCGCCCCTCCGGGGGCTAGGGGAGCCCCGCCGGCCGTCCCTCCGGGGTCTGTGGCAGCCCGGCCGGCCGTCCCTGCGTGCCCACCGTGCGGCGGCCGCCCGACCACCGGTCGCACACCGCACACCACACCGCGAGCAGCACCCCGGCCAGACACCAGCTGCCGAGCACGTCCAGCGGCCAGTGATAGCCCCGGCGCACCAGGCCGGTGCCGACGCCCGCATTGAGCAGGACGACCGCGGCGGCGACCGCCGGCACGACCGGGCGGCGGTCCGCGGTCCGCCGCCGGCCGCGGAACAGCAGCAGCGCGGCCAGGCCGTAGAGCACCGCCGCCGTGGCGCCGTGGCCCGACGGATAGAAGCCCTCGTGCACGGCGCCCGCCATCTGCGGCGGGCCCGGCCGGGCGAGCCACAGTTTGAGCGGGACCACCAGCGCGGGCACCGCGGCCGCCGTGAGGCCGGCCGCGAGCGGGGGCAGCCACCAGCGCGGGGGAGCGCCGCCGTCGGCCGCCCGGTGACGCGCTTCGCGCCGGCCCCGCCACACGGCCCACACCAGGACCGCCGACAGCACCGGCAGCGCCACCGCCGTATTGCCGAGATCGGCGAAGAACCCGGCAGGCCCGGCGGGCAGGCCACCGTCGGCCACGGCGCGGCCGAGCCGCTCGTCGAGCGCGCGCAGCGGGCCGTGCCCGGCCACCTGCCAGGTGAGCACGGCGAAGAGGAGCGCACCGACCACACCGACCGACAGCGGGGACAGGCGGCGGGGGCCGGGGCCGAACGGCTCCGCGGGGCCCGGGAAAAGGGTCGGCCGCCTCGGAACAGGGGGGGTGGTTCCGAGGCGGCCGTGGTGACCGGTGTCCCGCGCGCCCCGGGGGGTCTGGGGCGGGCGGACATCCGATCGGTGAGGATTCCCGGAGTTCCCTGTGCCAGGGGTTCCGGTGTTGTGCGCGAGGGCACGGCCTGGTCGAAGCCGGGGAAGCGCCGACCGGGCGTCGCCCGCAGTCCCCTGCGAGCGGGGTGTTTCTCTCATCTGCAGAAACCGTACGGCACCGCGACCGCGCCCGACAGCCGCATCACCCGCCCGCCATCGGCCCCGCACATCTTCTTCACGCCATGCCTCCACCTACGCGCGTTCGCACAGAAATGAGCACAGAAATCCTCAAAGGGCGGGGCAAAGTCAGGGGCATGCCGGGCGCCACGCGCCGCGGCCCGGGACACGGCATCAGCCGTGCCCCGGGCCGCGCCGGGTCTCCGTCCCCGGCCGCGCCGGGTGCCTCCCGCGGAGCGGTGCTCCGCGGGCGGACTGCCGCTCAGAGGGTGGCGAAGGCGCCTTCGAGGATGTCCAGGCCCTCGCCCAGCAGGTCCTCGCCGATGACCAGCGGCGGCAGGAAGCGCAGCACGTTGCCGTACGTACCGGTCGTCAGCACCAGCAGACCCTCCTGGTGGCAGGCCTTGGCCAGCGCGGCGGTGGCCTCCGGGTTCGGCTCCTTGGAGCCGGACTTGACCAGCTCGATCGCGATCATCGCGCCACGGCCGCGGACCTCGCCGATGATGTCGTACTTCTCCGCGATCGCGGTCAGCCGCGGCTTCATGATCTCGCCGATCCGGCGGGCCTTGGCGTTCAGGTCCTGCTCGCGCATGGTCTCGATCGAGCCCAGCGCCGCGGCGCAGGCCACCGGGTTGCCGCCGTAGGTGCCGCCCAGGCCGCCGGCGTGCGCGGCGTCCATGATCTCGGCGCGGCCGGTGACCGCGGCCAGCGGCAGACCGCCCGCGATGCCCTTGGCGGTGGTGATCAGGTCCGGGACGATGCCCTCGTCCTCACACGCGAACCACTGGCCGGTACGGCAGAAGCCGGACTGGATCTCGTCCGCGACGAAGACGATGCCGTTCTCCTTCGCGAAGTTCGCGATCGCGGGCAGGAAGCCCTTGGCCGGCTCGATGAAACCGCCCTCACCGAGCACCGGCTCGATGATGATCGCCGCGACGTTCTCCGCCCCGATCTGCTTGGAGATCTGCGAGATGGCCTGCTCCGCGGCCTCCTGCGCACAGTTCTCCGGGCCGGTCAGCCAGCGGTAGGGGTAGGCCACCGGGACGCGGTAGACCTCGGGCGCGAACGGGCCGAAGCCCTGCTTGTACGGCATGTTCTTGGCGGTGAGCGCCATCGTCAGGTTCGTGCGGCCGTGGTAGCCGTGGTCGAAGACGACGACCGCCTGGCGCTTGGTGTGCACGCGGGCGATCTTGACGGCGTTCTCGACCGCCTCCGCACCGGAGTTGAACAGCGCCGACTTCTTCGCGTGGTCGCCCGGCGTCAGCTCGGCCAGCTGCTCACAGACCTCGATGTACGGCTCGTACGGCGCCACCATCGCGCAGGTGTGGGTGAAGGCCGCGAGCTGCGCGGTGGCCCGGCGGACGACCGCCTCCGCACTGTTGCCGACCGAGGTCACCGCGATGCCGGAGCCGAAGTCGATCAGGGAGTTCCCGTCCACGTCCTCCAGGACACCGCCGCCCGCGCGCTTGACGAAGACGGGCAGCACGGCGCCGACACCACCGGCCACCGTGGCCTGCTTGCGCGCCCACAGCTCCTGCGACTTCGGGCCGGGGATCGCGGTGACGACGCGACGCTCCTGGGGGAGGGTGGGGCCTCCGGACAGTTCGGTCATGGCAGTCTCCTGGGGTGGAACGGGACGACGTACAAAGGTCTTGTTCCCGCAGGCTAGGGGCGGCCGGGCGGGTCTGGCATGTTCCGTTCGGGAGAAGTGCGCGTGTTGCGTTGTCCGCACCGGACATAGCGGCGGCCCGCGGCCAGTAGATTGAGCGACGGCGCGCCCGGCAGTGGCAGGGACCAGCGCGGGCATGACAATGGCAGCGCGGCCCGAGGACGCGGCCGCGGCGCAACGACGCAGCAGCCCACGGCTCAAGGGGGACAAGGGCACCGGATGGACACCGAGGGCACGCACGACGCACAGGACACCGCTCCCCGGCCGCCCGGAGGAGCGCACCGACCCGACGCCGCGGTGCCACGCCCCGCGGCACCGCCCACCCCGCCGC
>NZ_SDIF01000065.1 GCF_004122735.1 Streptomyces sioyaensis | reverse complement strand
GAGGAGGGGGAGGGGGCGGGGGAGAGCCGGCGCTTCCCGCGACCGGCGGCTTCCCGCGGCCAGCGCCGTACGCGGCGGCATCGCGTTGTCAGTGGCTCGTGCGAGCATGGCTGTGGATTGAGGAAGGACCACGGCGGGGGAGCCGATGAGACTGGTGTGGGGCGCTGCCAAGGGGCAGTTGACGGTGTGTGGGCGGGCGGCGCGATCGGTGCCGGCGCGGGTGGCCCGAGTGGTCCGAGTGGCCCGGGCGGTTGGTGGACGGGCCATCAGGTCAGGACGTTCTCGCTCAGTCCTCGGCCGGAGGGATCTCGCCCGAGCCACGGGCGATCAGACGGGTGGGGATCTCCGTACGGCGCGGCGGGTCCTCGATGCCGTCGAGGCGACGGAAGAGCAGCCCGGCGGCCGTTCGGCCCATGTGCGCCGGGTCCTGGGCGACGACCGTGATCGCGGGCCGGACGAGATCGGCCAGCTCGAAGTCGTCGAAGCCCACGAGCGCGACCGGGCGCGGGCGTTCACCGAGGACGCGTACGGCGGTGACGGTGACCCGGTTGTTGCCCGCGAAGAGCGCGGTCACCGGCTCTGGGGCATCCAGCATCGTGGTGGCGGCGGCGCGTACGCGGTCGGGTGCGGTGGAGCCGAGCGCCACCCAGGAATCGTCGACGGGCAGTCCGGCCGCGGCCATCGCCGCGCGATAGCCGCGCAGCCGCTCCCGTGCGGTGTGGATCCGCGGCTGGTCGCCGATGAAGCCGATCCGGCGGTGGCCGTGCGCGATGAGATGGGCCACCGCGTCCTGGGCGCCGCCGAAGTTGTCGGAGAGCACGGTGTCCGCGTCGATCCGGCCGGCCGGGCGGTCCACGAACACCGTCGCTATCCCGGCCGTGATCTCCGGCTCCAGATAGCGGTGGTCGTCGGCGGCCGGGATGATGACCAGTCCGTCCACCCGTCGCGCGCACAGCGCCAGCACCAACTCCTGTTCACGGGAAGGGTCCTCGGCGCTGGAGCCATTGATCAGCAGCGCTCCGTGGCTGCGCGCGACTTCCTCGACGGCGCGGTTGAGCGGGCCGTAGAAGGGGTCGGCGAGATCCTCCAGCACCAGACCGATGCTGGCCGTGCGCCCCTTGCGCAGAATCCGGGCGGAGTCGTTGCGGCGAAATCCCAGGGCGGTGATGGCTTCCTGGACCCGTCGCTCGGTGTCCGGGGTCACGCCCGGTTCGCCGTTGACCACGCGGGAGACCGTCTTGAGTCCGACGCCGGCGCGTGCCGCGACATCCTTCATCGTGGGCCGGGTGCCATAGCGGCGGGACGTGCCCCGCGCGGTGTCGGTCACGGTGTGCGGTCCTGTTTCTCTCGGCGTCCAGGTGTGGCGTCGAGCATAGCCTCTAGACAACGTTGTCAATCAACGGAAGACTGGCGTTCTCACGCCGGGCCGATACCCCCGGTTTCCCGGGCCCACCAGGAGATTCATCACTGATGCAGACGGACCTCAGCGCAGCGCTGGACATTGGCGGCACCAAGATCGCCGGCGCTCTGGTGGACACCCACGGCAGGCTGATCGTGCGGGCGGCCCGGCCCACCCCCGCTGACAAGGACGGGGCGACCGTGATGCGTGCGGTGGCCGAGGTCGTCGGTGAGCTGGCCGCGGGGCCGGAGTGGGCGCGGGTGGCGGCCGTCGGTATCGGCAGTGCGGGCCCGGTGAACGCGGCCTCCGGCACCGTCAGCCCGGTCAACATCCCCGGCTGGCGCGAGTTCCCGCTCGTCGCGGGGGTGCAGGCGCTCGTCGGGGAGCGCCCGGTCGTGCTGGTCGGTGACGGCGTCGCGATGACCGCGGCCGAGCACTGGCAGGGCGCCGCGCGCGGCCACGCGAATGCGCTGTGCATGGTGGTCTCCACCGGAGTCGGCGGCGGACTCGTGCTCAACGGCCGGTTGCATCCGGGCCCCACGGGGAACGCCGGGCACATCGGACACATCAGCGTCGACCTCGACGGTGACCCCTGTCCGTGCGGCGCCCGCGGCTGTGTGGAGCGGATTGCCAGCGGCCCCAACATCGCCCGCCGGGCGCTGGCCCACGGCTGGCAGCCGGGCCCCGATGGTGACGCCAGCGCGGCGGCCGTCGCGGCCGCCGCGCGGGCCGGGGACCCGGTCGCCCGCCGTTCCTTCGAGCGGGCTGCCCAGGCGCTGGCCGCCGGGATAGCCGCCACCGCCACGCTCGTCGAGATCGATATCGCGGTCATCGGCGGGGGAGTTGCGGGCGCGGGGGAGGTCCTCTTCGCTCCCTTGCGGGCGGCTCTGCGGGACTACGCGACGCTGTCGTTCATCTCCGGGCTGACGGTCGTCCCCGCCCAGATGGGTACGGACGCCGGGGTGGTGGGAGCCGCCGCGGCCGCCGCCCAGCAGTCCCGTCTCGAAGCCTTCGTTCCGGCACCCTGACCAGCCGTTCTGGCGAGGCGCGCTGTCCGCATGGCGGGGTGCTGGGTGCATTCCGGCGAGTGGTGCCCGGCCAACGAAGCCGGGCGGGCCCTCCGGCCCGCCCGGCAGCAACCCGGCTGTCAGCAGCTGAACTTGGCGTCCGCCCAGTCGGCGTGGTCGTAGTCGATGCCGTCCCCGCCGTCGGTCGCGACGAGCCGGACGGTCTGCGCTCCGGTGATTTCGGCGCTGACCGCTGTGGCCGCGTCCGCGCCGGTCACCGTGGCGGTCCTGGCGACCCGCTTGCCGTCGGCCCACACCTCGAAGCCCACCGAGCCCCGGTCACCGGCCTCGTCGTCGACGCCGACCTGGGCACGGAACACGGAGCACCGTCCGCCCGTGTAGAAGCTCACCGCGCTGGCGGCATGGGCACCCACGCCCCGTGCGAAGCCCGTGCCGCCGATACTGAGCGGTCTGCCGTCCCCCGCCGCACGCTCCCCGACGCTGGTGTTCTTCTCGACCGGGCCCCAGCCGTTGGTGGCGGTGAGCCAGGGCAGTTCGGCGGCGTACGAGGTCCCGGACGGCGGTGGCACCACGACATGAGCCGTGCCGGGCAGTGTCGTGGTGGCCCGTTCGCCGCTCGGTGAGCGGTATCCGGCGGTGAGCGGCAGATCGTAGGCGCCGGGCGGGGTGCCGGCCGGTGCGGTGATCTTCCAGCGGGTGGTGAATGTGTTCCCGCCGGGCAGCGCGCGGGCCGTCGCCGGCGAGGCCGCCTTGAGCTGCCAGCCACGCGGGGCCTTGAGCGTCACCTGGAGGTTCCTGGCGGGGGTGCCGCCCAGATTGCGGACGGTCGAGCGGAGGTCGGCGGCGGTGCCGGCCTCGGCCAGCGGGGTGCGGTCGAGACCGGTCTCGACGGCCGGCGGGTAGCCGGCCCAGTGCGGGTCGGCGGAGATCCGGTAGACGACGGTGCCGTGCGCCGGAACGGTCGCGGAGACGGTGCCCGTGGTGTGGGTGTCCCGGTGCCGCCACAGATCACGCAGGCGGTACCCGGCGGCCTGCGGAAGGCCCGCCTTCGCGGCTGTGGTGGAGATCCGCTGCGGCTCGTCGGTCTCGTTGAACAGCGCCACCGCGCGGTCGCCGCCCGCCAGTTGCCTGACCAGCGTCCAGCGGCCGGACTCGGACGCCAGCACCGTGGCCGGTTTGCCCAGTGCGTCCTGGTCGACGGCGATGATGTCCTTGTTGGCCAGGATCGTGAAGGTCTCCGGGGTGGCTTTGCGCAGATCGGAGCCGATCAGCAGGGGGGCGGCCATCATCGACCACAGTGAGAAGTGGCTGCGGTACTCGGTGTCCGTCATCCCGCCGTTGCCGACCTCCAGCATGTCCGGGTCGTTCCAGTGCCCGGGTCCGGCGTGCGGCGCGAGCGGCAGATTCTGCTTCGCGATCCCGAGCATGCTCGCCCATGAGTCACTGATGTCGCCGGTGGTGCGCCACAGATGCCCTACGTCGGACGCCCACTCCCAGGGCTTGTTCTCGCCCCATTCGCAGATGCTGTAGACGATGGGCCGTCCGGTGGCCTTGAGCGCGTCCCGCATGGTGCGGTACCGCTGCTTGGCGTCCACGCCGAGGTTATTGCAGTTGTCGTACTTGAGGTAGTCCACGCCCCAGTCGGCGAACTGCTGGGCATCGGACGTCTCGTGCCCCAGGCCGCCGGGAAATCCGGCCGGGTTGCAGGTTTTGATGCCGGCGCTCGTATAGATGCCGAACTTCAGGCCCTTGGCATGCACATAGTCGGCAACTGCCTTGATGCCGTGCGGGAAACGCCGGGGGTCGGGCACGAGCTTGCCCTCCCCGTCGCGGGTGGGCAGCGCCCAGCAGTCGTCGAGATTGACGTACTGGTAGCCGGCAGCCTTGAGTCCCTTGCTGACGAAGAGATCGGCGATGCCCTTGACCATCTCCTCGTTGAACTCCGCCCGGCACTCTGTGGAGTTCCAGTTGTTGAAGCCCATCGGGGGCGTCTTGGCGAGCCCGCCGGGAAGCCGGGGCGCGGGGGTGGTGCCGCTGCTGTGAGCGGTGCCGGGGCCCGGGGCATCGGGCGTACGGGCCGCGGCGGGCAGGGCGGTCACCCCTGCCGTACACAGCAGTGCGGCGGACAGCGCTCCGACGATTCTTCGGTGACCTCGCCGGTGGGTGGTGCGGATGTGAACGCGCATGCTTCGCGTCCTCCGTCTTCACGAGAGGTGTGGTGGGGTCGCGACCGTTCGCTGGCGAGTGTTTACGGTAGAGCTTGTTGGAGTCTGTTGGAAGAGGGGTGATGGTGGTTCCTCTGTCACCCCCAAAGTCCGTGACGTTCCCCGCCGTTCGGGACGAGATCCCGCCACGTGCGTTTGGTTATGTTTGGTTCCGCCTGCTCGCCTCTGGCTCGGCCCTCTGCTTGCCCCGAGCGGACCGGTTCGCTCATCGCCGCCCCCCGGCGCGCCGCTCACTGGTGTCTCGCGTAGCCGCGCGCCCCGCGAGCTCGATCTCCGCCGTCCTCGCGGCGGTCTGACGTCATGCGAGGTACGACTTCCTCGCGGTGGTGCGTCCTCGCGTGCAGCTCGCCTTTCCTCTGGCTGTCCCTGGTTCTCCCGCTTTCTCCGCCTCTGCATCCGTCCCTACGCCTGTATCCGTGTCCGTGTCCGTATCCGTACCCGCATCCGTGTCCGCGTCCGTGTCCGCGTCCATATGCGTCTCCGTCTCCGTCTCCGTATGTGCATCCGCACCTGCGTCTGCATCCTGGAGAATTCCCTGCGGGCCCCGCCCCCAGGAATTCCTGATGGTCGCAAATCAGCGGCGGAGAAGGTGTGTCCGGATGCAGTACCGGCAGGTCACTCTCCCTCCGTACGTCTTCCGTTCACTCGTCGACCCGGCGGCCAAGCAATTCCCCTGGAACGGCAACAACTTCCGCCCAGGGCAGGGCCTTTCCCTTCAGCGGGGCAAACTCCGGACACCTTGGCCCCGAAAATCATGCGCGGCCGGTGCACCACCGATGACAGAGATCACCGGGCACAGCACACTGCGTACCGCGCACCGGCCACCGCACCGCGCACCGCGTTCTCGACGCATGTGCCGCCCGCGAGCCCCATATTCCGCTCCTCATTCCGCTTCTCCCACGGCATTTCCTCGCCGGCCCGGCCCTTGAGGCGGGCAAAGTGTGGTGGACCGTGCGGAACCGGCCGCCGGTCGTCCACGGACCGCCGTCATATGCGCGCCGCCTGGGCCGACGGGGCGGGAATCCGGTATGCGGGGGAGGGTTTCGGTTCTGGAGGGGCTGGGGAGCGCTTGTTTGCCGGGGGCTTCGTGGCGGGGATGCGGTGACCGGCATCCTCCGCGCGGTGCATTTCGCGATCGGCTCGTCCACGGGTGCGCGAAGTCTCCCTGGCCGCGCCGTTGGTCGAATGCGCAACGTTCCCGGTCCTGTGCGCGGCCCCTGGCCCGGACTTTCCGTGGCAGGGTGTGCCGGGCAACTCACCTGGGTCTAGGGAAGAGGGGAAACCGTGATCGTCTGGCTGAACGGCACGTTCGGTGCGGGCAAGACCACTGCGGCTCAAGAATTGCTCGACCTGCTTCCCGGAAGCACGCTCTACGACCCCGAACTCCTCGGCAGCGGACTGCGGTTGATGCTGCCGGCCAAGCGGTTCGAGGAGATCGACGACTATCAGGACCTGCCGGCCTGGCGGCGCTTGGTCGTGGACACCGCCGCGGCACTGCTCACCGAAGTGCCGGGCCCGCTGATCACGCCCATGACGCTGCTGCGGCAGGAGTACCGCGACGAGATCTTCGGCGCCCTCGCGGCCCGCCGGATTCCCGTACGGCACGTGCTGCTGCATGCGGAGGAAACGATCCTGCGGGCCCGAATAGCCCACCGTGCGGACGCCGCCGAGGACACCGAGGCCACCGAAGCCGCCGCGTCGACGCGCCGGTGGAGCCTGGAACACCTGGGCCCGTACGCCGATGCCCTGCCCTGGCTCCAGGGCGACGCCCACGTCGTCGACACCACCCGGCTCACGCCCCGGCAGACCGCCGAGCGGGTCGCCGAGGCCGTACGCACCGGCGCCGGCGCCTGCGACATCGTGCAGACCCCCGAACCGACCGCCGAGACGCTCGCGGCCGGGGTGCTGCTCTTCGACGACCAGGACCGGGTGCTGCTCGTCGACCCGACCTACAAGGCCGGCTGGGAATTCCCCGGCGGCATCGTGGAGCGCGGGGAGGCACCCGTCCACGCCGGAGTACGGGAGGTCGCCGAGGAGCTCGGCATCGAACTGCCCCGTGCGCCCCGGCTGCTCGTCCTGGACTGGGAAGCCCCCAAACCGCCCGGCTTCGGCGGTATGCGGCTGCTCTACGACGGCGGCACCCTGACCGACGACCGGATCAGCAAGCTGCTGCTGCCCGGCTCCGAACTGCGCGAATGGCGCTTCGTCACCGAGACCGAGGCCGAGAAGATGCTGCCGCCGGTGCGCTGGAACCGGCTGCGCTGGGCGCTGCGCGCCCGCGAACAAGGCTGTCCGCTCCACCTGGAGGCGGGTGTCCCCGTCGGCTGACGCACCGTCGGAGGATCGGGCGCCGCGCCCCGGCCCGGCCGCGGCGCCCGTCCGTCCCGGCGGGCCTCAGGACCTCAGGCGCGGCTCTTCGCGTACTCGCCCAGGAACAGCGCCTCCGCCAGCGAGAGCCGTTCCAGCTCCTGCGGCGAGACGCTCTCGTTGACCGCGTGGATCTGCGCCTCCGGTTCGCTCAGCCCGATGAGCAGGATCTCCGCGTCCGGGTAGAGCCCGGCCAGGGTGTTGCACAGCGGGATCGAGCCGCCCATGCCGGAGGTCTGCATCTCCTCGCCGTCGTACGCCTCCTGGAGCGCCGCCGCCATCGACGCATACGCCGGGCTGCTGGTGTCCGCGCGGAACGCCTGCCCCTGCCCGACCTGCTCGACCGCGACCCGCGCACCCCACGGAGCGGCGCCCTCCAGATGCGCGGCCAGCAGCTTCGTCGCCTCGGCCGCGTCCGTGCCCGGCGGCACCCGCAGGCTCACCAGCGCCCGCGCACCCGCCTGGACGGACGGCGTGGCACCGACCACCGGCGGGCAGTCGATGCCGAGCACCGTGACGGCCGGCCGCGCCCAGATCCGGTCCGCGACCGTGCCGCTGCCGAGCAGCCCGACCCCGTCCAGGACCTTGGCGTCCTTGCGGAAGTCGGCTTCCGGGTAGGCAAGGCCGTCCCAGGTGGCGTCGGCGGTCAGGCCCCGTACCGTCGTCGAACCGTCCTCGGCGCGCAGCGAGTCCAGGATCCGGATCAGCGCCGCCAGTGCGTCGGGGGCCGCGCCGCCGAACTGGCCGGAGTGCAGATTGCCCTCCAGGGTGTCGACCTGGACCCGGACGAGCGTCATGCCGCGCAGCGTCGCGGTCACCGTCGGCAGCCCGACCCGGAAGTTACCGGTGTCGCCGATGACGATGGCATCGGCGGCCAGCAGATCGGGGTGCGCCTCGGCGTAGCGCTCCAGACCGCCGGTGCCCTGCTCCTCGGAACCCTCCACGATCACCTTGACGTTGACCGGCACCCCGCCGTGCTCCTTCAGCGCGCGCAGCGCCGTCAGATGCATGATCAGGCCGCCCTTGCAGTCGGCGGCCCCGCGGCCGTACCAGCGGCCGTCGCGCTCGGTCAGCTCGAACGGCGGGGAGACCCAGGCGGCCTCGTCCAGCGGAGGCTGCACGTCGTAGTGCGCGTACAGCAGGACCGTCGGGGCACCGGCCGGGCCGGGCAGGTAGCCGTACACGGACTGGGTGCCGTCGGGGGTGTCCAGCAGCGCCACGTCCTGGAAGCCGTCCGCCCGCAGCGCCTCGACGACCCACCGGGCCGCCGCCTCGCACTCGCTCCGGGGGAACTGGGCCGGATCTGCCACCGACTTGAAGGCCACCAGCTCGGCCAGTTCGGTCCTGGCACGCGGCTGCAGCGCGGCGACGGTGTGTGCGAGCGGACTGTCAGTCATGGAACGCTCCTGGTGGGCGCGGCGTTGTGCGTACGGGCCGTCCGGACCTTGTGAGCCGGACGGGCCGGACGTACGGACATCAGTGCCCCCGATCTTCCCACAGGCCCCGCACACAACAGCGGCCCGTAGGATGCGGGCGGGACGCGCAGCCAGCTATGGAACGGGAGCAGACGCACAGGTGAGCAGCGAGCGGGCAGCGGAGGACAACGAGCAGGTGTGGGACGTCGTGGTGGTGGGCGCGGGGCCTGCGGGCGCCTCGGCGGCGCATGCCGCGGCGTGTACGGGACGCCGGGTGTTGCTGCTGGAGAAAGCGGACCTCCCGCGCTACAAGACCTGTGGCGGCGGCATCATCGGCCCCTCGCGGGATTCCCTGCCGCCCGGCTTCGACCTGCCGTTGCGCGACCGGGTGCATGCGGTGACGTTCTCGCTGAACGGCCGGCTCACCCGCACCCGCCGCTCCAAGAACATGCTGTTCGGGCTGATCAACCGGCCCGAGTTCGATGCCCGGCTGGTCGCGTCGGCCCAGGACGCGGGCGCCACGGTCCGCACCGGTGTCACGGTCGCGCGGGTGGAACAGCACGGCGCCGAGGTACCGGACCGGCGGACCGTCGCGGTGGTGCTGGGCGACGGCGAGGTGGTGCTGGCGCGTGCCGTGGTCGGCGCGGACGGCAGCGCGGGCCGTATAGGGGGGCATGTCGGGGTCAAGGTCGACCAGGTCGACCTGGGCCTGGAGGCGGAGATTCCGGTGCCGGAGCCGGTCGCGGAGGACTGGGCGGGCCGGGTGCTCATCGACTGGGGGCCGATCCCCGGCAGTTACGGCTGGGTGTTCCCCAAGGGCGACACCCTCACCGTGGGCGTCATCTCCGCACGTGGTGAGGGCGCGGCGACCAAGCGCTACCTGGAGGACTTCATCGGCCGGCTGGGCCTGGCCGGTTTCGAACCGAGCATCTCCTCGGGGCATCTGACGCGTTGCCGCGCCGATGACTCGCCGCTGTCCCGCGGCCGGGTGCTGGTGTGCGGGGACGCGGCCGGGCTGCTGGAGCCGTGGACCCGGGAGGGCATCTCCTTCGCCCTGCGGTCCGGGCGGCTCGCGGGGGAGTGGGCGGTACGGGTATCCGAGGCGCACGACGCGGTGGACGCCCGCCGCCAGGCCCTCAATTACGCCTTCGCCATCAAGGCCGGCCTCGGGGTGGAGATGGGCGTGGGGCGCCGGATGCTCCAGGTCTTCACCCGCCGCCCCGGCCTGCTGCACGCGGCGATCACGGGCTTCCGTCCCGCCTGGCACGCCTTCGCGAAGATCACCCGCGGGACGACCACGCTGGCCGAGATCGTCCGCACCCGCCCGGTGGCGCGGCGGGCGCTGGAGGCGATGGACCGGGGGTGAGGGGCGGCCCGTGGCCCTGTGGCCAGGCGTCGCCGGACGGGGCGGGCGTACGGCCCTCGTCGCGCTCTGGGCAGCCGGGCGGCCGGGCGGCCGGACGGTGATGGTCCCCCCTGCCGTCCCCCTCGTCCTCCCGGCGGTAGGCCGTACTACCTGGAGAGTACGGCCGGCCCCTGCGCCGGGCTGACGCCGGTAGGCCCCGTCGCGGTCTAGCGTGACCGTATGGAGAACGCACGGCCGACGTGGGTGCGGCGCTGCTTCGGGCCGCGGTGGGCGCGGTGGCCGGTGGTCACGCCCGGGGAGGGGTGGGGCCGGCCCGGCACCCGGCTGCCCTGGATCTCGACGCTGGTCGTGGCGGTCGCCGTGACGGTGGGCTCGGGCTTCGCCGGGCACAAGCAGCCCGGCCGCGTCCCGGTGGACTCCCTCGCCCGGGCCCTTCTGATCGGCGGCGCGGCCCTGCTGCTCTTCCGGCACCGTTACCCGCGCGCCGTCGCCCTCGGCACCGCCGCCGTCACCGCCGTCTACCTTGCGGCCGGCTATCCGTACGGGCCGGTCTTCCTCATCCTCGCGCTCGGCGCGTTCTCGGCAGTGGTCGCCGGGCACCGCACGGTCGCCTGGTGCGCGCTGGGCGGGGTGTGGGTCTCCCATGTGCTGGTCGCCCACTGGCTCTACCGCCTGCTGCCCCCGCACAAGGGGCCCGGCTCCTGGGACCAGGAACTGCTCGCCCTCGTCTGGGTGGTGGCCGTGATGGCCCTCTCCGAGCTGGTACGGGTGCGCCGTGAACAGCTGGCCAAGGCAGGTGCGGAGCGGGCCGCCGCGGAGCGGCGCCGGGCGGACGAGGAGCGGCTGCGGATCGCCCGGGAGCTGCATGACGTACTCGCCCACAGCATCTCCGTCATCAACGTCCAGGCGGGCGTGGGCCTGGCGCTGCTCGACCAGGACCCGGAGCAGGCGCGGACCGCGCTGACCACCATCAAGGACGCCAGCAAGGAGGCGCTGGGCGAGGTGCGCCAGGTCCTCGGCACCCTGCGCACCCCGGGCGACGCGCCGCGCTCCCCGGCTCCCGGACTCGACCGGCTGCCCGAACTCACCGAGCAGGCACGGCGCGCCGGTCTCGCCGTGGACATCGGCACCGAGGGCGCCCGGGTCGCCCTGGCGCCCGGGACCGATCTGGCCGCCTTCCGCATCGTGCAGGAGGCGCTCACCAACATCGTCCGGCACTCCGGCTCGCGCACCGCCCGGGTGCTGCTCCGCTACCTCCCCGGGGCGCTGGAGATCCGGGTCGACGACGACGGACCGGCGACCTCCGGTGCGGGCGAGCCGTCCGGTGGCGGCAACGGTCTGATCGGGATGCGGGAGCGGGCGGCCGCCCTGGGGGGCACCGTCGAGGCGGGTCCCCGCCCGGACGGCGGTTTCCGGGTCCGGGCGCGCATCCCGCTGGCCGGGACGCCGGGCCCCGGCCGGGCCGCGGACGCGGATACGGTGACCCCGGCCGCCACCGAGGAGGAGTCGTGATCCGGGTACTGCTCGCCGACGACCAGCTGCTGGTCCGGGCCGGATTCAAGGCGCTGCTGGACGCCCAGCCCGATATCGGGGTGGTCGCCGAGGCCGCGGACGGGGAGCAGGCGCTGGCCGCCGTCCGCGAACACCGCCCGGACATCGTCCTGATGGACATCCGGATGCCGGTGGTGGACGGCCTGGCCGCCACCCGCCGGATCACCGGGGACCCGCGGCTGGCGGAGGTGAAGGTCGTCATGCTGACCACCTTCGAGCTGGACGAGTACGTCTTCGAGGCGCTCCGCTCCGGGGCCTCCGGCTTCCTGGTCAAGGACACCGAACCGGACGAGCTGCTGCGGGCCGTGCGTGCGGTCGTCGCCGGCGACGCGCTGCTCTCACCCGGTGTCACCCGCCGTCTGATCGCGGAGTTCGCGGCCCGCTCCAAGGAGCCGGCCGCGGCCGGTGCGCTGTCCGAACTGACCGAGCGGGAGCGGGAGGTGATGGCGCTGGTCGGCATCGGCCTGTCCAACGACGAGATCGCCCGCCGGCTGGTCGTCAGCCCGCTCACCGCCAAGACGCATGTCAGCCGCACGATGGTGAAACTGGGCGCCCGTGACCGTGCCCAACTGGTCGTCCTGGCCTACGAGTCGGGGTTGGTGCGGCCCGGCTGGCTGGGCTGACGGCGGGCGAGGGGGCGGCGGCGTTGCGGGCAGGTGCCTCCCTGCTCGGATGCTGCCTGCGCCAGACCCGCCCTGCGCGGTATCAGCCGAGCGAGTAACTCCCACTCCTGAACGGTGAGTTCATGGGCGCGTATCACCCCATGGTGATCCACCAACCCGATGATCTTTGAAGACGGACCCTAGGTGGCGTGTCCGCGGACAGCGGTACGGAAGGCGACCGGGGACTGCCCGGTGCGCTGGTGAAAGAACTTGCTGAAGTTGGTGGCGCTGGAGAAGCCGAGCTGGGCGGCGATGCGTGAGGCCGACTGGTCGCCGTGTGCCAGCAGGCGCCGGGCTTCAAGGATCACGCGTCGGTCGATGAATTCCTTCGCGCCGACGCCCGCGGCGGCCAGCGTGGCCCGGGAGAGGGTGCGGGTCGAGTAGCCGAGGGCTTGGGCGTAGTCCTCCAGGCGGCGGGTGCGGGTGAAGTCGCGATCGACCGCGTCCCGGAAGCGGAGGTAGGTCTCACCGGGTTCGGGGGCCGGGCTGCCGACCGGGGCAGTGACGCGGGCCAGGCGCAGAACGAGGACCGCCAGCAGATGACGCAGCACCGCCGTATGAGTGTCGAGAGGGAGTCGGCGCGGGGCCTGGAACTCAAGTGTCAGATGGGCAGTGGCCGTGTCCAGGGCATCACGGTCCTCTGCGACGGGGACGTGGAGGACCGCGGCGTGTCGGTCGTCCACGGCCGCGGCGGCCACGGTGCCGGGGTCCAGGAAGTCGCGCTCGAAAAGGATCAATGTGCCTTCGGCCTCGTGCGGGTCGGCCCATTGCTGCACCTGGCCAGGGCGTACCCACAGCCAGGAGCCGGGCTTGAGGGCGTAGCCGGTGAAGTCCACGGTGTGCCAGAGAGAGCCGCTGGTGAGGGTGAGCAGGTGGTGAAAGGTCGGCCGTTGGGGCGCGGTGAGACCGGCCTTACCCATCCGGACGGGGACTCGCTTCCGCAGCTCCGCCAGGGACATGACCTCGATTCCGGTGGGCGTGCCGACGGGGGCCGCGAAGGCGATGTCGGCGATCTCGGCTGCGTCACCGTGTCGTTTTTTCACCATCATCAGTCGCCACTGTATCCGGCTGGACTCCTCTCGACGGGGGCGTCGGCATCGAGCCGGGCCGGCTGGGCCTGGTCGGCGGCGACGCGGTAGGTGGTTGGCATGGTGGCTTCCTGGCAGGTGGGGGAGGCGGCGAGGATCCGGACGCACCCACATCGGCACGGGTGGGCGGGCAACGCCGCCGACGCCCGAGGGTGCAGCGGCGGGTGGCCAGGGCGGTGAGGGCAGCCCCGGCGAGGGGGGCCAGCAGATACGCCCACAGGTAGGCCGGCCGGCCCGCCCAGATGGCGGGGCCGAACTGGCGGGCGGGATTGGCCGACCCGCCGGTGAGAGTGCCGAGGACGACGATGACCGTGGCCGCGGCGGCGGGGAGGGCCAGTGGTACCCACTTCGTCAACGGGGGACGTGACAGGAGGAAGAGAGCCACCGCGATCACCGCGGCCGTGGCGGCGGCCTCTGCCGCGCACAGCGCGGCGGCCGACCAGCCCGGTCCGGGCCGCACGGCGGCGTACGCCAACCGGCCGCCGACGGCCGGGCCCCACACGAGCCGCGCCAGCCCGGTGCCGGCCAGTGATCCGCCGAGTTGGGCCACGGCGTACGGCAGGACGTTGCGGCCGGGGAAAGCGCCCGCCAGCCACAGGGCAAGGGTCACGGCCGGGTTGAGGTGCCCGCCGGAGAGACGGCCCCACCGGGAGGAGAGCGCCAGTGAGAGCGCGGCTCCGACGAGCACGGCCACTACCACGAGTTGGAGGTGCACGTTGGGGAGTGCCCGGCTGAAGGGGGACGCCATCGTCCACCGGACGGCTGTGACCACGACGAACAGCACCGCACCGGTGAGGGTGAACTCCACAGCGGCCGCAGCCCAGGCGATCTCCCGCCGGGCCGCGTGCCTTCCGGCGGCGACGGTGCCGCCGCCGGAAGCCGTGCCGTTCTCCCGCCCGGGGAGGGCACGGAGTTCTGCCCGCACGGTCAGCCCCAGGTCATCTCGCCGGTGGCGACCTTGGAGCCCAGCTCCAACGCCACCAGAAGCCCCAGGTCCGGATGGCGGCGCTGCATCGCGGTCTGCAACGCCTCGGCACTGTCACCGCT
Organism: Streptomyces sioyaensis; assembly: GCF_004122735.1. Lineage (GTDB taxonomy): Bacteria > Actinomycetota > Actinomycetes > Streptomycetales > Streptomycetaceae > Streptomyces > Streptomyces sioyaensis. The sequence goes on along the minus strand of NZ_SDIF01000065.1, from coordinate 23,335 downwards.
CTTGGCCAGCTCCTCCTCGAACTCGGCCAGATAGGCGCGAGTGAAGGCGATCACCGAGGCGTCGGTGGCGGACTCCGCAGCGCGGTGGCCGGCGACGACGTAGCGCGGGTTCAGCTGCTCCATCTCGGCCAGCGCCTCGGCCCAGGCGGAGCGCTCGCGTGCCGTGGCGGTGTCCGCGGTCCACACGTGCAGGCCGGAGAAGAGCAGCACACCGCCGACGACCGCCCGGTCCTCGGGCTGCCACAGGTATTCGGTGCGCCAGACCAGGTCCGGGTGCCCGCCGCGGAGTTCGAAGCGGTGTCCCTCGATGCTGACGCCGTCCTCCTCCAGCACCTCGGGGATGACGACCTCGTTCGGGAGGTTCTTGCCGAGGTGCGCCCAGGTACGCAGCTTGGACTCCCAGCTTGCCTTGATCCTCTCGACGGTGGTGGCCGTGGCGACGATTCTGACCCGGGGGAACGCCCGACGGATCACTTCGAGGCCGAAGTAGTAGTCCGGGTCGGAGGTGGTGACCACGACCGTGGTCAGTTCCCTGCCGCTGTCGAGGATGTCCGCCAGGACCCGGTGCTGTTCGGCGAGCGTGAACTGGCCGTCCACCAGCAGTGCCTCGTGTTCACCGGTGATCAGTACGGATGACTTGTGCAGGCCGGTGTCGCCGGCGGTGTGCACGGTGTAGCTCAATGCGGACATGGAAGTCCTGCCCTTCAGGGAGAGTACGAACGGGGTGAGGGGGACGAGCGGTTCAGGCGGCCGTGGCGGCGAGGCGCTGGTCCAGGGCACGGGTAAGGGCATCGGCAGAGGTGAGGGGGCCGCCCAGGCGATCGGCCCCGTGCGCGGTGTGCAGCAGCAGCGTCGGATAACCCTCGACACCCAGCCGGCGCACTTCGCGGAAGTCGGCCTCGGCCCGGGCGCGGGCGGCAGGTGCGCCGTACGCGATGGCTACGGCCTCGGCATCCAGCCCCAGCTCGGCAGCGATGTCCCGGTACACCTGCACATCGGAGAGGCTGCGGCCGTCGATGTACCAGGCGCGCTGCATGGCAGCGGCCGCATCCAGAGCGTTTGCGCCCGGCTGGCTGCGCAGTGCGGCCAGGCCGGTGGCCGCGTCGGTCGAGTCCATCACCCGATTGCCCTCGGCGAGCACCCGCTCGTAGCCAGGGCCGAAGGTGACACCGGTCAGCTCGGAGATACGGGTGTTGGCAGCGGGGATGTGCGGGTAGGCCGCCACCGGCAGGGCACGCGGGCCGGTGAACAGCCCGCCGGACAGGACCCGCAGGTCGATCCGGTCGGCGTTGGCATCGGCGAATTCGTGCAAGGCCGGGCCGAAGCCGTAGCACCAGCCGCAGTAGGCATCGAAGGCGTAGGTCAGTTGGGTGCGCTCCATGGAGCTCGTCACACGTCCTTTCCAGATTCCGTCACTCGCCGTGCTGTGTTCGCCGAGCGACAGGCTCAACGCTAAGGCGAGTGCTGGAGTGCACCCGGGTCGGTCCGCGACCTCTGATGGTCAAAATCCGACATCCAGCGCCATGCACCGGCTCATGTCAACGGTCCGGGCGGGCCGCTGCTCAGGCGGCGTGGGGAGGGGTGCAGCCGCCGGCGGCCAGGGCGCCGGCGGCCAGGGCGCCGGCGGCAACCATGGTCTGTGGCGTGTGGCGGCACGGCTCTGGAGCGCAGGCGCACGGGAGCCCTCCGGTCAGGAAGGTGCGACGAAAGGCCAACGGGATTCCCCCGGGGCGGGCATGTCAGCGGCGCGCGGCGCGGTCCTCCGGCTGCACGACCGTCGTACCGGAGAGCCCTGGACGGCGTGTTCACCCGGTCTCTCCGGCACATCCAGGCCGAGGCGGACGCGGCCGACGACATCGACCGGCTCGCCGGATCGACTCCACCCTCGTACACAACGTCGTCGAGCGCCGCTTCCGTCGCCTCAAGGGCTCTCGCGGCATCGCCACCGGATACGACAAGACCGCCACTCCCACGAAGCAGCGGTCAGTCTCGCGTCATTCCTGCTCTGGGCAAGATCCGTTCGAGGACGGACCCTAGATGCCCCCGTGCTCCCGCCACAGTTCGGGCAGCGCCTCGTCGCCGGTGATCGTCAGGGTGTCCCACGGCAGACGGTTCCACAGGGCGAGATAGAGCTCCTCGGCCGGGCCCTCGATCGTGCAGTCCACCGGCTTTCCGGTCTCCGGGCGGTCGGCGTCCGGGGCCGTACGCACCGTGTGCGGCGGGGCGTCGGAGAGCCGGACGGTCCAGTCGGCGCCGGGCGCATCCGTCGCGCGCAGCCGCAGCGTGCGGGGGCGGTCCGTACGGATCCTGCTGCGGTCGCGGGAGTGAAAGCCCGTCAGGATTTCGTCGATGCCGTCGGCGGCGAAGGCGGACGGGAGGGGAGTGAGGGAGGCGCCGGCCGCCTGCTGGGCATCGGCGCGGTGCACCGAGGTCTCGTGTGCCTGGCGGCGCGCCCAGAACGCCAGCGGGGACGGGGCGGGCAGAAACGTCCAGGCCGTCAGGTCCTGCGGGGCGGAGTGCAGGGCCAGGACGAGCTGGTGGTGGCCCTCGCGCAGCCAGCCGTCGAGCTCGTCGTCGGCCAGATCGGGAGCCTCGGGGAAGGAGCCGGGCTGCTCCTTCCCCTGCGTCACGAACTCCGTCGCCCACCGGTGGACCCGCCCTATGTGGGTGACCAGATCCCGCATCCGCCACTCGGGACAAGCCGGAATCCGGGCATCCGGCCCCGCCTCCTCGGCGGCATTGGCGAGCAGGCTGCCGTCCAGTCGCAGTGTTTCGACGAACTCGGTGATCTCCATGCCCCTGAGTGTGCCAGTCGGCACTGACAACGGACCCGCGCGGGTCCCGGCCGCGGCCGGCCCGCGCACGGTCCACCGGCACCGGAGTCACCGCGCTGACCTGCACCGCGACGGCCGTTGCGGACTCAACTACCCTCCGGACGCAGGGGATGGAGTGCCCCCGGACCACGGCACGCGGCAGGGGGTGCCGTCACGTCTCACGCGTCACCGTCGTACCTCCCGCGTCACCGGCGTCCGGTGTGATGCGCCCCGCGGGTGGCGTACGCGATGCCCGCCGCGACCGCCGCGAGCAGGGCGACCGTGGTCAGCGCGAGGGGCAGGCCGGCCGCTTCGGCGAGGAAGCCGATGGCGGGCGGGCCGAGCAGCATGCCGCCGTAGCCGACCGTGGAGGCCACGGCGACCCCGTCCGGCCCGCCGGTCTCGCCTGCCCGGGCGATGGCAATGGGAAAGATGTTGGCCAGCCCCAGGCCCGCGACGGCGAAACCGGCACCGGCCGCCCAGACCGTCGGGGCAAGCGCTCCCAGCAGCATGCCCGCGGTCGCCGTCGTCCCGCCCGCGATCAGCGCCCGCGCCGCGCCGAAGCGCTGGACGACCGCGGTTCCGGACAGCCGCCCGAGGGTCATCGCCAGCGCGAAGACGGCATATCCGGCGGCGGCCGTCCCGGGGCCGGCGGCCAGGTCCTGGGTGAGGTGCAGCGCGCCCCAGTCGGCCATCGCCCCCTCGCCGTAGGCGGTGCACAGCGCGATCAGGCCGAACACGACGACCAGGCGTCGCCCCCGCCCCTCGTGCCCGCCGCGCGGCCGGCTCTCCTCGGCCGCGGCCCGCTGCTCGGGGACGACCGGTGCCGGGTGGGTGCGCAGCGAGCGCCCCGCGACGGCCGTCACCAGCAGTCCGAGCCCGGCGAGGAGCGTGAGGTGGACGGTGGCGGACAGGCTGCCCGCGACCAGCCCGCCGAGCCCGGCGCCGAGCATCCCGCCGAGGCTGAAGGCGGCGTGGAAGCTCGGCATCACCGGGCGCCGCAGGGCGCTGATGAGATCGACGGCGGCGCTGTTCATGGCGACGTTGAGCGAACCGTAGGCGGCGCCGAAGACCAGCAGGACCAGGCCCAGCGCGGTGGCCGAGTGGGTCAGCGGCGGCAGCACGATGCTCAGGGCGAGGGCGGCCGCGGAGGCGGTGGTGACGGTATGGCTGCCGAACCGGCGGCACAGCCGCCCGGTGATCATCATGAAGGCGACCGCGCCGGCCGACACGCCGAGCAGCGCGAGTCCCAGGGCGCCCGCGCCGGCGCCGGTCTGCGCCTTGATGGCCGGGATCCGGACGACCCAGCCGGCGAAGAGGAAGCCGTCCATGGCGAAGAAGGCGGTGACGGCGATGCGGAGACGGGTGAGGTGCGGATCGGCGGGGAGCGGGTCCCGGTGGGTCGTCAGGGCCGCCCGTATTTTGTTTAGTGTCGGCACAAAGCCAGAATAGAGGGGTGACCCAGACTCGGACAACCAGGCTGGAGCGGGGCCGTGGCGCCCTCGGCCCCGCACTGGAGCTCGTACACACCGGACGCGCGCCCACCCGCGCCGTCCTGACCTCCGAACTCGGCGTGACCCGCGCCACCGCGGGGGCGGTGGCCGCCGAGCTCGAAGCGCTCGGCCTGATCACCGTCGACTCCCGGCCGACCGCCTCGGCAGGCTCCCAGGGGCGCCCCTCCCACCGGCTGTTCGTCGCCGAGAACGGACCGGTCGTACTCGCCGCGCAGATCCATGCCGACGGGTTCCGGGTCGCGCTGGTCGGCCTCGGCGGCCGGATCGTGGCGACCTCGACCGGCTGCGGCGCCATCCCCGCCGACCCGGCGCACGTCCTCGCCGACGCCGTCGGGGCCGGCGCGGAGCTGCTGCGCGAGACCGGCCGGCGCTGCCTGGGCGCCGGGCTCGCGGTGCCCTCCGCGGTTGCCGAACCGGACGGTGAGGCCCTCAACCCGCTGCACCTCGCCTGGCCCGCCGGCGCCCCCGTCCGCGAACTGTTTCTGCGTGCGCTCGCCGCTGCCGGCATCCCGGGCGTCACCGACGCGATCGGTTTCACCGGCAACGACGTCAACCTCATGGCGCTCGCCGAACACCGCCACGGCGCCGGCCGGGGCGCCCGCGATCTGCTCTGTGTGGCCTCCGGCCACCGCGGCGTCGGCGGAGCGCTGGTGCTCGACGGCCGTCTGCACAGCGGCAGTTCGGGCCTGGCACTGGAGGTCGGCCATCTGACGGTCAACCCCGAGGGGGCGCCCTGCCACTGCGGCAGCCGCGGCTGTCTGGACGTCGAGGCGGACCCGCTCGCCTTCCTCGGCGCCGCGGGCCGCGAGCCGGGCCCCGAGGTCTCCCTGCTCCAGCAGGCCGCCGACCTGCTGCGGGACGACTACGCCGATCCGGGCGTCCGCGCTGCGGCCGATCTCCTCATCGACCGCCTCGGCCTCGGCATCGCCGGGCTCGTCAACATCCTCAACCCCGACCGCATCGTCCTCGGCGGGCTGCACCGCGATCTGCTGGCGGCCGACCCCGAGCGGCTGCGCGCGGTGGTCGCCGACCGCAGTCTGTGGGGCCGCAGCGGCGGCGTACCGATTCTGCCCTGCAGCCTCGACCACAACAGCCTGGTCGGCGCGGCGGAGCTGGCCTGGCAGCCGGTGCTGGACGATCCGCTGGTCGTCCTCGCACGGTAGGGCCCGCCTCCGGCCGGACGGCCCGGGCTGCGGTCATGCCTCCCGAAGCGGTGGCGCGCAGCCCGTGCGTCGGCCCGTACGTCTGCTCGTGCGTCAGCCCGGTCGCGTACTGCAACAACGGCACCCCGGTGCCACCCCGTTGGGGCGGTGGCCGCAGAGGCGGTCACACGGTAGCGGCCGGGTCCGTCACCCGGGCGTCCGGGTGCGGGGTCCGTGCCCAGGCGGCGGCGAAGGCGCGCGCCGGGTTGGCGGTCAGAAAGTGCGTCACCAGGTCGGCGCCCAGGGCGAGTTCCAGCCGTTTCCGGTGACGGATGAGCAGATGTGGCATGCCCGGGCCGCCGTTCACCGACCGGGCATCGGCCGTCGTGGTGTCGCCGCCCAGCAGGATCCGGTCGGCGAAGCCCGCCCCGGCCAGCGCGGCCAGCGCCTCGGGCAGCCGCCAGTCGGTCGCATGATGGGCCCGAGAGGGGCCGTCGAACGCCAGATACGCCCCGGTCCCGGCGGCCGCCCGGTGCACCACGAGGTCCGGTGCGCGGTTGAGATGGCCGAGGATCACCCGGTCCGGCGGGATAGCCAACTCGCCGCAGAGCAGGTCGAGTACGTCCAGCGCGCCGGTCCCCAGCTCCAGATGCACGCCGATCACGGCGCCGGTCGCCCGCTGGGCCTCGGCGGCCGCGGCCATGGTGTACCGGGCGTGCCGGTCCAGCCCGTGAAAGCCGCCGGCGACCTTGATCATCCCGGCCCGGGGGCCGGTGCCCCCGATCCCCACGGTCAGCTCGGCGACGAACATCCCGGCCAGATCGGCGCGGACCCTCTCCAGCACCTCAGGGGCGTAGTGCACCGCCTGGTGCAGCCCGGTGGCGGCGACGATCCGTACCCCCGACTCCCGTGCCAGATCCGGGAGTTCGGCCGCGCAACGGCCCATGCCGTACGGCGTCCATTGGATCACCGCCGCGCCGCCGGCCGCCCGGAAGGCCCCGAGCTCGGCGGCCGCGGCCCCGGGGTCGTCCAGCTCCTGACCCGGCAGCCGGGGGCTGCGCAGGAAGAGATGGTCGTGGGCGTTGCAGACGCCGAGGTCCTCGGGGGCGATGTCGCCGAGGACCGTACGGACGGCGGGAGCGGCCGCTCCGTGCGCGGTGGCCGGGGTCACCACCGCCGCCCCGTGCCCAGCCGCCCGGCGTCCGGGGCGGACAGATGCAGCACCTGGAAGCGCTCGCCCGCGGGCCCGGGGGAGGCGTCCGCCCACAGGGTGAAGTGGACCAGCTCCCAGCGGTGCGGATCGAGGGCCAGCGCCGTGGTGTGCACCCCGTCCGTCGTGGCCAGCTCCTCGTGTGCGGCCGCCGCGGTGGCCACGGCGGTGGCCGTGTCGGCGTCGCCGGGGAGCGCTTCGGTCCGCCGGGTGAAGGCACGGGGGAGGGCGCCGGCGGCCGGGCCCCGCCGGTGGAACAGCCCCTGCCAGTGCCGTACGTCCGGCCGCCCGAAGTCGCGGACCACGCCGCGGAATCCGTCACCGAGCAGGAAGCGGTTCATGGCCTCCGGAGCGGCCCACAGGTAGAACGGCGCGTACTGGTTGACCGGCGAACCGTCGACGCCGCGCGTGCGGATGCCGTACGCCTTGAGGCCGAGCCCGGCGTACGCGTCCAGGAGGTGGCCCCTGGACTTCACCCGGTCCCGGATGATCTGCATGTCGTAGTCGGCGGGCAGGGTGATGGCGTACTGCATGGCGTGCATACGGACTCCGTAGGGGGAGGGGGCTCAGTCGGCGGTGGGCGTGACCTGCGCGGCGAGCAGCGCCAACACGCCCTGGACGGCGGCGTCGAAGGGGGCGGTGTCGTCGGCGGCGCGGGCCAGCACGTAGCCGCCCTGGACGACGGCCGCGACGGTCGCCGCGCCGGCCACCGGATCCAGCCCCGCGGCCAGTTCGCCACGGCGCTGCCCCTCGGCGAGGACCTCGGCGATCCGGCCCCGCAGCCAGCCGAACATCTCGTCCAACGGCTCCCGCAGCACGGGGCTGTGCACCACATCGCGGTCCTGGGTCATCCGGCCGATCGGGCAGCCGCGCAGCACCTGCCGCTCGCGCAGCAGGTAGGCCGCGATCCGGTCGTACGCCGTACCGGGGGCGGTCAGGCACTCCTCGGCGGTTTCGGTCATGTCCTGGGCGGTCCGCCGGATCGCGGCGAGGGCGAGGTCGGACTTGCCGGTGAAGTGGTGGTACATGCTGCCCTGGCCGACGTCCGCACGCTCCAGGATCGCCTTCGGGCTGGTGCCCACGTACCCGCGCTCCCACAGGAGTTCCTGGGTGCTGCGGACCAGTCGTTCCCGGGTGCCGGGCCGTTCCTGACGGCCGGGCCGCTTCTGAGTGGTCATGGCCGGACTGTACATACCAGTAGTTACAGAGAGCAAGGGCAGGGTGAGGGCAGGGGAAGGCCAGAGCAGGAGCGGGCGGAGGGGGAGTGCGTCCGTGCGGCCGGAGCAGGCCGGTGTGCCCCGCGTACTTCCTGCGGCGTACGAGCGAAGCCGCTGGCCGTACGACGACCGGCGGCGCCCGGGGAGCGAGGCTCGAAGGAGACCGGACGCACCGGTCTCGCGGGGACCGGCAGCACCGGCCCCGTCCCCTTCCACCGAGGAGTTGAGGGCGATGTTCACGCTCGCCGCACCCTGGGCCGGCGGCGGCCCGGGCCCCTGGATCCTGTTCGTGCCCGTGCTCTGGGCGATGGTCGTCTTCGGTGTGGTGACGTTGCTGCGCCGCACCGTGTGGCGGCACGGCGGGCCCCGCGGGCACCTCCGCGGCCCGCAGTTCTCCGCCCGTACCGATGCCCCGTCGCCCATCGCCGTGCTCGGCCGGCGCTTCGCCGCGGGCGAGATCGACGAGGAGGAGTACTGGCGCCGGCTCTCCGTCCTGGAGGAGCACTTCGCCACCGGGCCCAAGGGGGGCGCGGCCTGACCGCCGCCGGCGCCCGGACGGCCGGCCCCGCGGTCCGCCCGTCAGCCGACCTTCGTGCCCCGCAGCCGGGCGCGCGGACCGGCGTCCGCCATGGGCAGGGGCTCCGTGTACGCGCGGTCCGTGCACGCCTCTTCGGGCGCGGTGGTCAGGGCCGGAAGGGTGAACCACACGACCTTGCCGGTGCCGTCCGGGCGCACGCCCCAGCTCTCGCTGAGCGCCGCGATCAGCGCCAGCCCGCGGCCGCAGGTCTCCCAGCTGCCGGCGGCCCGAAGCCGCGGCAGCCGGGGATCCTCGTCATGCACCGAGACCGTCAACTGATCGAGGAGCACCCGGAGTTCCACGGTGCACTGCTTGCTGGGGCGGGCATGCCGGTGGACATTGGCGAGAAGTTCGGTCACTCCGAGCGCCGCCGGGTCTATCAAGGCGTCGAGACGCCAGTGCCGCAGCTGCGCGGAGACAATTCTGCGCACATGTCCGATGCGAGCCGGAACGGCTTGGAGCTCCACCGTGCAGTGCCTGCTGGGCTGCCTGATCACGACCGCGACTCCCTGATGAGGCCGGGCGCCCCTCGTACCGGGCAGGGGCGAAGATCGGATCCAGCGATGCCGACTGCACCACAGCGTCACCGCTGGTGAACCCTCAGTGATACGATTACAGGGTCATCCAGTCGGTGCGCTCCCGCAACCGCACCCCCCGGCCGGAAGGGGGCGTCAGGTGCGCGGTGGACGCGCCGCTTCCAGTGCCTTGAGGAAGAGCTCCGGTGCGCCGAGGGTGAGCGAGTAGCGATGCCCGTTGAGCGTGGCCAGCGCCCGGTCCCGCGCCGCGAACAGCGGCTTGTGGGCGTGGACGGCCTGCAGTGGAGCGCTGTCGATCTCTCTGCCGTAGCTGGTCAGCAGCGCCAGTCTGCCGTCTTGGATGACGACCTGTCCGGCGCGGGTCAAGGACCGCAGCCACCGCTCGATCCGTACGCCGGTCGCGTTGAACTCGGCCTCCGCCATGCCGGCACCTCCTCGGTGAACGGGCAGTTGCCCTCCACCGCCCCTTGGGGGAAGTCTGCCGGTACGGCGCCCGGTGCACCAGTCTGTCCGGTGCGCAGTGCGCCGGGCAGCACTGCCCCAGGGTCTCCTTGGGGTATCTCAAAGTGATGTTTATGCAGGTGAGAAGGGTGCGGCGGGGGTTATAGTCGAAATCGGCCCGCCGTTGTGCGCGGGATTTTCCAGCCCCTTGAGGAGTGCGCCGGTGAGCACCGCACAGGAGCCGCAGAGCCGGCCCGACCACGAGGCCGCGGCACCGGCCCCGATGCCGACCGTCGATGTCGACCGCACGGATCCGGACTACCGAAGCTGGCTGAAAGAAGCCGTTCGCAAGGTGCAGGCCGACGCCAACCGCACGGCCGACACCCACCTCCTGCGCTTCCCGCTGCCCGAGGCGTGGGGGATCGACCTCTACCTCAAGGACGAGTCGACGCACCCCACCGGCAGCCTCAAGCACCGGCTGGCCCGTTCGCTGTTCCTCTACGGGCTGTGCAACGGCTGGATCCGCCCCGGCCGGCCCGTCATCGAGTCCTCCAGCGGCTCCACGGCCGTGTCCGAGGCGTATTTCGCCTCACTGATCGGGGTGCCGTTCATCGCGGTGATGCCGGCCACCACCAGCCAGGAGAAGACCCGGCTGATCGAGTTCCACGGCGGCACCTGCCATCTGGTGGACGACCCGCGGACCGTCTACGAGGTCTCCGCCCGGCTCGCCGCCGAATCCGGCGGCCACTACATGGACCAGTTCACCTACGCGGAACGGGCCACGGACTGGCGCGGCAACAACAACATCGCCGAGTCGATCTACCAGCAGCTGCGGCTGGAGCGTTACCCCGAGCCCGCCTGGATCGTGGCCACCGCGGGCACCGGCGGCACCTCCGCGACCATCGCCCGCTACGTCCACTACATGCAGTACGACACCCGCGTCTGCGTCCCCGATCCGGAGAACTCCTGTTTCTTCGACGGCTGGCTCACCGGGGACGCCAAGAGCGACTGCGCCACCGCCTCACGCATCGAGGGCATCGGGCGGCCGCGGATGGAGCCGAGCTTCGTCACCGGCGCGATCGACCGGATGATGAAGGTGCCGGACGCGGCCAGCATCGCCGCCGTACGCGCCCTGGAGACCGCGATAGGCCGCAAGGCGGGCGGCTCGACCGGCACCGGGCTGTGGAGCTCCCTGCGGATCGTCGCGGAGATGGTCGCCGAGGGCCGTACGGGATCCGTCGTCACCCTGCTGTGCGACCCCGGCGACCGTTACCTCGACAAGTACTACTCCGACGCCTGGCTGGCCTCCCAGGGCCTGGACATCACGCCCTACGCGCGCACCATCGAGGAATTCCTCGCCACCGGCACCTGGCCCGCCTGAGCCTCCCGTCCAGAGGTCATGGGAGCCTCCCGTCCGGCCTGTCCGAGCCTCCCCCGTCCGGCCTGCGTGAGCCACAGTCCCGCCTGCCGGGCCTCCCGTCCGGCCCGTGTGAGCCCCTGTCCGGCGCTTCCGCACCGTCCGGCCCCTCTGCGCGCTGGGGCGGCCCGCGCGGGGCGGAGGCGCTTCAGGCCCGGGCGAGGCGGCGGTCCAGGGCCCGCGCCGACTCCCGGAAGGCGCGGCCCAGGCCGGGCCTCGCCAGCGTCAGCAGAAGGCGGAACGGTGCCGGGCCGTCCGCCGCGAACGTCCACCGCAGCCGGGTGCCGGCGCCCGCCGGTGTCAGCCGCCAGTCCTCCAGCAGCGCCCACAGGCCGGGGGCGTTGGTGGTGTCGACCCGGTAGGCGTACCGCGCACCGGGCTCGGCCGCCAGGACCGTTTCGGCGAAGCGGGTGCCGCCGGTCAGTCGCACCACCCGGCCCGTGCCGTCCAGCGTCGGCGCCGACCGGGACACCCCCGTGAACCAGCTCGACCAGCCCGCCACATCCTCGGCCAGCGCCGCATAGACCGCCTCCGGCGGGGCGGTGAGCTCCGCGGCGAACACCAGCCGCAGCGGGGCGGAGGCGGTGAAGTCGAGTCCGACGGGGCGGAGTTGGCGTGCCATGGGAGAGCTCCCTGGGAACGGTCGGCCGGGCCGGGGGTGCCCCGGCGCGGCACACCATAGCTGGCGCACCGTCAGATGTCTGCGGCCGCCTGCTGTTCGCCCGCCACCACCAGCTCCGGCGGCAGCTCCGCGAACTCCGCACGCGCCTCGGCCGGCAGCCCGGAGTCGGTCACCAGCACCGCCACCTGATCCAGCGTCGCGAACGAACTCAGGCCGACCGTGCCCCATTTGGTGTGATCGGCCACCACCACCACCCGCCGCGCGGAGCGCACGAAATGCCGGTTGGTCTCCGCCTCCGCCAGATTCGGCGTCGACAGCCCCGCCTCCACCGATATGCCGTGCACGCCCAGGAAGAGCACATCGAAGTGCAGCGACCGGATCGCGGCGTCCGCCACCGGTCCCACCAGGGTGTCCGAGGGGGTACGCACCCCGCCGGTCAGCACCACCGTCGCGGCCCCCGCGCGCGGCCCGCCGCCGCTGGCCGCCGCCCGCTGCGCGGTGTAGAACACATCGGCCACCCGCACCGAATTCGTCACCACCGTCAGATCCGGCACCTCCAGCAGCTGCTGTGCCAGCGCGAACGCGGTGGTGCCGCCCGCCAGCGCGATCGCGCTGCCGGGCGCCGCCATCTCGGCCGCGGCCCGGGCGATGTCCTCCTTGGCGCTCAGCTCCAGCGCCGACTTCGCCTCGAAACCGGGCTCGTGCGCGCTCGGCTCACTGACCGGTACCGCGCCGCCGTGCACCTTCTCCACCATGCCCTGACGGGCCAGGGCGTCCAGATCGCGGCGGACCGTCATGTCCGACACCTTCAGCCTGCGGGTGAGTTCATTGACCCGTACCCCGCCGCGCCGCCTGACCTCGTCGAGAATCAGGGCCCGCCGCTGCTCCGCGAGGAGGTTCTGGTTGTCACTCACCCCGGCCCGTCCCTTCCGCCCCGGCTCGCGCTCCCGGGTCTGCGCGCGGGCTGCCGCCCGCGATCACTGATGTCCTCATCCTCGCACGTGGTGCTGACAGTGACGCCGGTTGCCGGTGGGAAGCATGCGGGAGGCCGGTTCCGGTCGGGAGCCCGGCGCGGGTACTGGATGTGCCCCCGGGGGGAAGGGACAATCCTGGGGCGCCACACCGCACGGCGCCGTACGGACATCGGGGGAGACTGTGGAGACCGCGGAACCGACACCGCACGCCCGCCCAAAGGACCGTGACACCCCGGCAGACGGCCCACCGGACCCGGCACCACAGCTCTCCCTGGAGCTGCTGGTGCACGGCGTCGGCGGCACCTCGGCCCAGGAAATGCTCGGTGACCCCCGCGTACAGCTGATCACCGGCGACGACACCGCGGCCTGCTACCGCCGCACGGACGACGCGGACGCCGAGCAGCGGCCCGACGACTACCGGGGCGAGCCGGTCCGCGAGGCGTACTGCTGGTCCAACCTCACCTCGGGCAACGGCGCCCGCGCCCTGTGGCTGATCCTGCTGCCCTTCATGGTCGCCAACCTCGCCCACTGGATGCGCCCGGCCGCACCCGCCGAGCACCGCGCCCAGCGGATCTACGACGTGCTGGTGCGCCTCCTCGCCCTCACCCTCACCGTCCTGCTCGCCGCCGCGGCCTGTGAGGTCGCCCTCGACCTCACGGCCTGGCAGTGCGCCGGCACCACCGCCTGCAACGCAGACAAGTCCTGGATGGGCTTTCTCAGCCCCGACAACTCCGGCTGGTGGAGCGCCCCGGGCCGCCGCCTGGCCCTCGCGGCCACGGTGCCGCTGGCCGTGATCGGCTTCCTGTGGTGGCTCTCGCGCCGTACGTGGAGCGCCTACGAATCGGCCTCACCGCCGCCGCGGCAGCCCGGTACCTCCCGGGGCACCCCGGTCGCCGAACGCACCGCGCTCAGCCGTGAAGGCTTCTGGTACGGCCGCCGGGTGGTCGCCCGGCTGCGGGCCGCCCACACCACGGCCGGCGTGCTGACCGTCGGGACCGTGCTGCTCGCCGCCGGAGCGAAGGCCGACGGGCGCGCCGGCAGCGCCGCCCTCGCGGTCACCGGCCGGGCTTTGACCGTCCTGGTCGCGCTGCTCGCCGTCACCACCCTGGTGGTCGTCTGGCGCACCGCCCGCAATGAGGCCGCGCCGGACGTCCGGTCCGACCGCCTGGTCGTGCGGGTGCTGCCGTTCGCCGCCCTCGCCGTGCTGGTGCTGATCGCCGTGCACACCGGCTGGGCGCGCACCGGCGCCCGCAGCCACGGCGCGCTGCCCGGCGCCGCCGCCTTCGGCGGGATCGCCGTCTTCCAGGGCCTGCTGGTCCTCGCGCTGGCGCTGACCGCCTGGGTCCTCCAGCGCGCCGCCCGGGACGACGCCCGCACCGCGCTGTGCGGCATGGGCGGGCCGGCCGTCGCCCTGCTGGCCTGCGCGGTCGGCGGGGTGCTGTCCGGGGGAGTGGCCCAGCGCTTCGCGGACTGGCTGGACGGCGACGCGACCCCCGGCCAGGAGCACGCCCCGATTCCCGGGCCGCCGGTCCTGCTGTCCTGGCAGGCCTCGGTCCTGCCCGTCCTCCTGGTGGTCGTCGCCGGCGTCGCGGTGCTCGCCGCCGTCCGGGTGGTGCTCGTCCGCGGCCGGGTGGCCCGGGACGTCCCCGGGCTCTACGACCCGCGCGAGCACCTCGACCGGCGCCGCATCAAGGGCATCGCCGGCGCCATCGCCCGTGCCGGACTCACCGACGCCGCCCCCGTCCTGGTCGCGGCCATCGCGGCGGTCACCCTCGTCCTCGGGGCCGGTGCGGTGGCCGGTGCCTGGCTCACCGACCTGGCGCCGGGCCGCGCCACCGACGGCGCGCCGCCCGTCGTGCACGCCGCCGCCGAGACCGCGGAGTCCCTGGGCTCCTGGCTGATGAGCGCCGGCGTCATACTGCTGATCACGATGGGCCGGCGCGCCTACCGGGACCACGCCGCCCGCCGCACCATCGGCATCCTCTGGGACGTCGGCACCTTCTGGCCGCGTGCCGCCCACCCCTTCGCCCCGCCCTGCTACGCCGAGCGCGCCGTCCCCGACCTCACCTGGCGGATGGCCACCTGGACCGAGCGTTTCGACGGCCGGCTGGTGCTCTCCGGCCACTCCCAGGGCAGTGTGCTGGCGGCAGCCGCCCTCTGGCAGCTGGACCCGGTCACCCGCAGCCGGGTCGCGCTGCTGACCTACGGCAGCCCCCTGGAGCGCCTTTACGGCCGCTGGTTCCCGGCCTTCTTCGGGCCGCCGGCGCTGACCGGACTGCACCGCGAGATGGACGACTGGCGCAATCTGTGGCGCTTCACCGACCCCATCGGCGGTCCGATCCGGCTCACCTGCGAGGACGGCGGGCGGATCGACGAGGGGCCGCTGCGCGACCCGCTCGCCTTCGGCCGCACCCTCTACCACCCGCTGCCCGCCCAGATCCTGGGCCATGGCGACTACCAGGCCGACCCGGTCTTCCGCAGGGTGCGTGCCGAACTCATCGCCCGGCTCGGCCCGGACCTGCCGGGCCAGCGGCCCGCTGACGCAGGCGCGGACTCCCGGGCGGATCAGGGGAGTTCGGGCAGATCGTCGGCGTAGAGCAGGGTCAGGTCGTCGGTGCTCGGGTCGGTCAGCTGCGCCACCCGGCCCGCGTGCCGCTCGACCATGGCCTCGAACGTCTGCCGCGCGGTGCGGCCGTTGCCGAACGACGGCCCCTTGGGCAGCGCCGTGAAGTACTTCAGCAGCGCCTCGCCGGCCCCGTCGGCGAGGTGGTACTCGTGCTCCTCGCCCTGCTGCTCGACGATCCGCAGCAGCTCTTCGGGCGCGTAGTCGCCAAAGGTGATGGTCCGTGAGAAACGGGAGGCCACACCGGGGTTGACGGCCAGGAAGCGCGCCATCTCGGCGGTGTAGCCCGCCACGATCACGACCACCGCGTCCCGGTGGTCCTCCATCAGCTTCACCAGGGTGTCGATGGCTTCCTTGCCGAAGTCCCGTCCGGAGTCCTCGGGGGAGAGGGCGTACGCCTCATCGATGAACAGCACGCCGCCGCGCGCCCGGTCGAACGCCTCCTGGGTACGGATCGCCGTCGACCCGATGTGCTCGCCCACCAGGTCCACCCGGGACACCTCGACCAGATGCCCGCGCTCCAACACCCCGAGGGCGGCGAGGATTTCGCCGTACAGGCGGGCCACCGTGGTCTTGCCGGTGCCGGGGGAGCCGGTGAAGACGAGGTGGCGGCGGACAGACGCGGCCTTCAGCCCCGCCTCCTGCCGGCGGCGCCCCACCTCGATCATGTTGATCAGGCTGCGCACCTCACGCTTGACGCTCTCCAGGCCCACCAGGGTGTCCAGTTCGCCCAGCACCTCGTCGGAGGGCCGGCTGCTGCCGGCCGGGGCGGCGGGGGCGGCCGGCGGCGGGGCCTGGGCCGGCACGTTGCCCAGCAGCCCGGCCGTCTGGGTCGCCTGCTGGACCGCGGGCGCCGTCACCGCACCGGCCGCCGGCGCCACGGCACGGCTCTCGTCGCTGGTGCAGTCCTGGACCGTCGGCCCGTCCCCCTGCCCCGCGCCGCCCTCGGCGAACTCGTAGCCGCCGCGCGCGCACCGCTCCGTACGGCACCGCGTCAGGGCCGTACGGCAGCCGTCGATCACATGGAAACCGAAGCCCGAACTCCCGGTGACCCGGCAGCCGTGGAAGGTGCCGCGGCCCTCCGCCGAGACGTAGAACCCGGCCTCGGCCGGGGAACTGACCGTGCAGCCCTCGATGGTGGGGTCCGCGCCCTTGGTGACGATCACGCCGGTCTGCGCACCGTCGATGGTGCAGTGCGCGAGCGTGCCGCCGCTGCCGTGGTCGCGGAACCACGCGCCGGTGGCGGCCTCCCGGATCCGGCAGTCGTCGAGCTGGACGGTGGCGCCGTCGCTGACCGACACCGCGGTGTTGCGGACCTGGGCGAGGTCGCAGTCCACCACATCGGCGCGCGAGCCCCGGTCCAGCACGAACAGCGCGTCCGGCACGTCGTGCACCCGGGTCGAGTCGAGCACGGCGGTGGCGCCGTCGCTGACCCACACCGCCGGATAGTCCCCCGTGCTGTCGTGGATCTCGCACTGGTTGGCGTCCACCCGGGTGCCCGGGTCCCATACGGACAGGCCGTTGCGCCCGAAGTGCCGCACCGTGCTGCGGGTCAGCGTCAGTACCGAACGGGACCGCAGATCGACCGCGTTCTCCGGGATGTCGTGGATGTCGCAGTCGGCGAGGGTGAGCACCGCGTCGGTGTCCAGGGTGACCCCGTCGGCGGAGGTGCGGTGCACCGTGCAGTCGGTGAAGTGGCCGGTGGCCCGCGCGGCGATCTGGATCCCCGCGCCCTTGATCTCGTACAGCTCACAGCCGACCGCCTCGACCGCGCTGCCCTCGCCGTTGACCGACAGGCCGGCTCCCGAGGCATGGTGGATCCGGCACTTCTCCAGCCGCGGATGGGCCCCGTCGCGCACCGCCACGCCGGCCTGGCCGGCGGCCACCACCTCGCACTCCTCGAAGAGGCCGCCGGCGCCGTCCAGGACGCTGATGCCCACCCCGCCCGGATTGTCGACCGTGCAGCGGCGCACCGTCGGGCGGGCGCCGCCGCGGACCTCGATGCCGGACGCGGACCGGGTCACCACCCGCAGGCCGGACAGCTCCGGGGCGCCGTCCTCCACCAGCAGGGCGGGCGAGGTCGAATCCGTCGCCTCCAGATGCAGGTCGTGGACGGTGGCCGAGGCCCGGACCGTCAGCGCCACCCCGTCGGCCGGGGCGATCCGCACCGCACCGCGCGCACCGTCGGGGCCGCGCAGCGTCACCGCGCGCCCCAGCACCAGATTCTCCCGGTACGTACCGGCCGGGACCGTCAGCACATCACCGTCCCCGGCGGCTTCCAGGGCGGCGGCGAGCGAGCTGTACTCCCCTGTACGGCGCCGCCACCGCGAGGTTCCGGAGTGCGTCACCTGGACCGAGGCCTGTGCCATGGTGCTGTCGTGTCCCCACGTCGTGCGGCTGTTGTCGGCTCGCCGGCATCCGTCCGCGGATGTCCGCTTTTCGGCCTGCGAGGCGCCGGCCGAGAAGCCGGCGCCACCACCGTAGCGCGCCCGGCGAGCGGTAGTTGACACGGTCAGCAGCCTGGTCAGCCGACCCTCAACTACCGGCGTCGGCCCGGCCCCAGTCCTGGCCCGCCCGTTCCCACTCCTGGTCCCAGCGGCGGAAGCGACGCACCATCAGCTGCCAGCCGACCAGCCGCCGGGCACCCTCGATCATCATGCCGACCCCGGCCGCGGTGCCCAGGCCGGCCAGCACCGCATGCGTACCGGCCGTGCTGACGTCCATCGGCCGCGGCATCACCCGGCCCCGGTCGTCCGTCCAGATCCGGAACCGCTCGCCGGGCTCGACGGGCCGTGGCGCGGCGAGTTCCCCGACGCGGACGCTGCCGTCCGAGGCCGTCCAGCGGGCGATGACCCGGCGGTGCGCGTCGCGCTGCGAAGCGGTTTCCGGATCGGGGTCGAGCGGGGCCCGCGACACCAGATGGTCGACCGTGACCCACACCAGATGCCGCTGCTGGTGCTGTATCCGTACGGTCTCCAGCAGCGCGCCGTGCGCGGACCGGCCGGCGAGCCAGCCCGCGGAGGTCGCGCCGAGGGCGATCAGCAGGGCGGCGGCGAGCGCCACCCAGGCCTCGATCCGGTCGGTGCGGCGCCACAGCGGACTGTGCCGCCAGCGCCATACCCCGCGCATCGCTCGCATGGTTGCCCCCTCTCGGTGTGTCCGTGAATACCTCATCGCGGGTGGTCCCCGCGAGAGTTCTGCGAAGTGGGAGCAACTTCGGGCCGTACAAAACGTGACATCAAGAGGGATAGGACCGCTGCTCGTACGTCTGTCTCCCTGCGGCGGGAGCGGTGCCGGACGGCCGTCGCCGGGGCGGGGAGCCGCCTTCGCCGCCGGCCGCGGCGAAGGCGTTCGGGCCCGTCAGTGCGCGGGCCCGTGGTCGTCCAAGTCCGCGTCGGCGAGGGGCAGGGCGAGCGCGGACGGATGGTGCAGTGAGATCTCGGACGGCTGGAGGCGGGTGGCCGTCGTCAGCGGTTCACCGGTGCCGGTGTTGCGGGCGAAGCGCGGGTGGGCGCCGCCGCTGATCTGCAGGCGGATCCGGTGTCCGGCGGCGAAGCGGTGGGCGGTGGCGCTCATGTCCACCGTGACCTCGGCCGGGCCGTCCTCGGTGAGGTGGAGCCGCCGCAGCCCGTCGCAGACGTTGACCGAGCGGCCCCGGTCGTCGACGTCGCAGAGCCGCGCGAAGACATCGGCGTGGCCGGTGTCGGTCGTGACCCGCAGTTCCGCCCGGACCGGCCCGAGGACGTCCAGCGGCTCGGTCAGCGGTGCGGTGGTGAAGGTCAGTACGTCGTTCCGGGCCTCCAAAGCGGTGTTGTCCCGGCTCCCGGCCTTGGGGGAGAGCAGCGGACCGCCGATCGAGGGGGTCGGGTCGGCCGGGTCGTAGCGGAACGACAGCGGCGCGGAGGTGCCCTCGGGAGCGCGGTCGCGCAGCGTGCCCTCGCTGCCGAGGTACCAGCGTCGGTCCGTGCCGGGCGGGGGCCAGGCGGGGAGGTCGTGCCAGGTCCGCCGGCCGCCCACGTGCACCCGCACCCTCGACTCCCGCAGGCCGGAGGGGGCGTCGCACAGATGGGCCCGCAGCCACGCCAGGCTTGCGGTGAGCGCCTCGGGGTCGCGCAGTGCGGAGTTGTGCGTCCAGGGGCCGATGAGCAGGGAGGCGTCGCAGCCGGCCCGCCCGAGCCGCGCGTACTGCTGCAAGGTCTGGCCGAGCAGCGCGTCGTGCCAGCCGGTGATCAGCGCGGTCGGTACGGTCAGCCGCTCGGCCGCGACCCCCGCGTCCGCCCCGCGCCAGTGCGGGTCCTCCGGGTCGGGGTGCGCCATCGCCTCCTCCAGGTAGGGCACCCGGCCGCCCAGACCGGCCGCGTACACCTCGCCGAGGGGGAGGGTCCGGGTGATCTTTCCCAGGTGGCGCTGCAACCGCAGCGCGGCCCGCACGGACTCCTTCAGGCCCCGGTGCTGGGACAGCCGGCCCATCGTGGAGATCAGCGCGGTCTCCAGGGAGAACGCGCCCCCGGGGTGGAAGAAGGCGTGCTGGTCGTGCAGGCCGACCTGGACCACCATCGCCCGCAGCTCCGGCGGCGGATCCAGCGCGAGCGCCCACTGGACGTAGCCGAGATAGCTGGCGCCGATCGTCCCCAACACGCCGGTGAACCACGGCTGTTGACGCAGCCAGGCCACGGTGGCCCGGCCGTCGGCGGCCTCGTGGCGCCACAGGTCGGAGGTGCCGCCGGACCCGCCGGAGCCGCGGCAGCTCTGCAGGACGACATGGAAGCCCTGTTCCGCCAGGTGCACGCCGTACATCGTCGCCCAGGGGAAGCCCCGGCCGTACGGGGAGCGGACCAGGACGGTGGGAAAGTCGCCGTCGGCCAGCGGGAAGTAGTGGTCGGTCAGCAGGGCGCTGCCGTCGGCGGCGGGCACCACGAGGCCGGGCTCGTGGGCGACGTCATGGAGCGCCGGCGGCAGGTTCCCCATGGTGCGCCTCATGGCCCGGAGGCGCAGGGGCAGCTTCTGTGCGGACGAGTTCTTTGCGGACGAGTGGGGTGTCGCCGTCGTCACGGTGCCTCGATTCCTGGAGCAGGTCCGCCGGAATTTCCGTACGGCGTACTAGAATAAGCGATGAGAGGATGGCCGGCGGAACGACCGGCATGACCGGCAGGAATGACCGGCAGGAGCGAGGAGAGGCCGCCGTGGCCCGAACAAGCGCAGCCGGCCGCAGTGCCGGTGTGGATCCCGAGGCGCTCTGGCCGACGGCCGAACGTCCGCGGCGGGGGCGGCCGCCGGCGTACAGCCGCGCCGAGATCACCGCCGAGGCCGTCGCCCTCGCCGACGCCGAAGGGCTCGGTGCCGTCACGATGCGCGCGGTCGCGGCCCGGATCGGGGCCGGCACGATGTCCCTCTACAGCTATGTCCCCAACAAGGAGACGCTGCTGGAGTTCATGATCGACCAGGTCAGCGGCGACCACCGGATGCCCCGCGAACCCTCCGGCGACTGGCGCGCGGACCTCCGCCAACTCGCCCGTGAACAGCGCGCGCTCATGCGGCGTCACCCCTGGCTGCCGGCCGCGCTGCCCGCCCGGCAGACGCTCGGCCCCAACGCCCTCACCGTCCTGGAGTACGCGCTGGCCGTCCTCGCCCCCGCCGGCCTGGACGCCCGGGCCCGGCTGGAGACCTTCACCCTGCTCACCGGGTTCGTGGCCAGTCACGTGTCGTACGAACTCGCCCAGGAGCAGGCGACCGTGGCCGCCGGCCGCACCTCTCGCGAGCTCCTGGAGGCCCAGGCGCGCCACCTCCGGTCCGTCGCCACCGGAGATTCCTACCCCCACCTCGCCGAGGCCCTGACGGCGGCGAGCCAGGACCCCGGCGACCAGGACGCCTTCGACCGCCTTCTCGACCGCATGATCGACGGGCTGACGGCGGCCGTCTGACGGCCGGGGCGCGGGCACCCGCGGGCGACGTCCTCCGCGTCCGCCGGGCCTCTTGCGCGGGCCCGGCGCCGGGCGCCCGCCGCGGACGGCCGGTCACCGGGCCGCGTCGCTCCGGCAGCCGCCTCGATCGGCCGGGCCTGCCAGGGCCGGCAGGGCGAAGGGCCGAGCCTGCCCGGTCAGTCGAGTACCTCGAACGGGTCGCCGATACGGATCGTGCCGACCCCGCGCGGTATCAGATTCTGGCCGAAGACCAGCTGGTCTCCGAAGCGGCGGTGGCGGGCGAGGGTGCGCAGCGGCTCCTTGCCGCGCTCGGCGGTGGTCTGGTCGGTGGTCGTGACCACGCAGCGTGCGCAGGGCTTGACCACCTGGAAGACCACCTCGCCGATGCGGACCCGCCGCCAGTCGTCCTCCGCCCAGGGAGCGGTGCCGTCCACCACCACATTGGGCCGGAAGCGGTTCATGGGCAGCGGCCCCTCGTCGGCATGGTCGCCCTGCGCGATGAGGGAGTTGAGGGCGTCCAGCGACGAGCTGGTCGTCAGCAGCAGCGGGAAGCCGTCGGCGAAGCTGACCGTGTCACCGGGCGCGCTGAAATCCGGCGCGATCGGGCGGCGCTTCTCCGGGGCGTCGAGATACACCAGCCGGCACTCGACGCCCAGATACCCGCGAAACCACTCGGCCGCCGCCGGGTCCGCGGGCACCGCCTCGACCTCGTCCTTCCAGACCTCGACCGGGAGCGTCTCCCCGGAGGCGGGCACCTCGACCGTCAACGGCTGCCGTCCGGGCGCGGTGAGGCGCAGGGCGCCACCCGGCAGCTCCTGGGCATGCGCCAAGGCCAGGGCCGGCTGCTGCCGTTGGGTGAGCTGCCTGCGCTGGGCATCGACCAGCAGCCAGCGTCGGTCCCCGGCGAGCCCCCAGGGCTCCACGACCGCCTCGCCGGGACCGGACCCCGCAATGGACTTGACCGGGTAGAGATGGATCGAACGGAGTGCAGGCTTCGGCATGCCATCCATCCTGCCAGCCGCCTCGGACAGTTGACCGATCGGCCAGGTCAGTACCCCCGCGGATACTGGCGGCCGTAGGGGTCGTCGTACGGCGAGGCAGGCCGCGGCGCCACCGGAGCGGCCGGCCGCATCGCCTCGTACCCCGTGCCCATGGGCGGGCGCTGGGGCTGCTGCTGTTGCGGGGACGGATAGCCGCGGACGCCCGCCTGCTGCGGGATGTACGGTGCCGGCGCCTGCTGCAGCGGGGCGACCGGCTGTGCGGCCGCGCCCGGGTAGCCCTGCAGGGGTGACGGCTGGGAGGGCGCGGCAGGCAGTGCCGGAAGTGCCGGCAGCGCCGGCACATACGACGAGCCCGTGTCGTAAGGGGACGGGTTCACCCGGATCGGGGCGATCTGCGGCGTGCCGCGCTCTGCGACGAGGCTGTCGTAGATCGGGGTGTCCGGGAAGGAAGGCGAAGCGTAGTAGCCGCCGCCGTAGGTAGAGCGGGGGGAGGTCATGCTTCATAAGTTAAGCCCACGATGTGCCGATTGGGGAGTCTGGAAAGGGGGTTGTTTTGCGTGTTCGGAGTGGCTGCGCAGCGCCAATGCGAGTGAACGTGTGGAAATCGGTCGCGATCGCCCGTAGGAATCGTGTAAAGACCCCGCTCCTCGCAGGTGAACAAGGGGCGTTCGGAACGGTTCGGGCCACGTAGGTTGGGGGTGCCACCACCGACGGGTGCGGCGGACGAGAGGAAGGCGCGGCGATGTCGATGCTCAAGGGCAGCAATGTTCCGGTCCCGGCCGCGGCGGTCCGGGTGGAGCTGGGGTGGCAGGCCGCCCCGGGGACACCGGACGTGGACGCCTCCGCGCTGCTGCTGGTGTCCGGAAAGGTCCGCGACGACGGCGACTTCGTCTTCTACAACCAGGCCGCGCACCGCTCCGGCGCCGTACGTCACGAGGGCAAGCGCCCGGCCGGCGGCACGCTGACCGACACCCTCACCGTCGAGCTGGCCGCCGTCGAACCCGCCGTGGACACGGTGGTGCTCGCCGCCTCCGCCGACGGCGGCACCTTCGGCAGCGTCCCCGGGCTGCACATCCGGGTGCTGGACGCCGCGGGCGGTGCCGAGCTCGCCCGCTTCGACAGCCGGGACGCCGGCCCGGAGACCGCCTTCGTGCTCGGCGAGCTCTACCGCCGCCAGGGCGCCTGGAAGTTCCGCGCGGTGGGGCAGGGCTACGACACCGGTCTCGCCGGCCTGGCCACCGATTTCGGCATCAGCGTCGAGGAGCCCGCGGCTCCGCAGCCCCCGCCCGCCCATGGGCACGGGGTACGAGGCGATGCGGCCGGCCGC
>NZ_SDIF01000064.1 GCF_004122735.1 Streptomyces sioyaensis | reverse complement strand
GCCCGGCAGCACCTTTCCCGCCCGGCCCGGCAGCACCTTTCCCGCCCGGCCCGGCCCGGCACTGTCCTGCTGCGCGGTGGCGAGGTGCACAGCCCCGCTGATCCCTTCGCCACCGCCATGGTCGTGGAGGGTGACCGCATCGCCTGGGTCGGCGAGGAGGGGGCGGCCGACTCCTTCGCCGACGGCGTCGACGAGGTCGTGCAGCTCGATGGTGCGCTGGTCACTCCGGCGTTCACGGACGCACATGTGCACACCACGGCGACCGGGCTGGCGCTCACCGGGCTCGACCTGTCCGGTGCCGGCACCCTGACCGAGGCGCTGGCCCGGGTCCGTGCCTACGCCGACGCCCGCCCCGCGGACCGGGTCCTGCTCGGGCACGGCTGGGACGCCGGTGCCTGGCCGGAGGGCCGGCCGCCGTCCCGCGCCGAGCTGGACGAGGCCACCGGCGGCCGCCCGCTCTATCTCACCCGGGTCGACGTGCACTCCGCGGTCGTGACGACGGCGCTGCTGGATCTGGTGCCCGGCGTGCGCGAACGCACCGGATTCCGCGCCGACGCCCCGATGACCGGTGACGCCCACCACGCGGTGCGCAAGGCCGCGTACGCCACCCTCACCCCCGCCCAGCGCACCGAGGCCCAGGCCGCCGCGCTCGCCCGGGCCGCCGCGCTCGGTATCGGCACCCTCCACGAGTGCGCGGGCCCGGACATCTCCGGTGAGGACGACTTCACCGGGCTGCTCGCCCTCGCCCGGGAGGGGGCCGGCCCGCGGGTGGTCGGCTACTGGGCCGAGGTGGTCGCATCCGCAAAGGACGCGCAGCGGATCCGCCAGCTCGGGGCGATCGGCGCCGCGGGCGATCTGTTCGCCGACGGCTCGCTCGGGTCGCACACCGCCCACCTCCACGCCCCGTATACGGACGCCGGCCACACCGGCGTCGCGCACCTGCGGGCCGAGGACGTCGCCGCCCATGTCGCCGCCTGCACCGAAGCCGGGCTCCAGGCAGGTTTCCACGCCATCGGGGACGCCGCCCTCACCAGCGTCGTCGACGGCGTACGGGCCGCCGCCGAGCGCGTCGGCCTGGGGCGGATCCGCGCCGCCCGGCACCGCGTCGAACACGCCGAGATGCTCACCGAGCGCACCATCGCCGGCTTCGCCGAGCTGGCCCTGACCGCCTCCGTCCAGCCCGCCTTCGACGCGGCCTGGGGCGGCGAGGACGGGATGTACGCCGCCCGCCTGGGCGCCTACCGGGCCCGCACCCTCAACCCGTACGCCGCGCTGCTCAAGGCGGGTGTCCCGCTCGCCCTCGGGTCCGACAGCCCGGTCACCCCGCTCGACCCCTGGGGCACCGTCCGCGCCGCCGTCTTCCACCGCACCCGCGCCCACGGCATCTCCGCGCGCGCCGCGTTCACCGCCCACACCCGCGGTGGCTGGCGCGCCGTCGGCCGCGACGACGCGGGCGTCCTGGTGCCCGGCGCGCCCGCCGACTACGCGGTCTGGCGCACCGGCGAGCTGATCGTCCAGGCGCCCGACGAGCGGGTGGAACGCTGGTCGACCGACCCCCGCTCCGGCACCCCCGGCCTGCCCGATCTCACCCCCGGCAACGACCTCCCGGTGTGCCTGACCACGGTCGTCGGCGGGCGAACGGTCTTCGGGCCGCCGAACGAGTGACATCGCGCGGGCAGGTGCCGCCGCGGACCGTGCTTGGCGCTCCTTGGCTCTCCTGGGGGTGCTCGGGGCTGACCTGGGGCGACGCGAAACGACGCAGGCGGAGCACCTGTTGACAGCAGACGGTCGGCGGCCGGTAGGTTCGGCCGAGTCCACCACAGGACGTCCGACCGGGAGACCTCCGCGCAGTCGTCGAACGCAGCTGGGCCATGGGGTGGTGTGCCACTGGGCACGCCACCACTGGGAGCCAGGTCCAAGACCAGCGACACGGGGCGACGGAACTTCTCGACCGGATGGGGGTCCCTCCCTGCTCCTCAAGAGCCTGGGGGAAGGTGCGACCCGGGTGGGGCCCGGACGCTCAGTAGACAACGGCTTTCGGTCGACCCGCAGCCAGCGGGTCCCAGGTCGGCCCGAAGGGCGCCGGGCCCCTATCCGCACCACGCCGCGCGCCCGCCCGCGGCCTTCTTTACCTTTTGTGCACCCCGCATCCGCAATCCGGGCCTCCCGATGTACGGTCTGCTCACTACCGCACGACCTGCAGGAAGGCCCGCGACCGTGCCATCGGGTTCCGATACCACCGAAGAAGCCGTCAGCGGCACCCCGCCCGACGGCCCGGTGCCCTCCGCCGAGTTGGGCGCCACCGCCGTGACCGCCCGGCCCCGGCGCGCCCGGCGGCTGGCCGCACTGGCCCGCCGTGAGGCGCTGCGCACCGGCCTCGCGGTGGTCTCCGGCCTCGCGCTCGGGCTCGCCTTCCCGCCGTACGACCTGTGGCCGCTGTCCCTGGCGGCGGTCGCCGCGCTGTCGCTGCTGACCCGCGGCCGGACCGCGCGCCAGGGTGCCTGGACGGGCTTCGTCTTCGGGCTGCCGTTCTTCCTGATCCTGCTGAAGTGGCTGCATGTCGTCGGCTGGGACGCGGTGGTGGGTCTCTCGATCGCCGAAGCGCTCTTCGTGACGCTGCTGGGTGCCGCGCTGGCCGTCACCTCGCGGCTGCCGCTCTGGCCGCTGTGGACCGCCTGCCTGTGGGTCGCCGAGGAGTGGGCCCGTGACCGGCTCCCGTTCGGCGGCTTCCCCTGGGGCCGGCTGGCGTTCGCGAACACCGGCTCGCCGTTCACCCCGCTCGCCGCGCTCGGTGGCGCCCCGCTGGTGACCTTCGCCGTCGCGCTGGCCGGTGCGCTGACCGCCGCCTGCGCCGCCACCCTCTGGGGGCTGCGCCGCGAGGGAACCCTGCGCCGGGCCGTGCCGGCCTTCGAGGCGTTCGGGCTGGCCGCCGCGGTGGCTCTGGCCGGTTTCGCCGTCCCCGTCCCCACGAAGGCCGACGACACCGCGGACATCGCGATCGTCCAGGGCAATGTCCAGCAGGCCGGTATGGACTTCCTGGGCCGCCCGATGAAGATCCTCGACAACCACGCGACGGCCACCGAGAAGCTCGCCGCGGACATCAAGGCCGGCCGGGCCAAGAAGCCGGATCTGGTCATCTGGCCGGAGAACTCCTCCGACCTCGACCCGTTCCAGTACCCGCAGGCCTACGACCGGATCGACCGGGCCGTGAAGGCCATCGGCGTGCCCGTCCTCGTCGGCGCCCTGGTCGACCACCCCTCCAAGAAGGGGTACGTCTTCAACGAGGGCATCGTCTGGGACCCGAAGAAGGGCCCGGGCGCCTCCTACACCAAGCAGCATCCGGTGCCGTTCGGCGAGTACGTCCCGTTCCGGGAGCAGCTCAGCAAGATCATCACGCGCTTCCAGCGGGTGCCCCGCGACTTCTACCCCGGCAACCACACCGGTGTGCTCCAGCTCGGCCCCGCCCGGCTCGGCGACGTCATCTGCTTCGAGGTCGCCTACGACGAGATCGTGCACGACACCGTCGGCGCCGGCGCCCGCGCCCTGGTCATCCAGACCAACAACGCCACCTACGGCCGCACCGGCCAGCCCGAGCAGCAGCTGGCGATGTCCAAGCTGCGCGCCGTCGAACACGGCCGGGCCGTGGTCACCGCCGCCACCAGCGGCATCAGCGCGGTGGTCGCCCCGGACGGCACGGTCACCCACCGCATCCCCGAGTTCACCCAAGGCGTGGTCTCCGCGCGTATTCCGCTGCGCGACGAAACGACGCTCGCCGACCGCGTCGGAGCCGCTCCTGAGTGGGCGCTCGCTATCGTGGGCCTTCTGTCCTGTGCCGCCGCGGTGGCCAGTGGCAGGCGCGGGCGCACGAAGGACGAGAAGGGGCAGCAGTGACAGACGGTCAGCGGCAATACGGTCCGCTCGGCACCACCTTGGTGATCATTCCGACCTACAACGAGGCGGAGAACATCAAGCCGATCGTCTCGCGGGTGCGGGCCGCCGTGCCCGAGGCGCACGTCCTGGTCGCGGACGACAACAGCCCCGACGGCACCGGCAAGTTCGCCGACGAGCTGGCCGCCGACGACGCGCAGGTCCATGTCCTGCACCGCAAGGGCAAGGAAGGTCTCGGCGCCGCCTACCTCGCGGGCTTCCGGTGGGGCATCGACAACGGCTACGGCGTGCTGGTCGAGATGGATGCCGACGGCTCGCACCAGCCCGAGGAGCTGCCGCGCCTGCTCACCGCCCTCAAGGGCGCCGATCTCGTCCTCGGGTCGCGCTGGGTGCCCGGTGGGCGCACCGTCAACTGGCCCAAATACCGCCAGGCCATCTCCCGCGGGGGCAGCACGTACTCCCGGCTGGTGCTGGACCTGCCGCTGCGCGACCTGACCGGCGGCTTCCGGGCCTTCCGCACGGAGGCGCTCAAGGGCCTGGGCCTGGACGATGTGGCCTCCCAGGGCTACTGCTTCCAGGTCGACCTCGCCCGCCGCGCCGTACAGGCCGGCTTTCACGTCGTCGAGGTCCCGATCACCTTCGTCGAACGGGAACTGGGCGACAGCAAGATGAGCCGCGACATCGTGGTCGAGGCGCTGTGGCGGGTCACCGCCTGGGGGATCGGCTCCCGTGTGAACAAGATCCGCGGCCGCTGACGCCGCCCGGCGTGCCGGGACCGTGCGGAGTTTGTTGCGCCCCGCGACCCTCACGGAGGGCGACGGGACGGGCCAGGCACACTTGAGGCATGACGTTCGGAGCCACGCCCTCGCCGACTCCTCGGCCACCCCAGCGTTCGCGCGCCCGCCGGTACATCCCCTTGGGCATCGCCGCCTGGATGGTGCTGGAGATCTGGCTGCTGACCGTGGTCGCCGGGGCCACCAGCGGACTGACGGTCGCGCTGTTGCTGATCGCCGGAGTGATCATCGGCGGCTACGTGATCAAGCGGGCCGGCCGCCGCGCCTGGCAGAAGCTCACCGAGAGCATGCAGGGCAGCGGCGACCCGTCGGCCCCCGGCAGCTCCGCGTCCTCCGGCAACGCCACGTCGGGCAGCGGCAATACGCTCCCGATGGCCGGCGGACTGCTGCTGATGGTGCCGGGGCTGGTGTCCGACGCGCTGGGGCTGCTCTGCCTGTTCCCGCCGACCGGGAAGCTGATCCAGCGCCGGGCCGAGAAGCTGCTGTCCCGGCGGGCGCAGTACGCCCCGGGCTCGTTCGGTGACGCCTTCCAGCAGGCCCGGATGCACCGGCCGGACGGCAAGGTCGTCCAGGGCGAGGTCATCCGCGACGACGATCCGCCGTCCCCGCGCCGCCAGGACCCGCCGCTGACCGGCTGAGCGCCCCGGCGCCCGGGGCGCCGGGAGCCGCGGACACGGACCCGGACGAGGGCGCCGCGGAAACGGACAGAACAAGGGCCGGGGTCACTGCACTGCGCAGTGACCCCGGCCCTTGTGTGCTGCTCGGTGCAATCCCGCCGTCAGGCGGACTTGCGGTTGGTGTCGCGCGGATGCACGGCAATGTTCATGGTGCCGGAGCGCAGGACGGCCAGCCGTTCGGCCAGCACCTCCTCGAGCTCCTCGCGGGTGCGTCGCTCCATGAGCATGTCCCAGTGCGTACGCGCGGGCTTACCCTTCTTCTCCTCAGGGCCATCGCCATCCACCAGAAGCGAGGGTGCACCGCATACCTTGCACTCCCACTCCGGCGGAATCTCGGCCTCAACCGAGAACGGCATCTCGAATCGATGTCCGTTCTGGCATGCGTACTCCACCGCCTGGCGCGGGGCCAGGTCGATGCCGCGGTCGGTCTCGTAGCTGGTCACCACGAGTCGCGTGCCGCGGAGAGCTCGCTCACTCATGAATCGTGCCTCCCGGGCTTGTCGCCCACAGGACAGGTGTCGCTGTCGTCGTCATCCGGTCAACGTCCGGTCGGCGGTGAAGATTCCCGCAATCGGGAGATGCGCCCACCCGTCGCCCACCACCGCCCATGATGGAGGCGCTGCGCGCCGCTGCCTTCCTTCGTGCCGCCCCTTGTTGTACCCACCATTGCCCGGTTTGTCACATCTGGCAGCAGATGTCACCCAGCGCCATGCATGGTTGAGCGCGCAGTAACGGTCCGCCTGGTGAGCCAAAGGCGTACACTACCGCCCCGCACGCCCTGGGACTAAATCCGGTCAGGCATTGGATTTCCGGCCGCCGCGCTCGCCCGGCCCGCCTGCCCCCTCGCCGGCGGGGCGAAACCGGTCGAGCCGAGGGCCGGTCCGGTGCCGGTGACCGGCGCGAAGAACCACACGGGTGCCCCGACCGGAAGGATCCGGAAGGAAGCAGTCGGCCGCACTCGTCGGCGAAGACGGTCGGTCCGGTCGTCACGGTCGTCGAAGAGGCGCTGTTGGCCCAGTCGTACCAGCGCCGGCCGCGTGGTGCGCGGCGCCGGGTGGCTGCCCCGCCCCGGCCCGGCGCCCCCGCTCAGGCCCGGCACCCCCGCTCAGACCCAGCACCCCCGCTCGGTCAGTACCGTCCGCAGCGTCTCGATGTGATCCGTCATGATCCCGTCCACGCCCAGGTCGAGCAGTGCGGTCATCCGGTCCGCGTCATTGACCGTCCAGACGTGGACCTGCATGCCCAGTGCGTGGGCGGCGCGCAGGAACAGTGGATCGACGACCGGGATGCCGGACTGCCGCTCGGGGACCTGGACGCAGACCGCGCTGCGCCGTACCGCCGCGCCCAGCAGCCGGTCGAGCGGCAGCACGCCACGGCCGTACGAGCGCAGGCGCAGGCCGGCCACGCCGCGGGTGCCGAGCGAGCTGGCCATCTGCCGGCCGGCCAGCCGCTGGGCCCGTGCCACCCGGGCCTCCGAGAACGAACCGACGCACACCCGGTCCCAGGCGTTGGTGCGGCGCAGCAGGTCCAGCAGCGGCGGCAGCGCGGCCTCCGCTTTGAGGTCGACGTTCCAGCGTGCGTCGGGGAACTCCTCCAGGAGCTCCTCGAACAGCGGCAGCGGTTCGCGGCCGGCGACCCGGGCCCGGCGCACCGCCCGCCAGGGGAGCGCCTCGATCGCGCCGCGGGTGTCGGTGACGCGGTCGAGCGTCGGATCGTGGAAGGCGACGAGGTGTCCGTCCGATGTGGCGTGCACATCGGTCTCCAGATAGCGGTAGCCGAGGGCCACCGCGCGCCGGAAGGCGGCGGCGGTGTTCTCCAGGCCCTCGGCGGCACCGCCGCGGTGGGCGAAGGGCAGCGGCGCGGGGTGGTCGAGATAGGCGTGGCGGGGGCGTATCGCTGAGGTCACTCGGGCAGTATGGCGCGCTCGGGTGAAGTCCCTCCGCGGGCCACCACCGGGGACGGCTCCCCGGTCAGATCCTTGATCGCGAAGCGGCGCAGGAAGAACTGTGCCAGTGGCCCGATGGCCAGCGCATAGACCACCGTGCCGGCCCCGAGGGACCCGCCGAGCAGATAGCCGACCGCGAGCACGGTCACCTCGATGCAGGTCCGCACCAGCCGCACCGGGCGGCCGGTGCGCTGGTGCAGCCCGGTCATCAGCCCGTCGCGCGGCCCCGGGCCGAAGCGGGCGGATATGTAGAGGCCGGTCGCGGCGCCGTTGAGGACGACGGCGAACGCCAGCAGTGGAATGCGGGCACCCAGCGAGGTCAGCTCCGGGGTCACGGCCAGCGTCGCGTCCATCACCAGCCCGAGGATCACCACGTTGGACACCGTGCCCAGCCCGGGACGCTGGCGCAGCGGGATCCACAGCAGCAGGATCAGGGCCCCGGACACGATGGTGACCGTGCCGATCGTCAGTCCCGTATGCCGGGATATGCCCTGGTTGAGCACGCTCCATGGCTCCAGGCCCAGGCCCGCGCGGACCATCAGTCCCATGCTCACGCCGTACAGCGACAGTCCCGTGTACAGCTGGAACAGCCGGCGCGCCATCAGGGCCCTCCCCGGGCCGGCTTCCTTGATCATGGACACGACTTTTCCCCCTCCTGGCAGGATTGGACCGACGCGTGACACCATGTGGCATGTCCGGGCTCGGGAAGTAGAGCCAATTCGGGGAAGGTGGACTGATCTTCATGGCTCAGTGGACTTCAGCGGTAGGCGCGCCCCAACTCGCCCGCCTGCTCCGGTCGCAGGACCCGTACGACGCACAACTCGCGGTCGGCGGGCGCCGGTTGCCCGCCTACCGCAGCCTCGCCGACGGTGTGCGCCTGCTCGTACTGGAGGGCCGGATACCGGTCGCCGCCCGCTTGCCCGCCGAACGCGAACTGGCCGCGGCCTTCGGCGTCAGCCGCACCACCGTCGCCGCCGCCTACGAAGCGCTGCGGGCCGAGGGCTTCCTGGAGTCCCGGCGCGGCTCGGGCAGTTGGACCGCCGTCCCGGCCGGCAACCCGCTGCCCACCCGCGGTCTGGAACCGCTGCCCCCGGAGGCCGCCGGATCCATGATCGACCTCGGCTGCGCCGCCCTCCCGGCCCCCGAGCCCTGGCTCACCCGCGCCGTCCAGGGCGCCATGGCCGACCTCCCGCTCTACGCCCACACCCACGGCGACTACCCCGCCGGTCTGCCGGTCCTGCGCCAGGCCCTCGCCGACCGCTACACCGCCCGCGGCATCCCCACCATGCCCGAACAGATCATGGTGACCACGGGTGCCATGGGCGCGGTGGCCGCGATCTGCCGGCTGTGTACGAGCCCCGGCGAGCGGGTGGCCGTCGACTCCCCGTCGTACGCCAACATCCTCCAGCTGATGCGGGACGCCGGCGCCCGGCTCGTCCCGGTGGCCCTCGGGGAGCGGCTGGCCGGCTGGGACATCCCCGTCTGGCGCCAGGTGATGCGCGATGCCGCGCCCCGGATGGCCTATGTCGTCGCCGACTTCCACAACCCCACCGGCACCCTCGCCACCGATGATCAGCGCCGCCGCCTGGTCGACGCCGCCAAGTCGGCCGGCACGCTGCTCGTCGTCGACGAGACCATGACCGAACTCCAGCTGGACCAGGACCCCGAGCCGCCGCGCCCGGTCTGCGCCTTCGACCCCGCGGGCAGCGCGGTGATCACCGTCGGCTCGGCGAGCAAGGCGTTCTGGGCCGGGATGCGGATCGGCTGGGTGCGCGCCGCGCCCGACATCATCCGCAGTCTGGTCGCCGCCCGCGCCTACTCCGACCTGGGCTCACCGGTCCTGGAACAGCTCGCCATCGCCTCGCTCCTGAAGGGCGGCGGCTGGGAAGAGGCCGTCGAGATCCGCCGGGAGCAGGCCCGCGAGAACCGCGACGCGATCGTCGGAGCCCTGCAACGGCACCTCCCCGACTGGGAGTTCAGCGTTCCCCGCGGCGGGCTCACGCTGTGGGCGCGTACCGGCGGACTCTCCGGTTCCAGGAT
Source organism: Streptomyces sioyaensis (assembly GCF_004122735.1). Lineage (GTDB taxonomy): Bacteria > Actinomycetota > Actinomycetes > Streptomycetales > Streptomycetaceae > Streptomyces > Streptomyces sioyaensis. Next base: position 29,466 of record NZ_SDIF01000064.1, on the reverse strand, counting down.
CGCCGAGGCGGGGGAGCGGCTCGGGGTGCGGGTGCCCTCCGGTCCGCGGTTCGGTGTCGACGGTGCCTTCGAGGGCTTCGTACGGCTGCCGTTCACGGTCAGCGGGGCCGTCGCCGACGAGGCCGCGGTACGGCTGGCCGGCGCCGCGCGGCTGGTCGCGACGGGTGCGCCGGTGGAGACGGAGACCCGGCACGCCTTTGTGGCCTGACCGCCGGGCGGGTACGCGGCCGCCGGGCGGCTGAGCCTCAGCCCTCCGGCCGGGACGCGTCCGCCGACCCGTTGACCACCCGGGGTTCGCCGCCCTTGCCGTGTGCCGCGCGGACGGCCGCCCCCACCGGTTCGCCGGCGGACCCGTCTTCCCCGTCCTGCGTCGCCCCCTCGGCCGCGGCGGGCCCGTCCGCCGGCTCCACGGCGGCCGCGCCCCCGGACTTCCGGGCGCCCACCTTGCGGATGTCCACCGGCTTGCGGATGTCCACCGGCTTACGGACGTTCTCCGGCTTGCGGACGTCTCCCGTCTTGGCGTCCCCCGCGGCGCGGACGTCTTCCGTCTTGCGCACGTCTCCCGCCGAGCGGCCCTCTCCCGCCGTGCGCACGTCTCCCGCTTTGTGCACGTCCACGGGCTGCGGTGCGTCCACCGGCTCGGCGGGACCGGCTCCGTCGGCCGGGACCGTACGCTCCGGCAGCAGCGCCAGGACGGCCTCGCGGTGTGCCTGGCCGGTGGCGTCGTCGAGCGGGTCGGGAGTGGCCGGCACCTGGAGCCGCAGCACGGCAGCAGTCCCCAGGCGCGCATAGCCGCGCCCCGGCGGCACCTGCGCGATCGGCGTGGTGTGCGGCGGCGCCCCGAGCACCGCCCGTACCTCTTCGGCCGTGGCGGGGCCGAGCACCACCCGGGCCTTGGTGTGCGCCCGCACCGGCTCGCTCAGCAGCTCCGCGCTCTCGAAATGCTCGGCCACGACGACCGTGACATGGGCGGCCCGGCCGTGCCGCAGCGGCACCTGGAGCCACTCCTGCGGATCCTCCCGGCCCTCCGCGGACGCGATGTGGGCCAGCGCGGTGGGACGGTCCGCGATGATCCACAGCGGTCGGCGGGTGTCGTCCGGCGCGGGCCGGCCGGCCTGCCGCGCCCGGTTCGCCGCGATCAGCCGCCGCTCGGTCTCGTGGGAGGCCCACTCCAGCGTCGCCAGCGCCCCCGCCAGCCCGCTCTCCACGCCCAGCACCCCACGGCGCCCGGCCAGACACCCGTATTCGCCGGTGCCGCCGCCGTCGATGACCAGCACATCGCCGTGCTGCAGCGCCTGGAGGGCGAGCGAGCGCAGCAGCGTCGTGGCGCCCGTCCCCGGCTGCCCCAGGGCGAGCAGATGCGGTTCGGTGGAGCGCGGGCCGGTGCGCCAGACCACCGGCGGCGCATCCCGCGTCTCCTCCCCGCCGGTGACCGGCAGGGTCCGCTGGACGAAGTCCGGGTCGGTGAACCCGAGCACCAGCTCGCCCGGCGAGGTGACGAAGCGCTGGGCGGCGATGTCGGTGGGCAGCGGGCCCAGGGCGGTCAGGGTGAGCTGATTGGTCAGCTCGTCCCAGGCGAAGTGGTACTCCCGGCCGCGTCCGGCCTTGGCGTACAGCACCTGCTCGATGCGGGCCCGGGCGCAGTCCTCGCCGTCGGTGAAGTACGCCGGGTACTTCAGCTGCAGCCGTTCGAGCCGCCCGCTGTCGTCGAAGGCGTACTCGGGGAAGGCCCGCTCCCAGTCACCGTCGGGCGCGTACAGGGGGCTGGGGTCACCGTCGACGGAGAGGTACGGCACCAGCGCCTCGTACAGCGCGCGCAGCCGCTCGGTCGCGGCCTCGCCGGGGCCGGTCTCCACCGGCGTACGCTCCCGCCCCGCCCAGGCCCCCGCACCCATCAGCGTGATCAGGGCGAGCAGCGGCCCGTACGGCACCAGGCACACGACCAGTACGCACGCGCCGACGAAGAAGGCCATCGGGCCGCGGTGCTCCCTGGGGGTGGCGACCCAGCGTCCACGGCCGGCCGCGCCCAGCCGGCGCAGCCCCCGGGCGATGATGATCAGCGGGTGGAACACGTCGGAGGCGCTGTCGGCGGCGGTGCGCGCCAGTTCGCGGCTGCGGGCGAGGGAGGCGCTGTTGGTCATGCGGGCGAGGGGTTGGCCGCTGGTCAGGATGCGGGGCAGGGGGCGCCGGGCCACGTCTTCTCCTGTTGCTCGTGCGGTGGTCGTGAGGGCTCGGTGTGGGCGGCGAGCCGGGGAACGGGCTGCGCACGGAGCCGCCCGGACGGGAGCAGGCGCGGCCCGTTCGGGCGGGACCGGTGGGGTGGCGCCGGACGAGAACTCCGGACGAGAACTCCGGACGAGAACTCCGGACGGGAGATCCGGACGAGAACTCCGGACGAGAACCGCGGACGGGCTAGATCTTGATCCCCCCGAGGAGGTTGGCCAGGCTCGCCCCACCGGCCTTGATGCTGGGCGCGATGGCGGAGCTGGCGAGGTAGAACCCGAAGAGCGCGGAGACCAGGGCGTGGGACAGCTTCAGGCCGTCTTTGCGGAAGAAGAGGAAGACGATGACACCGAGCAGGACGACGCCGGAAATGGACAGAATCATGGGGGGTTCTCTCCTGGGTGGTGGGGACGGTCACCATGAGTTCTTCCAGCCTCACAGCACGGATCAAGCCACCAAAAGCTGCAATTGGGTGATTTATCGTTGAAATTCCCTAGATGGGCGCACCTTCCGCGTGGGTCGCTCCGGCGGATGCCCGGCGTGTCGCGGACTGCTCCGGCGAATGCCGGGCGTGTCGCGGACGGCTCCGGCCCACCCGGCACAATCGTGGGGTGCCGAAACCGAAGAACACGCCCCGCCGCCCGGCCCCCGTCGCTCCCGCCTCGCCCTGCCCCTGCGGGCGCGCCGCGACCTACCGCGACTGCTGTGCCGCCTTCCACCAGGGACGGGCCACCGCCCCGACCGCGGAGCGCCTGATGCGCTCGCGGTACAGCGCCTTCGCCGTCGGTGACACCGGATATCTGCTGCGCACCTGGCACCCGACGACCCGGCCGGGCAGCCTCGATCTCGACCCGGCGCAGCGGTGGACCGGACTCGACATCCTCGGCACGACCGGCGGCAGCGCCTTCCACACCGAAGGCACGGTGGAATTCCGCGCCCACTACACCCTGCACGGCCACGCGGACAGCCAGTACGAGCACAGCCGCTTCGTCCGCGAGGCCGGCCAGTGGGTCTATCTCGACGCGCTGCCGCCGGCCTGATCCAAACGACAGACCCTAGGCACGCGCTCCGCGGCCGCCCGGCGTCCGAACCGCGGACCCGGTCGCGTCAGTGACCGCGCAGCTGGTCGATCTCGCGGCGCTCGCGTTTGGTGGGGCGGCCGGTGCCGCGGTCGCGCAGCGCGATCACCGGGACCTCCTCGCGCGGCGGAGCAGGCGGACTGTTGTCGACGTAGCACTCCGCGGCGATGGCCGCGCCCACCCGCTTGCGCACCAGCCGCGAGACCACCACGATCCGCTCCCGGCCGGCGTGTCGCAGCCGCACCTCGTCGCCGTTGTGCACACCGTGTGCCGGCTTCACCCGCTCACCGTTGACCCGTACGTGCCCGGCACGACAGGCCGCCGCGGCCAGCGAGCGCGTCTTGGTGAGCCGTACGGACCAGATCCAGCTGTCGATGCGGGTGGTCCCCTCGTCTGAAGCCATACCCCGACTCTAGAACGGGCGCCCACGGGAGAGGCGCTCCCGCCCACGGGAGAGGCGACCCGACGGCCCTATGCGGACGAGCGCTTGCCCGTTTTCTTTGTCGTGGTCTTCTTGGCGGCGGTCTTCTTGGCGGTGCTCTTCTGCGACTTCCCGGAGGTGGCGGCCGCGGTGCCGCGGGAGGACGTGGACTGGGCGGCGGCCGAGGCCGCTTTCGTCCGCCCGCCGGCGGTCTTCGGCGCGGCCGCGGATTTCTTCGCTGCCGTCTTCGCTGCCGTCTTCGTCTCCGCCGTCTTCTTCGCGGGGGCCTTCTTGGTGGCCGCGCCGGTCTTCCGGGCCGTGGCCTGCTGCCTGGTACCGCTCTTCTTGGCGGTGCCCGAGCCCGCCGCGCTCTTCTTCGCGGCCTTGCGTCCCCGCAGGGGGGTCACGGACGCCGACTCCGACTCCGCGTCGGTGTCCCCGCCCTGCGCCGCCCGCACGCTCTTCTCCAGGGCCGCCGTCAGATCGATGACCTGGGCGCCGGACGCGGCGGGCGCGGGGGCGACCGGCTCCGTGCCCTCCAGCTTGGCGGCGACCAGCTCCTCTACGGCCTCGCGGTAGTCGTCGTGGAGTTCGGCGGGATCCAGCTCGCCCAGGGAGTCCATCAGGGTCTCGGCCAGCGTCATCTCGTTCTCGCGGATCTCGACGTCGTCGGGCACCACCTCGGTGGCGGGCCGGATCTGATCCGGCCACAGCAGCTGATGCATCACCAGCGCCCCGTCGTGCGCCCGCAGCATCGCCAGCGACTCCCGCCCCCGCATCGCCACCTTGCCGATCGCGACCTTCCGGTGGTGTTCCAGCGCCTCCCGCAGCAGGGTGTACGGCTTGGCGGCGGACGCTCCGTTGGGCGCCAGGTAGTAGGACTTGTCCATCTGGAGCGGATCGATCTCGGTGGGGTCGACGAACGACAGGATCGACAGCGTCTTGGCGGTCGGCATCGGCAGCTGTGACAGATCGTCGTCGGTGATCGGCACGATGGTGTCGTCGCCGGGCGGCTGATAGCCCTTGCCGACCTCCTCGTTCGGGACCTCGTTGCCGTCCAGCTCGCAGATCTTCCGGTACTGGACCGGTGCACCGTCCTTCTCGTGAATGCGCACGAAGGAGACCGACGAGGTGCGGTCGGTGGCGCTGTAGGTCTTCACCGGGATGGTGACCAGGCCAAACGATATGGACCCATTCCAGATAGAACGCATCTTTCATCCCTTGTGTGGGATTCTCATGGTATGTCGCCGATCACCGTCGTGGAGGGGCGGCGCCTCTCGCTGACCAACCTGGACAAGGTCCTCTATCCGGGGACCGGCACCACCAAGGGTGAGGTGCTGCACTACTGCACCACCACCGCAGGTCCGCTGCTCAGCCACCTCCGCGACCGGCCGCTGTCCTTCCTGCGCTACCCCGACGGGCCGGACGGCCAGCGCTTTTTCACCAAGAACGTGCCGCCCGGCGCACCCTCCTGGGTGAAGACGTGCGAGGTCCCCCATTCGACGTCCGGGCCCACCCGCCAGGTCCTGCTGCAGGACCTGCCCTCGCTCGTCTGGGCCGCGAACCTGGTCGTCGAGCTGCACACCCCGCAGTGGACGTGCGGGGCACCGGGCATCGCCGACCGGCTCGTCTTCGACCTCGATCCCGGAGCCCCGGCCACCATCGTGGAGTGCTGCACCGCGGCCCAGTGGCTGCACGACCGGCTGGCGGCCGACGGCCTGGACGTCCACGCCAAGACCAGCGGGGCCAAGGGCCTGCACCTCGTCGTGCCCGTCGAGCCCACCCCGGCCGAGCGGACCACCGCCTACGCCAAGACCCTCGCCGTCGAGGCCGCGGCGGCCCTCCCGGAACTCGTCGTGCACAAGATGACCAAGACGCTGCGCCCCGGCAAGGTCTTCATCGACTTCTCCCAGAACGCCGCCGCCAAGACCACCGCGGCCGCCTACACCCTGCGGGCCCGCGACACCCCCACCGTCTCCGCCCCGGTCACCTGGGAAGAGATCGCCGACTGCACCGACCCGCGGCACCTGACCTTCCTCTTCGGCGAGATCGCCGCACGCCTCGCCCGCCACGGTGATCTGCTCGCCCCGCTCCTCGACCCGGACCGCGCCCGCCCGCTGCCCGCCGCGAGGCCGTCCCGCGCGCGGGCGAGACCCCAGCGGTCCAGGTCCGCCCCTGATTCCCCGTAGATTGACGGAATGCTGGAGGGGACACCGCACACACCGCACTCACCACACACATCGCACTCACCGCGCGACACATTGGCGCTGCGGCTGCCGGACCGCCGGGCCGACGACGAGAGAGCCGACGACGAGATAGCCGGCGCCGGGCCGGGGCCCGGCGGCGAGGGGGACGGGGACGGGGACGGCCGTACGCCGCAACCAGGACGGGGCCGGCCCGCCGCGGGCACGGGGGAGGGTCCGGGTGGGGGGCTGCGACGCTCCTCGCTCCTGATGGCACTGGGGACCGTGGTCTCGCGGGCCACCGGACTGATCCGCGCGATGCTCCAGGCGGGCGCACTCGGTACCGGACTGCTCGCCACCACGTACAACATGGCCAATGTCATCCCGATGAGCATCTACACCCTGATGATCGGCGGCGCGCTCAATTCGGTGCTGGTGCCGCAGCTGGTACGGGCCAGGGCCGAGCACCCGGACGGCGGCCGCGCCTATGAACAACGCCTGGTCACCCTGGTCCTGAGCGTCCTCGCGGCCGGTACCGTGCTGTCGGTCTGGGCCGCGCCGCAGATCGTCGCCGTCTACACGAGCGACACCCCCAAGAACCACGCCGCCTTCGAGCTCACCGTGGTCTTCGCCCGCTTTCTGCTGCCGCAGATCTTCTTCTACGGCCTGTTCTTCATCCTCGGCCAAGTCCTCAACGCCCGGAGCAAGTTCGGCGCGATGATGTGGACGCCGGTGCTCAACAACGTCGTGCTGATCACGATGTTCGGCCTCTACCTCGGCCTGCTGGCCGGCCCGGACCGCATCGAGGACATCACCCCGGGCCAGGTCGATTTCCTGGGCCTCGTCACCACGGGCGGTATCGCCGTCCAGGGACTGGCCCTGATCCCCTTCGTCCGCGCGTCCGGCTTCCGCTTCCGGCCGCGCTTCGACTGGCGCGGCAGCGGTCTGCGCAAGAGCATCGGGGCCGCCCGGTGGACGCTGCTGCTGGTGCTCGCCAACCTGGCCGCGATGACCGTCGTCACCCACTTCGCCGGCGCCGCGGACCAGCAACTCCCCACCGGGGGCGTCGGATACACCGCCTACAACTACGCCCAGGGCATCTGGATACTGCCGCAGTCGATCATCACCGTCTCGCTGGTGACCGCGCTGCTGCCGCGGATGAGCCGGGCGGTCGCCGAACACCGCCTGGACGACATGCGCGCCGATCTCTCCCACGGGCTGCGGATCAGCGGGGTCCTCATCGTCCCGGCCGCCTTCTTCTTCCTCGCGCTCGGCCCGCAGACCGCCCAATTCCTGTTCGGGCACGGCGCGGTGGACGCGGCGTCGGCCGTGCCCGCCGGGCAGATGCTGCAGGCCTTCGGGCTCGGGCTGATCCCGTTCTCCGCCCAGTACCTGCTGCTGCGCGGCTTCTACGCCTTCGAGGACACCCGGACGCCGTTCTGGACGGCGCTGTGCATCGCTGCCGTCAACATCGGCCTGGCCGCGGCCTGCCACCTCTGGCTGCCCGCCCGCTGGGCGGTCATCGGGATGGCCGCCGCCTACGCCGTCGCCTACGGAGTCGGGCTGCTGCTCACCGTGGTGCTGCTGCGCCGCCGGCTCGCCGGACGCCTCGACGGCCGGCGGCTGTGCCGTACCTACGGCAAGTTGGCCCTCGCCGCGTCCGCGGCTGCCGCGCTGGGCCGGCTCGTGGCCGGTGCCTGCTCCGGTGTGTCCGTCCCCGCGGGCTGGGCCTCCGTGCCCGCTCTGGCCGCCGGCGGCCTCGCCATGGCGGTGGCCTTCGTGCTCCTGGCCCGCGTCCTGAAGGTCGCTGAGCTGCGCAGTCTGCCCGGGCTGCGCTGACCCGGGCAGCGCGCTCCGTCACACCGCTCGGGGCCGGGGCCAGGACGCCCGGGCGGCGGCCCCGAGCCAGCCGATGACGGCGGCGACCGTGGTGTCGCCGAGGCTCGCGATCTCCGCCAGGGCCGTCGGATCGCAGTCCGCGGGAGCGACGCCCGCCGCGGTGAGCGCGGCCTGGAGCTCCTGCCGGCGGCGATCGGGCATCGCCACCGGTCCCTGCCGCTGCTCCTCGGGGCGCGGCGGAGCCGGCGGCCGGTCCTGCGGGAGCAGCGGCTCGAAGTGCAGCCGGTCCTCCGGGCGGGGCGGCGGGAGAACGGGGTCCGCGGGGTACGCGGACGGGCGCTCCTGCGGGTTCGCCGGCGCACCGAGACGCTCCTCGGGGCGCGGGGGAGCGAGCACATAGCCCGGCGTGGCACCGTACGGCGGGGGAGTGGGGCGGTACTGCGACATGGGGCCTCCACAACTCACGGTCCGAAGGGTTCGAGGGGATTCGGGTAATTCGGGGGTTCGAGGGGATTCGGCGGTTCGGGGCATTCGATGAACAAGGTGTCAGTTCTTCGGAAGCCGGACCCTGCCCGTCCGGTTGCGAGTGAAGTGCGAGTTCACCCGATAAGGCCAATGTGCGCCGGTTGTTTCGCTAGCGTGGCCGCATGCCGAGCCCGGAAGAAGTGCCGAACCCGTACTGGAATCACAATGTGCACTATCACCGGCTCGTGCTGGGCGCCGTGCCGGACGGCTGCACCCGGGCGCTGGACATCGGATGTGGTGACGGCCTGCTGGCCCGCAAACTCGCGCGGCGGATTCCCGAGGTGACCGGCGTGGACCGCTCGCCGGCGATGATCCGGCTGGCCCGCGAGGCCGGGGCCCGGACCCCGAATGCCACCTTCGTCGAGGCGGACTTCTTGACGGCGGCGGACGGCGTTCTTCCCGGCAGTTACGACTTCCTCTCCGCCGTAGCCGTCCTCCATCACCTGGACTTCACGGCCGCGGTCCGCCGGATGGCCGCTCTGCTCGCGCCAGGCGGGCGCCTCGCCGTCATCGGCCTGGCGAACAACGGGACGCCGCTGGACTGGCTCATCAGCGGGGCGGGCCTACCTGCCTCCTGGATCCTCGCCCGGCGCCACGGCGGAAATTCCGGACCATCGGGCCTGCCGATGCAGGATCCCGACATGACGTGGCGTGAGATCCGGCGCGCGGCACAGGACATGCTGCCGGGCAGCCGCGTCCGCCGCCATCTGCTGTGGCGCTATGCATGGGTGTGGGACAAACCGAGTTCCTGAATGCCGTCGAGGTAAGCGGGCGGGGGCGTCAACTCGTCCGCGTGGCAGCACTTTTGGCCGTGCGCATACGGCCGGGTATCGGCGGCAGTGCTGCGTTTTCGGCGGAATTCAGTGATTGCCACGGAGTGGGCACATAACCCTCCCTCGCTGTTCACACCGTGATGATTCCTGCAATGGAAAGCTGCCTGCGGCCGTGTTTCCCAACGGCCGGCGCGGGTCGCGCCCCCACATTTCGCGACTCGGCGCCACAATTCGGGGAGAGGACACCCTTCGTGGACACCACTCGCGTGACCCGTCGCGCCCGTACCGCACTGGCTCTCGCCACCGGAACGGTGCTGACGGCGGTGGTCGTACAGGTCCCGGCCAGTGCGACGGCCACCGTGGCCGGACACCGCAATGCCGCTGCCGCACCCATCGCCCCGCACTCGACCCATTCGATCCAGGCATTTGACGCCACGTCGCATGACGCCACCTCGCACATCGCCACGTCGCATGACGCCGCGTCGCACATCGCCACGTCGCATGACGCCGCGTCGTATGGCGACACGTACTACAAGGACGCCATCGGAAAGACCGGCCCGGCGCTCAAGGAATCACTGCACCGGATCATCAGCACCACCCAGACCGGAAAGCTGACGTACGACGAGGTCTGGGACGCGCTCAAGGACACCGACCAGGACCCGGCCAACAGCGCGCACGTGATCCTGCTGTACTCCGGCCGGTCCGCGAGCAAGGACGCCAACGGCGGCGGTCCCAACGACTGGAACCGCGAACACGTCTGGGCGAAGTCCCACGGCGACTTCGGCACCGACACCGGCCCCGGCACCGACCTCCACCACCTGCGCCCGGCCGATGTCTCCGTCAACAGCGCCCGCGGCGACAAGGACTTCGACAAGGGCGGTACGGAGGTCGCCGAGGCACCGGGCAACTTCACCGACGACGACTCCTTCGAGCCCCGGGACGCGGTCAAGGGCGATGTCGCCCGCATGATCCTCTACATGGCCGTCCGTTACGACGGCGGCGACGGCTTCCCGGACCTGGAGCCCAACGACAAGGTCGGCAACGGCACCGAGCCGCACATCGGCAAGCTCTCCGTACTGAAGCAGTGGAGCAAGCAGGACCCGCCGGACGCCTTTGAGAAGCACCGCAACCAGGTGATATTCGACAAGTACCAGCACAACCGGAACCCGTTCATCGACCACCCGGAGTGGGTCGACGCGATCTGGTGACAGGCACTCGGCCGCGCGGGCCGGGACGGGCGGGCCGACCGCCGGTCCCGGCCCGCCGCGTACGGCAGTCGGGGCGCCCGCATATCGGATGGCGTATGCCAGACGGCGCCACGCCCGGGTCGTTTTTAGCGTGGCCACATGTCTCGCGTGAGTTGGGTCCCCGTCAGAGTCGCCACCACCGCCACCCTTTGTGCCGCCGGCCTGTGTGCCGTGCCCGGCCAGGCAGCCGCCGATGGCCCGAACGGCATCGACGACCTGCGGCCCGGAGCGCACCTGGTCGATCCGGCCGTTGCCGAGAACGGGCTGGACCGGCGCGGAGTGCAGTTCCTGCCCCGGGCGGACGTGCCCGAGCCACCGGATGTCTCCGCCCTGTCCTGGATGGTGACGGACATGGCGAGCGGCAAGGTCCTGGCGGCCAAGAACGCCCACCGGCCCCTGCCGCCCGCCAGCACCCTCAAGACGCTCTTCGCCGTGACGGTGCTGCCGAAGTTCGGCCAGGGGGAGGTGCACACCGTCTCGCTGGCGGACCTGTCCGGTATCGAGGCCGGGAGTTCGCTCGCCGGCCTCAAGGAGGACATGCCGTACCACGTCGATGACCTGTGGCGTGGCGTCTTCCTGCGCTCGGGCAGCGATGCCGTCCACACCCTGGCCGCCATGAACGGCGGCTGGAACAAGACCATCGACGACATGCAGGAGACCGCGCACCGCCTCGGCGCCCGCGACACGCGGGTGGAATCGGCCGACGGGTTCGACACGCCGGGCCAGGTCTCCTCGGCCTACGACCTGACGCTCTTCGGGCGGGCCGGTCTGAACAACCCGGACTTCGCCCACTTCGCGGCGACGAAGAAGGCGCAACTTCCGATGGACGGCGGCCCGGACTCGTTCGGCATCCAGAACACCAACCGGCTGCTGGTCGGCTCACACGGCGTCCGGCCGTACGACGGGCTGATCGGGGTGAAGAACGGCTACACCAGCCACGCCGGCAACACCCTGATCGCCGCGGCCCGGCGCCACGGGCGGACGCTGCTGGTCACCGTCATGAACCCGCAATCCGGGGCCCCGAACGCCGTCTACGAGGAAACCCGCACCCTGCTGGACTGGGGATTCGAGGCGGCCCCGCGCACCACGCCCGTCGGGGCTCTCCCCGCCTGGACGCCCGGCGATGCCGACGGCGGAGCGGAGCATTCCCCCGATCAGCGGCAGCCTGCCCTGCCCCTGCACAAGGCGGCGATCGGGACGCAGACGGACGCCGGATGGCAGGGGCGGTACTGGTGGATGCTGTCGGCCATCGGGCTCGTCGCCGTCGCGGGCCTCGGTACCGGGGTGTGGTGGCGCCGGCGCAAGCTGCGCGAGAGCGGGATCGAGAACGAGAGCGGGAGCGGGAGCGGAAGCGGGAACGAGAGCAGGGGCGGGAACGAGAGCGAAAGCGTGAGCGTGAGCGGGGAGTCCGACTGAGGTCTCCGCCCGCACCGTCGGGCCGTCGCACACCCGTCCGATCGGTCAGGGATACGGAGGACACGCGATGGCCTTGGCCGGTGAAGGGCGACGCGTCCGTCATGGTTGTGCGGCCTGCCGGGGGTTGCTCGGTGTAGCGTCCTGATCAGCTGTCGTGGTTCCGAAGTGCCGGACGCCCGTGTCGCATTCACGGGCGTCCTTGCTGTGTAGCGCGTCTCCGGACCAGGGCGATCACCTCCGGGTTCCGCAGCACGCGGAAGCCGACTCAAGCCCATTGAACGAAGGAGACGGACATGGCTTCCGGCACGGTGAAGTGGTTCAACTCGGAGAAAGGCTTCGGCTTTATCGCACAGGACGGCGGCGGCGCCGACGTCTTCGCGCACTACTCGAACATCGACGCCACGGGCTTCCGCGAGCTGCAAGAGGGCCAGAAGGTGACCTTCGAGGTCACCCAGGGGCACAAGGGCCCCCAGGCGGAGAAGATCCGGCTGGCGTAGTTCGCGGCCCCGCCCCTCGGTGCCCGCTCCCGATCCCGGGGCGGGCACCGTCGCATGCGGTACGGCGCCGGCCTCACCCCATCGGCCCCGTCCACCGGCACCCCGTGAGTGCCGGGGCACCGGGCGCGGACCGGCCGGACGGCGCGGTGCTCATCCGTGCGGCGTACGGCGGAACGGCGGAATGTGACCGCCGCCGGGCGGGCCGCTCAGGTCTGCGGTGGCTTGTCCTGGCCCGGTCCGCCGCCGAACTCGTCCCTGAGCTTCTCCTGGCCCGTGTCGACCTGGCCCTTGTACTTGCCCTGGGTCTTGTCGTCGACCATGTCGCCGGCCTTTTCGACGCCCTTGTCGCTCTGGCTTTCGTGGCCCTTCAGCATGCTCTTGATCTTGTCCATCATGGACATGAGTCGTCCTCCTCACCACGATCCCCCACGACTCCAGCATCGTCCCGTCCCGGGGGATCTGCATCAGGGAGCCCGGCAGGGCGCCCGCTGCCGGGGTAGGGGGCCGGTGTGGCGGTGCATTCCCGGCTGCCGGAAGCCCGCCGGCGCCGTGCTGACCCGGTGTCCGGGGGCACAGCGGCATCGCCACGGGAAACGGACGGCTCCTGCCGCGGCGCGCAGCGGCGGAGGGTCCCGCGTCGTCGCCGCCCGTCGGGGGCGCCCGCCCACCCGTGTGGCGCAGTGGCCTCGCGGAAATTCCCCGGAACTGCCGTCGGCCCGCTCGACGGGCACGGCGTCGCGGTCCGGCTGAGAATGCAGCGGTGAGCGATGAACACCGCAGTGCCGAAGACGCCGCGCCGCGCGCCGTGCCGTGTGACGAGGAACGACGGCTCGCCAGGAAGGCACTGGCCGGCCATGCGCGGAACGCGGACGACCTGTCGATGTTGATGGACATGCTGGGCCTGGACCCGAGCCGTGACGCGGACGCTGAGCCGCCCTGCTGCCAGGATCCGGGCCATGGCCACGAGTGTGGCGGTGGCCCGGCAGCCGGGCGGGGCGCCGGCCGTGAGCGTGAACGGCGGCCCGAGCCACGCCGCGACACCTGCCGAGACGCCCGGTCACGCTCGGGCGGGCCACGGGCCTGGCCCGCGGTGTCGTAGGTGCCGTGGTGCCTCGTCGTGGCACCGGTGACACACTCGGCGTCGCAGGTCATCGACCCGCTACCTGCCCGAGGAGGCCGTGCAGATGTCCGGCGCAGGCGAGTTTCCCGCGTGGCCGGGGACGCACCCGCGCGCCCTGGTCACCGGTGCCACCGGCTACATCGGCGGCCGTCTGATCCCCGAGCTGCTCACGGCCGGGTACGCCGTACGCGCACTGGCCAGGACCCCAGAGAAGCTGCGCGACCATCCCTGGGCGGCGCACACGGAGGTGCTGCGCGGCGATGTCACCGACGCCGACTCGGTGGCCACCGCCATGGACGGCGTCGACATCGCGTACTACCTGGTGCACGCCCTGGGCAGCGGCAGGCGGTTCGAGGACACCGACCGCAAGGCCGCGCAGATCTTCGCCCGGCAGGCCCGCGCCGCCGGAGTACGCCGGATCGTCTACCTCGGCGGCCTCGCCCCGGTGGGCATCCCCGAGCAGGACCTGTCACCCCATCTACGTTCCCGTGCCGAGGTCGCGGACATCCTGCTGGCGTCCGGCGTCCCCACCGCCGTGCTGCGCGCCGCGGTCATCATCGGCTCCGGCTCGGCCTCGTTCGAGATGCTGCGCTATCTGACCGAGCGGCTGCCGGTCATGGTCACCCCCAGCTGGGTGCGCACCCGCATCCAGCCGGTCGCCGTCCGCGACGTGCTGCGCTACCTGGTGGGCTGTGCCCGCCTGCCCGACGACGTCAGCCGCGCCTTCGACATCGGCGGACCCGACGTGCTCACCTACCGCGCCATGATGCAGCGCTACGCGCACGTCGCCGAGCTGCCCGAACGGCTGATCCTGCCGGTGCCGATGCTCACCCCGCGCCTGTCGAGCCTCTGGATCGGCCTCGTCACGCCCGTACCGCCCGGCCTGGCCCGTCCCCTGGCCGAATCGCTGCGGTACGAGGTCGTCTGCCGCGAGCACGACATCGCCCGTTACGTCCCCGACCCGGACCCGCCGGGCCACCCCATCGCCTTCGACGAGGCGCTGCGACTGGCGCTGCGCCGGGTGCGGGACGCCGAGGTCGCCACCCGCTGGTCGAACGCCGCGGTGCCCGGCGCGCCGAGCGATCCCCTGCCCACCGACCCCGACTGGGCCGGCGGCAGCCTCTACACCGACCGGCGGGAGCGGACCGTGGACGCGCCGCCCGAGGCGCTGTGGCGAGTGGTCGAAGGCATCGGCGGCGACAACGGCTGGTACTCCTTCCCGCTCGCCTGGGCGGTGCGCGGCTGGCTGGACCGGCTGGTCGGCGGGGTGGGGCTGCGCCGGGGCAGACGGGACGCCCGCCGGCTGCGGGTCGGTGACTCCCTCGACTTCTGGCGCGTCGAGGAGGTCGACCCGGGGCGCCTGCTGCGGCTGCGCGCCGAGATGCGGCTCCCCGGGCTGGCCTGGCTGGAACTGACCGTCGGCCGCGACGCCCAGGGCCGGACGCGCTACGTCCAGCGGGCCCTGTTCCACCCGCACGGCCTGACCGGCCATGCGTACTGGTGGTCCGTCTCGCCCTTCCACGCCGCAGTGTTCGGCGGCATGGCCCGCAACATCGCCGCCACCGCGGAGGCCGAACACCGGGCCCGGTGTTCGGAGTGACTGCCGAGGAACAGCCTGCGCTCGGCCGAACTCCCGGTCACCACAAGGGAGATGGGACCGCCGAGTGCTGTCCGTCTTCTCAGGCACGCCGACAGCGGGCCCCGGGCGTGCGTCGCCCGGAACCCGCCGCAGTGAGTGACTCAGTGGTGCGTCACCACCAGTGACTCAGTGGTGCGTCACCACACCGGCCGCGAACCGGCCGCAGTTGGAGCCGGAGACGCTGACGCTGACCGACTCGATCGAGCCGCCCCAGTCCACGCAGATGCCCTTCCCGGGCAGATAGACGGGACCGGCGTAGGCGGTGTACTTACCGCTGTCGTCCACCCACGGAGAACTGCCGTTGGAGGCCGTGATATAGGCGGACATCTGCACGGCCTTACCGGTCTTGTTCCGCACCGTCACGACACAGTTCTTTCCGGTCTTTGCGCTGTACGTCAGGTACACGGTCCCCTTTCCGGTGACCGGTACGGAATTCACTACGCGGTAGCTGCTTCCGCAGACTCCGTTGTACGCGGCGGCCTTCGGCGCGGCGGTTGCGGTCGTGGCCGTCGCCATCGTGGCGATTCCCGCCACGGCCAGCATTGCCGATCCTGCGATGGCACGTGAACGCTTCATGTGAATACCCCCGTTGGGTGCAGTGCCTTGCGTGGTCGTTGCGAAGTGTTGGACACCGGCCGGCCATGGATGGTTGCACCGCAGACGTGAATTCCCTTTTTTCTGGCCGAGTTGAGATGTCGAGACAAGGGGTTTCCGTGAATGCTGTGGCGGCAGGGGCGCAAGGGGTATGACAGGGGTACGAGAAAAGGCCGGTCCCCGGCGCCGCAGAGGGCGCCGGGGACCGGCCGGGGGTGGCGGGGTGTACGGGCTCAGCGGCCGTTCGCGAGGACTTTGAGGCGGCTGTATGTACCGTTGAAGCGGTTGCGGTCGCCCACCGGGTGACCGGAGGAGGTGTGCTGCCAGATGCTGTGGTAGTTCCAGCCGTGGGGCAGTTTGCCGACGGAGGAGCCGTAGCGCGGGATCCACAGCGGATTCGTCCGGCCGAACTTGCCGGAGTTGCCGGTGCACCGCTTCCACCAGTTGGTGGAGGTGTAGATGACCGGGTAGCGGCCGGTCTCCTCCCGGTAGGTCTGCACGAAGTCGTGGATCCAGCTGACCATCCCCTTGTGGCTCTTGCCGTAGCAGGTCGCGCCGTAGGGGTTGTACTCCATGTCGAGGGCGCCGGGCAGCGTCCTGCCGTCCCGGGACCAGTCGCCGCCGTGGTCGGCGAAGTACTCCGCCTGGGAACCGCCGCTGGAGTGGTCGGGCAGCGCGAAGTGGTACGCGCCGTGGATCATGCCGGATTTGTACGAGCCCCTGTACTGCTGCGCGAAGTACGGGTTCGTGTAGTTGGTCCCCTCGGTGGCCTTGACGTAGGCGAACCGCACCCCGGACCTGCGCAGTCCTGACCAGCCGACATTGTGGTTGTGGCTGGAGACATCGACGCCGGACACGCCCCTTCTGGACGACGCCCGCGGTTCGAGGCCACCGGCCCGGAGGGTGCCCTCATGGGCCACGATGGTGGACCCCATCCAGTCCTGGTCGGGGTGGGCGGGTCTCTTCCCGGCATCCTGCGCCGTGGCGGCGCCGGTCAGCGCGAGCGGCAGCACGGAGAGAAGAGAGACAAGAGTTCCGGCCGCAATAGGGACAGTACGGCGGGCCGGACCGGATCTGCGCAAGGGCATCGCATGCCTCCGAAGGCCTTCGGTTGAGTCAGGTTCGGCAGCTTTTGAGCAGAATCCTGCCGATAAGAGACTTATACGCAGAACCGCCTGACGCTAAGGCCCAACAGGCCGTCAGTCCGCCGACCGGCCTCGCATCTCACCCGTCTGGCGGCCGGAAGCGGTCGCCGGGGTCCCGGTCCGAGCACCTGTCCGAGGACAGAGCGAAGCGGGCCCCGGCTGTGCCGGGACCCGCTTCACCGCGCAGCGGCGAACGCGCCATTCCGCCGCTTCGCAAGCTGCCTTATGCAGAGCCTGTCGGCTCGCTTGTGGGGTCCGTCATACCCGTTGCCTCACCGGTCGGTCCGGCCTCGGTGCGTGGGCGACGGCTCTTCGGCCGCGTCGGCTCAGTAGGCCGAGTCGACGTTGTCGATCGAGCCGTAGCGGTCGGCCGCGTAGTTGGCCGCGGCGGTGATGTTGGCGACCGGGTCGGTGAGCTTATTGGCGGTGCCGGCCACGTGGTACTGGTCGAACGTGGGCTGGATCACCTGCAGCAGGCCCTTGGACGGTATGCCGTTGGCGGCGTTGACGTCCCAGCCGTTGACGGCGTTCGGGTTGCCGCTGGACTCCCGCATGATGTTGCGGTGCAGGCCCTCGTAGGAGCCCGGGATGCCCTTGGCCTTCATGATGTCCAGGGACTGGCGGATCCAGCCGTCCAGGTTGTTCGGGTAGTCCTTGACGGCCTTGCGCTCGGCGGAGCGGTTGGCGGCCTGCAGGGCGCTGTGCTGCTTCGCGACGCCGCTGACCTTCACGCGGTCGGCGACCGAGGCGGTCACCGCGCGGCTGGGCTTGGCGTTGTCGGCCTTCGCCGGCTGGCCCTTCGCACCGACCGGCTGGACCACGGCCGGGGCGTGCTCAGAAGCGGCCTGAGCGGCGTCCGGAGCCGAGGTGAGGGCCAGGCCCGAGGTGGCACCCGCGGCGGCCAGAACGGCCACGGCGATCTTGTGGGTGCGGGTGATGCGGGTGATACGGGCAGCGCGGGGCAGGGTGAAGCTGGGCATGCAGAGTGACCTCTTCCAGGTACTGGGGACGGGGAGGCGGCCTTCTTTGGCGGCGCGAGACGAACCGGAGGTCTTTGCTGCGTTCGCCGTGCGGCGTGAATCGCAAACTCGCTCTCAGCGCGTCGGAATCCATGGTTAACGCCCGCCCCGAATTGAGGCAATGGTGCTCTGTACTACTCATCTTCGTGAGAGAAACCCGCAGCCCTGAAGTGATAAGCGTTTCTGGCTCCGTTGACCCGGAATGGCCGCGCGCTGTCGACTAGGCAGACTCGTAAGTGACATACGTCGCGTGCGTCGGGTCACCCGAGAGCGGCGGTAAAGCCCCCTGGAGCCCTGGCTATAAGTTGCCTGGCTCACACCGGAATTAGGGCTCCGCGGTACCGCTTTACCCGCCGGCGGTCTCCGATGTATCCGGACGACGGACCCGCGGAGCGCCCCTGGAATCCTCAAATGTGGCGAGGGGCACGGTGTCCGGGCCCGGAAAGGGCGGTAATTGTGGCCCGACTCACGGCCGAGTCGCGGCTGATTCGCCGCCGATTCGCGGCCGGGGCACGGCCCGCCGCCACGGGCGCGCGGCGCGGCGGACGAGCGGCGTCCGCTCGGCCGTTGGTGCGCCTCCGATACGGCGATACGGCGGTGCCGCTGGGCCGTTCGCAGCAGCGTCCGGGGCTGTCGCATGACTACGGGCCCTCCGCTCCCGGAGGGTGACACCGCACACTGTCCGCACTCACCGTAGGGAAGTGCTCATGCTCCGTCGTCTCGCCGTCGTTCTCACCGGTCTTCTCGTCACGGGCTTCCTCGCCGCCGGCCCCGCGGCCGCGACACCGGCCGATGGCCACCGTCACCTCACCCCCAAGGAACGGGAGGGACTTCGCATGGCCGAGCATGTCCTCGACGCCCTCTTCGGCGCTCCGGTGCGCCGGGACCGCTACTGACGGGGGCGCCCACGCACCACGGCAACGGCAATGGCCCCACCCGCGAGTTGCGGGCAGGGCCACTGCCGTTGCCATGCCTGGGGCCGCCTGCGCGGCACCCGTCTCAGTCTGCTCCGACCGTCCGCACGGTCGTGTCCCGTCGGCTCAGTACGCCGAGTTGACGTTGTCGATCGAGCCGTAGCGGTGCGCCGCGTAGTTGGCCGCGGCGGTGATGTTGGCGACCGGGTCGGTGAGCTTATGGGGCGTACCCGAGACGTGGTACGTGTCGAAGGTGGGCTGGATCACCTGCAGCAGGCCCTTGGACGGGATGCCGTTGATGGCATTGATGTCCCAGTCGTTGACGGCGTTCGGGTTGCCGCTGGACTCCCGCATGATGTTGCGGTGCAGGCCCTCGTAGGAGCCCGGTATGCGCTTGGACTTCATGATGTCGAGCGACTCGCGGATCCAGCCGTCGAGGTTGTTCGCGTAGCGCTTGGCGGCCTTCGGCGCGGCCTTGTGGGCGGCCTTGGGAGCGGCGGCCTTCGGCGCGGCGATGACCTTGCGGTCGGCGGACCGGTCGGCGGCCTGCTTGGCCGCGTGGCCCTGCTTCGCGACGGCGGTGACCTTGAGGCCGGTGGTGAGGGACGAGGCGAGCTGCTGGTCCTTCTTGCCGTCGTCCGCCCGGTCCTTCGCGGTGAGCGGCAGGCCGTTGGCGCTGACCGGCTTCACCGCGGCCGGCGCATGGGCGGCAGTGGTCTCGGCGTTGCTCGGCGCCGCAGTGAGCGCCAGGGCGGCGGCGCAGCTCGCGGACGCCACCACTGCCGCGGAGATCTTGTGGGTGCGGGTGATGCGGGTCGTACGGACGGCGCGGGGCAGGGTGAAACCAGGCATGCGGATATGACCTCTTCCAGGGCTTGGTGGCGGGGGAGGCGGCCTTCGGTTGGCGCGTGAGAACCGAGGGTCATGGCCGCGTTCCGCCGCTCTGGCTGAGTCCGCAGGCTCGTTCTCGGTGCTACGCGGAACATGGTTAACGCGAGCCCTGGATGGTGGCAATGATGCTTTGTACTACCTATCTTCGTGAGATGGGGCGAGATGTCCCTTATAAAGAACGCGCTATGCAGTAATGCGGGGAATGGCGCCGACTAGCGGTCCTCGTACGTGACGTACGTCGCGTGCCGTGCATCACGCGGCAAGGACGTCAAAGGCTTCTCCGGAGCCCCGCAAAGTTGCCTGGCTCACACGGGGAAGAGGCATTTCCGCGGCGGGAAGCGGCGGGGAGCGGAGGCCCGGATCGGCCACCGAGCGCGCTATCGCTCGCGCCCCCTGCGGAATCCACAGGGGGCGCGACGGAGCGGGGGCGGGGAAATGCGGGATGTCGGCGGAAGGTCAGTCGGCCAGCAGTCGCGCGGCGAGGCGCTCGATGCGGTCGTGCCAGGCCTCCAGCGCGGCGGCCGTGTCGAAACCCGGCGGGCCGGTCTGGGTGAGGACGAGGCGGGCGCCGTGGCCGGTGCCCCGGCCCAGCTCCCAGCGGACCGTGCCCTGCGGGTGCCAGCGGTAGGCGAGCACCGACGGGGCCCGTACCTCGGTGACGGGCCCGGCCGCCGCGTCGCCGGCGGTGAAGCCCTCCGGTGCCGCCGCGCCGGCCGCGGGCTCCGCGCCCGAGGTCAGCGCGGCCCAGACCGTCTCGGCAGGCTTGACGAGCTGGCGCTCGAAGCGGACCCGCGGGCCGTCCGCGGTGTCCTCGACCACGCCGTGCCCGAGATCGAACTGCTCGACGTACGCCTCGTGCAGCTCGCCGGTATCGCGCTCCATGGCGGTCGGGGCGCCGTCGAGGAGCTGTGACAGCGAGGTGAGGCACAGATGCCAGCCTGAGGCGAAGCTGGCGCCGCCGAAGCGGTCGCCGAAGGTGTGCACCAAGGTCAGCAGCGAGCCCTCCCCGTCCGGGGTGATCTCCCAGCGCAGATGGTCCTCGCCCCAGGTGAAGGCGAAGAGCCGGGGCTCGTCGGCGTCGGTGACCGTTCCGGTCATGGCGATCCCGCTGACGCCCGGCATGGTGAAGGTCATCGCCCCGCCGGGCCGGAGCTCCACGGTGACCTCGGAGGGGAACCACTGCCCGATCTGCACCGGGTCGGTGATCGCCGACCAGACCTTCGCGGGCGGATGGGCGAGCCTGCGCTCCATGCGCAGCGCGGAGCGGCCGTCGGAGGTGGTGAGGGAGTCGGAGTGCGGGTTCATCGGGGGTCGTCCTCCATGGCGTCGAGGTGCCGTTCCAGGGCGTCAAGGCTCCCGGCCCACAGATGCCGGTAGTGGGCGAGCCAGGCGTCCAGCTCCGCCAGGGGTTCGGGCCGGAGCTCGTACCAGCGGCGCTGGGCGTCCTGCCGGACCCGGACGAGTCCGGCCTCGCGGAGCACCCGCAGATGCTTGGAGGTGCCGGGCTGGCTCAGTCCGAGCTGCTCGGTGAGCTCGCCGACCAGGCGCGGCCGCTCCAGGAGCAGGTCGAGGATCTTGCGCCGGCTCGGCTCGGCGAGAACGTCGAACGGTATGGGCATGACCCCAGCATGCCTCAGCGGTTATATAGCCGCAAGGGAATGTACCCGTCTCCGTGGCTCACGCACACGCCGGATCGGCCGCGGACGGCTCCCTGCGCACCACCGGCGCGAGGCAGGGCGCCGAGCTCAGCGGCCCATCGGTGAAGAACCGGGCGGCCAAGTCCCCGACCTCCTGCGGGCGTTCGAGCACCACCCAGTGATCGGCGTCGGGAATCGTCAGAAAGCGGCTGCCCGGGATGGTGGCCGCGAAGGCACGCTGTCGGGCCGGCGAGGTCACCGTGTCGTGCTCGCCGCTGAAGACGAGGGTGGGGATGCCGGCCAGTCCGCCGGAGAAGTCCGGGCGGTCCAGGAGCCCGCGGTTGAGCGCTTCGACGGTGTGCCGGGAGTTCCGGGCCGCGTGCAGCATCGAGCGCCTGACGTAGCGGTACGCCAGCTCACGGTGGACGACGTGCCGACCGGTGTCGAGACACATCAGCCCCTCGGTGACGAGGGTGGCGAAGGACTCGATGTCGCCGTCCAAGAGGTGGTCGGAAGCCCGCCGCCACAGCTCCACCTGCGCCTCGCTGATGTGGGCCGGAACCCCGCCGAGGGCGAGCCGTGCGATCCGCCCGGGGAAGCGCCGGGCGCACCCGTACGCCAGGCCCGCGCCGTAGGAGAAGCCGAAGAGATTGACCCGCGGAACGTCCAGGTCGTCGATGATCCGCTCGATCGCCGCGCACGCGACATCGATGCTCGGCCCCGCCGGGAGCGGATCGGCGTTCCCCATGCCCGGCAGATCGGCGGTCACCACATCCGCCACCGGCCCCACGTGATCTTCCATCTGCGCCCAGCCGAACATCCCCTGCAGCGCGCCGCCCAGCACCAGCACGGGCTCGGTGGTCCGCGCCGGCTGCCGCAGCCGCCGGTAGGAATAGGACAGCCCGCACACCGACAGGGTGCGGATCATTTCCTCGGACATGGCAGATTCCTTCTCGGGGACCGGCGGGAATGCGCGCCGATGGGCGGTCCAGGGCGGGTCGCTCGGATCCCCCCGGGGCCGTGGCCTGATCCGGGCGGATCCGAAAGACCGGCCCTAGCGGGTCAGTACCAGCGCGGCATTGTGGCCGCCGAAGCCGAGCGATGTCTTGACCGCACAGTCGAAGGCCGCCTGCCGGGCCTCCTTGCGCACGATGTCGATCGGGATCCGCGGATCCGGTACGTCGAGGTTGGCGGTCGGCGGCACCAGCTGCTGCTCCAGGGCGAGCACGGTGAGCGCGGTCTCGATGCCGCCGGCGGCGCCCAGGGCGTGCCCGGTCATCGCCTTCGTCGAGGTGACCAGGGGATGATCGCCGAGCACCCGGTGCAGCATGACGGCCTCGATCCGGTCATTGACCACCGTCGAGGTCCCGTGCGCGTTGACGTGCCCGACGTCGCCCGGCTGCACCCCGGCGTCCGCCAGCGCGGTACGCAGCGCCCGCTCGATGCCGTTGCCCTCCGGGTCCGGGGCCACCGCGGCGTAGGCGTCGCTGGACGCGCCGTATCCGCGGATGTGTGCGCGGACGGGCGCCCGGCGTGCCCGGGCGTGCTCGGGGCGCTCCAGCACCAGGAGCCCGGCGCCCTCGCCGACCACGAAGCCGTCCCGGTCCGCGTCGAAGGGGCGGCAGGCCGCGGCCGGGTCGTCGCGGCGGGTGGAGACCGCCTTCATCTGGCAGGCGCTGGCGATCAGCAGCCGGGACAGCACCGACTCCGCCCCGCCGGCGATGGCGATGTCGCAGACCCCGGCGCGCAGCAGCTGGTGCGCGGTGCCCAGCGCGACGGTGCCGGAGGAGCAGGCCGTGGCCACGCCCAGGCTGGGGCCGTGGGCGCCGAGATCCGTGCAGACACTGCTGGCGGCGCTGTTGACGACGGTCAGCGGGGCGAGCTTGGGCGAGACCCGCCGGGCGCCGCGCCCGGCCATCGCCACATGCTGCTGGTCGTAGAACGGCAGCCCGCCGTGCGCGGAGCCGATGACCACCGCGACGCGGCTGCTGTCCCAGGATTCCGTGTCGAGTCCGGCATCGGAGACGGCCTCCCGGGCGGCGATGACCGCCAGCTGCGAGAAGCGGTCCATCAGCCGCTGGGTGGCCACGCCGAGCAGCCCGAGGGTGTCCAGATCCGCCACGGTGTACATGAAGTCACAGGGCAGATCGGCGAGTTCCTCGTGGCGCGCCACTCCGGTGGGCACCGTGTCCTGGGTGACGGAGTGCCACGTGGCCTTCGCGCCGACGCCCGCCGCGGTGACCAGTCCCAGTCCTGTGACGGCCGCGGAGAACGGCTCCTGGCGGCCCGTCATGCCGGAACTTTGCCGTCGACGGCCGCCACCAGCTGGCCCACGGTGTTCCGCGGGGTCAGCGATACCTCATCGAGGTCGATGTCCAGCCGCTCCTCGATGAGGACGCGGAGCTCTTCCAGTGCCAGGGAGTCCAGCCGCAGGCTGCGCAGCGGAGTCCCGTCGGTGATGTCGCCCGAGGAGACCCCGAACCGTTGGACCAGCATGGTGGTGACAACTTCTGCCGCGTTCACCTGGCGCTCCTCCTTGTCGTAGGCGATGCTGCCAACCGCGTCGTGGGCGGGATTTCACCGGCGGCTCCGGCTGGTTTGACCACCCTTTATACGCCTTTGTCCTGATGACACCCCAACCTTGGTAGCTCAATGGGGTGATGAGCGCACCAGGGTGGGCAAGGCGTCCGTCCCTCGCCTTGCGGATGCCGCGGAAAGCACCTACGTACGTAACGCCGCGGACCGTCGAGAGGTACGGGCCGGATGCCGGCGGACTCGGGGGAGCGGTGGGCTCAGGCCTCGTCGAGGGAGCTGGTCACCCGCGCCAACAGGCCCTGGAGCGTGCGCAGTTCCTCGATGGTGAGGCCGGTGGCGGCCAGCATTCTGCGCGGGACCGGCAGGGCCTGGGTGCGCAGCTCGTCGCCGGCGGGCGTGAGGTGGATGGTGACCGAGCGCTCGTCCTGGGTGCTCCGTTCGCGCCGTACCAGGCCGGCCGACTCCAGTCGCTTCAGCAGCGGGGAGAGGGTGCCGGAATCCAGCCGGAGCTGTTCGCCGATGGCCTTGACCGGCCGGGGGCCGTGTTCCCACAGGACCAGCATGACCAGGTACTGGGGGTAGGTCAGGCCCAGGTCCTTGAGGGCGTCCCGGTAGACGCCGCCGAAGGCGCGCGAGGCGGCGTGCAGCGAGAAGCAGACCTGGTGGTCGAGGCGGAGCAGTTCGGCGTCGGGCACCGGAGGCCTGGTCGTAGGGGTCATGGGACCAGGTTAGCTCGCCTTGGGTTATTTAATTGTGCGCAACTTAGTTGCGCGCAATTTAGATGTGTGCGACTGTAGTGCCCATCGGGCGGCCGGGAAACGGCCGCCGCGCCACGAAGGGAACCGTGATGGACGCGCTGTACACCGCTGTCGCCACCGCCAACGGCCGTGAGGGACGGGCCGTCAGCTCCGACGGCCGGATCGACCTCGACCTGGCCATGCCCCCCGAGCTCGGCGGCAACGGCGCGGGCACGAACCCGGAGCAGCTCTTCGCCGCCGGCTATGCGGCCTGCTTCGCCAGCGCGATGAGCAATGTCGGTCGCCAGATGAAGATCGACACCAAGGACGTCTCGGTCACCGCCGAGGTCTCGATCGGCAAGGACGGCACCGGCTTCGGCCTCGGCGTCGTCATGCGGGTGGAGCTGCCGGAGGCCCTCGCGGGCGAGACCGGGCGGAAGCTGGTCGAGGCGACGCACGAGTTCTGCCCGTACTCCAAGGCCACCCGCGGCAACATCGACGTCGAGCTCGTCATCGAGTGAGCGAGTAGGGGCGCGGCGCACGGCGCGGACCGGCCCCGGCGGGATCGCGGGGTCGGTCCGCCGGGCATCCCGCAGGGACACCGCGCACGGCGCGGGTGGCGGTTCGCGGCGCACGGCCGGGGCGTGGGGCCCCGGCCGTGCCGTTTGCCTCAGGCGTCGTCGGCCGCGTACACCCGGCGGCCCCCGACGAAGGTCTCCAGCACACGGGTCGCGGCGATCTCGTCCTCGGGGCCGTCGAACGGGTCGCGGTCGAGGACGGCCAGGTCGGCCAGCATGCCGGGCCGGATGGTGCCGGTGTCGTCGAGGTGGTTGGCGTAGGCGCTGCCGGCCGTGTACGCGGCGAGCGCCGCACCCAGGTCGATGCGCTGGTCGGGCAGGAAGGCCGGTGCCGAGTCCGGGGCGTCCGGGGTCCGGCGGTTGACCGCGACATGCAGGGCGGCGATCGGGTCGGGGGAGCTGACCGGCCAGTCGCTGCCTGCCGCGAGGGTGGCGCCCGAGCGCAGCAGATCGCCGAACGGGTACTGCCAGGCGGCCCGTTGGGCGCCCAGGAAGGGGATCGTCAGCTCGTCCATCTGCGGTTCGTGGGCCGCCCAGAGCGCCTGGATGTTCGCGGTCGCGCCGAGCCGGCGGAAGCGCGGTACGTCCTCGGGGTGGACCACCTGGAGATGCGCGAGGTGCGGCCGGGTGTCGGTCCGGCCGTTCGTCCGCCGGGCCGCCTCGACCGCGTCCAGCGCCTCGCGTACCGCCCGGTCGCCCAGGGCGTGGAAGTGCACCTGGAAGCCTTCCGCGTCCAGCCGGGTGACATAGGTGCGCAGCTCATCGGGGTCGATGAACGAGATGCCGCTGTTGCCGGAGGCGCAGCCGCAGGCGGTGAGGTAGGGGCTGAGCATGGCGGCCGTGTGGTTCTCGGCGATCCCGTCCTGCATGATCTTGACGCTGGTCGCCTGCAGCCGTCCGCCCGTCAACTCCGCCCGCCGGGCCAGTAGTTCGGGGATCTGCTCCACTCCGCGGTCCCGCTCCCACCACAGCGCCCCCCGCACCCGCGCGGTGAGCTTCCCCTCGCTGCGCGCGGCCACGTAGGCGGGAGTGACGTCGGACGATCCCGGAGCGCGGCCCAGCATCGCGTCCTGCCAGGCGGTCACCCCGTACCCGTGCAGCAGACGCTGCGCCCTGAGCAGGCCGGCGGTCTGCTCGGCGAGGGTGGGTTCCGGCACCAGGTCACCCACCAGCCGCATGGCCCCCTCCTGCAGCATGCCGGTCGGGCGGCCGTCGGCGTCCCGCTCGATGCGCCCGTCGGCCGGGTCCGGCGTCCCGGCTGTGATCCCGGCTCGCTCCAGTGCGCAGCTGTTGGCCCAGGCGCCGTGGTGATCACGGTTGACGAGGAACACCGGGCGGTCGGGGACGAGCTCGTCCAGAAACTCCCGGGTCGGCATCCCGCCGGGGAATGCCTCCAGGGACCAGCCGCCGCCCGTCACCCACGGAGCCTGTGGATGCGCCGCCGCATACGCGCTGATCAGCTCGCGGTACGCCGCGGCGGTCTCCGCCGCGCTCAGATCGCACAGCGCCAACTCCAGCCCGCCGCCGACCGGATGGACATGGGCGTCCTGGAAGCCGGGGATCAGCAGCTTGCCGCCCAGATCGACGACCTCCGTACCGGGCCCGATCAGTTCGCGCACCGCCGCGTCGTGCCCGACGGCGATGATCCGGTCCCCGCGGACCGCCACCGCGCTCGCCCGGGTCCGCGCGGAGTCGACGGTGTGCACGGGGCCGGAGAGGAAGACGAGGTCGGCGCGGTGGTCACTGCGGGAGCCGGCGGAGGCGGTGTCCGGCCCGGGCTCGGGGTGCACGGTGGTGCTGAGATCCATGAGGTTGCTGCTCCAGTGGTGTGGGGTGTGTGGTGCGTTCGTCGCAGAGGTACGGGCGGGGGCCGTGCTGGCGGTGTGGTCTCCACGGGGCGCGGCGGTCAGCTCTCCACGGGGCGCGGCAGCGGGCCGCCGGCGTCCCCGTCCATCGGCAGGGTGAGCGCGTCGGCGTCCGTCCCCTGCCCGGTGCGGAAGTACGGGGCGCGGCGCACCCACTTGGCCCAGGCGGCGGTGGCCAGGCCCAGCAGGATGAACAGCGCGGGGAGCAGCAGCATGAACCAGCCGTTGTCCGGACTGGCCTCGAAGTGGTCGCTCATGGTCGCGTAGTCCCAGACGAGGTAACCACCGAGCCCGAAGAGGGTCAGCGCGCTCGCCGCCGGGACGACCACGTCCCGCAGCGCGCGCACCACTCCGTCACGCAGGCTGCTGCGGAAGCGCACCGCGCAGGCGAGCGCGGTCAGCCCGTAGTAGAGGGCAACCGTCAGGCCGATGGAGTTGACCGCAGTGAGGATCATGTCGTTGAGCTTGGGGATGCCGACCGCAAGCACGGCCAGCAGCGCCGCGAGCGCCATGATCACGAGGGTGCCCACGGCGGGCGAGCCGTAGCGCGGATGCACGCGCTGCCACACCGGGCCCAGCGTCCGGTCGCGGGCCATCGCCAACGCGCCCCGGGCGGTGGGGATCACGCTCGACTGGAGCGAGGCGAAGGCGGAGCACATCAGGGCCGCCAGGGGCAGCGAGGCCCAGGGTTCCGGTGCCAGGGAGCTGCCGAGGAAGGTCAGTGCCTGCGGACCGTTGTGCATGAGTTCGCCCGTGCTCATCACCCGCTGGAACGCGAGCGCACCGATCAGGAACAGCCCCAGCATCACCACCAGCGCGATCAGACCGCCGCGGGCCGCGTCGGAGGCGTTGCGGGTCTCCTCGTTGACGCTGAACGCGGCATCCCAGCCCCAGTAGATGAACACCGCGATCACCATCCCCTGGGCCAGCGCCTGCGGTGAGCCGATGTCGAAGGGGTTGAGCCAGGACAGCGAGAACGGCTGGTCGCCGATGTACAGGGCATAGCCGCAGAAGACCACCAGCACCGCGTACTCGAAGATCAGCAGCCACAGCTGCAGCCGGGTCGCGGCCTGCACGCCGGTGATGGCGGTGACCGTGACGACGACCAGCGCGACCAGGCCGACGGCGGTGCTGATGCCGGTCGAGGACGGATCCAGCCGGAGCCCCCACAGACTGTGCAGGCCGAGCTTGTTGAGGAACTGGAGCACGACGGAGCCGGTCACCGCCCCCGTGTACGCCATGAAGATCACGTTACCGATCAGCACCACCCACCCGGTCAGAAAGCCGGGCCAGGGGCCGATGGACCGGCCCACCCAGGTGTAGCCGCTGCCGCAGTTCGGCTCGGTGCGATTGAGCCGTGCGTACGACAGGGCGATGCCGAGGATGGGGAGGAAGGCGAGCAGCAGCAGGGCGGGCGTCTGGCGTCCGGCGTACGCGGCCAGCGAGCCCATCCCGATGCCGATGCTGGTGGTGGCGGCGGTGCTCGACGCGGCGATGGCCACGCCGTCCTTCACCCCCAGCGAGCGGCGCATTCTCGGCTGGCCGGGGTCCTGCTGCACAGGGGAAGGCATGGCACTCACTCCTTGGACGGGCTGCCCGGACCGGACGTGGTGCCGGGCCAGGGGGGAGGTGCGGGGGCGTGGCGGGGCAGGGCGGCACGGGCCGGGCCCGGGATCAGGGCCTGGCCGCGTCGTGGAAAGAGAGGTGCGGTGCGGGGTACGGCACCGCGGCGGTCCGTGTATGTCCGCCGATGAAACCGTCCGTTCATCCTTGTGTCAACGGTGTTGACGTAACCTGGTGATTAACTGGCCCGCACGGGGCCCGGGGGGCGGGCGACGGAGCACTTTGGAGGACCTGCGTGACGGAGAGCGAGCGCGTTCCGGCCGAGCGCAAGCGGCGCCGGCCGACCAGTTCGGGGGTGGTCCTGTCCGCCGATCTCATCGTCGACGCTGCCTGTGAACTGATCGACGCCCAGGGCGCGCAGGCCTTCACCGTGCGCAAACTCGGCGCGGCCCTCGGCGCGGATCCCTCCGCCGTCTACCGCTACTTCCGCAACACCGAGGACCTGCTGCTGGCGCTGGCCGACCGGCTCATCGGCGAGTCCATGGCCGGCTTCGGACCCAGCGGCGACTGGGCCGCCGACCTGCGCGAGCTGGGCATGCGCGCCTACCGTTCCGCGCTGCGCCATCCGCAGATCGCCGTGTTCAGCACGGTGCGGGTCACGGGCCGGCCCCATGAGCAGCGCGCGGTCGACACGGGCGTGGGCCTGCTGCTCCAGGCCGGCTTCGACGAGGCCACCGCCGTCCGCCACTACCACGCGCTCGTGGACACCGCCCTCGGCCATGCGGCCCTGGACGCCGGTGTGTTGCGGCTGGCACCCGCCCAGCGCGCGGCGGACGAGCAGGCCTGGCAGGCGCAGTACGGCAGCCTGCCCGCTGACGAGTACCCGAGCCTGCACCGCGTGCGGGAGCATCTCCCGCTCATGGCGGGCTCGGCCGTCGAGCGCGCGCTCGATCTGCTCGTCGCGGCGATGCGGCGGGAGGCGGCGGAGCGGGGGGAGTGAGCCCGTCGAGCGTGGCTGTCGGGGGG
>NZ_SDIF01000063.1 GCF_004122735.1 Streptomyces sioyaensis | reverse complement strand
TGGACGAAGACCGCCGACGAGATCCTCGACAAAGTCGCTGCATACTGCCGACGAATCTCCGACTCAGGTCACTAGGGCCTGTCCGACGAATCATGTGACAACTAGGCTGCGACGATGGAACGCTTAACCGACGTACCCGAGAGCTTCATCCAGTCTGCGTCTGCAGATTCGGCCCAGGCGAATGACTACGACAGTTTCGCCCAGGCGTACTCAGCGGAGAACGAGAACAACCTCGTGAACGCGTACTACGAGCGGCCCGCGATGCTGGCCCTCGCCGGAGACGTGGCTGGCCGTCGGATCCTGGATGCCGGCTGTGGCTCGGGCCCTTTGACCGCTGCACTACGCGATCGCGGTGCGGTCGTCACCGGCATCGACGCCAGCGCCGGGATGCTGGCACTGGCCAGGCGGCGGCTCGGTGACGACGTGGACCTGCACGTGGTTGACCTGCGCCACCGCCTGCCGTTCGCCGACGGTGCGTTTGACGACGTGGTCGCGTCGCTGGTGCTGCACTATCTGGAGGACTGGGGGCCGACGCTGGCCGAGTTGCGGCGAGTGCTCAGGCCCGGCGGCCAACTGATTGCGTCGGTGGACCACCCATTCGTGGCCTACACGATCCAGGATCCTCGGCCCGACTACTTTGCGACCACCAGCTATTCCTTCAACTGGACGTTCAACGGGCAGTCTGTCCCGATGAGGTTCTGGCGCAAGCCATTGCACGCGATGATTGATGCCTTCACCACCGCCGGCTTCCGTCTTTCCACCATCAGTGAGCCGCAGCCCGACCCGGCCGCCCGTGAGCTGTTCCCCGACGAGTTCCATGACCTTTCGTCCAAAACCTGCTTCCTGTTCTTCGTCGTCGAGGTACCGCCGTCATCTGCCGGTTCGGACGACTAGCGAGTCGGCGGATCACGAGCGGAGCCAGAGACGGATCGAGGCGTCTGTGACGGCGCCGTGGAAGATGCCGCGGGGGATTCTTGCGGGCCCCGGCGGCGTGCTGGTGGGCACGGCAGAACGTGGAGTCCACGCTCACCATCGACCAGTCGATCCGTCAGATCTCCCCGCCCCATGGCCGTGCCAACGGCCCGAGGCCGCGACGGTCACATGATCCGCAGGACAGGTCCTAACCCCCTCATCGCACCATCTGCTCCAAGAGGCCCCCGAACCCCGCGGTTCAAAAACACGCCCCGCACGCCGGCACATTCCCGGCCGTTGAAACTGACAGGCTGCGAGCGGCTCAGCCCCAGCGGGCACTGCCTGACCTCGCGGCATGGCACAGATCTACACGCGAGGTTCTGAAACGTACGGGGGGAGCCACTCGTGCGGCCCTCTACGACAGGGGATGCGGTCCCGGACCGGCCGCTACGAATGGCCAGCTGTGTGTACGTCGCCTTGGCTGCCTCGGCTTCTCCCCGGACAGGCGCACGAGTTGGTGAGCGCACTCGCGCTGGAGGCTATGCCCGTCTCGGACACCTGGAAGATGGGACCGAGTAGATAGGGCTTCGTGGGCTAATCGTCAATGCACTTGGGGTACTTCGAGCCCCGGTAGCAGTCGTGGTAGTCGTACTTGCTGACCCGGAATTTCGTCTCCTTGCCCTCCTTCGTGGGATCGACGACCAAGTAGAGCTTCTTCCCGTCCTTGGCCTTCTTGGTGACCCGGCCTTCAGGGCCTTTGCCAAAGTCCTGCGCGCACCCGGCGAGTGCGAAGGCGGCGACTGCCACAAGGACGGGGGCGATAATGAGGCGACGCATGTCGTGCTCCGATCAAACTTTTGAGACGGCGTCAGTCTAGGAAGTCGACTACCCGGCAGAGCAGGCAGGGTTGCTCACTCCCACAGCCGGGCCAGGCAACGGGCTGGGCGACGAGCGCCCGGCCGTCGGCTCGGGCGGCTGGCCGGTGCTCAGCGGTAGGGACTCCAGCCGCCGAAGCGGGCCATCAGCTTCCGCGCCGCGTCCTCGTTCAGCCCGAGGGCGGCGGCGGCCTGTTCGACTGTCGTGTCCCGCCTGGCATGGTGGGCCGGCCAGTACCCGACCTGTCCGGCGGTCACCTCCAGCCGGCGGGCTGCCCGCACGGCCGCGAGCGGTGAGGTCTTCGCCAGCTTCTCGACCTCCTCCTGCAGCTGGGCCAGCAAGGCGGTGACCGCCTCCGGCAGGGGAATGGCCGAATCTTCCACCTCGGCAGTGTGCGCGTCCCAGTCCTCCATGCAGGTGTCCGCCGTGCCGCCCGCCGCCTCGACAAGCTTCCGCTCGCCGATCACCCCCCAGTCCAGCCGGCGCTCCGGGCCATTCCAGCCGCAGGAACACACCGCGCGCAACGCGGCCGCCCGCGGTCCGTGCGCGGACGCGCCGTCATAGACGCTCCACTGCGACACCGACTCTCCGCCCACACCGGAGCTCATCCCGAAAAAGACGGAGGCCGGGACGGAACCGTCGGCCAGAAGCACGCCGACCGCGCCCTCGTGGGAAGAGCCGAACTCCTCCGTCGTCCACGTCTCCCGCTCACCCATGGCGCCCTCCAGCAGCTCCACCCGCACCCGAGACGCCCTCGACCGAGGCGCCGAAGACGACAATGCCGCAGCCTCGACGGGCACCACTACCGGATTCGCCAAATGGGCAAGGCCCTCGGCAGATTACGAGGCTCAGCCGGGCAGTCCGACGAACTCGCGTGCGTTGTCCTGGCGATGCGGACCTACGCGATGACCCACTGGTCAGCCCCCCCCCGCGCGACGTCGCCGCGGTAGAGGGAACGGGCACCGACGGATGAAAGGCCCGGTGTGGTGAGGCCACAACCCCAGCAGATGCCCCGGAGACCCGCGGCAATCAGCAGAACCGAAATCTGAACGAGGGGGTAGCAGTGGCCAGTCGAGGTGACCACGTCCGCGCCATCAACGCCGGCGCCGAGGCCGGCCATAACGGTAGTCCTGTGACCTCGTTCCCGTTCCCCGCCGGCGATCTACGCCGCTCGACATGGGCCCGTGGATACCGAAAGCCCCATCCCCTTGGGCGAAGAGCGTGCGCCTACCCCTAGCAACATGCTTTGATACTACGCATGTTGCTCGCTGGGGAGTGGTACAACTCCGATGCCTTTTGGAAGGCTGCTACAGCAGTCATTGCCCTCCTTGCGCTCAGCTGGGGGGTTTACACGTGGCGGTTCAAGGACCCAAAGCGTCAGTTCCTCTACGGGATGTCAAATCCGACCCCCCTCCTGAGCGCTCCGGAAGGCGTACGCCAAGACCTGGAGTTGCGACATCGTGGAGAGGTTCTTACCGATCCGCACGTACTTCAAGTGACCTTGATCAACAGGGGAAGGAAAGATATCCCCAGCACCGACTTCGATGGCGGTAGGAGTATCCGCTGCGATCTCGGAGTACGGATCATTGCCCACCTCAGCAGCACATGCGTACCCGAATCACTCAAGGCACCGAAACTGGCGATCAAGGCCACTGCCATTGAGGCGGCACCCACCCTCATTCGCAGCAGGCAATCCATCACGTATGCGCTCCTCGTAGACGGAGCGAAACCAATCCTTGAGTGCGATATCCCGATCATCAACGTGCATCCCCGCGAAATCGATTCGGAATACACACAAGGAATCGCCACAGAGGCACTGACCGTGGCACTCGTTTCATCCGTACCGTTTGGTGCCGTAATCGATGCGGTCCTTTCCATTGGGATTCCAAGCTGGCGCCGGCGACGGCGAAATGACTAGAAGCGCGAAACACTGTCTCAGGCCACATGCTCCACCTCCCATGGCCTCTTCGCGCTCCTCGCCATTCCCTTCTTGTCGCCTTGGCTTCAGCAGGAGATGACGAGCACCGCACCGGCGTGAGCCGTCCCCGGCGGGGATACCGCAGCAGTGCAACACCTGGCCCGAGCGCCTGGCCTCGCGCGGATCGTGGACGGATCGCCGTCGCAGCCGGGCGCCGCGCTGACCGAACCTGCCCTGCTGACCGGCGGGCTGGGCCGGCCGTCCGCGCCTGAAGGCCATCGGTCGGCTGTGTGCAACTGGGGCCTGCCCGCTCGCCGTTGTGTTCAGGGAGCCTTGAAGAGGGTCGGGAAGCGGGGAGCGAGCCAGGGCTTGCGGCCCCAGGCGAGGATGTGGCCCCGGGCCATGGCGCTCCACTGGTCGCGGCGGCCGAGTGCCATGAGGAGGAAGGTGACCGGCTCGGTGACGATGGTGCAGTCCGGGCGGGCCGGCGGCTGCGCGCCCACGGACACCGCGCCGTTGGTCACTGTCACGCCGAATCGGGCACCACCCCACAAGCGGACCGCATAGCGGGCGGCCAGCCCGGCCGTACGGGCGGTGTCGGTCACCCGTGGCATGGCCGTGATCATGAACGGCAGGGTCAGCTCGACACGGGCACGGTTGATCATGTGTGGACGACCCAGTGCCCGGGCGAGATCGTAGCCGTGGCCAAGCATGTGCGTGAGCAGGTAGGACCCCAGTACGTCCGGGCCCATCGGTCCCAGCGGGGTAACGACGGTTCCCGCAATGGCGCTCCCCTGCACCGCCTTCAGGTAAGCATCAGCCTGCGCCACGATCATCGCGGCCAGCGGCTCGGCTCCACGCTCGTCGAACTCGGCGAGCGCACGCTCGTTGGCCGCCGCGAGGCTCTGCGGCGTGCCGTCGCCGTAACTGCGTACGTGCCCTGCCGCGACGTCGGCCATCAGTTCGTTGGCCTGCGCCAGATGCGCTGCCGCCTCCCCGACGTTCCATTCCGACCCGGGTACCGGACGCTCCATGTCGGTGTCGCGGCGCAGCAGCGCGGCGATCTCGTCGGCGGTCTCGCGTATGGCCGCACCGAGTCCCTCGGGCAGAGTGCCGCGTATGTCCTGCCCGGCCGCTGATTCCACGCCGTTCTCCTCCGCTGTCCCGTGCCTCTCCGGCTGCGTGGGCAACCGGACGGCGCACGCGTGACGGATCACCCGGCGTACAGAAGACCAGGCAGCGGAGGCCGGGACAAGACCTTGAGCCGTGCTCGGCACAGGTCATGTGGCGACAGATGGCTGGGAGCGGGGCTCACCGTGCTGCCAGACCAGGCCGACGCCGACGCCGACACCGACACCGACACCGACACCGACGAGGATCTGAGCTGAGCCGTCCCGGGGGACTCCACCGTGGTGCGCGCTGTCCGGCACGCGGCCGGGGCCCGCAACAAGGGGCCCGTCCACTGCGGGTCCGAGTCCAGGGCGGGTCCGAGGCGCAGGCATCGTCGTGTGGTCGGCCCGGTGTCCGAACGAAACCGCCTAGCTGAGCAGTCCTGCCTTCCGTTCGTTCAGGAAAGCCGTCTGATGCGGCCCCGGCCAGCCGGTCCGGCACCACCAGCCATAAGGTTCAGGCATGACCTCGCAGGCGTACCTCTCTGAATTGTTTTCGCTGGACGGCCGGGTGGCGGTGGTGACCGGCGGTAGTTCCGGCATCGGCCGGGCCATCACCGAGGCCCTCGCGCGTGCAGGGGCGAGTGTGGTGATCGTGGCGCGCAGGAAGGCCGAACTGGCCGCCACCGTAGATGAACTGACGGCTCAGGGCTGCCGGGCGGCATGGGTGAGCGCGGACCTCAGCACGCGAGACGGGGTGCGCGCGGCGGCCGAGGAAGCGGTCGAAGCGTTCGGGGAGCCCGACATCCTCGTCAACTGTGCCGGGGTCAATCTGCGGCCGCCGATAGGGGAATTGGACGACGAGGTCTGGGACACCACGATGGCGGTGAACCTTGAAGCGCCTCATCTGCTGGGACAGCGCTTCGGGCCCGGCATGGCCGAACGGGGCTACGGGCGCATCGTCCACATCACCTCGCAGCAGGCGCATCGCGCGTTCGTCCAGAGTGGCGCGTACGGCGTCTCCAAGGGGGCGTTGGAGTCGCTGGCCCGTTCGCAGGCGGAGGCATGGTCTCCGTTCGGCGTCACCTGCAACACGCTCGTGCCAGGGTTTGTGATGACGCCGCTCAATCAGCGGCTGTCGTCCGACCCCGAGAAGGTCGCGGCGCTGGCGGCGCGCACGATGGTCGGGCGCAATGGGCTGGCGGAGGACTTCGCCGGCGCGGCGGTGTTCCTGGCGAGCCGTGCGTCTGCGTACGTCACCGGGCAGGCGGTCTTCGTCGACGGCGGGTTCTCCGTTCACTGAACCGCCGATGGTCGTGCGTTCCGGGATGCCGGTGCACTGGCCGGCATTCGGGCTACCGGTGCACCGGCCGGATCTGCGCACCGTGGCGGATGCGGGGATGGACCGCCTCCCTCGCTTGCGCGTGGAGGGTCAGGCCGCACGCGTCCCCCGGCCGACGGTGCCGACCGAGGCCAGCGCCACCGCCGCCACTCCGGTCCATTGCTGCGGGGCTAGGTGCTGGCCGAGGAACGACAGGCCGATGACGGCCCCCACCGCGGGTTCGAGGCTGGTGAGCACCCCGAAGACGCCCGGCGGCAGACGGCGCAGAGCCGCCATCTGGAAGGAGTAGGGCAGCTCGCTGGAGAGGACGGCCACCGCGGCGGCGATGGACAGTGTTCGGGGGTCGAGCAGCCGTGTGCCGGCCTGGAGGATGCCGTACGGCAGACTCAGCAGCGCGCCCCAGCTCACGGCGAGCGCGAGGCCGCGGCCATCCGGAAGATGCGCTGCGAGCTGCTTTCCGACGAGGATGTAGCCGCCCCAGCAGCCTCCGGCGAGGAGCCCGAAGAGGAGGCCGGCCCCGTTCATCGGGACACCGGAGTGGCTGAGGAGTACGACGCCGGTGGCAGCCAGCGCGGCCCACAAAAGGTCGGCCGGCCGGCGGGATCCGGCGAGCGCGAGGGCGAACGGACCGATGAACTCCATCGTCGTCGCTGCGCCCAGCGGGACCCGGTCCACCGCCTCGTAATAGCTGAGGTGATGGACGGCGATCAGGGTGCCGGCGCCCAGGGCCAGGCGCCACGTCCTGCGGTCCCAGCGCCATCCCGGGCGCCATAGGGCGACCAACAGCACGGCCGCGAGCACCAGACGGAGCGCCACGACGCCCGCCGGCCCCACAAGCGGGTACAGGCTGGTGGTCAACGCGGCGCCGCCCTGGAGTCCGAGCAATCCGCCCAGGACGAGCACCGGGGCGGGCACCGTGTTCAGGCGGTGGCTGATCGCCTCGGTGGCGGGTCGGCGCGGAGTGGCGGGGGCGGCGATGGTTCCTCCTGGGGCGGCGCCGGACATGCGGTGTGAGGGGGCCGGCGGAAGTCGGCGGACGCCCTGCCAGCAGGCGTCCGGGGTGCCGGCGGCCCCGCTGCGTCCCGGTGTGCGGTCGGGATCGGCCTCGGGCGCCGGGCGGTCGGCGTCGGTGTCGGGTATCAGGTGTCGGGGGGTGGCGGTTTCGGGTGTCCGTGGTGTCCGTGAATGCGGTGTGGGTGTGCGGCATGCGTCAGGTGTCGGAGACGCGCAGGCTGGCGACACCGGTGACCTTGGCAGTCAACGGGCCCTCTCACAAGGCTCGTTGGACAATGGAATCCGCATGGTGAGGCGGACACAAACCCTGGAAACGACGGTCGGTCCCGCGTGGCTGCCGTCCTCCCCCGGCCGAGGGGATGCGCAGCGCACACACTCGACCAAGGCCGCTTCTTTGCCCTCTCTTTGTGTGTGGCGTGCCCGGATCTTTGTGTGTGGCGTCCCCGGATCTTTGTGTGTGGCGTCCCCGGATCTCTGTGTGCGGCGTGTCCGGCCGCCACCGGCCACCACTGACGACGCTCCTCGGAACCTGGCATCGCGGCCGACCGGAGTTCCTCACCTGTGGTCGGCAGGCGTGGGAGGGAACGATCCGTTGGGGTGGAGTCGCTGTCGGCTCGGCACCGGCCGTCACCACGGTGCGGAGAGCCTTGAAACGACTTATCCACAGGCAACGACGAATATCGGGCTCAGGGCGCTAGCGTGACCGCCATGGACATCACCCTGCACGCGAGTTTCCTCCCGCACGACGCCCCGGACGCATCCCTGGCCTTCTCTTGCGACCGCCCCGAGGTCGTCCCGGTGGTCCTCCATCTGTTGCGG
The DNA here is from genome assembly GCF_004122735.1 of Streptomyces sioyaensis. Lineage (GTDB taxonomy): Bacteria > Actinomycetota > Actinomycetes > Streptomycetales > Streptomycetaceae > Streptomyces > Streptomyces sioyaensis. The sequence continues at coordinate 30,840 of NZ_SDIF01000063.1, read as the reverse complement.
GCCCGACCCGGTTAAGACAGCCAGCGGCCGACCCGCCATCTGGGGCGATCGGGCGGTCGATGTGCGGATTCCCCGCTTTCCCCACCCCCCGTTCGTCTCCGAGCCAGACCATCCCGTCCAGACCCACTACCTCAGGAGTGACCATGACCGGCTCTTCCACCCAGGGAATCAAGACCGTGCTGCATCCCGTTTCCGACCTGGCGGCGGCCAAGGAGGTGTACACCGCCCTGCTCGGCGTACCGCCGCAGGCCGACGAGTCCTACTACGTCGGCTTCGATGTCGCGGGCCAGCACATCGGGCTGGTGCCGGGCGGTGGACCGCAGGGCATGACCTCGCCGGTGGCCTACTGGCACGTGCCGGACATCGAGGCGAAGCTGGCCGAGCTGACCGCGGCGGGTGCCACCGTGAAGGAGCCCGCGCGCGACGTCGGCGGCGGCCGCCTCGTGGCCACCGTCACCGACCCCGATGGCAACGTCCTCGGGCTGCTTCAGGACCGATGAGTACCGGCCCTGCCGGAGTCAGTTCCAGCCCGCCGGTCAGGACCGGTCCGCCGATCAGTACCCGTCCGCCGATGAGTGCCAGCCGCCCTCCGCCCCGCTCGCAGCGTCGTTGCGACACCCGCGTCCGCCGGCCACGCCGTACCACTGGTTTTGCCTCTCCCCGCGCCGTACCCAGGCTTGGCGCGAGGTGAACGAGCTGGTCCGGCCGAGAGCTGGTGTGCGACGGCCGCTGATGGGGCTGCAGCCTCTGCCCCGCGCGACGCGTGGCCGCGGGGCGAGGCCGGGGAGCGCGGGGCCGGGCCGGGCCGAGCCGCAAGGCTCCATGGACCGCGGCGAAGAAGAACCAGACCTACTGCTTAAGCTGACCAGATCGAGCCAGGCGACGCCGGCGGATGCCGCGAAGGCGGCGCGCGCCCTACAGAGGGAGACACGATGAGCATAGCCGCGAGGACGGATTCGCAGTCGCCTGCGCTGCACGTTGCCGACAGCCACGGTCTGATCCGCGTGCACGGCGCCCGCGAGAACAACCTCAAGGACGTCAGCGTCGAGATCCCGAAGCGCCGGCTGACGGTGTTCACCGGTGTCTCCGGCTCGGGCAAGAGCTCTCTGGTGTTCAGTACGATCGCCGCGGAGTCGCAGCGGATGATCAACGAGACCTACAGCGCCTTCGTGCAGGGCTTCATGCCGACGCTGGCGCGGCCCGAGGTCGATGTGCTCGAAGGGCTGACGACCGCGATCATCGTCGACCAGCAGCGGATGGGTGCCGACCCACGCTCCACGGTCGGCACCGTCACCGACGCCAACGCGATGCTGCGCATTCTCTTCAGCCGGCTCGGGCAGCCGCACATCGGCTCGCCCAACGCGTTCGCCTTCAATGTCGCCTCGGTCCGGGCGAGCGGCGCGATCACGGTCGAACGCGGCGCCGGCACCAAGGCCAAGGCCGTGACCTTCACCCGCACCGGCGGCATGTGTACTCGTTGCGAAGGCCGGGGCACGGTCTCCGACATCGACCTCACCCAGCTCTACGACGACTCCAAGTCGATCGCCGAGGGCGCGTTCACCATCCCCGGCTGGAAGTCCGACAGCTTCTGGACCGTACGGGTCTACGCCGAGTCGGGCCTCCTCGACCCGCACAAGCCGATCCGCAAGTACACCAAGAAGGAGATGCAGGACTTCCTCTACCGGGAGCCGACCAAGGTCAAGGTCGAGGGCGTGAACCTCACCTACGAGGGGCTGATCCCCAAGATCCAGAAATCGATCCTGTCCAAGGACAAGGAGGCGATGCAGCCGCACATCCGGGCGTTCGTGGAGCGGGCGGTCACCTTCACCAGCTGCCCCGAATGCGACGGCACCCGGCTCAGCGAGGCGGCCCGGTCGTCGAAGATCAAGCGGATCAGCATCGCCGACGCCTGCGCGATGCAGATCAGCGACCTGGCCGAATGGGTCCGCGGCCTCGACGAGCCGTCGGTGGCGCCGTTGCTCGCCAAGTTGCGGCACACCCTTGAGTCGTTCGTGGAGATCGGGCTCGGTTACCTCTCGCTCGACCGACCGTCGGGCACGCTGTCCGGCGGCGAGGCGCAGCGCGTCAAGATGATCCGCCACCTCGGATCCTCGCTCACCGACGTCACCTACGTCTTCGACGAGCCCACCATCGGCCTCCACCCGCATGACATCCAGCGGATGAACGACCTGCTGCTGCGGCTGCGGGACAAGGGCAACACGGTGCTCGTCGTGGAGCACAAGCCGGAGGTGATAGCGATCGCGGACCATGTCGTCGACCTCGGCCCCGGCGCCGGTACGGCGGGCGGCACGGTCTGCTTCGAGGGCACCGTGGAGAGGCTGCGGAGCGGCGGCACCGTCACCGGCCGCCATCTCGACGACCGGGCCGCCCTCAAGGGGACGGTGCGCACGCCCACCGGCTCGCTGGAGATCCGCGGCGCGACGACGCACAACCTGCGCGGCGTCGACGTCGACATCCCCCTCGGAGTGCTGGCCGTCGTCACCGGCGTCGCCGGCTCCGGCAAGAGCTCACTCGTGCACGGGTCACTGGGTCAACAGTCGGGGGCCGCCGGCGCGGGTGTGGTGTCGATCGACCAGACCGCGATCCGCGGCTCGCGGCGGAGCAACCCGGCGACGTACACCGGACTGCTCGACCCGATCCGCAAGGCGTTCGCGAAGGCCAACGGCGTGAAGCCGGCGCTGTTCAGCGCCAACTCCGAGGGGGCCTGCCCCACCTGCAACGGCGCCGGCGTCCTCTACACCGACCTGGCGATGATGGCCGGCGTCGCCACCACCTGCGAGGAGTGCGACGGGAAGCGGTTCCAGGCCTCGGTCCTCGACCACCACCTCGGCGGCCGCGACATCAGCGAGGTGCTCGCGATGTCGGTGACCGAGGCCGAGGAGTTCTTCGGCACCGGTGAGGCTCCCACGCCGGCCGCACACCGCATCCTCGGCCGGCTCGCCGACGTCGGGCTCGGCTACCTCACCCTCGGGCAGCCGCTCACCACGCTGTCCGGCGGCGAGCGGCAGCGGCTCAAGCTGGCGACCCACATGGCCGAGAAGGGCGGCGTCTACGTCCTCGACGAGCCGACCGCCGGCCTGCATCTCGCCGACGTCGAGCAGTTGCTCGGCCTGCTCGACCGGCTCGTCGACTCCGGCAAGTCGGTCATCGTCGTCGAGCACCACCAGGCGGTCATGGCGCACGCCGACTGGATCATCGACCTCGGCCCCGGCGCCGGCCACGACGGCGGCCGGATCGTCTTCGAGGGCACACCCTCCGACCTCGTCGCCGCCCGTTCCACCCTCACCGGCGAGCACCTCGCGGCCTACGTCGGCGCGTGACCGAGGCCCTCGCGGACACGGCGGGAGGAGCTTTCTGCCATCTGTTGCGACTCGTCCTCCTTCAGGGCAGGCACCATGTCCGACCTGTCCCCTCCATGAAGCTGCGGGTGAGTCAGGGTGCGCCGCCGAAATCGACGTCCTTGGTCTCGACCGCCCCAGCCGTCCGCCCCGGCGCCGTCTGGTAGGTCCAGTACAGGTTCGTATGCGCGATGACCTGGCTCGGCGGCGGCGCGCCCCATGTTGTCTTGTCGCCCGTCGTGTGGGCGTCGCTGACCAGGGTCGCGTCGTACCCCCTGGCGAACGCGCCGTGGAGCGTCGAGCGGACGCACGCGTCGGTCTCCGCGCCGACGACGACGATCCGCCCAACACCGAGTCCCGACAGCACGGTCTCCAGAGTGGTGTCCTCGAAGGAGTCCCCGTAGCTCTTCTCGACGAGCGGCTCCGTGTCCTCTGGAGTGAGCTCCGGGACGATCCGCCAGTCGTCGCTCCCCCTCGTGAGTTCCTCGTCGGAGTGCTGGACCCAGATGACCGGGACCCGTTCCCGCCGCGCCCGCTCGACGAGGCTGGCGACGTTCGCGACGACCACGTCGCGCTGGTGGACACCTTCGACGACGCCCTTCTGCACGTCGACGACAAGGAGCGCGGTGTTCGGCCGGTTCTCCAATATGGTCATGATCTTCCTTCCTTTACTCGCGCTGGGCTCGTGTCTAGGCACGGTAGCCCCACCCACTGACAGCGGGCCGAACGTCGTTCAGCGCCGCCGCCCAGGCAGCAGCAGGAGGAAGGTCCCGGCCCTCGCGAATGCAAAGATCAGTAGTCGAGTTCTACGTAGTCGATGTCGGTGAACTCGACCAGGAGGCCGTCGGCGCGACGGCCGCGGTCCTTGAAGTAGATCTCCTGCAGGCCCTCGGCGGCGATGTTCTGCAGTTCCTGCTCGGCGGCGCCGGCGGCCTGCGCGTCGAACAGTCGGGCCGCATAGGCCGGCGGCAGGGCCTGGGTGATGAGGCGGATCCGGCCGTCGTCGGTCGAGCCGGGGGCGGCGGTGAAGCCGAAGCGGGCCCGGGTCTCGATGACGATGCCGTCGGTGGTCGCCGCCCGCTTCCTCGCCCGCTCGCGGACCCGCGGCTGCCACCGCTTGCGGACCTCCCGCTCTATACGTGCGGCGAGGTCCTTGCGGGGCCGCTTGATCTGCGCCTTGACGTAGCGCTCGACCGTACGCTGCGAGATGCCGAGCAGCTCGGCAACGGCCTTGGTGGAGCCCTTCTCCGTCTTGACCAGGAACCGCATCTGCGCCGGCCCCGACTTGGGGATGGGTCGGGTGGTGGTGTGCTCCGCGGCCTTGTCGAGGCTGTCCTGGATGATGCCCATCGCGCTGGTCTACTCTCCGTCGGCGGCGGCGTCGGTGCCCTTGATGTGCCGGGCGGGATTGCTCTGCTCGTCCTCGATCATCGAAGCCAGCCACAGGAAATCCTGGGTGCCCTCGTGCTTGACCATGCCAGGGGACACCCCGAGCCGGAACCCGCCCGGCACCGGCTTGCCTTCGGGGGTGTACGGAAGGACGTCGAGCGGCGAGGGGCCCCGGGAGAGGTAGACGGCGCAGTCGGACAGCACCGCCACGGGGAACAGGCCGGCGGCGGCGAGCCTGGTCATCTTGCGATGCATGTTGGTGCGGGCCTTGCCGATCAGCTCCGCCCGGATGTGCGGGCTCCACGTCGGGCGTTCCAGGGCCGGCCAGCGCTCGCCGTGCTTGTGCCTCGCGCTCTGCGGGCGTTCGCGGAGCTTGCCGATGCCGCCCTTGACGCTGGATTTGATGGCGGAGAGCACCGCGGCCCGGCCCGGGTCGACGTTCTTGTGGCGGGCCATGGCGGCGAGGAAGTCCTCGTCGGTCATGCCGCTGGTGACGCCGAGGTCGGCCATGGTGGCCATGTAGGCGTCGCGCAGTCTGGTGTACCAGGGGTCGAGGTAGGCGCCGCTCTCAAGGCGGACATACGCCTCTGTCGGCTGTACCCGGGCACCGAGTTCCACGGCGTAGGCGACGGTGGAGGTCGAATACCAGGCCGGCCCGGTCGGACGGATGCCCTTCGGGGTGAACGGGGACGGGAGGCGGGGGTCGAGGTCGAGGTGGGACAGGTCCACGAGCCACGAACCGGGCAGTTTCGGATCGAAGTCGGGGCGCTTCTCATGGGTGGCGGGGCCGAGGCCGACGAGGAGACGGTTGGCGGCCGCGGCGAACGCCATGTTCACGTCGAGGCCGACCGCGTGGGTGTAGCCCGCGGTGCACTCCTCGTCGGTGAGGGGGCGGAACCAGTCGTAAGCCTCCTCGTCGACGACCTGGTCGGGGGTGCGTTCGTGGAAGCGGGGGTAGCAGGCGGCAACGACGGGATGTTCCATCGGTGCCTCGGGCGGCGCCGGATCCACCGCTTCCGTGAGCGAGCCCGGCATCGGACCCGACACCCAGGATCCGGACGCGTTCTTGACGGCGCGGGTCGGCGGGCGCAGCGCGGTCATCAGTTCCAGGCCGCATACGGCGGTCGAACCGAGCGGTGTGATGACGCGCTGGGCGTAGGAGCCGAGGACCGCGGCGACGTCGGCCGGCGGCAGTTGCCCCGTGGCACCCCAGGAACGCTCATCGAGCGCGCCCCACGGCAGGACGGCCAGCTGGACGCACTGGCGTCGGCCGCCCTCCGTGGGCCGGTAGATGCGTGCCCAGGGACCGAAGCCGCGCCGGGTCAGCTTCCACTCGGCACGCGCCAGCTGCTTGATCACCGGGTGGTCCTCGGGCAGGCGCAGACCGCGCCGGTCCTCCAGTTCGGCCGGCAGACCGAGGCGTCCGGCGGCCGCAGCGGTCAGCACGATCAGCGGGTCGGCGTCCTTGCCGGACCGGTGCAGGCGCGGTGCACCGAGCTTCGCCTCGGACAGCGTCCATTCGACCAGCGCCGGGAGGGACTTCGCCGGGCAGTCGAGGACCAGGCCGCCGACGCAGTACAGCGAACCGTCCTCGTCCAGCACGCCCAGCGGTCCGTGGGCGAAGCGCGGGTCGGTGTCGGTCGGAGCATCGGCGGGCTTCTTCGTCGGAGCGTCTTTCAGTGCGACGTTTCTCGGCGGGGTGTTTTTCGGTGGGGAGTTTTTCGGTGGGGAGTTTTTCGGTGGGTCGTTCTTCCGCGGGCCGTTGCTCCACGGGGTGTTCTTCGCGGCCGGTCGCCGTGACGGAGGCGGCGGCTCGGTGTGGCCGGCCGGGTTGGGCGCAGCGTCGGCGGCAGGCGGGGGCGGTGCCTGTACGGGTGCCTGTGCCGGGGCGGCCGGGGCCGGGATGGCGGGTTCGGGGGCGAGGGTCTGCGGCGCGGCGGTCGGCGCGGAGGCCTCCGGCACCGTCGGCGCGGGGCGGCCGGCCGTGGCGGGGTCGTCAGCTGGATAGCGAGCGGCGAGGCCCTCCAAGAGCCGGGCGTATGCGGCGCGTTTGGGCGGCCGCGGCTCGGTCCTGCCCACCTCCCAGCTCGTCACCGTCTCCCGCCGTACCGACAGGGCACGCGCCACCTGATCCTGGCTCAGGCCGCCCGCCTCACGCAGCCGCCGGCGTTCCGCCGGATCCGGCAGCGCATCCTGGTCCGCCACATGCTCCAGCAGCGCGTCGACCGATGCGAACAGCTTGTCCTGCTCGTTGGGCACAGGATCACCTCCTGGCCCCACTCTAGTTGAAACACACCTGGCGTCGCGGTGAAGCGCACGGCCGACACCAGGCAGAATGCCCACCCGGCCCGGCAGCCGCCCCAGCGGGCGGGCCGGCCACCGGCCGGATGGATTTTCGGCCGCGCACGGTCGCGGGTGGCGGCGCCGTGCGCGGCCTTGCGTGCCCTGACGCCTGCCCTGATGCCTGCCCTGACGCGCACCCTGAAAGGATCAGGCCATGGCGGACTCACCTCTGCGGATCAATGCCCTCATCGTCGATGCCACCGACCCCGAGCGGCGACGCCCAAGCCAATGTCATGAACCTGTCACACATAAGTATAGAACTTGGTGTGGTCCAGCATGTCCGCCGGCGTGACGTCGTTCCATGGCTTCATCGTGTCGTGGAGGTCGACGACGTCGGGTGTGTCGCCGGTGGGCAGATAGCCCGACTTGGGGTGCATGCGCTGCCAGTCGGCCCAGAGCTTGTCGATGAAGCAGTGGTGCAGCCAGAAGACCGGGTCGTTGGGGGACGCTCCGGTGGTCATCTGCCCACCGACCCAGACGTGTACGCGGTTGTGCAGATTCGGGCCGCGCCAGCCCTCGATGTTGTTGCGGAAACCGTCGGAGGAGCTGTTCCAGGGCGCAGCGTCGTAGACGCTCATGGCGAGCACCCGGTCGACCTCGGCTCGCGTCGGCAGTTCGCGGACGCCGGTGCCGAGCGAGCGGCGCAGGAACGTCCGGCCGTCCACCCGTATGTTCATCGGCCACTTGCCGCTGCCGAAGGCGAACGGCCCGGAGGTCACCCGGCCGTCGCCGCTCCGCCCGTCACCGCCCAGGAAGTCGTCGGCCCACAGGGAGCTGCTTGGCGTGCGGTCGGCAGTCCAGTCCCAGTAGGGAAGCATGACCGACGGCGTGATGCTCTGCAGGGCTTGTTCGAACTGGAGCAGGAACCTGCGGTGCCAGGGAAGGAAGGACGGTGACCGGTGGCCGGTGCGCTCTCCGTCGTCGGTGTCACCGATGATGAAGGCGTTGTGGGTGCTGATGAACTCGTCGTAGCGGCCGCTGCGCTTGAGCTCCAGCACCGCGTCGACGAAGTTCCGCTTCTCGGTGGCGGTGAGGTCCGCCTGGTTTTTCCGGACTGCCATGTCGAGGACTCCTCGGTGGGGGGACGGTCAGCGGTGGGCCTCAGCCGGTGACGACGGGGACCAGATCAGCGCCCTGGAGTTCACGGACGGCGGCACGTGCCAGGGCGCGTGGCGTGGTGAACGTCTCGTAGTGGTTCACCAGACTGATCCAGCTGCCGTCCGCGTTCCGCATCACATGGAGGTCGTTGTTGTCGATGCGGACGACGAAGTCCATGCCGTCGTGCGGGCCGGCCTGGCCGGCGCGGTGCTCCGCGTGGGATCCGCTGCTGTGGTGACCTCCGTTCTGTCCACCTTCTTCGTCTGCCGGCCAGCCCTCTATGTGGCGGCCCTGGTACATCTCGTCGAAGGGCATCGGCATCTCGTGGCCACCGGAGGGCTCGTCTCCCGCTGCCTGCCCGTGGCCGTCGGCGGGGTGGGCGGCAGCGGTGTCGGCGAAGGCGACGGGTGCGGCGAGCGCCGCCCCGGCCAGGGCCGCGGCGCTGCCGTGCAGCACCTGGCGTCGGGTGGGACGCGACATGTTCCACTCCTTGGTTCGTCTCGGCTCCCCTCCGGGCCGGGCCGCAGAGGGTTGTTGAGCCGGCGCGCCGACGGTCGGCCCGCGCCGCCACATGCTGACAGGGACGAACGGATCATCAAGTTGCACCGGCTGATCAAGCAACGAACGAGACAACACCTGGGCGGAGGTGCAGGATTCAACGGCGCTGATCGTACTGATGGGCCGTCAGACTTCTCCGCGGAACCGGATATTCCGCGATGCGGGGCGTCCTCGGCCGCAGATCCTTCTCCCGCGCGATCAAAACCGTGAGACCCCGCACGGGCGGAACTCGGCGCGAATGCACGGGCTTCGGGCCTACAGGGTTTGAGAGGCGGCCCGGCGGTGACGAGGCCATCAGCGGCCCGAGCAGCGTGATGACCCGGCCGGCCGACTGCGGCACCGACGGCGGCTCGCTGACCCGCTGCCGCTCACAGTTCACCCGGGACACGGTGGGCGACGCCCCGGCGCACTTCCACTGCCGGTCCCTCTATCCCGCTCTCGTGACCATCGACAACGACGTCCGGCTGACGCCCACGGCGCCGTCGTCGACCTGTTCAGTGGAACATCTTGGCGCCGAGCGGGTGCTGCTGGTCGAAGCCGGGGAGGATGAGGAATGTTGCGCTGGCGGTGGTGGTGGTGAAGCGCAGCAGTGCGTCGGAGTCATCCATATGAACAAGAGTGTTGGTGAAGGTGCGTAGGTCGTTCTGGAAGCTGATGAAGAGCAGGCCGGGGGTGGGTTCGTCGGTGCTGTAGGAGCGGCGGAGCATGAGGCCGACGCCGACCGCGTTGGGGTTGGCCCGGCGGACGTGGGCGTCGGCCGGGATGAGGTAGCGCCCGTCCGGTGTTTTGGCGCCGAGGTTCGGGTCCCAGGCCGCGGCCCCGCCGGAGAGGGGCACGCCGGTGGCTCTGCGCCGGCCGAAGACCGCCTCCTGTTCGGCAACGGGGAGCGCGGTGAACCGCGGCAGGTCGAGTTCCATGCGCCGTACTACGGCGATCGTCCCGCCGACGACGGGAGCCGGCCCGGCCAGCCACAGGTGGCGTCGGTGTTCGGCCGTCGTGTGCGGGCCCACGATGCCGTCGATGAAACCGAGCAGGTTTCGTGGCGCGGAGATGCCCTTGTCCACGGGGATGTTCGGACCGCGGCGTCCGGACTGCCGCCAGCGTTCACGTATCCGGTGACCGGCCTGCTCCAGAAGCGCGGCGGCGACGACCGGTAACAGCAAGGGGTCGCTGGCGCAGATTTGCATCAACAGGTCCCCGCCGCGTGCCTGCGGGGCGATCTCCTCGCGGGAGAACCGGGGGAGGTCTGCCGCGCCGGGCAGGGCGGGACGGGCCATGCGCACCAGCCGTGGGCCCACCCCGATCGTCACGGTGAGATCGCCCGGCGGCAGGCCCAGCAGTCGTGGATCGGTTCCCGCGGTGAGCGTGAGAACGGCCTGGCCGAGTTCGGCCAGCAGCGGGCCGACGGCCACGGCGTCGCCGAGGTCGGCCACCACCGACAGGAGGTTCGGCTGGGCCGATTGCGGGAGCGTGATGCCTGCCTGATGGCGGCCGGTCGGCGGCACCCGTGTAGTTGACGCGGGGGAAGAGGGCCGGCTTGGCCGAGGTGCGGGCGATTCGCACCCGGCGGTGAACCCGGTGGTCGCCACGGCCCCCGTGGCACCGAGGAACGCGCGGCGTGATGGATGGGAGTGGGCTCGGCTCACGGTGTGGAGAATGCCATATCCATTCCGTCGGAGGGCGAGTTCCTCGAATGCCATATCCCTTCTGGGGAAGGCGAGTTGATCGGCCTCCTGGAGGGATGACTTCATGCCAGGATGACGCCATGCCTCGTCTCCGTCTTCGCGTGATGGTCGGGTTACTGAGCACACTGACATGCGTACTGGCGGGCTGCGGGCCCGGCGATGACGGGTCGAACCACGGCCGGCGACCATCCGGCGCGCACGTGACCATCAGAGTGCCGGCTGACGCCCCGACGATCTCGGCTGCGGTGTTGCTCGCTCACCCCGGTGACCTGGTGTTGGTCGCCCCGGGCGAGTACCACGAGTCGGTGAAGGTCTCCACGCCTCGTGTCACACTTCGTGGCGAGTCCCGGGACAAGGTCGTTATCGACGGGCGGTTGCAGCAGCCGAACGGCATCGTCGTCACCGCGCCCGGGGTGGCCGTGGAGAACCTCACCGTAAAGAACAACACGCAGAACGGGGTCCTGGTCACCGGTTCGACGAAAGCGGCCGCCGGGCTGCCGGGGCGTTCCGGGGGCTACGACACCGGCGATGAGCCTGTCACCTTCCTGAAGTCGTTCCTGGTCTCGCATGTGACCGCGACCCGCAATGGTCTGTACGGCATCTACGCGTTCTCCGCGCAGAACGGTGTCATCGAGCACTCGTACGCGTCAGGCGGGGCCGACTCCGGGATCTACGTCGGACAGTGCAAGCCCTGTCACATCGTGGTGCGGGACAACATCGCCGAACTCAACGCGGTCGGTTACGAAGGCACCAACGCCAGCGGAGACATGTACGTGGTCGGCAACCGCCTGGTCGGCAACCGGGTCGGACTCACGACCGACTCCGACCACCAGGAGAAGCTGCTCCCGCAGCGGGGCGCCGTCATCGCGGGCAACCTGATCGCCGCCAACCAGCAGCGGGCCACCCCGGTGCAGGCCGACGGCGGGTGGGGCACCGGCATCGGCGTCGACGGCGGCAGCGACAACACGTTCCTCCGCAACCGCATCGCCGACAACAGCAACGCCGGGCTGGTGATCACCGCAACCGCCGACATGCCTCCGGTGGGCAACCAGGTCGTGGACAACACGTTCACCGGCAACGGCATCGACGTCGGCTGGACGTTCCCCACCGCCACGCGGGGACGGGGCAACTGCCTGCGTGGCAACGATCTGCGCACCACAGTGCCCGCCCGGCTCGCGACCACCGAGTCCTGCCCGCTTCCTGCCACGTCGCCCTCGCCGGGCGGCAGGTGGGCGATGCCGACGGCGCCCGGCGGCATCCCGTTCACCGAGGTCGCGGCGCCGGGTCCACAGCCGCAGTTCCCCCACGCCACCACTACGGGCGCCACCGCTGTCCCGGCCGTTCCGGCCCTGCCGACGACGGCAGGCATCCCGCTGCCGGCAGCGTCCCTGCTCGCCGCGAACGCGCGGGTGCACACGTCCTGAACAGCGGTTACCCGGTCGGGGTGACTCCGGGTACCGGCTTGACCGGAACGTACTTCTGGGTGCCGAAATCGATGACCACCGGCTGCGGCTCGGAACCCACGCTGACGCGGACCCGGTGCATGGTGCCGTCCGAGCCGACCCAGTAGCGCACGTTGCCCGCCGTACCGGAGCGGCCAGGGGAGGACGGCCCGGTCATGACGTCCACCTGATGCCCGTCCACCTGGTCTCGTCCCCACCAGGCGGCGCCGTTCTGCGGCAGCAGTTGGGCGTTGTCCGGCCGGTCGCTGCCGAGCCTGAGCGCGATGGTCAGCGAACTGTCCAGCGCGCTGCCGGACGACTGCAGCGGACGGCTGTACCAGGCCGAGCGGGGCGGCGACGCGGGTGCGTGCGCCGGGGCGTGCGTCATCGGGTGGACGAACACCGAGGTGGCCGTCCACTCGATCAGGCCGTCGCTGGAGGTGTCGCGCCCGGTGCCGTGCACCACGCCGTAGCCGAGCTTGCCTTGGTAGTCGACGGACCCCGTGACGATCAGCCCGCCGGCGGTGCCCGGCACGGTGATCGTCACCGCGCGGCCGTGCGCCTCGTAGTTACGGAACCGCGTGATCGCCAGCCGGTTCGCCTCATCCGACGTCAGTGCGCGCGGACCGCTGGGGCCGGAGCCGCCGTCGGCGACCAGGAACACGGCCACCGCGACGGCCGCTGTGCCCAGGACGGCTGCCGCCCAGCGTGGTCGCAGCCATCGGCGCCGGTCCGCCGCACGGCCCGGTAGAGCTCGCTGGATTCTCCCGCTCCGCACGCGGCTCGACGCTGACACTCTTCTGCTTCACCCTCTCGATCACCACACTGCTCGGCCGCCGTGCGGTCGCGGCGGCACTCGGCAGTCCAGTGACAGACGACGCCAAGGCCGGCCCTCGTGGACCGGCCGCGACGTGGCCTGCCCGACCGCGCCATCCGGACCGCGGCCAGGCAGATCACTGTTGTTCGGTTCGTTCAGTGTTTCTGGGCGCGACGCTTCCGGCTCATGAACGCGATGACCAGGCCCGCACCCACCAGCAGACCGGCCAGGGCGATCATCTGTGGCAGCCCGGACGTACCGGTGTGTGCCAGCGAGCCCGTGCTGCCACCGGCCGGGGCCGGGTTGTTGGCAGGCGGCGCGGGTGGCGCCGGCGGCGTAGCGGCCGGTGGCACAGAGGCCGGTGGCGTAGCGGTCGGTGGCGTAGATGCCGGTGGCGAGCTCGGGGTCGGAGTCGAAGTGGACGTCGAGGTCGGCGTCGAGGTCGGGCTCGGGGTCGGCGTTGCCTTCGGGATGTACACCCCGGCGTCGATGGTGTGATCGACCCCGCCCGGCTTGTCCGGCGCGGTGACAGGCGCGTGGCCGTTGCACAACTGCCCGGTGGTCGGCGGGGTCACATTGGAATCATGCGCACGGTTGGCACCCGCTCGCGGGAGCGTGAACCGCAGCTCGCTTTCCGCGGGCTTGCCGGGCACCTTGCTGGTGTCCGCGGTACACACGTCGAACTGCACCGTGTATTTCGCACCCGGCGTGAGCTGATACGCGGCGCCGACACCACCGAAGTAGTATTCGCCGGCGGCATCGGTCCTGGTCGTGGCGACCTGCTTGCCGTCCGCGTCCAGCAGGTTGATCGTCGCCCCCGGCAACAGCACTTCCGCCGGGTCCTGGATTCCGTTGTGGTCGCCGTCGAACCACACGAGGTTACCGATCTGGATCGGCGCGTTCGCCGCCGCGTACGCGATGTCACCGAGCCCGCCGGCCTTGCCGAACCCGCCTTGTGCCCCGCTGACGAACTGGAATCCGTTGGCGGTCGGGTTGTTGCCCGGGCCCTGACCGGTCGTGATGTCGTGGTACCCGGTCCCTGAGGTCGCCACGTTGACGACCGGGTCGAACTCCGTGCTGACGACCCACTGCTGCTGCGGGATATAGGCCACCGACCCCAGCGCGGTCTCCTGGTGCGCGTTGGCGTAAAAGTCGCCCGGGAAGTATTCGGCGACATCGGCGGCCTGGCCGCCACTGTTGGCGGGGGTGGCGTGGTTGGGGCAGCTCCCGGTGCCTTCCCACTGGAATTCGCCGGTGGGAGTGGCGCAGACCATGGTGATGTCACCACCGGACATGGCGCTTTCCGCCGTGTCGTTCCCCGGGCGGGGGTCCAGCCCTCCCCAACTGAGCACGTCCATGAACCGGTCGCGGAAACCCAGGATCATCGAGCCGTCGCGGGCGAAGGCGAGGGAGGCCAGCTCCGGCTGCGGATCGATGAAGACGCCGCCCGCCTTCCGGTCGTCCCACGTGTCCAGGCTGGTGTTCCACGGGTTCCAGTGGGTGGCCTTGTCGCCGGAACCGAAGACGCTGCCGCGTTTGTCCGTGAGCGGGCGGCTCAGCACCGTGGTGAACCGCTTGCCGTCGTAGGTGGAGACGAAGGCTTTCAGCTCCGCGCGCTGCCGCGTGCTCTCCGCGCTGCACACGCCGCCCACGTACAGCGTGTTGTTGTGGACCTGGAGACCGAACGGCCGCCAGTCGTCGGGGCTCGCGCACCCCGGGTCCGGGATCGGGACCGTCGACGTGGGCGCCGCGGCGGTGACCCCCGTCGCGTCGAAGCTCACCAGGCTGCGGGTCCGCAGGTTCACCGCGTACAGCGTGGAGCCGTCCTCCGAGAGGGCCAGGCCACCGATGCTCTCCTTGCCCGGCGCGTCGGTGAACCCGGGATCCTTGATCATGTTGGCGGTGTCGTGCCGCGTCTCCGCGGCGTCCGGCACCCGCGCGAACAGCTCCGGCGCACCCGAGCCGTTGACGGGCACCGTGTAGATCGCGCCCCCGCCCTGCGGCCCGTACGGGGCGTACCGGCGGGCGAACGCGCTCTGGAACAGCCGGGTCCGGCGCTTGTCGTACGCCAACCCGAACGTCGTGCCCACCTGGTCCTGCGTGGCCAGCGTGGTCGGGCACGCCACATCGGTGGGGCAGGTGCCCCGGGTCTTCGTCCCGAACGCCACCAAGGCCCGGTTGTCGGTCCCGTTGGCGCCGTTGTGGATCGGCACGAAGTACCGCGAGTCCGGCAGCGTGTAGTCGGCCGGATCCCACACCCCGGTCACCACCGAGGCGTTCTTTCCGTCCGACACATCCACGAACGACGTGAAGCTGTGGAAGTGGTTCTCCGCCGTCGACGCGGGCGCCGCCCGCAGGTAGTCGCTGTACGGTGCCGGGATGCTGACGTCGACGCGGTATTGGCCGCCGCTCAGCACGTTCGACGGCGACACCACGACCTTTCCCGTGGCATCGGTGACGCCGGTGACATGGTGCCCAGCGGGGTCGGAGATCTCCACCTTCATGCCCCGCTGTGGGACGTCCATCGTCGCGTTGATCACGCCGGTGCCGAAGAAGTCGCGTAGCACCTCAACCGTCAGCGTGCCGTCGGCGGTCGAAGCGGCGGCGGGTCCGGCCGTCGCTCCCACGGCACCGCCGGCCAGCAAGAGAAGGGATAACCCCACGCGCGCCAGCGGCTCCACGAGCCGCCTGGCCGACCGGCGAGAGTCTCTGCCGAATCGGTTCATGGCATCACACTCCACATTTTTCTTGTCAGGAAAACGAAGCACTCGCTTCTCGCTGCACGACCACTTCGTGGCCCCGGACGCGGACGCCGGTGCGAACGCCACGGAAAAGAAAGAGGGTCCACGCTGGTGCGTGGACCGCTCTGTGGTGATCGCTTGAGGATATTGCGGGCGAGGGGTAAGCGTCGGAGGCCAGAAAAAGCGAACGCGTGTTCATGACCTCGGGCAGGACAGCCCTGAGTTGTGTGTTCTTGCAACGCAATCACGGTGCCCTCGCCCCCCACCGCCGACCTCGCCAACCGCCATCGCGAGCAGCGCGCGATATTCTATCCGTTGGATTCTCGCCGCCACAGCAGAACGCCTGAAATCCATCGGGATCCGCAATAGTCCCCAAGCGCCCAGAGAATGGCGACCGGAAGAATGTGCGACAGCGAGATGGTGGCCGGATCCAGCCCTATTGGGTGCGGCGTCGTTCACTTCCAGACAGCGATTGTCGATGAGTCCGTGTTCTGGATCAATTCGCCGGTCTCCACCCTCGCCCGGTTCATTCAAGGAGTGCGAACGACGCCCGCTCTTGCCATTTCGCGCCGCTGTGCACCATGAGGTCAACTGACGAGACCCGGGATGAGCGATCTGCGGCAAGGGGCAGGCGCGCATTCGGCAGCGGCCGTCCGCCGCCCGTCTGCGGAGGCGGCGCGCCGGCCGTTTTCCGAGGAGGCGCGTACGGCGTCCGCGGCAAGCGCCGCCCCCCATCCCTGCCCGCCCCGGACCATGTCCCGTAATCCCGTTGCCGACGGAAGCGGCCGCATACGATCCTCCTGGCATGGATCTTCCACAGCAGGTGATCGAGCTGGACGGCCTGACGCTGCGCCGCTTCAACGGCGAGGCGGACCTTCCGGAGTTCTTCCGGGTCATCGAGGAGTCGCTGGAGCACCTGCGTCCGTGGATGCCCTGGGTCGCTGAGCACAGCCTGGCCAGGACCACCGACTTCCTGGCCCAACGCCCGGAGCGCTGGGCGAGCGGAGAGGAGTTCACCTACGCGATCGTGCTGGACGGGGCGATCGTCGGCGCCTGCGGGCTGTTCCGGCGCGACGACGCCCCGGACAACGGCCGCGAGATCGGCTACTGGCTGCACCCTGGCGCCACCGGCCGTGGTGTGGCCACCCGGACCGCCCGCGCCCTGGTCGAGCAGGCCTTCCGCCTCCCCGGCGTGGACTTCGTCGAGGTCATCCACGACCCGGCCAACCGCGCCAGCGGCGCCGTCCCGGCCCGACTCGGCTTCACCGAACACCGCCGCCGCCCCGCCGAGCGCCTCGCCCCGGCCGAGACCGGTGAGGACCAGATCTGGCGACTGACCCGCCGTCAGCTGGAGGCTTTCATCGCGGAGACCGGCACCTCATCCTGATCCTGATGCCACGATGGCGTCGCCTCGAAGCGAGAGCTGACTCGCAGCGATAACTGAGTAGCGAACCGGGGCCGTCACGGACGAACATGCCACGTATGAGTGACCAACCCGCGCGATGGACCCAGGCGACCGTCTACCCCGACATGTGGGCCGATCCGGACGACGACCCCCGCGACAACCTAGGAGTCAGTCCGGACGGCGAACTTGCGACGCTGCAGGACTTCCTGACGGGCTACCGCCTGACACTGCGGATGAAGTGCGAGGGCCTGGATGCGGAGCAACTGGCCCGTCGGTCGGTTCCGCCGTCGACGATGTCACTGCTCGGCCTGGTTCGGCACCTCGCCGAGGTGGAACGGGACTGGCGTAACTGGATCAGCGACGGCGACCCGCTGCCGAAGCTGTACGGCAAGCGTGACGCGGACTTCGACGGAGCTGTCGCCGAGCAGACCGTAGTCGACACCGCGTATCTCGATCTGGAGCGTGAGCAGGCCGCGACCGACGCCGCCCTCGCCGAGCACCCGGACCTGGGCGAGCGGGTCGGGAAGGACGGGATCGCGGTCCGGGAGCTCATGGTGCACAGGATCGACGAGTATGCCCGTCACTGCGGGCACGCCGACCTGTTGCGCGAGCGCATCGACGGAAGGGTGGGCCAGTGATGAGGGCCGGGTTCACACCCGGCCCCACCAGCACGTCACCTCGGCGATCTCGGACAGGGCCTAGGTACTGTCCGGTGGGTCGGACCTCCCGGTCGGCCGTACGACCCATCGGCACGCCGACCCACCGGGCTCCTGGGAGCACGTTGAGGCGGAGGTCTGCGACGTCATCGTCATGCCTCGCATGCATGCGTGAAGGCTCGCGTTGAGCGGTCGTCAAACGAACGTTGAACGCCGCTTCCTAGCGTCTCCGGTGCATCGATCACCGATCAACGGCAAGGTGGGCTACGCATGTTGTTCCGTTCACGAGGCATGGGAAAGGTTTCTTCCTTATACGCCGGGGTGAACACGCCCCGGCGGCGGGCCGCGGTCATGGCCGGGGTGCTCGCGAGTGTGTCCGTGATCGCGCTGGGGACGGCGTCCGCGGCGTCGCAGGGTGCGGAGAAGTCGACGACGGCCGCTGTGCAGCCGGCTCCGGCGACCGACTCGGCGCGTGAGCACTGGCAGCCGCCGACGCACCCGAAAGTGGGCCCCGGGGACGCCGGGGCGGAGTTCCCGATCCTCAACGCCGACTACCTGATCAGCGAGGTGTCGCCGGCGCAA
Organism: Streptomyces sioyaensis; assembly: GCF_004122735.1. GTDB lineage: Bacteria > Actinomycetota > Actinomycetes > Streptomycetales > Streptomycetaceae > Streptomyces > Streptomyces sioyaensis. The sequence goes on along the minus strand of NZ_SDIF01000063.1, from coordinate 12,765 downwards.
CACCGCGGCTGGTGGTACCAGTCCCACCTCACCGGCATCAACGTGACATGGATGACGCCCTCGGGGCGGGATCCGTACGACGGCTGGGACTGGATCGAGATCATCGACAGCAAAGGCAACCGCGTCACGTGGGACTGGGCCTGCGGCAACGACCACTGCGGCGCTTACGGCTCGACCATGATCAGCTTGCGCCTGAACAAGGGCGAGGAGTACAGGGCCCTCTACTGGAGTGACGGAGGCCGGGTCACCAAGGGCAATCTGCGGGCCGAGTTCGAGTTCTGGGCCTGACATGGGAGGCCGAGAAGAGATGACGCGAGGAACTGAACACGGGTCGCTGCGGCGGCGATTGGTCAGTGCGACGGTCGTGGTGTCCGTGCTGGCGGGCACGCTCGGCGCGGGAAGCGCGGTCGCCCAGAACAGCCCGGAGGCCAAGCCGCAAGCCCGGCCACAGGCGCAGGCCCAGCCGCAGCCGAGGATGGCAGGAAGCGACGAGGAGTACGCCAACCTCTACACGCACACGGTCGGGAACATCCGCAGCGCGATGCTGGGGGACGAGGCCGCCCGGCAGCCCGGGTCCGGCCGTCTGATCCGGAACCCCGACCCCGAAGCCTTCCAGTCGATCAACATCGGACGGCTCGCCGAGCGCGACGACATCGATGGCCGCCAGGTCCGAGGACTCTTCCGCCGGTCCGACAACTATCTGCTGGGCTTCTACGTGCGTCGCGCGGACGGCCGCCAGATCGTCTACACGTTCACCGAGGGCGGGAGAGACATGGTCCCGGATGACGTGTACGAGGGCGCCCAGAGGTCGCGCCTCCCCTTCCCCGTCACCTATCGCGACCTCCCCACCATCCAAGTCGGCCGGGGTCTCCTGAGGGATGCCGTACGCCAACTGTTCGACAACGACCCCGGCACGAGCAACCACAGGCTGCAGGACGGTGTCGAGAGGCTGGCCGTGGCGCTGGCCGAAGGGTCGCGGTTCCAGTTGATTCCCGGGCTGATCGCCCAGCACATCCGGGGTGGGCAGGACTGGACGGTGGGCGACCACGAGGCGGAGATCCATGACTGGAGCGATCGGTCCGAGGTCGTCGTGGACGCGCACGCCGCCGACCCGAGCGGCGGCAACCGCGCCGTGTGGGGGCAGCAGCGCCGGTACCGCTGGAACGGCGCCAACGTGATGCTGACCGCGCTGGACCTGGCCCGCCGGCTCTACCTCATCAAGCCGCCGCCGAAGCGCTGACGTACCGACCCGGTCACCGGGGGCTGCCGCCGCCGTGCTCCGCCTCGTGCTGGAGGAGGCGCCGCTGCCACCGCGCCAGTGCCTCGGCGCGGTGGTCCCCGGTGACCTCGGCGGCGACGATGAGCCGCACGGCGCCCGCCTCGAAGCGGAACGCAGGCACCCCGAACGAGAAGGGGGCAGGGCTTAAGCCCCGGCCGAGAAGAACGCCCCCAGCCTGCGGTTGACGTCCTTCGCGTTCGCCATCGGAAGGCCGTGGTGTGAGGCGCCGTCGATGACCGCGCACTCGACGTCGGGCAGCAGCCGCTCCGCACCGGCCCGCACCCGTTCGATGTCGTGCACCTTGCTCTGCCGGGCCAGGAGCACGAGCGTGGGGACGGTGAGTTCGCGCAGCCGGTCGGCGGGCGGACGGCGTGCCATGACCACCTTGGCGCGCGGGGTGCGGGCCGCGCCCAGGGCGTACACCTCCCGCCAGGCCGCGTCGAGCGGCAGACCACCCGCCTCCCAGGCGAGGTGGGCACGGGCGCGGGCGGCGGTGGGGCGGATGAGGAACGGCAGCGCGTGCAGGAGGTAGCCGGGTTTCATTCCGGCGAAGCAGTTGTTGGGGTCGATGAGGGCGAGACGGCGTACCCGGCCCGGAGCGTGCAGGGCGTAGCCGAGGGCGATCTGCGCACCGTACGAGTAGCCGCACACGTCGGCCGCGTCGATGTCGAAGTGGCTCAGGAGCGTGTCGAGCCAGTCCATGAGGTCGGCGAGTTTCGTGACGGGCCGCGGGCCGTCGGCAGGGCTGTGGCCGACATCGCCGAGGATGTCGGGCGCGTACACCCGGTGTGTGGCGGCCAGTTCGGCCACGTTGGCGTGCCACACGGTGGACGTCGTCCCGCCGCCGGGCAGCAGCACCAACGGCGGAGCGTCCGCGGGCCCGCAGACGTTGACGCGCGTGGTCCCGAAGTCCGTGCGGACGTCCACCGGCTCGACGGGGACGGGCCATGCGGCCAGTACGGCGTCGTACGCCGCGGAGAAGGACGCAGGAGCGCGGGTGGAGTCGGTGTGCGCGTCATCGACCATGAGATTCCCCGAAGTTGCTCGATTTTCTGCAGGCAAGAATAGTCTCGGCGGTCGAGGTGGGTGAGGGGTGCCTGAGAGGTCAGAGGGGCCAGGGGCGGCGTGGAGCGTGGAATGCTTGATCATGGCTGTGGGCAACCCGTGAACAGGCACAGCCACGCGGCCCGGCAGTCAGGTAGGCAGGTGGCCGGAGCATCGACCGGCGGGGCCCGGGGCCTTTCGGCTCGGGAGTTCGTCCGACCTTCGGCTGGATTGTTCCGGTGGGTCCTGGGCACCTCACCCGGGCCTGTCCGCAGCCCCGCGCCCCGACAGGGCAGTCAGGCCGGTCAGGGCACGCTGGGCCTCGTACTCCGCCGTCGCGCCGTCCGCCCCGCGCCACCGGACTACCAGCAATTCTCCTAGTTCCCGGCAAACGGCCTTGTCCACATCCAAAACGTGCGGCGAAGCTGGCGATCAGCCGATGGTTCGTCCTAGTAGGAATGGCTGCGGCTGACGGGCATGCCGCTGCCGTGGATTCCGGGCGGCGGCTCGTCCGAGGTCGCGCCGGTCCGACCGTTCCGCCGCGGTCGGCGGGAGGTCCCGTTCCCGGCCTCTGCTGTGCAGGGAGGCTGCCGGGGCGGCCACGACTGCGCACCAGGATTTCCGCGCGGAAGTCACTCGGGTTCTTTTGTGGGGGCCGGCAGGAAAGGGGGACGAAGTGGTCGCTCAACAGACACTGTCCGACGGCAGCAGGCTCGGACAGGCGGCACCCAGACCGTACCGGCGGCGGCTTCCGCAGACTCTGCCGCTCACCCTCGACGGCATGTTCACCAGCATGGCCCGCAGGTTCCCGATGGCCAGAGCCGTCCAGGAAGGGCAGCACCATCTGTCCTACGGCGAAGCCGAAACCCGGGCCGGGCAGTTGGCGTCGGCGCTGGTACGCGGCGGAGTGCAGCTGGGCGACCCGGTGGTCGTCCACTGCGGCGACCACCGGCAGGCGGTCGTGGGACAGCTCGCGGTGCTGAAGGCGGGCGGGGTGTGCGTACCGGTCCCCGCTGCGTCGCGCGGTGCGCGGCTCGACCGGATCATCGAGGTCAGCGGGGCCCAGGTGGTGCTGTGCAGCACCGTGACGCGACCGGTCTGGAGCTACCGCTGCATGTCGTGGGTACTGGACGACCCGGCCACCTGGAGCAAGATCGCCGCCCAGCGGCCGGATCCCGCGCTGCCGCGTTCCGGGCACACCGAGGCCGCCTACCTGCTGGTCTCCGATGCGGACCGCCAGGGGGTCGGCGGCTATCTGACCGACCATCGCGCGTGGCAGCTGGCGCTGTCCGCCAGGATCCGCCGGGCCGGCAGTGCGCACGACGGGGTGATCGTGCACCATCCTCCCGTCCGCACGACGACACTGCCCGCGATGTGGTGGGCGTTCGCCTGCGGGGGCACGCTTCATGTGCCGTCCCGCTACGACGGTTTCGCCTGCTCACCGGCCCCGAAGCGGAAGGCCGCCGCGGTCTTCGGCCCGGACGAATACGGGCTGCTTCTGCAGTCCTTCTCCCTGGACTCCCACCCGGTGGCCCCGCGGCTGACCGTGCTGATCGGCGGTCCCTGCCCGCGCACGGTGATCGACCGGCACTTCGAGGTGCTGCCCCGGGCGCCGCTGTGGGTGGAGTTCGCCGCCGCGGACGGCACGATGCCCTGGACGGTGCGGGAATTCAGCCCCGACAACCCCTGGCCGGAGCACCCGGGGGCGAGCCGCCCGGTGCCCGGCGTCCATGTGCAGGTGGTGGACCCGGCCGGCAGCCCCGTGCCGACCGGACAGACCGGTGAAGTCCACGCCACGGGGCCCGCGTTGCCCTACGGCAGCATTCGCAGCGCCGACGGGGCCTGCCTGGCCGAGGACACCGCACCGGTGCTGGCCTCGGGCCGGCTCGGCCGCTGGAGACGGGACGGCACGCTGGAATTCTGCGGTCCGGCTTCGGTGCCGTCACCGGCCGCACGACTGCGGGACCCGGCCTCGCTGCCGTCACCCGCCACACGACCACGGGACCCGGCCGCGGTGCCCTCACCCGCCGTACGGCCACGGACCGCGTAGCCGCCCGGGGACGTGCGGGAAAGCGCTGATGTGGAGAGGTGGAATCGCTGCCGATGACCTACCGCGAGCAGGGCCCCGCCGAGCGAGTGCCGCACGACGCCCGGGGGCGGGTGGCCGAACTCCACGCCCTCCATGAGCAGGCCCGGAACGGGCCCGGTGAGCGGGCGACCGGGGCGCAGCACGCCAAGGGCAAGCTGACCGCTCGTGAGCGGATCGGCCTGTTGCTGGACGAGGGTTCCTTCACCGAGGTCGAGCCGTTGCGCCGGCATCGTGCCAGCGGGTTCGGTCTGGAGGCCCGGAGGCCGTACACCGACGGTGTGGTCACCGGGTGGGGGCTGGTGCACGGCCGGACGGTGTTCGTCTACGCGCACGACTTCCGGATCTTCGGCGGCGCGCTGGGCGAGTCCCACGCCGCCAAGATCCACAAGATCATGGACATGGCGCTCGCGGCCGGCACCCCGCTCGTCTCGCTCAATGACGGCGCCGGGGCCCGCATCCAGGAGGGCGTCGTGGCGCTGGCCGGCTACGGCGGCATCTTCCACCGCAACACCCGCGCCTCGGGCGTCATCCCCCAGATCTCCGTGATGCTCGGCCCGTGTGCCGGCGGCGCCGCCTACTCCCCCGCCCTCACCGACTTCGTCTTCATGGTCCGTGACACCTCACAGATGTTCATCACCGGCCCCGATGTCGTCCGGGCCGTGACCGGCGAGAAGATCACCCAGAACGGCCTCGGCGGCGCCGACGTCCACTCCGAGATCTCCGGTGTCTCCCACTTCGCCTACGACGACGAGCAGACCTGCCTCGACGACGTGCGCTACCTGCTGTCGCTGCTGCCCGGCAACAACCGGGAGCGGCCGCCCACCGTCCCCACCACCGACCCGGCGGACCGCCGCTGCGACCGCCTGCTGGACCTGGTCCCGGCGGACGGCAAGAAGCCGTACGACGTCTGCGAGGTCATCGAGGAGATCGCCGACCACGGCGAGTTCCTGGAGGTCCAGGAGCGCTGGGCGACGAACGTGGTGTGTGCGCTGGCCCGGCTCGGCGGGGAGGTCGTCGGCGTCGTCGCGAACCAGCCCCGGTCGCTCGCCGGTGTGCTGGACGTCCATGCCTCGGAGAAAGCGGCCCGGTTCGTCCAGCACTGCGACGCGTTCAACATCCCGCTGCTGACCCTGCTGGACGTGCCCGGATTCCTGCCGGGCGTGGGGCAGGAGCACGGGGGCATCATCCGCCATGGGGCCAAGCTGCTGTACGCGTACTGCAATGCCACCGTTCCCCGTATCCAGCTGATCCTGCGCAAGGCTTACGGCGGCGCCTATATCGTCATGGACTCCCGTTCCGTGGGCGCGGACCTGTCCTATGCCTGGCCGACGAACGAGATCGCGGTGATGGGCGCCGAGGGCGCCGCGAACGTCATCTTCCGCAAGGAGATCGCGGAGGCCGACGATCCCGAGGCGATGCGGGCCCGGATGGTCAAGGAGTACAAGTCCGAGCTGATGCACCCCTATTACGCCGCCGAACGGGGGCTGGTGGACGATGTCATCGACCCCGCCGAGACCAGAGCGGTGCTGATCCGTTCCTTTGCGATGCTGCACACCAAGCAGGCCGACCTGCCGCCGCGCAAACACGGGAACCCTCCGCAGTAGGCCACGGGACCGGCGGGGGGCGCTGACGTGGTGGTGGGTACGGGTACGAGTACGGGCACGGGTACGAGTACAGGTACGGGCCGTACACCGGTCTCGTCGCGGTGGTACGGCCCTGCCGCGGGGTGCGCGGTGCTCCCGGCCGGGTCCGGGAAACCAGCGGAGAACAGGCGGGAAGGCCCCCGCACGGCGCGGCTCCGCCCGGCGTCCCTGACTGGCAATTCCCTAGAGTTCCCCCGCCGGGCTGGCTCCCTCTGACCGCTCCGTGCTGGGCTGTGGCTGTCATCGGGCTCGGGCCACACCGAAAGGGGAGTCGCCATGGGATCCACTACGACCTCGGGGCGCCGCTCGCGCACCTCGTAGTGCGGACCTGCCCTCGACCGCACGCTCGACCGGCCACCGCCCGCCCCCGCGGGGCACGGCACCGAGCTGTCCCGCTTCCCGAACCGGACCAACGTCTTCGGTCTGCGACGGCCGCCCGTCGTACCCGGTGCGGCCGCACGCCGCGCACGGGCCCCGAGCGCGGCGCCCCAGTGGCCACCAACAGCAACGGAGGAGTCATGGTTTACGAGCCGAAAGCGCCGGTGATCCCGTACAAGCGCACCTGCCCTTTCGATCCGGCTGCCGAATACGCGCAGCTGCGCGAGGAGGACCCGATCAGCCCGGTGAGCTTCGAGCTGTCGCCGCGCGAGAAGGACGGCTGGCTGATCACCCGGCATGATCACATCCGCCAGATCATGACGGACCCGCGGTTCAGCCACCGCAGCGAGCTGCTGGCGCTGGTGCACTCGCCGCCGTTCGAGGTGGAGGAGTACTCCCCCGAGCCCTCCGCGCCGGGCAACTTCGTGCGGATGGACGCTCCGGAGCACACCCGCTACCGGCGGCTGCTGACCGGGTTCTTCACCGTACGCAAGATCCAGCAGTACGAGCCCACGCTGGAACGGATCATCGACGGTGTGCTCGACGAAATGGCGGAGATGGAGCCGCCGGTGGACCTGGTGAAGGTCTTCGCGGAGAAGATCCCCGCCAGGTCGACCTGCTCCATCATGGGGGTGTCGGAGAGCGATCTGACGGCCCTGGCGGAGCACTTCTCGGTCATCATGCGGATCGACTACACCCTCGACGAGTTCATCCATCACAACAACGAGCTCAACGCGACGCTGGAGCGGATGATGGCCGAGCGCTTCGCCGGCGATCCGGGGGACGACCTGCTCGGTCAGCTCATCGCGACCGGCGAGCTGACCGAACAGGAGATGTTCAACATCGCCTGGATCGCCATCGGCGGTGCGCTGGACACCACTCCCAACATGTTCGCGCTGGGCACCTTCGCGCTGCTGGAGCACCCCGAGCAGCTGGCGAAGGTGCGGGCGCGGCCGGAGCTGATGGAGAACACCGTCGAGGAGCTGCTGCGCTACCTGACGATCTCTCACTTCGGGGCGAGCCGGGTGGCGCTGGAGGATGTCGAGATCGGCGGCCGGACCATCAAGGCCGGTCAGACGGTGGTGCTCTCGCTGCCCTCGGCCAACCGTGATCCGCGGTACTTCGAGAACGCCGACGAGTTCGACATCGACCGCCCCTCGCGCCGGCATCTGGCGTTCGGCTTCGGGATCCACCAGTGCCTGGGACAGCACCTCGCGAGGGCGTCGCTGCGCATCGGCTTCCAGAAGCTGTTCGACCGCTTCCCGGACCTGCGGCTCACGGTGCCCGCGGACCAGGTACCCCTGCGGGAGACCGCGATGCACTACGGCGTGTACGAACTGCCGGTGACCTGGGGCTGATTCCCCCCCCGGGCCCGGCTGTCACGGCCGGGCCGGCGTTCCCTGGCCGTTGGGCCGCCCACCGATCACCGGGTGGTGGCAGACCGCCCCGCCTCAGCCCCCGAGGATTTCCATTGGATGACTCCGTGCCAGCTCAGCGCACCACTCCCCCACCGCAGCTGGCCGCACGCAGCGGCCCGGCCCCCGACCGCGACGACGCGGGCGCCGGGGCGAAACCGGTGCGCTTCGGCGCGCTGGGTACGTCGTCCTTCGGGTGGCGGCGGGTACTTCCGGCGATGTCGGACTGCCCGCAGACCGAACTCGTTGCGGTGGGCGGCCGCAGTCCGGAGCGCACCCAGCGGTTCGCCGACCGGTTCGGCTGCGCCGCCGCCAGCACGGAAGCGCTCCTGGAACGCGACGACATCGACGCCGTCTACATCTCCCTGCCGCCGTCGCTGCACGGCGAGTGGGCGGCCCGGGCGCTGCACGCGGGCAAGCACGTCCTGGTCGAGAAGCCGATCGCCACGACGGCGGACGAGGCCCGGGCCGTGGTCGCCCTGGCCGAGAGCCGTGACCTGGTGCTGCGGGAGAACTTCATGTTCCTGCACCATCCGCAGCATGACGCGGTCGCAGCCATGATCGCCGAGGGGCGGCTCGGCGGGCTGCGCTCGTTCCGCGGCGCGTTCTGCTTCCCGCCGCTGCCCGCACAGGACATCCGGTACGTGCCCGGACTCGGTGGCGGTGCGCTGCTGGATGCTGGGGTGTATCCGCTGCGGGCGGCCGTGCTGCTGTTGGGCCCCGGGCTGCGGGTGGCGGGCGCCACGACGCGGGTGCGGCGGTCCGACGGGCTCGATCTGTCGGGTCAGGCGCTGCTGGTGTCACCGTCCGGTGTACTGGCGAGCGTCGAGTTCGGCTTCGAGCACACCTACGGCTCGTGCTACTCCCTGTGGGGCGCGGGCGCGAAGGTCACGGTGGACCGGGCGTTCACCCCGCCGGCCGGGTACCAGCCGGAGCTGGTGCTGGAGGAACAGGACCACGTCGAGAAGTTCACGCTCCCGGCGGCGGATCAGCTCAGCCGGTCCCTTGCCGGATTCGCCGCGGCCGTGGCCGCCGGCGGCGCCGCGGCCGACCCCGGTGAGGCCCGGTGGCGGCAGGACGCGATCGCCACGATGGAACTCGTCGACGCGGTCCGCGCGCAGGCCGTGCCGGTGACCGTCGAGGGGTAGCCGGGGCGGCTCCGCGGGCGGTCCGTCCACCGTCGTTGCGGTCTGCTCACCGTCGTTTCGGACGGTGGGCAGACCGGCCGCGGGGCCGTGGCCCACCGCTCGCGGGCAACGGCTCGAACCGCGTCCAGTGCGCGTCGGCTGAGCCGCCGACACAGCGCACCCCTCACGTCCCGCCACTGCCATGAGCCGGTCGCTTACCGGTCCGTCGTGGCCTTCTCAAGGAGCGAAGTGAGGATCGACGCGGAATGTGTCCACAGCAGCGCGCCGCCGATGCCCGGTACGACACGGTGATGAGCACCGGGTATACGGGTAGCGAGCCGTGCTCCGTTATCGGGCGAGTGGCTGGTGTCCCGTTCGCCGTACCAGATCTCGACCGGGACAGTGATCTCGTCGGGGGCGAACGGCCACCGCCCCATGGACAGGACCGTGTCGCGGGCGTAACCAGCAGCACCTTGAACGAATCCCTCGTCCAGGGCCCTGCGGTAAAAAGCCGCGAAATCAGGATCCTGATACACGGCGAGGTCGCACCCCGGACTCCCGGCCATGACCATGCCCCACATCGCATCCGCAGTGAAGCCCGCGAAAAACTCCTCGGCGCCGACCGGGTCGCACGCGGTCCGCTCGACCAGGCCACGGAGGTCCGCCGCCAGAGCGGAAGCGAACTCCGGCGCGGCGACCTCATCCGCGCCGGAGACGACAGCCAGTGCCGAGGCCACACCCTCCTCGGCGCAGGCGAGAGCGAACGGCGCGCCTTGTGAGTTCCCGACCACAGCCGGATGCCCCAGCCCTCGCAGCACGCAGAGTTGCCGAATATCAGCGGCGAAGTCGGAGAAGGTCCGGCCGGGCGCAGGTGTTGAGGCACCGAGCCCCGGGCGGTCCACAGAGACAAGACGCACTCCAAGCGCCTCAACAACCCCTGCCCCGAAGCCGAGCCACCGGCTCGTCGCCGCCCCCGGACACAACAGAACGGGCACCCCGTCCAACGGCCCCCACTCGGCCCAACCAAGCAACCGTCCATCAGACAGACGACTCTCACCGAGCCGGGCAGGAATGTCGACGTACACAGTCATGATCCACATCATGGCCTTGGAGCGGTACGTGTCGCACTCGACTTTCACCGTAGCCCCGTACAGGGCGAACGTTTCCTGATGCGGCCCTGGCGACCCGGGCCGGCCCCGCGGCTACCGGACCCCGGGGAAGTCCAGTGCGCCGGGGGCGACGGGTGGGACGAGGCCCTCGGTGGCGGCCCGGTCGAGCAGTTCCCGCACTGCCGCGTAGCCGTCCTCGCCGAGGGCCGCGGTGTAGTCGTTCACATACAGGCCGATGTGCTGGTCGATCACGTCCGAAGCCATCTCCTGGGCGTGTTCGCGGACGTAGGGGCGGGATGCCGACGGGTCGTCCCAGGCGAAGCGGACGGAGTCGGCGGCGGCCCGGGCCACCGCCCGCAGCTGGTCCTCCCCGAGGTCCCGGCGGGCAACGATCGCCCCGAGCGGGATCGGCCGGCCGGTGACCGCCTCCCATTCCTCGCCCATGTCGGCGAGGCGGTGCAGCCCGTACTGCTGGTAGGTGAAGCGGGCCTCGTGGATGACGAGCCCGGCGTCGACCGCGCCGTCCCGGACCGCGGGCATGATCTCGTGGAAGGGCATCACCACGATCTCGCCCACGCCGCCCGGCACGGCCCGCGCCGCCCACAGGCGGAACAGCAGATAGGCGGTCGAGCGCACGCTGGGCACCGCGACGCTCCGCCCGGCCAGCCGCTCCGGGCCACGGCCGGCCGGAGTGTCCTCGGGCCGGGTGAGGACCAGTGGCCCGCAACCATGGCCCAGCGCGCCGCCGCACGGCAGCAGCGCGTACTCGTCCAGGACGTACGGCAGGGCCGCGTAGGAGATCTTGAGCAGATCCGCGGCACCGCGTTCCGCGAGGTCGTTGGTGACGTCGATGTCCGCGATGGTCACCACGAGGCCGGGAGCCTCCGGGAGCAACCCGTGGGACCAGGCATGGAACGCAAAGGTGTCATTGGGGCACGGTGAGTGGGCAATCGTCAGCCGCTGAGCCATGGGTCCCCTCCGCCGGGGTTCGTTCGGGCCGCCGGCGCGGGGCTGTGGCGCCGTCCCTCCCAGGAAACCCGTTGTGGGTATGGGGAATTCCCCAGAGTGGACTCGGCGAGTATGAAGAGGGGCCGCCGGCGTCGCCGTGTCGGACTGTCACCCCGGTGCCGGTCCGGCCGGGTGACGCGGGCGGCAGCCCGGCTCCCGCAGATCCGCGCGCGACTGCGGCCTTCCCGGCAGGAAAGGAACGGCGATGCCGCCGACCACCGCACCACTGGACACCTCCCGCATGGAGCGCTGGCTGTCCATGGACCTCGACGCGTGGACCCGGCATGTCGTACGGCGCCACTTCGCTCCGGACACCGGGAGTCCCTATTGGCTCAAGCGCCGTGACGAGCTGGATTTCGATCCGCTCGACATCACGCACTACGCCGAACTGTCGGCGTTCGGTCACTTCACGCTCGCCGCGCTGCGGGACCTCGACCCCGTCGACCTGGTCCCGCAGGCCGTGCCGCGCCCGCTGTCGGGCCGGGTCTTCGACTCGGGTGGCACCACCGGCCGCCCGTGCCATGTCTTCTACACCCGGTCGATGCTCGACCACCACTCCCACTGGCGCCGGTTCGGCCTGGTCACGGCGGGTTTCGAACCGGGCCGCAGCTGGGTCTACGCCACTCCCGGGGGGCCGCATGTGGTGGGCGAGGGCGCCGCGCAGATCGCCCATCTGTATGCGTCGGTGGTCTACGGGATCGACCTCGACCCGCGCTGGATCAAGCAGCTCATCCGGGGATGCCGGCTGGCCGAGGTCAACCACTACGTCGATCACGTCGTCGACCAGATCACGGACGTCATGAGCAGCCGCCGGATCGACTACCTGGAGACGACGCCGGCGTTGTTCCAGGCGCTGGTGCGACAGCGTCCGGAACTGGTCGCGCAGCTCGACGGCGTGGGGCTCGGCGGCACGCAGATCGTGCCGGCGATGTACCGGGAGTTCGCCGCGGCGCTGGACGGCGGTCCGATCGGGACGGCCTACGGAAACACCTTCGGCTGCGCCATGGGCCTGCCCCCGGAGCAGAACGGCGACGTCCTTCCGTACGTCCCGCACTATCCGCAGGTGACCATGTCCGTCGTCGACAAGAACGATCCGACGCGGACGGTGGACCACGGGGACGTGGGTCAGGTCCGGCTCACGGTGTTGCACGAGGATCTCTTCCTGCCCAACATCCTCGAACGCGACCAGGCCACGCGGTACCGCACCTCTGCGGACTGGCCCTGCGACGGGGTGGCGAACGTACAACCGCTGCAGGTCTCCCGGGCCGCTCCCGAAGGAATCTACTAAGGCGATGCCATCAGCGCCTGTGAGCACTCTTTGCCAAGGTCAAGCACTAGGAAGGTAGTTGGGGATGGACGCAGGACTCAAGCGTGAGCTGGAGGAGAAGGTCTATGCGGGGGAGCGGCTGTCCCGCGAGGACGGGGTCGCTCTCTACGGGTGTGACGACCTGGCATGGCTGGGCGGGCTGGCTCATGAGGTGCGGACGCGCAAGAACGGCGACGTCGTCCACTTCAATGTGAACCGTCACCTGAACATGACGAATGTGTGCACCGCCTCCTGTGCGTACTGCTCCTTCCAGCGCAAGCCGGGTGAGCAGGACGCGTACACGATGCGGATCGAGGAGGCCGTCCGCCTCGCCAAGGCGATGGAGAACGAGAACCTCACCGAGCTG
>NZ_SDIF01000062.1 GCF_004122735.1 Streptomyces sioyaensis | reverse complement strand
CGCCCTGCCCTCGGAACCCCGGCTCACCCAGCAGCCCCGCCCATTTCCGCTGCCCCCGCTCGAACCCTCGACGGTCCACGACGGTGAGGCGAATCCACTTGACAAGCACCGCGCCATCGTACGGCCCGCGACCGAACCGGAATCACTGCGTGTCACAATCCGACCACCCCGAACTTCCATACGGACGCGGACCGATGGGGGGCTCGGGCCCGGTTGTCGCTCCGCCGCCTCGACCACGTCCAGGCACCGTTCCTGCCGGTGCAACGAAGCCACCACCGATCCGTTCCTGGCCGAAACTCTGCGTATCCACTCCGGCGGAATGCCGCCGGCGTCCGCCCGGCTGATCGCCCATACTGCGCGACAGACCCGGGCAACGCGGCTCCGCTCCGTCCTCGTCCTCACCCGCGGCCTCACCACTACGCACCCGGTCATCTGCCGCTCCCCCACCACGGCGCCCGATGTCCCGCACAGACATCTCAATCGCCCCTGTGACGAGCGGACCACCGCCCCGGCCCATGCGTTCAGGCCAGACCTCGAAGGACGCTTTCCAGCCACCCACACCGGCTTCATATCGCCTGCTGCCAGGGACAGTTGCTTCCGCCCACGGGCCACCGGGCGTGGCACGATGGTCCACCAACGGGAAGTCCCGGGGAGTAGTCCGCGTGATCATCGCGCGGGTCGGGCCGCGTCCCCGGGAGATGAAGGAGGGGAAGCCCGGTGAGCACGCTCAACAAGGGGATCGAAAAGGTCGAGGTCACACTCAAGTGGGACCCCAGTCCCATCGGAACACCGGACAACGACCTCGACATCGTCGCGGCGACGTACCCGGCCGACGCGCCGCACGGCGACCCGGCCTATCTGGTGGCCTTCGACAGCCGGTCGCCCGACGGGACCATCACCCTCAACCGGGACAGCAGGACCGGCCAGGGGTTCGGCGCCGACGAGATCATGACGCTGGAACTGGACCGACTGTCCGAGACCTATGCCCGGGTCCTCGTGGGGGTGGCCATCCAGCAGGGCGAGGGCCGCAAGGTCTTCGGAGACGTGGCGAACACCGCCGTACGGATCCGCGAGGGGTACACCGATCTGGCGGAGGACGACTTCGCCTCGGTAGCGGAGGCAACCGCGGCGACGGTCGCCGAATTCACCCGGGACGAGACGGGCAAATGGCGTTTCCGTCCCGGCCTCCGGGGCTTCGACGCCGACCCGGATGCGTTCGTCTCGCTGATGGGGCGCTGACGGGACGGGGTTGTTGCTCCCTGGCGCACCGGCGGCGTTTGACGGCCACGCCCACGGCGGCGCTCCGCCGGCCCGTTCGCTGGATGTGCGGCACCCGCGCTGACCATTGCCCGGCACGCACGACGGAGGGGACCGGCACCCGGCCGGTCCCCTCCACGCTTGCCCGGGCCGTCTCAGCCCGGGCCGCGGGCCGCGCGGGAGGAACCCTCCCGCGCGGCCTCGCTCCTGCTCAGCTGCAGCCGCTGGTCGACCCGCAGCCCTCGCACAGGTAGCAGCTGCCGGCCCGCTGCATCTTCGTCCCGCAGGAGAAGCACAGCGGCGCGTCGGCGTTGATGCCCAGCTGCATCTCGACGAGTTCGGCGTTGGTGTGCGCCTGCTGGGGAGCCGGGGCAGCGGCGTCCTCGACGATCTTCACGGCCGGAGCGGGCTCCTGGGCCGACTCGATCTGGCGCGGCGCCGACTGGGCCAGGCCCTCGACGTCGACCTCGTCGTCGGACGGCTCGTACGAACCGGTCTCCAGGTGGCGCTGGCGCTCCTCGACGGAGTGGATGCCGAGCGCCGAGCGGGTCTCGAACGGCAGGAAGTCCAGCGCCAGGCGGCGGAAGATGTAGTCGACGATCGACTGCGCCATCCGCACGTCCGGGTCGTCCGTCATGCCGGCCGGCTCGAAGCGCATGTTGGTGAACTTCGAGACGTAGGTCTCCAGCGGCACGCCGTACTGGAGGCCCACCGACACCGCGATGGAGAAGGCGTCCATCATGCCCGCGAGGGTCGAGCCCTGCTTGGACATCTTCAGGAAGACCTCACCGAGACCGTCGTCCGGGTAGGAGTTGGCGGTCATGTAGCCCTCGGCGCCGCCGACCGTGAAGGAGGTGGTGATGCCGGGACGGCCCTTGGGGAGGCGCCTGCGCACCGGGCGGTATTCGACGACCTTCTTCTCGGCGACCGGCTCGGCCTTCTTCTCCTCCTCCTTCTTCTTGGCGGAGAGCGGCTGGCCGACCTTGCAGTTGTCGCGGTAGATCGCCAGCGCCTTCAGGCCGAGCTGCCAGCCCTGGAAGTAGACGTCCTCGATCTCCTCGACGGTGGCCGACTCGGGGACGTTGACCGTCTTGGAAATCGCACCGGAGAGGAACGGCTGGGCCGCGGCCATCATGCGGACATGGCCCATCGGGGAGATGGAGCGCTCGCCCATGGCGCAGTCGAAGACCTCGTAGTGCTGCGGCTTGAGGCCGGGGGCGTCGATGACATTGCCGTGATCGGCGATGTGGGCGACGATCGCCTCGACCTGCTCGGGCTGGTAGCCGAGCCGCTTGAGCGCCTTGGGGACCGTGTTGTTCACGATCTGCATGGAGCCGCCGCCGACCAGCTTCTTGAACTTGACCAGGGCCAGGTCCGGCTCGACGCCCGTGGTGTCGCAGTCCATCATCAGGCCGATGGTGCCGGTCGGAGCCAGCACGGAGGCCTGCGCGTTGCGGAAGCCGTTCTTCTCGCCCAGGCGCAGCACGTCCTGCCAGGCCTCGGTGGCCGCCGCCCAGACCGGGGTGTCCAGGTCGTCCATGCGCGTGGCGACACCGTTGGCGTCGGAGTGCTGCTTCATGACGCGCTTGTGGGCGTCGGCGTTGCGGGCGTAGCCGTCGTACGGGCCGACGACCGCGGCGAGCTCGGCGGAGCGCTTGTAGGAGGTGCCGGTCATCAGAGAGGTGATGGCACCGGCGAGCGCACGGCCGCCGTCGGAGTCGTAGGCGTGGCCGGTGGCCATCAGCAGGGCGCCGAGGTTGGCGTAACCGATGCCCAGCTGGCGGTAGGCGCGGGTGGTCTCGCCGATCTTCTGGGTGGGGAAGTCGGCGAAGCAGATGGAGATGTCCATCGCGGTGATGACGAGCTCGACGACCTTGGCGAAGCGCTCGGCGTCGAAGGACTGGTTGCCCAGGTCGTCGTCGCGCAGGAACTTCAGGAGGTTGAGCGAGGCGAGGTTGCACGAGGAGTTGTCCAGGTGCATGTACTCGCTGCACGGGTTGGACGCGGTGATGCGGCCCGTCTCCGGCGAGGTGTGCCAGTGGTTGATGGTGTCGTCGTACTGGATGCCGGGGTCGGCGCACGCCCAGGCGGCCTCCGCCATCTTGCGGAAGAGGCCCTTGGCGTCGACCTCCTCGATGACCTCGCCGGTCATCCGGCCGCGCAGCCCGAACTTCGAGCCGGTCTCGACGGCCTTCATGAACTCGTCGTTGACCCGGACCGAGTTGTTGGCGTTCTGGTACTGGACGGACGTGATGTCGTCGCCGCCCAGGTCCATGTCGAAGCCCGCGTCGCGCAGCGCGCGGATCTTCTCCTCCTCCTTCACCTTGGTCTCGATGAAGGCCTCGACGTCGGGGTGGTCCACGTCCAGGACGACCATCTTGGCCGCGCGCCGGGTGGCACCACCGGACTTGATCGTTCCGGCGGACGCGTCGGCGCCGCGCATGAAGGAGACCGGACCGGAGGCGTTGCCGCCGGAGGAGAGCAGCTCCTTGGAGGAGCGGATGCGGGAGAGGTTCAGGCCGGCGCCGGAGCCGCCCTTGAAGATCATCCCCTCTTCCTTGTACCAGTCGAGGATCGACTCCATGGAGTCGTCCACGGCGAGGATGAAGCAGGCGCTGACCTGCTGCGGCTGCTGGGTGCCGACGTTGAACCACACCGGGGAGTTGAAGCTGAAGACCTGGTGGAGCAGGGCGTAGGCGAGCTCGTGCTCGAAGATCTCGGCGTCCGCCGGGGAGGCGAAGTAACCGTTCTCCTCGCCGCTCTTGCGGTACGTCTTGACCACGCGGTCGATCAGCTGCTTGAGGCTGGACTCACGGGTCGGGGACCCCACCGCGCCACGGAAGTACTTGCTCGTGACGATGTTGACCGCGTTCACCGACCAGAATTCGGGGAACTCGACGCCACGCTGCTCGAAGTTGACCGAGCCGTCGCGCCAGTTGGTCATGACGACGTCACGAGACGCCCACTCCACCTCGTCGTACGGATGCACGCCGGGGGTGGTGTGGATGCGCTCGATACGCAGCCCCTTGCTCGCCTTGCTGCCCTTGGCGCGGGAGCCTCGTGCCGGGCCGCTCGTCGTCTCTGTCATTCCGCCTCCCTGTATACGGGCAAACGCCCATATGTGCGCACTCATTCCGTGGCACGGTGTTTGTCTTTCTGCCACCGGGACGCCCTGCTCTCGCCCCGGTTCAGGTCCTGGATGTGCGCCGAGCTCAGTCGGCGGCGGTGGCGGGCACGGGAACGGCCGGGCCTTCGCCCTCGGTCCCGTGGTCCTGCCCGGGCGGCCCCTGCTCGCGCTGCTCCCGCAGCTCGGCGATGGCCGCCTCGAAGTCTTCGAGTGAATCGAATGCCCGGTAAACGGACGCGAAGCGCAGGTACGCGACGAGGTCGAGTTCCTGCAACGGGCCCAGTATGGCGAGCCCGACGTCATGAGTGGTCAGCTCGGCGCTGCCGGTGGCGCGCACCGCCTCCTCGACCCGCTGGCCGAGCTTGGCGAGGGCGTCCTCGGTGACCGGGCGCCCCTGGCACGCCTTGCGCACCCCCGCGATGACCTTGTCGCGGCTGAAGGGCTCGGTGACCCCACTCCGCTTGATCACCATCAGCGACGCCGTCTCGATCGTCGTGAAACGGCGGGAGCAGTCGGGGCACTGGCGGCGCCGGCGGATCGCCGTCCCGTCATCGGTGGTACGGCTGTCGACGACCCTGCTGTCCGGGTGCCTGCAGAAGGGGCAGTGCACGGTCCACCCTCCTCACCCTTGATATACGGACGTACGTACGCCAACGAACCCGGCGCACGGCACAGACCTCCGGCCGGTCCGTACGGGCCCTTCGGAGCAGTACCCAGCATAAGCGATCCCCGCCCGGTCGAGAGACCAGGCACCACAACTTCTAGGTAGTCGAAGGCATCTAACCACTAGATGTGGTGTCGGGCCGCTTACATGCGCCTACCGCGTGTCGCGGTGACTGCGGGTCGGGCGGCCGCAGACGAGGGTACGGGAAGCGCCCCGGCCGGGAGCGCGGCGGGGCGGGGTGACAGTATCGGCGGGGTCGCGGCGGCGGCCGCCCCGGCCTCCGCGCCCCGACGCGTCCGGGGACGCCCGCCGGCCCGAGTCGCGGGCGGGACGGTGCGACGAGGGCGCGGAATGCCGCTCGGCCATACACCCAGCCCCTCACCCAGGTCAGCCAATCGGCGAATATTTCACTCGAACGTGTGTTTGGCGCAACCTTTCGAAAGCAACTACCGTTGGCTAACCAGGGAGAACATTTCGAGAGGGGCCGACGTGACCACCACCGCAGACAGCGCGACCATCACCGCACAAAGCCACTCCCAGGGCCGGTTCGAGCATCCGCACAAGGCACAGCGGCCGCCGATGGACGACGCCACGTTGGACTCCGAAGAGCAGAAGCCCGCCCGCTCGCTTCCCGGCCGGCCACCCGGGATCCGGGCCGACAGTTCCGGGCTCACCGACCGCCAGCGCCGGGTGATCGAGGTGATCCGGGATTCGGTGCAGCGCCGCGGCTACCCGCCGTCCATGCGCGAGATCGGCCAGGCCGTCGGGCTGTCCAGCACCTCGTCCGTCGCCCATCAGCTCATGGCGCTCGAACGCAAGGGCTTCCTGCGGCGTGACCCGCACCGCCCCCGGGCGTACGAGGTCCGCGGCTCGGACCAGTCGAGCTCGACGGCGACGGAGACCGCCGGTAAGCCCGCCGCTTCCTATGTCCCCCTGGTCGGCCGTATCGCCGCCGGCGGCCCGATCCTCGCCGAGGAGTCGGTCGAGGACGTCTTCCCGCTCCCCCGTCAGCTCGTCGGTGACGGCGAACTGTTCGTGCTGAAGGTCGTCGGCGACTCCATGATCGAGGCCGCGATCTGCGACGGCGACTGGGTCACGGTCCGCCGCCAGCCGGTCGCCGAGAACGGCGACATCGTCGCCGCCATGCTGGAAGGCGAGGCCACGGTCAAGCGCTTCAAGCGCGAGGACGGCCACGTCTGGCTGCTGCCGCACAACTCCGCGTACCAGCCGATCCCCGGCGACGAGGCGACCATCCTCGGCAAGGTGGTGGCGGTGCTCCGCCGCGTCTGAGCCACCCCTCACGACCGAGCCCCGGAACCACTGCGCCGGTTCCGGGGCTCTGTTTGTTGCGTGTGAGCCGGCGCCGCTTCCTCTCCACGTCTTTCGCGGAGGGGGTGGCGGTCCGGTGGGGTGCGCAAGAGAGGGTTGCGGCGCCGCCGGATGGTGCGCCGCCTATGCGTCGGCCTGTGAGGCCTTTGCTGCTGCATCGATGGCGGCCAGGGAGCGGCGGACCTGGTTGCGGTCGGTCGTGTACCAGAAATCGGGCATCGACCTGCGGAGGAAGGAGCCGTAGCGGGCCCGCTCCACCCGGGGGTCGAGGACGGCCACCACACCGCGGTCGCCGGTGGCGCGGACCAGACGGCCGGCGCCCTGGGCCATCAGCAGAGCCGCATGGGTCGCCGCGACCGCCATGAAGCCATTGCCGCCGGCCTCCTCCACGGCCTTCTGCCGGGCACTCATCAGCGGATCGTCGGGGCGCGGGAACGGCACCCGGTCCATCACCACCAGCTGGCAGTTCGCGCCCGGTACATCGACGCCCTGCCACAGCGACAGCGTGCCGAACAGGCACGTACGGGCATCCGCGGCGAAGGCCTTGATCAGCTCGCCGAGCGTCTCCTCACCCTGGAGCAGGATCGGCAGATCCAGCCGGCCGCGCAGCTCCTCGGCCGCGGCCTGGGCCGCGCGCATCGACGAGAACAGTCCGAGGGTGCGGCCGCCCGCCGCCTCGATCAGCTCGGCGAGCTCGGCGAGCATGTCGGTGCGGCTGCCCTCACGGCCCGGCTGGGCCAGATGCTTGGCGACATAGAGGATGCCCTGCTTCGCGTAGTCGAAGGGCGAGCCGACGTCGAGCCCCTTCCAGGGCGGGACGTCCTCGCCCGCCGTGCCCTCGGGGGCCAGGCCCATGGAGGCCGCGACCCCGTTGAAGTCGCCGCCCAGTTTGAGGGTGGCGGAGGTGAGGACCACCGAGCGGTCCTCGAAGAGCTTCTCGCGCAGCAGACCGGAGACCGAGAGCGGGGCCACCCTCAGGGAGGCGCCGAAGCGGTCATGGCGTTCGTACCAGACGACGTCGTACTCGGAGCCGTTGGCGATCCGCTCGGCGACGGCATGGACGTTCTCCACCGAGGCGAGCGCCTGCTTGCGGACGGCGTCCTCGTCCTGGACCGACTTGTCGCGGGTCGCGCCGAGCGCCGCGACGACCGTACGGGCCGCATCCCGCAGCGCCATCAGGCAGTAGCCGAGATCCTCGGGGATCTCTTCGAGGCGGCCGGGCAGAGCCAGCTCCATCAGCCGCTCGAAGGACTCCGCGGCGGTCTGGAGCTGGTCGGCGACCTTTTCGTTGACGAGCTTGGCGGCCCGGCGGACGGCGCGGTTGACCTGGCCGGGGGTGAGCTCGCCGGTGGCGACGCCCGTGACCCGGGAGACCAGCTCATGGGCCTCGTCGATGATCAGGACCTCGTGCGACGGGAGGACCGGGGCGCCCTCGATCGCATCGATGGCGAGCAGTGCGTGGTTGGTGATGACCACATCGGCGAGCTTGGCGCGCTCCCGTGCGGCCTCGGCGAAGCACTCCGCCCCGTAGGCGCACTTCGAGGCGCCCACGCATTCGCGGGAGGAGACCGAGACCTGGCCCCAGGCGCGGTCGGAGACCCCGGGGGTCAGCGCATCGCGGTCGCCGGTCTCGGTCTCGTCCGCCCAGTCGCGCAGCCGCAGCAGATCCTTGCCGAGCTTGCTGGTCGGCGTCGCCTGCTCGAACACGTCGAAGAGGCCGTCCTCCTCTTCCTGTGGGGCGCCCTCACGGAGGCGGTGCAGACACAGGTAATTGGAGCGGCCCTTGAGCATGGCGAACTCCGGGCGGCGGCGCAGCAGCGGATGGAGGGCGTCGACGGTACGTGGAAGATCGCGCTCCACCAGCTGGCGCTGCAGCGCGAGGGTGGCCGTGGCGACGACGACTCTCTCGCCATGGGCGAGCGCCGGAACCAGATAGCCGAGGGACTTTCCGGTGCCGGTGCCGGCCTGGACGAGCAGATGGGCAGTGTCGTCCACGGCTTCGGCGACGGCCTCGGCCATCGCCACCTGGCCGGGGCGCTCGGTGCCGCCGACGGCGGTGACGGCGGCGTGGAGCAGATCGGGGAGGGAGGGCTTCGTCATAGCGTGGCAAGCCTACGCGGGACCACTGACAGCCACCCGGTTCACGGCAGATGCAGGGGGTTGGGGACGGTGCCGTGCACGGCCGCGTGCGGTCTGTCGCGGCGGTCGCGGTAACCGTCCACATGCAGACGGTTGCGGTTCAGACACAGCCGCTCGATCCGCGGGGTGAGCAGGTCGAAGGTCTCGTGCCGCTCCTTGAGGTGGGGGAAGCGCTCGTGGTGGCGCAGGATCTCCGCCCGGACGAGTGACCAGAACTCGGCCTCGGGAACGTCCAGTTGGTCCGCGCACAGCGGCGCGAGGTAGCGGAAGACCCCGACGAACAGGCCGGAGTGGATGAACTGGGTGAGGAAGGAGGGCGGTTCGGTCAGCAGGACCGTGCGGACGTCGTCCGGCATGGCGTCGTGCTCCGGGAGCCGCCAGGAGCTGGTGTTGACGTCGTCGACGAAGTCCTTGACCGCGAGGCGGGTGGGGACGTCGTGGGCGTCGAAGACGACGATGGCGTTCTCGCCGTGCGGGGAGAAGACCGTGCCGTACTGGTAGAGGAAGTGCAGCAGGGGCGGCAGCAGTGCGGTGAACAGCCGGCTCAGCCAGTCGCGCGGGGCGAGCCCCGAGCGGCGCACCAGCTCCGCGGTCAGCGCGCGGCCCTCGGGGTCGGTCTGCAGCAGCGCCGCCAGGGTGCGGGCGCGTTCGCCGGGGTCGAGCCGGCCGCTGACCGGCTCGCGCCAGATGCAGCCCAGCAGCTCCTTGAACTGGTACGGAACACCGGGCAGCCGGTCGTAAAGAGGGTGCTCGACGGTGACGGAGGCGGTCTCGCCGAGCAGGATCACCCGGGTCTCGTCGCGCAGATAGGGGTCGGCGTCGCGCAGGCCGTGGACCCAGCGGGTGACGGCGGGGGCGGCGAGGGTGCGCTCGGTGGGCAGGCCGCGCCACACCAGGGTGTTGAGGATCGACAGCGGAAGCTTGACCGTACGGGCCTCGGGACGGCTGACGTTGAGGAAGGTGCGGATGGACTGCTGCGGCAGGCGGAGGTCGTTGTCAGTGGGCAGCGCGATGATGGATCCGTCGGCGAGCTGCGGGGCGAAGAGCGGGGCGATGGTCTCGTCCCACTGCCAGGGGTGCACGGGGAGGTAGAGGTAGTCGGCGGGGTCGTGGCCCCGGTCGGTGATGGTGCGGGCGAAGGCATGACGGGTGGCGGGGTCCAGCTCCTCGCCGTAGAGACGGTCGGGGGTGGCCAGCGTGGGGATACCGCGGTAGTGGGCGATGCGGTGGTGCGCGGCGAGCCAGGGCAGACGCCGTGCGGTGCGGGCCTCGGGGGCCCAGGTGGCCGCGTCCTGGGCGGAGAAGCCGAGCCGGCCCTTGTTCGCGACGAGCCAGGGGTGGCCGGTCTGGTGGCCTTCGAGGCCGGCGTAGTCCAGGTCGGCGAGGTCGGCGGCGCTGAGGGCGGTGGCGTCGAGCCGGGTGTCGGCGGTCAGGGTGGCGGTCAGCTCCCGGATGAGATGGCCGGTGGTGTCGCCGGACAGGCCCAGGACGGTGTCATGGGCGTGGGTGAGGAAGTGGAAGGGATCGGTGCCGGGGGTGATCGAAGCGGGGTCGATGCGCCAGTGCCCGTAGGCGCCGCGGCGGGCACGGAAGCGGTAGACCAGGTCGTCGGTGACCGGCAGACGGTATCGCGCGGTGCCGTCGGGGGCGGTGCCGTCGGGCTCGGGGGTGAGGATTTCCTCGTACGCGAACTCCGCCAGGATCTTGGCGAACAGTCGGCGCGCGGCGTGCTGCCAGGCGCGGTGCGAAGGCTGGGGTTCAGGAGACAAGGCGGGACTCCTCGAAACGGGACCGCCCCGGCTCGTGTGGGGGACAACCGGGGCAGCGGAATGGACGGCGAACCGGAACGGGACCGTCGACGGACGGTCCCGGGGTCAGAGCAGCTGGCGGTGGGCACGGTCGCGGACCATCAACGCCGCGCGTTTGACGGGCAGTTCGAGCTCGTCGGCATAGCGGAATCCGGCGCTCAGAAAGGCCGCGACGGAGGCGGTGTTGCGCAGATCGGGCTCGGCGACGACCCGTGTGCACGACGGGCGGTGGTCGAGGACGAGGTCGGCGGTGGCGCGCAGCAGCGTGCCGCCCAGCCCGCGCCCGCGGTACCCGGCGCCGAGGAGCAGATGGATGCCGGTGTCCTGGGGCCGGGCCGGGTAGTGGCGGGCGAGGGGGTCGAGATCGGCGCGGTAGATCTCCCAGTAGCTCATCGGGACTCCGGCCAGCACTCCCAGGCAGGGCACGCTGCGGCCGTCGCCGTCGAGCTGGCTGCGCAGATGGGCGGCGGTGGTCTCCGGCGGGCCGGCCAGCTCCCAGAAGGCCGCGACCGCCGGATCGTTCATCCAGCCGGTGACCCGGTCGAGGTCGCGGGCCGGCCGGACGGGCACGAGCGCGAACGGGCCGGCGGGGGTGTCGGCCGCTGCCCAGCCCGCCAGGTTGTCGAGCAGCGGCCCGGCGGCCGGGCCGCCGTCCGGGGACGCCGGCTGCTCGTGGCCGTCCCCGCACAGCGCCCCGCAGTCGGGCGGGAGCTGCGGTGCGAGGGTGTCGTCGGAGCTGGAGCTGAGGCCGGAATCGGTCGGTGGCACGGCGACGCTCTCCTCTCGTGGCCGCGTGCCGCGTGGCCTGATCGGTCGCGGGGCGCCGGCGCCGGGGTACGGGATGCTGCTGTCGGGGGGTGCGGTGGGCGGCTACGGGGCGAGGGGGTTGGGCAGGGTGACGTAGACGGACTGGGTTTCGACGGGGCCGACGAGTTCGTCCAGGCCGTGCAGCCGGGTCGCCAGGTTGGCCTTGCAGCGCAGCGTGCGGGCGGCCAGCAGCTGCTCGGGGAGGCGCGAACGGTGGGCGCGGGGGGCCGCGGCGGCATCGGCGAGGAAGCGCCGGAAGGCGGCGAGCAGGATCTCCTCGCGGACCAGACGCTGGGCGCCGAAGGCTCCGATCAGTCCGAGGACGTTGTTGATGCCGAGGTAGTAGGCGAACCGTTCGTCGGTGACGTCATCGGAGACGAAGGTGTCGCTGGCGGCACCGATGCCGGGCAGCCGCCGTTCCAGCTCGGCGCGGCGGGAGGCACGGAAGTAGTAGCCCTGGTTGTCGCGGTAGCGGCCACCGACCGGCCAGCCGTCGGGGTCCAGCAGTACCAGGGTGTTCTGCTGGTGGGCTTCCAGGACGATGCCGGCGGTGCCGTCGAGCCACAGCAGGGGCCGTACGACCACTTCGAGGTAGCGCAGGAACCACTCGGTGGCCACCGCGTCGAGGGTGCGGCCGGTGCGGGCGCCGAGCGTGGTGACGAGGTCCTCAAGCCGGGAGCGCACCCCTGGGTGGCCGGGCCAGGGCCGGGGCGAGGTGAGGCCGGCGATGCAGACGGCGTCGTCGGTGGTGCTGAAGGGGTTGTGGCGGATGACGACATCGAGGCCCTGGACGGGGTCGCCGCCGAGGCCGTCGACGGCCAGATAGGCCGGGTCGCGGACGATGTCGAAGCCCGGGTGCACGGACTGCCACTGCTCGGCGAGGCCGGTGCGCAGCAGGCGGTGCACCTCGACACCGCGGGCCAGTTCCTTGCGGAGGTTCTCCCGGCGGGAGTTGGTGATGCGCAGCCCGAGGGAGAGCTTGAGCATGGCGTGGGCGTCCGGACGGTAGACCGTGCGGACGGAGGAGGTGGGGTGCCAGGGGGCGCCGTGGGCGCCGAGGTCGTGGAGCAGACCGGCCGCGCACAGGGCGGCGGTCTCGGGGCGGTCGGCGAGTTCCCTGGCCTGCCAGGGGTGCAGCGGCAACGGCACGGTCTCGTCGGGGAGTTGCAGGCCGTCCCCGGCGAGGCGCAGCACCAGCCGCTCGGCCGGTACGGGCTTGCCGCGTTCGGTCCAGGCGGAGTCGGCGGCCAGGACGGAGCGGTGCACGGCCATCCAGTGGAGCCGGAAGGCGCCCCGCATTTCGGGCGAATACGCACGGAGTTCGGCGTCGGAGAGCCCCTCGCGGCTCTTGGGCGTGGGGTGCAGCGGATGGCCCAGGAGGAGGGACTGTTCGGCTTCGAGGAAGAGGGCGCCGTGCTCGTCGGCGGGCCGGGCACGCCGGTCGGTCAGGAAGGTGGCGACGTTGCGTACGGAGTTGGCGACCCGGCCGATGAGTTCGGCGCCGTCGCCGTCCGGTGCCTGCTGCTGCCCGGCGTCCGGGTCCGGCCGCTCGTCGGCGTCCGCCACGCGGTGCTCCCCGCCGTCGGAGGCCCGGCGGTCACCGTGCACGGCCTCCCGGCGCAGCAGCGCGGCGAGGGTGACGGCGTCCAGCGGGGCGGCCCCGGCCGGGGCGCCTTCGAGGGTGGGGGCGCCCAGGCGGTGCCAGCCGGTGAGTGACCAGTAGCGCACGGGGATGTGCAGGGCGCCGGCGACGGCCCGCAGCGGAAGGCGCAGCCGGCCGTCGGCCGGACGGTCGGCGCCGCTCTCGCGCAGCCAGCAGCGCAGCAGATGCTCGATGCCCGCGGCGTCGGCGGCGACCGCCGGATCCGGGTGGTCGAGCGGGTCGTGCTCACCGCAGCGGGCACGGTCGTACGGTCCCGGGCCGTCGTGGGCGGCGGCCCGGCCGGCGTCCTCGTGGGTCTGCTGGTGGCAGGCGTGGTCCGCGGCGCGGCGCTGCTGGCGCGGCACCGACTCGATGGTGCCCGCACCCTGGTGGGCGGGGACGCGCTCGGCAGGCTGACCGCCGTCGGGGCCGGGTCGTTCGTTCATGGGGAGATGCCTCGCATTGTCGTGGGGGACGAGCCCGTCGGCCCGGGGAGGATGCGGACCGCCGCCGTGATGGCGTCGGCGAGGCGGTCGAGGATCGCGTCCGCCTGTTCGTCGGTGATGGTCAGGGGTGGCAGCAGCCGGACGACGGCGGAGTGCCGGCCGCCCAGCTCGACGATCAGGCCGCGGTCCAGGCAGGCGTGCTGGACGGCCGCGGCGAGCCGCGGATCGGCGGGGCGGGCGCCGTGGGCATCGGCATCGGCGTCGCGGTCGACGATTTCGACCCCGAGCATGAGTCCGCGGCCGCGGACGTCGCCGATGCAGTCGTGGGCGCCGGCGAGGGAGGTGAGCCGGGCGAGCATCCGGGCGCCGAGCTCCCCGGCACGCCGGTCGAGGCCGTTGTCGCGGACGTAGGCGAGGGTGGCCCGGCCGGCGGCCATGGCGAGCTGGTTGCCGCGGAAGGTGCCCGCATGTGCGCCGGGCTGCCAGCCGTCGAGTTCCTCGCGGTAGACGATCACGGCCAGCGGCAGACTGCCGCCGATGGCCTTCGACAGCACCAGCACATCGGGCACGATGCCGCTGTGTTCGATGGCCCAGAAGGCGCCGGTGCGGCCGACGCCGGTCTGTACCTCGTCCACGATCAGCGGGATCTGCCGGGCGGCGGTGAGTTCCCGCATGCGCCGCAGCCAGCTGTCCGGCGCGGGGATCACGCCGCCCTCGCCCTGGACGGGTTCCAGGATCATCCCGGCCGGCCCCGCCACCCCGCTCTTGTGGTCGTCGAGCAGGCTCTGGGTCCAGCGCGCGGCGAGTTCGGCGCCCCGCTCACCGCCGGTGCCGAACGGACAGCGGTAGTCGTACGGATAGGGCAACCGGACCACGCTGGTGTGCTGCGCTCCCCCGGAGGCGGCCAGCGCCTGTGCGGTCATGCCGTGATACGCGCCGGAGAAGGCCATCAGCCCCTCCCGGCCGGTCGCGGTGCGGACGAGGGTGAAGGCGGCCTCGACGGCGTCCGTGCCGGCCGGGCCGCAGAACTGGATGCGCCCCTTTTCGGCCAACTCCCTGGGGAGCGTGGCGAAGAGCTCGGTGGTGAAGGCGTCCTTGACGGGCGTGGCCAGGTCGAGGATGTGCAGGGGTGCCCCGGAGTCGAGGACCGCACGGATCGCTTCGAGCACCACGGGGTGGTTGTGGCCGAGCGCCAGGGTGCCGGCGCCGGAGAGACAGTCGAGATAGCGCCTGCCGTCGGCGCCCTCGATGGTCAGCCCGCGGGCGCGCACCGGAACGATGGGCAGCGAGCGGGCGTACGTACGGGCAGCGGACTCACGCAGGGACTGTCGGCGCAGGATCCCCTGGTGGGCCGGCGGCGCGGCCGCCGGAACGGATTCGGTCAACGCCACGGCAGTTGTGTCCTCCTGCTGGTGAGCGGCTGAAAGCCGCGCGGGCCCTGCGGGCAGCCCGGCCGTCCCCCGTACGTACCAACGACGGCGGGGACCCGGGATCACGGCTGAGGACAAGATCCTTGAGGGGCGTGAAACCGGGGACCCGAGTTCCGCCGTCCCCATCGTCACCGGCATAGTGGGGTGTTGCGCCGGATCTTGGGGTTCATGACAAAGAACAAACCGGCGCAGCACCGCAGAAGTCACACCGGCTCAGGCCGAATTCACCAGGGGGAACTCACCCATGCGATCCATACGTCGGCCGGTCCTGGCCGCCGCCGCCCTCACCGCCGTCGTGGCGCTGACCGCCACCGGCTGTGGACCGGGGGGCGACAACGCGGACGCCAAGCCCAGCCAGGCCGCGGCCCAGGACACCACGGGCGGGGGTGATTTCAAGATTCCTCAGGACATCCAGGACAAGCTCAAGGAACACGGCATCAACCTGGACAAGTGGAAGAACGGCGAGTGGAAGAACTGGGACCGGGACAAGTGGCTCCGGGAGGCCGGGGAGTTCATCAACCCGATCATCAAGGACTTCTGGGACAAGGACAAGATCGACAAGGTCAAGCCGCCCCAGGACCCCAGCAAGCCCGAGGACATCTCCGAGGACCAGGGCAAGACCGACCCTGAGCCCGCCGCCGTCCCGGCCCGTCCCGTCAGGACCCCGTACACCTCCACCGCTCCCGGCGTGGGCCTGCTGCTGTTCAGCACCCCTGAGGGCGGCTCGCGTTGCTCCGCCACCGTCGTCAAGGACCCGGCGCACCCCGGTAAGTCCAACCTGGTGTGGACCGCGGCGCACTGTGTGCACGCCGGCAAGAACGGCGGCTGGTACCGCAACATGATGTTCGTGCCGAACTTCAACAAGAACGGCGGCTCCGCCGACAAGTTGAAGACCACCCCCTTCGAGGACCGCGTCCCGTCGGGCAAGTGGTGGGCGGACGACATGGCGACGTCCAGCGAGTGGATCAAGGCCGGCGGCGCCGTTCCCGGCGTGCCGATGGCCCCGTACGACTTCGCGCTGATGCATGTGAAGCCGGAGGAGAACACCGGCGGCAAGTCGCTGGAAGAGGTGGCCGGCGGCGCCTACCAGGTCGACTTCAACGCGCCGGCGATGGCCAAGATCCCGAGCATGACGGCGCAGGGTTACCCGGCCGAGCCGCCGTTCGACGGTGCGGCGCAGCAGCAGTGCACCGACAAGCCGACCCGGCTGTCGATGGACGCCAAGAAGCCGACCATGTACCGGATCGGCTGCACCATGACCGGCGGTTCCTCCGGTGGCCCCTGGTTCATCAAGGGCGCCGACGGCAAGCCGGTGCTGGTCTCCAACATGTCGATGGGGCCGCGTCCGGCCCGCTGGTCGGCCGCCCCGCACCTGGGCCCCGAGGCCAAGGCCATCTTCGACAAGATGAGCCAGAAGTGGGCGACCAAGCAGTAGCCCGGTGAGGAGGGCGCCGTCCGCGGCGCCCTCCCCTCCACAGACAGGCCGAAGGCCCGCCCCCGGGAGACCGGGGGCGGGCCTTCGGCCTGTCTGTGCAGCGGTTACGCCGCCGCCACGAACGGCTCGAACGCGGCGGCCAGTTCCTCGTGCACCCGCGCCTTGAGGACCGTGCCGTCGGCGGTGTGCTCCTCGGAGATGACCTCGCCCTCGGCATGCGCCCGCGAGACCAGGGCGCCCTTCGTGTAGGGCACCAGCACCTCGATCTCGATCTGCGGCCGGGGGAGTTCCTCGTCGAGCAGCTCCAGCAGCTCCGCCATGCCCTGGCCCGTACGGGCCGAGACCGCCAGCGCGTGCTTCTCCTGGCGCAGCAGACGCTGCAGCACCAGCGGATCGGCCGCGTCGGCCTTGTTGACGACCACGATCTCGGGCACGTCCGTCGCGCCCACCTCGCGGATCACCTCGCGTACGGCGGCCAGCTGCTCCTCGGGCACCGGATGCGAACCGTCGACCACATGCAGGATGAGATCGGACTCGCCGACCTCCTCCATCGTGGAGCGGAACGCCTCGACGAGGTGGTGCGGCAGATGCCGGACGAAGCCGACGGTGTCGGCGAGGGTGTAGAGCCGTCCGCTGGGCGTCTCGGCCCGGCGGACGGTCGGGTCCAGGGTGGCGAACAGGGCGTTCTCCACCAGGACGCCGGCGCCGGTGAGGCGGTTGAGCAGCGAGGACTTGCCGGCGTTGGTGTAGCCGGCGATGGCGACCGAGGGGACCTTGTGGCGCCGGCGCTCCTGGCGCTTGATGTCCCGGCCGGTCTTCATCTCCGCGATCTCCCGGCGCATCTTCGCCATCTTCTCGCGGATCCGCCGACGGTCCGTCTCGATCTTGGTCTCACCGGGGCCACGGGTGGCCATGCCGCCGCCGGCCGAACCGGAGCCACCACCACCCATCTGCCGGGACAGCGACTGACCCCAGCCACGGAGCCTGGGGAGCATGTACTGCATCTGCGCCAGCGAGACCTGCGCCTTGCCCTCCCGGGACTTGGCGTGCTGGGCGAAGATGTCGAGGATCAGGGCGGTCCGGTCGACCACCTTGACCTTGACGACGTCCTCGAGGTGGATCAGCTGGCCCGGGGAGAGCTCACCGTCACAGACCACGGTGTCGGCCCCGGATTCGAGCACGATGTCGCGCAGCTCCAAGGCCTTGCCCGAGCCGATGTAGGTGGCCGGGTCGGGCTTGTCGCGGCGCTGGATGACGCCGTCGAGCACCATGGCGCCGGCGGTCTCGGCCAGGGCGGCGAGCTCGGCGAGGGAGTTCTCCGCCTCCTGGACCGTGCCCGTGGTCCAGACGCCGACGAGCACCACCCGCTCCAGACGGAGCTGCCGGTACTCGACCTCGGTGACGTCCTCGAGCTCGGTGGAGAGGCCCGCCACACGGCGCAGCGCGGCGCGTGCCGAACGGTCGTACTGCTCGCCGTCACGCTCCCCGTCGATCTCGTGGCTCCAGGCGACGTCCTCTTCCATCAGGGCGTGGGCCCGAAGGCTCTCGGAGAGGCGCTGCCGGTCCTGCGGAAGGGAAGAAGAGGAGGTCATTTGATCCTTTGCGTCGTCGGTGAGCCCTTGCGGGGACCTGCTGCCCCCACCGGGACTGTCGGTGGTGCCACGACCGTCGCGGGAGATCCGCGGCCGTCGAAGGTGTCAACGTCCGAGCCGTCCCGGAGATTCCCCGGCCCGGCCGGTGCCGACCCCATGATGGTCCCACGACCGGAAAGGGCCGTCACGCGGGTTTCCCCGGAGTTCCGGCCCCTCCCCCGGCGCCGGGCGCCCGGGCAGCCCCCTAGGGCACACGGGCCCCGGCGGGCCCCCTGGTCGCGGGGACCCGAGCAGCCCCCTGGGGCGCGGGGGTCCCGGCGGCACCGTTCGGGCCGGGCGCCTGGGCGGCAGTCTTGGGCGCGGGCGTTCCCGCGGTTCCCTTGGGTGCCGCGCTCCCGCCGGTGCTCTTGGGCGCCGGGGCTTCGGCGGTCCCCTTGGGGACGGGGGTCACCGCGCCCGCGGAGCGCCAGTCCGGGTGCCCCGGCATCGGCGGGGTCCGGTCGCCGTAGAGCCATTCCTGGAAGAAATCGGTGAGCTGCTGTCCGGCGACCTCCGAGGCCAGCTGGACGAAGTCGGCGGTGTCGGCGACACCGTCACGGTGCCGGGCCACCCACTCGCGTTCGAGGCGGTCGAAGGCCGCGGGGCCGATCTTCTGCCGCAGGGCGTACAGGACCAGCGCGCTGCCGTCGTAGACGACCGGGCGGAAGATGCTGATCTTCTGTCCCGGGCTGGGGGCCTTGGGCGCGGCGGGCGGCCCGCCCTCGGCGCGCCAGCCGTTGGACTGCTGGTAGGCGCGGTGCATACGCGTCTCCAGCGAGGCCCGCTTGTCGCCCCGCTCCTGGGCGTAGAGCGCTTCGTACCAGGTGGCATGGGCCTCGTTGAGCCAGACGTCGGACCAGCGGCGCGGGCTGACGCTGTCGCCGAACCACTGGTGGGCCAGCTCGTGCACCATCACCGACTCGACGTACCAGCCGGGCAGCTGGTTCGCGCCGAACAGGGGCTTCTCGAAGAGCGAGAGGGTCTGGGTCTCCAGCTCGAAGCCGGTGGTGGCATTGGCGATCAGCACCCCGTACGCCTCGAAGGGGTAGGGGCCGACCTTGCGCTCCATCCAGGCCACGTGGTCCGCGGTCCTGCCGAGCCAGCGCGCGAGGGCGGGGCGGTCCGCGGTCGGGACGACATCGCGGATCGGCAGGCCGTGGGGTCCGTGGTGCAGCAGCACGCTGGACTTCCCGATGGAGACCTGGGCGAGCTCGGTCGCCATGGGGTGGGCGGTGCGGTAGGTCCAGGTGCGGCGCGCCGCGCGGGTGGCGGTGCCCTGGGGCAGCCCGTTGGCGACGGCGGTCAGCTCCTGGGGCGCGGTGATGCGGAAGGTGAAGAGCGCCTTGTCGGAGGGGTGGTCGTTGCAGGGGAATACGCGGTGCGCGGCATCGGCCTGGTTGGCCATCGCCAGCCCGTCGGCGGTGCGGATCCAGCCGCCGTCGCCCGTGCCGCGCGGGTCGGTGGTGTGCTGGACGGAGATCTTCACCTCCTGTCCCCGGGAGACATGGAAGGCCGGGGTGAGGACGAGGTCCTCGCCGTGCTGCTCGTGCCGCGCAGGCTGGCCGCCGATCGTCACGGAGCGTACGGTGCCGCGGGCGAAGTCGAGGTTGAGGTGGTCGAGCTCGGTGGTGGCCTGGGCGGTGATCTCGGTGGTGACGTTCATCGGCCGGTTGTTGTGGCCGGAGTAGTCCAGGGAGACGTCGTAGGACGTGACGTCGTAGCCGGTGTTGCCGAGGGTGGGGAAGAGGCGGTCACCGAGGCCTTGCGCCTCTCCGGGAGCCGGTGGTGCGGTCAGGCCGAGGCAGGCGGCGGCCAGACCGAGGACGGCGGCCCGGCGGACAGCCCACGGGAGCCGGCCGCGCAGGGTACGGGGCAGAGCGCGGGCGGGGACGGCGCGAGCGGGGTCGCGGGACGGGCGACGCAGGGGAAGGGACATGCACTACGGCTACCAACGCGGCCCCCTCCGGCGCGGGTGAGGCGGCAAACGGCACCCGAACGGGCGGCGGATCGGGCGCCCGTCTTACGCCGCCAGGCGGAGACCGGATTCCGACGGACCGTCATCTTCCGTCCCCTCGGGGCCCTCAGGGGCGCACGACCGCGGCCTGGCGGGCGCGGCCGGCCCGCAACACGTCGAAGACGCCCGGCACTTGGCGCATGGCCCGCATCAGGGACGGCAGTCCGGCGGCGTTCGGCAGATGCAGGGTGTAGGTGTGGCGGACCCGCTGTTCGTGCGGGGGTTCGACGGCGGCCGACACCACGGCGGCCCCCTGGGAGGCGATGGCCTCGGTGAGGTCGGCGAGGAGGTGCGGCCGGCTGAAGGCCTCGGCCAGGAGGGTGACCCGGCAGCCGTGGCCGCCGTGGCCGGCGCCGCGCCAGTGCACCCCGACCGGCTGCCGGCCGGTGGCGGCCATCCGCGCCACGACGGGGCACAGGGCGCGGTGCACGGTGACCGTGCCGCCGCGTACGGCGAATCCGGTGACGGTGTCCGGCGGCACCGGGGTGCAGCAGCCGGCCAGCCGTACCGTCGCACCCGGCAGATCCGCCACCGCGAGCGGCGAGGCGGGGAGCGGGTCCGCTCCGGAGCGGACCTGGCCTGCGGTGCGGCGGTCGGCGGGGGGCACCGTGGCGCTCGTCTCGCCGGGCCCGGCCGGGCGGACGCCGGGGTCCTGCCGCGCAGCCAGCCACCGGGCGATGGCGAGCCGGGCGGCGGGGGTGCGGGCGTGGTCGAGCCACTCCGGCAGCGGCCCGGCCGCGGAGTCCGGGGCCATCAGCAGCTGCAGGCTGTCGCCGTCGTGCAGGACGGTGGAGAGGGTGGCGAGCCGGCCGTTGACCCGGGCGCCGATACAGCAGTGGGCCGCCTCGCCGTGCCGCTCGTATGCGGCATCCACACAACTGGCCCCGGCGGGCAGGCCGATGGTGCCGCCCGTGAGGCCGGACGAGCCGTCCGACGGGGCGTCGGCGCAGAAGACCGTGATCTCCCGGTCCTGGGCGAGATCATCGCGCAGCGAGGTCCAGAAGGTGTCCGGGTCGGGGGTGGTGCGCTGCCACTCCAGCAGGCGGGAGAGCCATCCGGGGCGGGTCGGGTCGGCCCGCTCGCCCTCGGGGGCGTCCGCGCCGTCCGTGGGTGCGTACGGATTGCCCAGCGCGATCACTCCGGCCTCGGCGACCCGGTGCATCTGGTGCGTACGGATCAGGGTCTCGGCGATCTCCCCCGACGGGCCGGTGACCGCGGTGTGCAGCGACTGGTAGAGGTTGAACTTGGGGGCCGCGATGAAGTCCTTGAACTCGGAGACGACCGGGGTGAAGCAGGTGTGCAGCTCGCCGAGGACGGCATAGCAGTCGGCGTCCTCGGCCACCAGCACCAGCAGCCGCCCCAGGTCCGCGCCGGTCAGCTCACGGCGCGCGAGGCGAACGCGGTGCACGGAGACGAAGTGCCGTGGACGGACGTGGACTTCGGCGTCGATGCCGGCCTCGTCCAGGACCGTGCGCATCCGCGCGGCGAGGACGGCGAGCGGATCGGGCCGGGCGGCGTACTCCCCGACCAGGGCCCGGGTGGTGGCGTACTCCTCGGGGTGCAGGATCGCGAAGACCAGGTCCTCCAGCTCGGCCTTCAGCGCCTGGACACCGAGGCGTTCGGCGAGCGGGATCAGCACGTCGCGGGTCACCTTGGCGATCCGGGCCTGCTTCTCGGGGCGCATCACGCCGAGGGTGCGCATGTTGTGCAGCCGGTCGGCGAGTTTGATGGACATCACCCGGACGTCGTTGCCCGTCGCCACCAGCATCTTGCGGAAGGTCTCCGGCTCGGCGGCGGCGCCGTAGTCGACCTTCTCCAGCTTGGTGACACCGTCGACGAGATAACAGACCTCCTCCCCGAACAGTTCCCGTACCTGATCCAGCGTCACTTCCGTGTCCTCGACGGTGTCGTGGAGCAGGGAGGCGGTCAAGGTCGTGGTTTCCGCGCCCAGTTCGGCGAGGATGAGGGTCACCGCGAGCGGGTGGGTGATGTACGGCTCGCCGCTCTTGCGCACCTGCCCGCGGTGCGAGGACTCGGCGAGCAGATAGGCCTGGGTGAGGGTTTCCAGATCGGCGTCCGGGTGGTGGTGGCGGTGCACCTTGGCGACGTGCTTGAGGGCGTGCGGGAGACCGTCGCGCGGGGCCGGGCCGAGCAGCGCGGCGCGGCCGATACGGCGCAGTCCTCGGAGTTCCAGTCGACGGCGGCCGCGCTTGCGGGCCGCCGCTCCATGGTTACCAGGGTCAGTGGCCTCTGCGCTCATGGGCACCTCCGGCAGCGTCGACCGGCGGTGGGATGCGTCGGTTCCGACGTCCGGGCCGGTGCTTGATGCTATCGAGCCCATCACGCAGCGCTGTTCGCCTCTTGCTCAGAGTGATACGGATCACCCGTTCGAGCGAAACTTTTGGCCGGAACCGCTCCTCGCGGGCGAGCGGAACCCGGGACGCCGCGGGGAGCGTCAGGCGAGCGCGCCGGCCAGCCAGGCGGCCTCGAAGGTGCCCTCGGCGACGATCTCGGCGGGCCCGGTCATCTCCACCGTGCCGTCGGGCAGCTCGGTGATCGTCAGGCTGCCGCCGAGCACATCGACCGTGTATGTGACGGGGGCTCCGGTGTCGGCCGGATCCAGTCCGTCCCTGCGGGCGGCCGCGACGGCGACCGCGCAGGCGCCGGTGCCACAGGAGCGGGTCTCCCCCGAGCCTCGCTCGTGAACCCGCATCGCCACATGGTGCGGACCGCGGTCGACGACGAACTCGATGTTGACGCCGTCGGGATAAACCGCCGCTGGGCTGAACGGCGGTACGTCCCGCAGGTCGCCGGCGTGGGCCAGATCCTCGACGAAGGCGACGGCGTGCGGGTTGCCCATGTTCACGTTCCGGGCCGGCCAGCTGCGGCCGTCGAGCGTGACGACGACGCTCTCCGCAGGGAGCTCCGCGCGGCCCATGGAGACCGTCACATCGCCGCTCTTGGCGAGGTGGACACGGCGGATGCCGGCGCGGGTGGCGATGGCGAGGTCGCCGGCCTCGACCAGGCCGGCGTGCAGCAGATAGCGCGCGAAGACGCGGACGCCGTTGCCGCACATCTCGGCGATCGAGCCGTCGCCGTTGCGGTAGTCCATGAACCACTCGGCCTCGCCGGCCTGGGCACGCGCCTCCGGGTGTGCGGCGGACCGGACGACGCGCAGCACACCGTCGCCACCGAGGCCGGCTCGCCGGTCACAGATCCTGGCGACGGCGCTCGCGGACAGGTCGAGCAGGCCGTCCGGGTCGGGGACGATCACGAAGTCGTTCTCGGTGCCGTGGCCCTTGAGAAAGGCGAGGCGCTGCGTACTGGTCACCCTGGCATCGTACGGGGAGGGCGGGGGAAGCGGGGGGAGCGGGGGCGGAGGTGGGACGTGGCCGCGCGGGCCGAACCTGCCCTCTACACCCGCCCACCCCCCGAAGGGGGGTGGGCGGCGGGGAAAAAACCTAGCCGGGGTAAGAACGAGCTGGGCAAACCACCAGCCACGCAGCTCAGCGCAGCCGCGCCACGCGCCAGATCGCCAGCGCCGCCGGGACGGCGACCACGAGGGCGTAGATCAGCACCACGCGCCAGCCGGCGCGGCCGCCGGAGCCGGGCACCGGGAGGCCGGGCCAGGTGTAGTGGACGCGGCGGGCGGCCATCATGCCCCAGCCGGCGGCGCAGCAGCACAGCAGCAGGCCGAGCATCGCGATCACCGCGCCGCCGTCGCCGCCGAACTCGAAGGCGAGCGG
Source organism: Streptomyces sioyaensis (assembly GCF_004122735.1). GTDB lineage: Bacteria > Actinomycetota > Actinomycetes > Streptomycetales > Streptomycetaceae > Streptomyces > Streptomyces sioyaensis. The sequence goes on along the minus strand of NZ_SDIF01000062.1, from coordinate 16,045 downwards.
GAAGGCGAACATCAGCGAGCCGAGCGCGGCGAGGCCGACGACCGGCGCCAGCTGCCACAGTCGCAGCCGGCGCGGCGGGCGCAGTTCCCGGAAGGACTCACCGCCCTCGCCGGGCCGTTCGGCACCGGCGTCGAAGCCCTCGGGGTCGTCCAGGGTCGCGGGGTCGGTGAGCGGGTCGCCGGCGGCGCCGGACAGACCGTCACGGGTGTCCGGACCGTCATCGGTCAGCGGCGCCGTCTCCGCACCGCTGTCCGGTTGCTGCGCTGTGTTGCGAGGGCCGGCCTCCATTGCCACGCGCCCTCCCCACTCCAGACTGCACGCCTCGATCGAAGGTCGATGATGACACGCCCTCAAGAGCCCGGATGACGGCCGGAGCGTCCCGATGCCATGACGTGATCAGGCTGTGACCGGTCGTTCGAGCAACGTCAGGGCCTGCTCCCGAAGTTCCGCCCGGCGGTCGGCGGCCCCGCTGAGCCAGTGGACCCGGGGGTCCCGGCGGAACCACGAGTCCTGGCGTCGCGCGAAGCGTTTGGTGGCGCGCACCGTCTCGTCGCGCGCCTCCTGCTCGGTGCACTCCCCCGCGAGCTGGGCCAGCACCTGCTGATAGCCCAGCGCCCGGGAGGCCGTACGGCCCTCGCGCAGCCCTTCGTCCTCCAGCCGGCGCACCTCGTCGACCAGGCCCGCCTCCCACATACGGTCGACCCGCCGCGCGATCCGCTCGTCGAGCTCGGGGCGCTCGACGTCCACGCCGATCTGCAAGGTGTCGTAGACCGCCTCATGGCCGGGCAGGTTGGCGGTGAACGGGCGGCCGGTGATCTCGATGACCTCCAGGGCGCGCACGATGCGGCGGCCGTTGCCGGCCAGGATCGCGCGACCGGCCTGGGGGTCGGCGGCGGACAGCCGGGCGTGCAGGGCGCCGCTGCCGTGTTCGGCCAGTTCGGCCTCCAGGCGGGCGCGTACCTCCGGGTCGGTGCCGGGGAAGTCGAGCGCGTCGATGGCGCCGCGTACGTACAGGCCGGAGCCACCGACCAGGACCGGGGTGCGGCCCTCGGCGAGCAGCCGGTCGATCTCGGCACGGGCCAGCTGCTGGTACTCGGCGACGCTGGCGGCGCGGGTCACGTCCCAGATGTCCAGGAGACGGTGCGGGACGCCCTGCCGCTCCTCCAGGGTGAGCTTGGCGGTGCCGATGTCCATGCCGCGGTAGAGCTGCATGGAGTCGGCATTGATGACCTCGCCGCCCAGGTGTTGTGCGAGCGCGACGCCCAGATCGGACTTTCCGGCCGCGGTGGGGCCGACGACGGCGATGACCCGCGGAGCGGGAACGGCGGTGTTCACCCCGTCAGTCTCGCAAACATCACGCCCCCCTCTCGAACGAGCGACGTGACGGGCAACCAATGGGTTCGTTGCCTGTTGCGAGGTCCCGGGAGCCGGTGCAGCACCGGCGCCCGCGTGCGGCGCAACGGTCCGCCCCGGGCGGCACGGGACGTCGCCACATGAAGAGCGTAGGAGCAGTTATGGGCGTGTTTTCGCGGTTTCGCCGCCGTAAGTCCGAAGCGTTGACGGAGGAGAGCGCCGCTTCGGCCGTGCCGGCCGCGACGGAGAAGCCGGCGGAATCGGCGGCTTCGGCGGACACCGAGGACACTCAGGTCAGCACCGAGTCCCAGGACACCACGGCGTCCCCGGACACCTCGTCGTCCCCGGACGCCACAGAGCCCGTGGACACCACAGAGTCCGCAGACGCCGCAGAGTCCGCAGAGTCCGCCGACGCCACGGAGGCCGCGGACGCCGCGCACACCGGCGGCGACGCCGAGGCCACAGGCGAGACCACGGCCGAGGTCGCGGCGGACGGCGAGGCCGCGGCGGCTCCGGAGGCATCCGGGGACCCGGCGGGAAAGACGGCGGCCGCCGACGGGCCGCGCGGCGAGAAAGCCGGCGAGAGCGCCGGCATTCCCCGGCAGCAGTCGGCACAGGCCGCGGCGGACAGCGAGTCCGGCGAGAGCGCGCGGCACTGACGGCAGGCCCGCGCGGACCCGGTCCGCCGGACCGGCAGCACACGGCACGACGGCCGCGCGGCGGATCGCCCCGCGGCCGTCGCCGTACCCTCCCGGTGCCGCGCTACGACCAGGTCGCCACGAAGTAGCCCACGCCGTACGGAGCCTCCTCGCGCAGCAGCCGGCCGCGCAGGTCCGCGCCCTCGGCCGCGCCCGCCGCGACCTGCCAGCAGGCCCGTCCGGACGCCTGGAGACCGGTGGCCCGCTCCTCGTCGAGGGCGGTCAGCGCGGCGAGGTCCGCGGCACCCAGGGCGTGCGCCGCCGTCGCGTCGAAGGCCTCGGCCCGCTCGTCGAAGTAGCCGGGCGCCTTCACCGTCCGGCAGGCACTGCCGTCGCCCATCACCAGCAGCGCCACCCGGGGCGCGGCGGCGGCGATCTCCCGGCCCGTCGCCGCACACCGTTCGCGCGCCAGCGGCCGCGCCACCCCCAGCGCCTCCACCGGGGCGTCGGCCCAGTCCGTACGGGACAGCAGCCAGGCGCCGACGGCGAGCGACGGCGGGAGTCCTCGTCCGGGCACGGTTTCGGCGGCACCCAGCGGCACGTCGAGGTCGACCCCGAAGCCGCGGAACGAGCCGAGGGCGCCCTGCGGGTGCGGGCCCTGGCCGGCCTCGTCGGCGGGGCCGAGGACGACCAGCCGGTCGGGGCGGGCCGCGGCGAGCACGCCGACCGCATCCACGCAGGCGGCGCGCAGCGCGTCCAGCTCGGGTGCGGCGCCGGCGGCCACCTCCGGGACGAGCAGCGGCGGACAGGGGCAGAAGGCGGCGGCTACGAGCATGCACGCAGCGTAACGCCCCCGGTGCGGAGGTGGTTTCGGTGCCCTGCCGTGGTGGGCCGCCCCGCCTCTGTGGCGGTGTCCGGTGTGCGCCGGTCAGTCGCAGCCGCAGCCGGCCGCGGGCGCCGGGGCCGGCGCCGGGGCGCCGATGGTGGGCAGGCCCAGCAGTACGCCCTGGGGCTTCTCCGCCGGGGCGGCGGTGCGCTTCTCCCAGGCGTCACCGGCGCGGGTACGGCGCACCGCCTTGGCCGGGCCCTCCGCCAGGAGGTGGTGCGGGGCGGCGTAGGTCACCTCGACCGTCACCATGTCGCCGGGCCGGACCGGCTCCTGGGGACGGGTGAAGTGCACGAGGCGGTTGTCGGGGGCCCGGCCGGACAGCCGGTGGGTCGCGTCGTCCTTGCGGCCCTCCCCCTCGGCGACCAGCACCTCCAGCGTGCGGCCCACCTGCTTCTTGTTCTCCGCCCAGGAGATCTCCTCCTGGAGGGCGACCAGGCGCTCGTAGCGCTCCTGGACGACGGCCTTGGGGATCTGGCCCTCCATGTCGGCCGCGGGGGTGCCGGGGCGCTTGGAGTACTGGAAGGTGAAGGCCTGGGTGAAGCGGGACTCGCGGACCGTGTGGAGCGTCTGCGCGAAGTCCTCCTCGGTCTCGCCCGGGAAGCCGACGATGATGTCGGTGGAGATCGCGGCGTCCGGCATCGCGGCGCGCACCTTCTCGATGATGCCGAGGAAGCGCTCCTGGCGGTACGAGCGGCGCATCGCCTTCAGGACCCGGTCGGAGCCGGACTGCAGCGGCATGTGGAGCTGCGGCATGACGTTCGGCGTCTCGGCCATGGCGGCGATGACGTCGTCGGTGAAGTCACGGGGGTGCGGTGAGGTGAAGCGGACCCGCTCCAGGCCCTCGATCGTTCCGCAGGCACGCAGCAGCTTGCTGAAGGCCTCGCGGTCGCCGATGTCGGAACCGTAGGCATTGACGTTCTGGCCGAGCAGGGTGATCTCGCTGACGCCCTCGGCGACCAGCGCCTCGACCTCGGCGAGGATGTCGCCGGGCCGGCGGTCCTTCTCCTTGCCGCGCAGCGCGGGCACGATGCAGAAGGTGCAGGTGTTGTTGCAGCCCACGGAGATGGAGACCCAGGCGGCGTAGGCGCTCTCCCGCCGGGTGGGCAGCGTCGAGGGGAACGCCTCCAGCGACTCGGCGATCTCGACCTGCGCCTCCTCCTGGACGCGGGCGCGCTCCAGCAGGACCGGCAGCTTGCCGATGTTGTGCGTCCCGAAGACCACGTCGACCCAGGGGGCCTTCTTGACGATGGTGTCCCGGTCCTTCTGCGCGAGGCAGCCGCCCACGGCGATCTGCATGCCGGGCCGCGCGGCCTTCTTCGGGGCGAGCTGACCGAGGTTGCCGTAGAGCCGGTTGTCGGCGTTCTCCCGCACCGCGCAGGTGTTGAAGACGACGACGTCGGCGCCCTCGCCGTCCTTGGGCGCGGGCACGTATCCGGCCTCCTCCAGCAGGCCGGAGAGCCGCTCGGAGTCGTGGACGTTCATCTGGCACCCGTAGGTGCGGATCTCGTAGCTTCTGTTGACGCCCACTGCCTGGCTCCGGTCGCTGCTGGTCATGCCTCAAGGGTAGGCGGTGCCCGGCATTGCTCCGGACGCCGGTGAGGCCTCCGGCGGGGAGCACGGGGCACGTGCCGCCGGCCCGGACCGCAGGCGCCTCACAGGGCCAGCACGATGGCGGCGCCGATGCCGCCCACCCCCAGGGCGAAGGCCGCGCAGCGCAGCCCGCCGTCCCGCCAGCGGAAGGGGCGGTCGAGCGCGAAGCGGCCGGGTCCGGTCGCCGCGACGGTCAGCGCGACCACGGCGATGGTCAGCGGGTACTCGATGCCGCCGCCGAGCGCCCAGAGCCCCTGGGGAGCGCCGATGACCATGGCGTTGATCATCACCCCGACCAGTGCGGCGGCCGCCAGGGGCGTGAGCAGCCCGGCCGCGAGACCGAGGCCGCCGGCGAACTCCGAGACGCCGGCGAGGCCGGCGTAGAAGTCGCCGGGGTGGTAGCCGAGTGCCGCGAATCCCTTGCCGGTGCCGGCGATACCTTGGCCGCCGAAGAGGCCGAAGAGCTTCTGGGCGCCGTGCCCGGCCATGATCAGCCCCACCGTGAGGCGGAGAGCGAGCAGGCCGATATCGGCGCCGAGCGGAGGTGGACGGTGGATGTCGGGCCGGGCCCGGATGTCCGGCCGCAGCTCGGTGAGCGGTTTCATGAGGGTGTCGCTTCCCGCACCGGCGCGCCATGGGGCCGCGGTGTCGGACACCGGCGCCGGTGCGCTCATGGTGGGGGACGGTCAGGGACTGCGCGCCGCCTGGCGCGCGGTGGGGACGTGCCGGGTCCCCGCTGCGTGGAACCGCTAATCCGCAGACGCGCGGAAAGGCGGGAAACGGTGGAAGGGGAAAGCGGACTGCCCCTCCACAGCGCTACAACCGATCCTTCTACGCATGCGGACTTCCGCAAGTGGGGAGAGAATGCGCCCCCGACCGCCGCGAGGCGCCCGCCGCCGGGAGGCCCGCACAGCGGTGGCTTCCGCGGACCGCACCCCACCCCTCCCTTTCCCGCCGGAGTGCTGGCAGGATCCCGCCCATGGTCCCCGCACTCCCCCGCCTCGGCCGCCGCTCCCTCCTGGCGGCGCTCGCGGCACCGGTCGCCCTCGGGCTGCTGCTGTGGTGGCTGCTGTCGATGGGCAGTTCACCTTCCCCCGGTGGGCGGGTGACGATGGCGACGGGCGTGCCGACCGGGGTGTACGCGCGCTACGGCGAGCTGCTGAAGCAGGATCTTGCCCATGACCTGCCGGAGGTGGATCTGCGGCTGACCCGCAGCGAGGGCTCGATCGACAATCTGCGGCAGCTGGTCGCCGGGCGGGCCGGATTCACCATCGCGACGGCGGACGCGGTCGCCGCGTACCAGGTCAGGGGCGAGCCGGGGGCGGACCGGCTGCGGGCCTGTGCGCGGCTGTACGACGACTACATGCAGCTGGTGGTGCCGGAGAAGTCGTCGGTGCGCTCGACGAAGGACCTGCGGCGGCTGCGGGTGGGGGTCGGGGCCGACAGCTCCGGCGTACAGCTGATCACCCGGCGGTTGCTGGAGGCGGCCGGGCTGGACTTCGACACGGACATCGTGCCGGTGCGGGTCGGCATCGACCGGATGCCCAAGCTGCTGGAGGAGGGCAAGCTGGATGCCTTCTTCTGGTCCGGTGGGCTGCCGACGACGGCGGTGCAGCATCTGGCACAGCGGTTCCCGGTGCGGCTGGTCCAGCTCGGCGATCTGAGCGAGGCGCTGCACCGGCAGGGCGAGCGCACCCGCTACTACCGTGCCGCGGTGATGCCCGCCGATGCCTACCCGATGGCCCAGAGCGGCGAGGCGGTGAAGACGATCGCGGTGGCCAACCTGCTGGTGACCACGGACCGCGAGGACGCCGCGCTGACCGAGGGGATCACCCGTACCGTCATCGACAGCCGGGACTGGATCGGCCGCCAGGTGCACGCCGCACAGAACGTGGACCTGCGGACGGCGGTCTTCACCGATCCGCTGGAGCTGCACGAGGGCGCCCGGCGCTATTACGTGTCCCAGAAGCCCTGAGAAGGCGGCGGCGCGGCACGCGGCCTCCCCGCCGGGCCGCCGGGCACACGACGGGGCCCGCACCGGTCAGGCCGGTGCGGGCCCCGTCGTGGGACGCGCGGGGCGTCAGGCGGCGACGATGTTCTCCGCCTGCGGGCCCTTCGGGCCCTGGGTCACGTCGAAGGTGACCTTCTGGCCCTCGAGCAGCTCACGGAAGCCCTGGGCGGCGATGTTCGAGTAGTGGGCGAAGACGTCGGGGCCGCCGCCGTCCTGCTCGATGAAGCCGAAGCCCTTTTCCGAGTTGAACCACTTGACGGTGCCGGAAGCCATGTTTTTCTCCGTTCATGGGGCAAACCGGAGACCGCACCGCGCGGCCTCCTTGTCGCCGAGATGATTGCCCCACACCGGAACAGGTCCGGAAAACAAGGAACGCCCGGAGCCATCAGCTTCCGGGCGCGCACAAAGTTCATCATGGGTACCACAACTGCAACGCGGCTCACGCTAGCACACGCGCGGGCAGCCGCCGCCCGTCAGGCGGGCACCCGGTCACGGGGCGGTGCGCGGCATCGTGACGGTGACCTTCAGTCCGTGCGGCGGATGCGGGGCGTAGGTGATGGTGGCGCCGCCCGCGGCGAGCAGGGCGCGGGTGATCGACAGGCCGAGCCCGGAGCCGGAGACGTTCTGGTGGCGGCCGCTGCGCCAGAAGCGGTCACCGATCCGCTCCAGTTCCTCGTCGGTCAGGCCGGGGCCGCGGTCGGTGACGGTGACCTGGACGCGCTCGCCGTCCGGGGCGACGCCGACGGTCACCGGGCGCCCCTCCGGGCTGAACTTCAGGGCGTTGTCGACGACGGCGTCCAGGGCGCTGGACAGGGCGACCGGGTCGGCCCAGCCGGTGACGGCGCTCTGCCCCTCGTAGGTGAGGCGGACGCCCTTGGCGTCGGCCAACGGGCGCCAGGAGTCCACGCGTTCGGCGGCCAGCGCCGCGACATCGGTGAGCTGGAGGTCGGCGTCGGAGTGTTCGGCGAGCGCGAGGCCGAGCAGATCGTCCAGGACGCGGGCCAGCCGCTTGCCCTCCGTACGGACCGCGGCGATCTCCGCGTTGCCGTCGGGGAGTTCGAGTGCCAGCAGCTCGATGCGCAGCAGCAACGCGGACAGCGGGTTGCGCAGTTGGTGGGAGGCGTCGGCGACGAAGGCGCGCTGCTGTTCCAGGACGTCCTCGACATGGTCGGCCATTTCGTTGAACGAGCGGGCCAGGCGGCGCAGTTCGGGCGGTCCGGCGGTGGCGGCGACCCGGGCGTTCATCCGCCCGGTGGCGATGTCGTGGCTCGCCACGTCCAGGATCCGTACCGGCCGCAGCACCCAGCCGGTGAGGCGGAAGGCCGCGCTGACGGCGACGAGCATGGCCGCGCACTCACCGGCCGCGATCAGCAGCCAGCTGCGCAGGATCCGCGCACGCATCTGCCCGGTGGGCGAGTCGGTCACGACGACGGCGACGACATCCCCGTCGCGTATCACCGGTGAGGCGACCGGAATGCGGCCGGCGTCGTCCCAGGGCCAGATCTGGTGCGGGTCGTGGGAGCGGCGGCCGGCCAGTGCCTCGCGGAAGGCCTGGGCGGCCTCGCCGTCGTGCGGTACCGACAGCCCGGCGGGGGCGGCGGCCATCGTGGTGTGATCGCGGTAGAAGACGCCGGCGCGGATGCCGTAGAGGCTGTAGTAGCGGGCGAGTTCGGTGCCGAGGGTGGCGAGCCGCTCGTCCTCCTCGGGGGTCTTGTCCCGGGCGTTCGTGGCGGGGCGGGCGGTGACGAACTGGGCGAGGGAGGCGAAGCGGGCGGCGTCGTCGATCCGGTCGACGACCACCCGCTGCTGCTCCACACCGGCGGTGATGACACCGAGCGGGAAGCCGAGCGCGAGCAGCACGGCGGCCATCAGGACGATCAGCAGCGGGAGGAGGCGGGTGCGCACGTGACCGCGGCGGCCTTCAGGAGGCCGGGGCGGCGGGCGGCCCGGCGGCCGGGACGACCAGGCGGTAGCCGACGCCGCGCACCGTCTCGATCAGCGCGGGCATCCGCAGCTTGGCGCGGAGCGAGGCGATGTGCACCTCCAGGGTCCGGCCGGTGCCCTCCCAGCTCGTGCGCCACACCTCGCTGATGATCTGCTCCCGGCGGAAGACCACACCGGGGCGCTGCGCCAGCAGGGCCAGCAGATCGAACTCCTTGCGGGTGAGCGGGACCGCCGTGCCGTCCACGGACACCTGGCGGGTGGGGAGTTCGACGGTGACGGCGCCCAGCCGGAGCGCGTCGTCGGCCGCGCCCTCGTCGACCGGCTGCTCGGCGCCGCCGGGCGCGGTGCGCCGGCTCACCGCGTGGATACGGGCCAGCAGCTCACCGGTGTCGTACGGCTTGACGACATAGTCGTCCGCGCCGAGGTTGAGGCCGTGGATGCGGGAGCGCACATCGGCCCGGGCGGTGACCATGATGACGGGGGTGGCGCAGATCTTGCGGATCCGGCCGCACACCTCGAAACCGTCCTGGTCGGGCAGCCCGAGGTCGAGCAGCACCACCGCGAACGGCTCGGCGTGGTCGGGCAGCAGGGCCTTGAGCGCCTCCTCGCCGTTGCGTGCGTGCACGACGGCCACGCCGTGCTTGGCGAGCACCGCGGACAGCGCCGCGGCGACGTGTTCGTCATCCTCGACGAGCAGCAGTCTCATCGGACCTCCTCCCGGGTGCGTGCGTACAGGCCACAGGGCATCTACGGCGATGGGGGGTGTGCGCGTCAAGAGGCGGCCACCTCCGCGCCGCCATCCGTTACCCAGCCGGTACTCCCGTGGCATATCGTGACGACATCTCTACGCGGCGTCGGCTTCACTCACCGTGTCCGCCTGAGGCCGGATCGTTATGCTCAAGTTCCCCTCAGAACTAATGACGCTGGTCGCGGGGCATTACTAGGGTCCTCCCCAATCGAGGAGGACGGAGCTACCCGCCGATGAGCGAAGTATCGGTGACCAAGAACGCCGGGGGTCCTGCGCCCGCAGCGGACCGGCTGGTCGTGCTGGACAACGTGAACAAGCACTTCGGCGCGCTGCACGTGCTCCAGGACATCGACCTGACGATCAACCGCGGTGAGGTCGTCGTCGTGATCGGGCCCTCGGGCTCCGGCAAGTCGACGCTCTGCCGCACGATCAACCGCCTGGAGACCATCGACTCCGGCAGCATCACGATCGACGGGAAGCCGCTGCCGCAGGAGGGCCGGGAGCTGGCCCGGCTGCGCGCCGATGTCGGCATGGTCTTCCAGTCGTTCAACCTCTTCGCGCACAAGACGGTGCTCGAAAACGTGATGCTGGGGCAGACCAAGGTCCGCAGGACCGACAAGGCGGCGGCGGCGAACAAGGCCCGCGCGCTGCTCGACCGGGTCGGTGTCGGCACCCAGGCGGACAAGTACCCCGCACAGCTCTCCGGCGGTCAGCAGCAGCGCGTGGCGATCGCCCGCGCGCTGGCCATGGACCCGAAGGTGATGCTGTTCGACGAGCCGACCTCCGCGCTGGACCCGGAGATGATCAATGAGGTGCTGGACGTCATGCAGCAGCTCGCCCGGGACGGCATGACGATGATCGTGGTCACCCATGAGATGGGGTTCGCGCGCTCCGCGGCGAACCGGGTCGTCTTCATGGCGGACGGCCGCATCGTCGAAGAGGCCGAGCCGAACCAGTTCTTCAACAACCCGCGCAGCGAACGCGCCAGGGACTTCCTGTCGAAGATCCTCCATCACTGAGGCCGCAGTTGGGCCACCTCATTGCCACCACTTGTTGAACCAAAGGATGTTCACCATGAGGATTCGTAAGACTGCTGCGGCCGGTGCCATGGTGCTCGCGCTGGCGGCGACGGCGACCGCCTGCGGCGGCGAGTCGGGCACGGCGGGCGACAAGCCGGCCGGCGGCGACGTATTCAGCAAGGACTACAAGGTCGCCGCCGCCCCGAAGATCGACTCTCCGGTGCTGAAGAAGGCCCAGAAGGCCAAGAAGATCGTCATCGGCGTCAAGGCCGACCAGCCGTTCCTCGGATTCAAGGACCCCGGCACCGGCACATACTCCGGCTTCGACATCGAGATCGCCAAGATGGTCGCCGCCGACCTGGGCTTCTCCACGAAGCAGATCCAGTTCAAGACGATCGACTCCAACGTCCGCGAGACCACCATCTCCAACGGCGACGTCGATTACTACGTCGGCACGTACACCATCAACGACGAGCGCAAGAAGCAGGTCGGCTTCGCGGGCCCGTACTACACGGCCGGCGCGGACCTCCTGGTGCGCAAGGACGACAAGAGCGTCACCGGGCCGGACTCCCTCAAGGGCAAGAAGGTCTGCTCGATCACCGGGTCCACCCCGCTCCAGGAGATCAAGAAGAAGAAGTACGGCGCCGACACCACCGAGCTGGGCAAGTACTCGGACTGCGTGAAGGTCCTGCTGGACGGCGGCGCCGACGCGGTCACCACCGACGACGCGATCCTCAAGGGCTACGCCGCCCAGCGCCCCGAGAAGCTCCGGGTCGTCGGCAAGCCGTTCACCAAGGAGCCCTACGGCGTCGGCATGAACAAGGACGACAAGGCCCTGCGTGACGCGATCACCAAGGCCCTGGAGAACCACATCAAGAACGGCGACTACAAGAAGGCGTACGAAGGCACGCTCGGCAAGTCGGGCTCGAAGTACGTCGCCCCGGAGACCCCGCTGCCGCGGTACTGAGGCTTCCGGTTTCTCTTCTGACTGCGCCGCCCCGTACGCCCGCCGCGGCGGGTGTACGGGGCGCGCTGTCGTCACCCGTTTCCCGGCCCCCGGGCCGTCCCCCGCCGCCGACCTGATGACCGCTACCGCGGAGACCCCATGAACGTACTCCTCGATTATCTGCCCGAGTTCCGCGCCGGATTCCTCGGAACCCTGGAGATCACCGCGTCCAGCGGGCTGCTCGCCCTGGTGCTCGGCGTGCTCATAGCCGGCTTCCGGGTCTCTCCGATTCCGCCGCTGCGCGCCTTCGGGACGGCCTGGGTGACAGTCCTGCGCAACACCCCGCTGACGCTGCTGTTCCTCGTCGCGTTCTTCGTCGTGCCGCAGATCCTCTTCCAGGGCGCCAGCCCGTTCGTGCTGGCCACGCTGGCGCTGGGCTTCTACACCTCCTCGTTCGTGTGCGAGGCGGTGCGCTCCGGCATCAACACCGTGCCGCTGGGCCAGGCGGAAGCCGCCCGCAGCATCGGTATGACCTTCGCCCAGACGCTGCGCCTGATCGTGCTCCCCCAGGCCACGCGCACCGTGCTCGCCCCGCTGAGCAGCATCCTGATCGCGCTCACCAAGAACTCCGCGATCGCCGGCGCCTTCAGCTTCCCGGAGCTGTTCAGCGTCTCCAAGCTGCTCAACGACAAGGGATACACGGTCGCCTGGATCTTCCTGTGGACCGCGCTCGGCTACCTCGTCATCACCTTCTCCATCAGCGGTCTCTTCCGGCTGTTGGAGCGCCGGATGGGGGTCGCCCGATGAGCGGCGGACGCGGCAGAGCGAACGGTACGACGTGGGCGCCGCACAACGGCGGGGCGGAACGAAGCGAGGTAAAGGCATGAGCGGCGCCAGCGTTCTCTACGACGTCCCCGGACGGAAGGCGAAGGCGCGCAACCGCGTCTACTCCGTCCTCGGCTCCCTCGCGGTGCTCGGGCTGATCGCGTTCGCCTTCCTGCGGCTGAACAGCCGGGGCCAGCTCGAACCCGAGGTCTGGAACATCTTCAACAATGCCGGTGTGCGCACCGGCATCCGCGACGGCGTCCTGACGACACTGCAGGTCTTCGCGGTGGCGGCGGTGCTGTCGCTGGCGCTGGGCGTGCTGCTCGCGGTGGCCCGGCTCTCGGAGCACAAGCCGGTCAGCTGGCTGGCGACCGGCTTCATCGAGCTCTTCCGCGCCGTCCCGCTGCTGATCACGATCTACGCGGTGTGGGTGACCCTGCTCGCCAACCGGGACAGCCTCGGGCTCACCGGCAGCCAGCCGCAGTTCTGGGCGCTGGTCATCGGGCTGACCGTCTACAACGGTGCGGTGCAGGCCGAGGTGCTGCGGGCCGGCATCAACGCCGTGCCGACGGGGCAGCGCGAGGCCGCCTACGCGCTGGGCATGAGCAAGACGCAGGTCATGATGACGGTGCTGATCCCGCAGGCCGTCCGGGCGATGCTGCCGACGATCATCAGCCAGCTCGTGGTGACCCTGAAGGACACCTCCCTCGGCTACATCATCACCTTCGAGGAACTGCTCTTCACCGCCCGGCAGATGAGCACCAACATCATCGTCAACGGCAACGACACCTACGTCCCGGTCATCATCGTCACCGGCAGCATCTACGTCGGGATGTGCCTGGCGCTGTCCTCCCTCGCCAACTGGATCGAGCGGCGCGGCCGCCGCGCCGGGACCGGTATCGAGGTGGCGTCGGCCGGTGAGCCGGTGGCGGCCGCCGATGCGATGGAGGTGGCCGACGCGGTCCCCGGCGGCCCGGCGGCCAAGCAGGAGTGAGGCTCCGTCCGTGAACCCCGGCCGGCCCTGACGGCACGACGGCGGGTCGCGGCCGGGAAGAGACCCTCCGGAGGCGGTGGCACCGGCGCCACCGCCTCCGTCACTTGACGCGAGCGGCCGCAGTGGGTTGCATACTCTGTGTGATCGCGCACCGGGCTCCAACTGCCAGTTCCCGCCTGACCCGTACGTACCAGCGGCCCCGGGGAGCTGCGCCGTGGACCCGGTGATCGTCGTCGGGGCCGGCCCGGTCGGCCTCTCCCTCTCGCTCGCCCTCGCCCGTCTGGGCGTCCCCACCGTCGTCCTCGACGAGACCACCGGCGAGGAGGACACCCGGCCCGCCCGCACCGCCGTGCTCCGCCCGGACACCGCCGCCTTCGTCGGACGGATCGGCTGCGCCGCCGCCCTGGAGACCGCGGGCACCCGCTGGACGGCCTGGCGCACCATGCGCCGCCGCCGTCTGCTGGAACGCGTCGCCTTCGCCCCGGACGGCCCGGCCGCCCCCACCGCCGCGTCCCCGCTGCACCTCCCCCAGCACGCGCTCACCCGCGCACTGCGCGCCGCACTCGCCGACGAGGAACTCGCCGAGGTCGTCACCGGCAGCCGGCTCGCCGCGCTCGAACAGGACGGGCAGGGCATCAGCGCCCAGACCCGCGGCCCCAACGGCACCTGGTGGCGCGGGAGTTACCTCATCGGCTGCGACGGCCCGCGCTCGACCGTCCGCAAACTGCTCGACATCCGTTTCCCGGGCCGGACGGCCGTGGAGCGGCATGCGGTGGCCGCGCTGCGCTGCGAACTCCCCTGGCCCGGCGAGGCCCTGCTGCACCGCTCGCCGACCCGGCACGGCGGCGGACCGGGCAGCGAGGTCTCGGCCCGGCCGCTGACCGACCACGTCTGGCGGCTGGACTGGCTGCTGCCGCCGGGCCGGGAACTGGTCACCCCGGACGCCCTGGTCGCCCGGATCCGCGACTCCCTGGCCGGCTGGACCACCGACCCCCCGGCGGACACTGCCGACGAGACCGGCGACGGGGGCGGCGGGCCGCCCGCACGGGGCCGCGGCCACAGCCGGCAGGTCCCGCCCTACGAACTCCTCGACACCGGAGTGCACACCGTCCACCACCGGCTGGCCCGGTGCTGGCGGGAGGGCCGGGCCTTCCTCGCCGGGGACGCCGCGCACCTGCTGGGCGCGCTCGGCACCCAGGGCCTGGACGAAGGCCTGCGGGACGCCGAGAACCTCGCCTGGAAGCTGGGCCTGGCCTGGCACCACGGCGCCTCCGAGCTGCTGCTCGACAGCTACCAGGCCGAGCGCCGGGGCGCCGTCGCGGCCCGGCTGCGCGCCGCCGACCAGGCGCTGCCGCTGCTCCGGGACGGCGGCGCCGCCCGCTGGCGGACCGTCCTGCCCGGCGCGGTGCGCGGCCGCAGCACCCTGCTGACCGACGGCCACCTGGGCCGCGGCCCCCTCGGCGCACCCCCGGTCTACGCCCGCACCCCGCTGGCACCACCCGCCGAGCACACCGGCGGGCCGCCTGTCGAGACGCTGCCCGGCGCACCGGTCGCGGATGTGGCGGTGACCGCGTCCGACGGCTCGGTGGTCCGGCTGCGCGACCGGCTCGGGCGCGGCCTGCTGGTGGTGCTGGTGGCGCCCGGCACCGGCGTCTGGGACCGGCGGCACTGGCAGTCGGCGGGCCTGATGCCCCGTCTGGCCGAAGCGGTCGAGGCGCTGCCGATGGACGCCGAGATCCTGGTCACCGAGGCTTATCCGGGCGCGGCCGCCCACACCGTGCTGCTGGTCCGGCCGGACGGCCATCTGGTCACCACCCTGTCCGGTGTCCGCCCGGCCGACATGGCCGCCTGCGCGGACGCCGTACGGGGCGGGGCACACGGACGGCAGGTCGCGGCGGGCCGGTCCCCGCGGTCCGACGGAACCGGGAACTCCGCGGCGTCCGGCGGCAACGGAGCCGAGGAGGGCGAGGGTTCCGCTGTTGACCCTGTGGGAACCTCCATGCTTCACTCCGAGAATGACTGAACACAGCTCGCGATTCTGGCGGAGGGTCCATCTCGACCTGGTCCGCTATGCGGGCTGCATGTGTCGTCCCTCCTGTTGATCCGCTTCTTCTCCCGCGCGGCCGCCCGCCTCTGCCCGGCAGCCGCGCCTCTTCGCGATCATTCAGGACGGTTTCCGTGCCCGACGTACGTACCCCTGCGCACCCGCATGCCTCCGACCGTGACGGCGGACCGAGCGCAGCCGAACTCCTCGACTTCGTCCGCCGCAGCGCCGCGGACCCGGCGCTCATCGCCTCGCTCCCGCTCGACCCCGAAGGCCGTACCTGGAGCCGGCTGGCCGGGCCGGCCGGCAGCGAGGCGTGGCTGATCGGCTGGCCGCCCGGCACCGGTACCGGCTGGCACGACCACGGCGGCTCGCACGGCGCCTTCGCGGCCGCCTCCGGTGAGCTGACGGAACAGTCGCTCGCCGCCCCGCTGCCCACCGAGGGCTGGACGACGCTGGAACTTGCCGAGGGCGTGGACCGTGAGCGCAGGCTCGGCGACGGCCGCGGCCGGGCGTTCGGCCCGCACCATGTGCATCAGGTGCTCAACACCTCCCAGGACACCCATGCGGTGTCGGTGCACGCCTACTACCCGCCGCTGCCGCTGATGCGCCGCTACAGCCGCACCGGGGCGGTCCTGCGGGTCGAAGCGGTCGAGCAGCCGGAGGAGTGGACATGAGCGCGGTCGACGAGCTGCTGGCGCGGGCCCGGCGGGAACTGGGGCACCGGGTCGGGCCCCAGGAGGCTGCCGCGGTCCAGGAGGCCGGCGGACTGCTGGTGGACATCCGCTACGCGGAGCTGCGGGAACGGGACGGCACCATCCCCGGCGCGCTGATCGTGGAGCGCAACGAGCTGGAATGGCGGCTCGACCCGACGGGCGAACACCGCGCCCCGGAGGCAACACACCATGACCTGCGGGTCGTCGTCATCTGCAACGAGGGCTACGCATCGAGCCTCGCGGCCCTGTCCCTCCGCCACTTGGGCCTGCACCGGGCAACCGACCTGGCAGGCGGATTCCAGGCTTGGCGGGGGGCGGGGTTGGGGGT
>NZ_SDIF01000061.1 GCF_004122735.1 Streptomyces sioyaensis | reverse complement strand
TCAGGGTGCCGTTCAGGGGCGTCACGGGGGTGTTTGCGGGCGCGCCGGGGGTGGTTTTTCAGCGTGCTGAGCCGTCGGGCAGGCCCTGGTCGTGCGGGGCTGCCCGACGGCTCGGGGCAAAGACGGGGGCCGAGGCCCAGAGAGGGACCGTGGCCAGCGGGACCGCGGCTAGATCAGTACCCGTGCCAGGGAGTTGAGTGCCGTGTCCAGTTCTTCGGCGGTGATGGTCAGCGGCGGGGCCAGCCGGATCGTCGAGCCGTGGGTGTCCTTGACCAGGATGCCTTCCTTCATCAGGCGTTCGCTGATCTCCCGGCCGGTGCCGAGGGCGGGGTCGATGTCCACGCCCGCCCACAGGCCGCGGGCGCGGAAGCCGGTCACGCCCTTGCCGGTCAGTGCGGCCAGGCCGGTCCGCAGCTGTGCGCCGAGCTCGGTGGCGCGGCGCTGGAACTCCCCGGTGGCGAGCAGTTCGATCACGGCCGAACCGACCGCGGCCGCCAGGGGGTTGCCGCCGAACGTCGAGCCGTGCTGGCCGGGGCCGATCACGCCGAGCACCTCGCGGCGGGCGACGACCGCGGAGACCGGGACGATGCCGCCGCCGAGGGCCTTGCCCAGGAGGAGCACGTCGGGGACGACGGACTCGTGCTCGACGGCCAGGGTCTTTCCGGTGCGGCCCAGGCCGGACTGGATCTCGTCGGCGATGAACAGGCAGCCGTTGCGCCGGGTCAGTTCGCGGACGCCGGTGAGGTAGCCGTCGTCGGGGATGAGGACGCCGGCCTCGCCCTGGATGGGCTCGATCAGCACCGCGGCCGTGGTCTCGTCCAGGGCCGCTTCGAGCGCGGCCAGGTCGTTGTAGGGGACGGTGCGGAAGCCGGGGGCGAAGGGGCCGAAGCCGACGCGGGCGTCGTCGTCGTCGGAGAAGCCGACGATGGTGGTCGTCCGGCCGTGGAAGTTGCCGCCGGCCACCACGATCGTCGCCCGGTCCGCCGGGACGCCCTTGACGTCGTACGCCCACTTGCGGGCGACCTTGATGCCGCTCTCCACCGCCTCGGCGCCGGTGTTCATCGGCAGCACCATGTCCAGGCCGGTCAGCTCGGCGAGGCCCTCGGCGAAGCCGGCGAGCCGGTCGTTGTGGAACGCGCGGGAGGTGAGGGTGAGTTGATCCAGCTGGCGGTGTGCGGCCTCGATCAGCGCCGGGTGCCGGTGGCCGAAGTTGAGTGCCGAGTAGCCGGCCAGCATGTCGAGGTAGCGGTGTCCCTCGACGTCCTCGACCCAGACGCCCTCGGCGCGTGCGACCACCACGGGCAGCGGGTGGTAGTTGTGCGCGAGAACCGGGCCCTCGGCCTGGATCAGCTCCGCGGACGAGCGGGGAGCGAGCACCGGGGCGGTACGAGTGGGAGCGGTCATCAGCGGATCTCCTGGGTGCAGCACTTGATGCCACCGCCGGCCTTGTGGAACTCGGACAGGTCGACGGGGACGGGGACGTAGCCCCGGGCGGCGAGCCGGCCTATGAGACCGGTCGCCTGGGGCGCGATGAACACATGGCGGCCGTCGGAGACGGAGTTGAGCCCGAAGGCCATGGCGTCGTCCCGGGTGGCGAGCACCGCACCGGGAAAGAGCCGGGCGAGCACTTCGCGGCAGCCGGGTGAGAACGCCTCCGGGTAGTACGCGATGTTCTCCTCGTCGAGCACGAAGAGCGCGGTGTCGAGGTGGTAGAAGTACGGGTCCACCAGCTGGAGGCTGATGGTCGGCACCCCGAAGTACTCCTGTACCTCCTGGTGGGCGGCGCGCGTGGTGCGGAAGCCGGTGCCGGCCAGCACATAGGGGCCCGCCGGGACCAGATCGCCCTCGCCCTCGCACACCGACTCCGGCCGGTAGACGTCGAAGCCGGCGGCCTTGAACCACGTCTCGTACGCGGTGGACTCCGGCCGTCGCTGCGGGGCGTGGAAGAGCGAGCCGAAGACCCGCCCCGCCAGGACCAGCGCCGCATTCGCCGCGAACACCATGTCCGGCAGTCCGGGCACCGGCGCCACGGTCTGCACCGTGTGCCCGTGCGCGCGGTAGGCGCCCATCAGGGCCTCCCACTGGCGGGCGGCGAGCGCGGTGTCGACCGGTGCGTCCGTCCGCATCCAGGGGTTGATGGCGTAGCGCACATCGAAGTGCCGGGGTTCGCACACCAGAAAGCGCCGCGGGCGCGGCACACGACTCGTCAGCACAGACATCCCTCCGCTCCGCTCCTGCCGTGACAGACCGTTAAGGGTTGTCACCTCGTGTTTTCCACGGTACGGAGCGAAGGATTCCGGCAACAAGAAACAAATGCTGCGTATTGGCGCAGCAATGCTGCGTGTCGGCTGCTATTTCTGCATGTTTTCTGCGCCGGTCTGGCCGAAGGATCCGCCGGCGCCGGCCTCCGGGCTCTCCGGCAGCAGATGGGACAGCACCATGTAGCTGATTGTCTTGCGGATGAACGGTTCGGTCCGGATGCGTTCGAGTACCTCCTCGAAGTGCTCGACATCGGTCGCCCGCACATGCAGCAGCGCATCGGCGCCCCCGGTGACGGTCATCGCCGCGGCGATCTCCGGATGGTTGCGGACGACCTCCGCGAGCCGGCGGGGCGGGGCGGCGCTGTCGCAGTACACCTCGACGTACGCCTCGGTCAGCCAGCCCAGCGCGGACGGCCGGACGGTGGCGCTGAACCCCGTGATCACCTTGCTCTCCCGTAGCCGGTCCACCCGTCGTTTCACCGCGGTGGCCGACAGCCCGATCGCGCCGCCGATCTCCGCGAAGCTCGCCCGGCCGTTGTCGATCAGCGCCGCAATGATCTTGCGGTCGAGTTCGTCGAAGGGTGCGGCCTTGCTGGTCACTGGACCTCCCATTGCATCCGGTCCCGCTCCGTCCTGCCTGGGCCCGCTCGGTCGCGGAGGTCACGGTCGGTCGCGGTCGCCTCACGGTAGCGACACCGGGCGTGCGGGGCGGACCGGCCCGCCCCGAGGTGGTCGACGGGGCCGTCCGCCATGGTCGACGGGGCCGTCCGTTCGCACTCCGCCGCACCGTGGTCGACGAGGCCGTCCACCCGTACGCCGCCGTGAACGAGAGCCGGGTGCCGGGTGCGTAGGCCCACGGCGCTGCCTGATCCCCGCATGGGATCCTGGTACGTCATGGATCTGCCGGACGGACGGTGGACGGACGTGCGGCGATGACGAGGGTGCCCCGATGAGACTCTGCTTCCTGGTGGAGGAGCAGTACCGCCACGACGGCATGCCGCTGGACGTGATCCGCCAACTCGGCGCCTGGGGCCACCAGGTGGACGTGCTGTGGCCGGGCCGCTCGCTGATATCCCTGTCCGACGCGATACAGGCGGGCAGCCATGACGCCTGGGTCCTCAAGACCGTCTCCGGCGGTCCGGGCCTGACCCTGCTGGAGGCCGCGGCGTCCGCCGGGCTGACGACGGTGAACGACGTCCGGGCGATCCGGGGGGTGCGCGACAAGGCGCTGGCCGCGGTGCTCGCCCGCGGTACGGGGCTGCCCGTCCCCGTGACGTATGCGGCGGCCCGGCCCGAGGAGCTCGCGGAGATACCCGAGGCGGAGTTCCCGCTCGTGGTCAAGCCCGCGGACGGCAGTTCCGGGCGCGCGGTCCGGCTGGTGGCGACGCCGGACCGGCTGCTGGAGCCCCTGGCGCCGGCCGGCTCCGCGGGCACGGGCGACGGGGGCGGCGGACTGCTCATCGCCCAGCCCTACGTCCCCAACTCCGGTACGGATCTGAAGGTCTACAGCGTCGCCGGTGAGCTGTACGCGACCGAGCGGTGCTCGCCCCTGCACCCCGCGCACGACGTACGCGAACGCCAGGTGCCGCTCACCGCCGAGGTCGCCCGGATCGCCGCCCGGATCGGCGAGGTCTTCGGCCTCGACCTCTACGGCGTCGACATCCTGCTCGGGCCCGACGGCCCGGTGGTCGTCGACATCAACGACTTTCCCAGCTTCCGTCAGGTGCCGGACGCGGTCGCCCGGGTGTCCGCCGCCGTGCTGGAGCTCGCCCGGCGCGGGACGAGCGGGCGGGACGCCGCCCCGGCGGCCGGGTGGGCGGCCGGGCCGGAGGGCGGACGGGCGTCGGGGCAGTCGAAGACGGGGGCCGGACCGGCGTCGGGGCAGTCGAAGGCGGGGGCCGCCCCGACGGCTCCGCGCTCCGTGCCGCCGCTTCCGCGCCCCGTCCGGCCCACCGCGCCCCTCGGCGGCGGCCGATGAGGATCTGTCTGCTCACCGCCGACCCCGGCCATCCGCTGCTGGCCGCCGTCACCGCGCTGCTGGCCCCGGAGCACCAGGTCGTCTCGCTGGATCCGGGCAGCGCCACCGCGGGCCCCGGCCTCTTCCCGCTCGCCGACGTCTATCTCCTCAAGGCGCGGACCCCGCGGGCGCTGGCGCTCGCCGCCTTCCTGGAGGAGCACGGCGCCCCGGTGCTCAACTCCGCGGCGGCGACCGCGCGCTGCCAGGACCGCGTCGCGATGGCCGACGTGGCCCGCGCTGCCGGGCTGCCGTTCGCCGCCACCACCGCGCTGACCACGGTCGGCCGGCTGGCGGCGGCCGGCGATCCGGCCACTCCGCTGGTGCTCAAGAGCCGGTTCAGCCGGCGCCACGACCTGGTGGCCCGCGCCGACAGCGCCGCGGGGCTGCGGGAACTGGCCGCGGACTGGGCCCAGGAGCCGGTGGTGGTCCAGGAGTTCACCGCGAACAGCGGCTGGGACCACAAGCTGTGGGTGGTCGACGGCCGGCTCTTCGCCGGGCTGCGCCGCTCGGAGCTGGCCCCGGGCGGCCGTGGACCGACCCGGTCGCTGCCGGCCGGCGAACTGCCCGCGAGCTGGCGGGCCGCCGCGCTGCGGGCCGGCGAGATCTTCGGCCTGGACGTCTACGGCGTGGACGTCCTCGACGCCGGCGGCGGCGCGCCCCTGCTCGTGGACATCAATGCCTTCCCCGGCATCCGCGGCCAGGCCGGCGCCCCGGAGGCGCTCGCGGAACTCGCCCTGCGGACGGGGGCGATCGGCCGGACGGCGGCGCACGGCCGTACGGCGGCGATCGGCCGGCCGACCACCACAGGCGAAACAAAGCTGCCAGAAGTCAGCCAGAAATAAGCCCAGTTCAGCGCACTCCGAACGGAAGCGGCGTGGAGACGGAAGCTCCTCCTCCATAAGGCCTAAGCCGCCGATCACCGGGGTAGCGCTGCCCCCGTTCAAGGGGGGCGTGGATCGGCGCGCCGTCCCTCCGTACGCAGGGGAAGAGGCCAGCAACGGTGTCGCAGCAGCCATTCGAATTGCCCACCTTCTACACGCCCCACCCGGCGCGGCTGAACCCGCATCTGGAGGCGGCCCGTACGCACTCCAGAACGTGGGCGCGCAGCATGGGAATGCTGGAGGGCTCCGGCATCTGGGAGGTGTCGGACCTCGACGCCCACGACTACGCCCTGCTGTGTTCCTACACCCACCCGGAATGTGACGCCGACGCGCTCTCGCTGGTGACCGACTGGTACGTCTGGGTCTTCTTCTTCGACGACCACTTCCTGGAGACGTTCAAGCGGACGCTGGACCGGGAGGGCGGCAAGGCGTACCTCGACCGGCTGCCGGCGTTCATGCCGATGGACCTGGCCGCGCCCGTTCCCGAGCCGGTCAACCCCGTCGAGGCGGGACTCGCCGACCTGTGGGCGCGCACCGTGCCGCAGATGTCCATGGACTGGCGGCGGCGGTTCGCCGAGAGCACCGAGCATCTGCTCAACGAGTCGCTCTGGGAACTGTCCAACATCGACATCCACCGGGTGCCCAACCCCGTCGAGTACATCGAGATGCGCCGCAAGGTCGGTGGTGCGCCCTGGTCGGCGGGCCTGGTGGAGTACGCGACCGGCGCCGAGGTCCCCGCCTCCGTCGCCGGCTCCCGGCCGCTGCGGGTACTGCGCGACACCTTCTCCGACGGCGTCCATCTGCGCAACGACCTCTTCTCCTACCAGCGGGAGACGGAGGACGAGGGCGAGCTGAGCAACGGCGTCCTGGTGCTGGAGACCTTTTTGAACTGCACCACCCAGGAGGCCGCGGACTCCGTCAACGACCTGATCACCTCGCGGCTGCAGCAGTTCGAGAACACCGTCGTCGCGGAACTCCCCGCGCTCTTCGCCGAGACGGGCCTGGACCCGCGGTCCTGCGCGGACGTGCTGGCGTACGCCAAGGGGCTCCAGGACTGGCAGTCCGGCGGCCATGAATGGCACATGCGCTCCAGCCGCTACATGAACGGCGGCGGAGCCGCGGCCCGCACCTCGCCCGCCTGGTCGCCGTTCCCCCTCGGTGGACTCGGCACCTCGGCCGCGGATCTGCGGCGCGCCCTGGCCACGGCCGGTGCGCACCGCCTGCGCAGCACCACGCATGTGCCGCACCCGAAGGTCGGCCCGTCCCGGATCCCCGACATCCACATGCCGTTCGCCACCACCCTCAGCCCGCATCTGGAGGGCGCCCGCCGCCGGCTCATCGATTGGGCGCACCGGATGGGCATCCTCCGGCCGCAGCCCGGGGTGCCGCTCTCCGACGTCTGGGACGAGCCCGCGATCATCCGCTACGACCTGCCGCTGTGCGCGGCCGGCATCCACCCCGACGCCACCCCCGAACAACTGGACCTCAGCGCCGCATGGCTGGCCTGGGGCACCTACGCGGACGACTACTACCCGCAGGTCTTCGGGCGGCCGCGCGACCTGGTGGCCGCCAAGGTGTGCACCGAGCGGCTGTCGTCCTTCATGCCCGTCGACCTCGCGGCGCCCACCCCGGAGCCGGTCAACGCCCTCGAACGCGGGCTGGCGGACCTGTGGCCCCGTACGGCGGAGCCGATGACCCCCGAGGCGCGCCGGGCGTTCCGCCAGACCGTCGACACGATGACGGCCAGCTGGCTGTGGGAGCTCGACAACCAGACCCAGAACCGGATCCCCGACCCGGTCGACTACATCGAGATGCGCCGGGCGACGTTCGGCTCCGACCTCACCATGAGCCTGAGCCGCATCGGCCACGGCCGACAGGTCCCGCCGGAGGTCTACCGCACCGGCGCCCTGCGCTCACTGGAGAACTCCGCCGCCGACGTCGCCTGCCTGACGAACGACGTCTTCTCGTACCAGAAGGAGATCGAGTACGAGGGCGAGGTCCACAACGGCATCCTGGTCGTGCAGACCTTCTTCGACTGCGACTACCCGACCGCGCTGCACATCATCCATGACCTCATGACCTCCCGCATGAACGAGTTCCGGCACGTCGCGGCCCATCAACTCCCGGTAGTCTACGACGACTTCGACCTCTCGCCGGAGGCCCGCAAGACGCTCGACGGATACGTCCACGAGCTGGAGAACTGGATGGCCGGCATCCTCACCTGGCACCAGGGCTGCCGCCGCTACATCGAGCCCGAGCTGCGCCACCCGACGGGTTCACCGGGCTGGCTGGGCGCCCCGACCGGCCTGGGCACGTCGGCGGCCCGGCTTGTGCGTTCGGGGGTGGGGGTGGGGTAGACGGCTGGGGACGCCGCCCGGTCGACCAGCGGGCGGGTCTTCCAGTGCAGCCCGGCAGGCATGTCCCGCTCCTCGCCGGCGGCGGATTCCGGCCGGCTCAGTACGGGCAGTTCCGGCAGCCCGAGCAGCGGCGCGAGGTACTCGTTCGCCCCGTTCATCCAGGTGGTCGCCCAGACCAGCTCGCACGGAAGCGCCGCCAGTCTGGGGCCGAGCGCGGGGTTGATCCTGCTCGGCAGCGGGTTCGCACCGGCGCCCGGGGCAGGTGGCCCGCCGGGTACGCCGGATGCCCGCCCGCGCGGTGCGCCGGAGGTCCCCCGAACGGGAGGAGCGGGCCGTCAACGTCGAAGAAGAGCAGCGGGCGCGCCGCGGAACCGGTCACCGCCGCAAGATAGCTGCTCCGCGCGGTACCCGTACGGCCCGCTGACCGGCCCGTGGAGCCACGCCGGTCAGCCGCCGGACGCCTCTCTGCATGTCCCGCTGCACGGTGAATATCCCTTATGGGATGAATATCCTGAGGGGGCGTCGGGAACCCCACATGGCGACATCCCGTAAGGGCCTGACCCGGGCCGTTCGGACCGCCGCCCGTGGCTGACGAGGAGTTCCGACTGTGCGACGCATGACCGCTTTCCTTGGCGCCCTGGCCCTCACCGGGGCGTTCGTGGCCTTCAGCCCCCATGGCGCCCAGGCCGTCACCGGCGTCATCACGTACCACACCCGCCCGGAAAACCGGATGCACGAGATCCTCGATCCCGGCGACGACCATTGCTACGGAGTGGGGGACGGCTACGGCACGGTGGACAACGACACCCCCACCGACCTCGTGCTGTACAACGGGCGCGATTGCACCGGCTCCGTGGTCACGGTCGTGCCCAGCCGCGACTGGCGCAACGCACGGTTCGGCAGCCTCCAGCTGAGCGCGGACGGCCCGCGGGAACCGGACCCTTCCGATGAACCCGACCCGTCCGACAGCCCCGAGCCCTCCGGCAACCCGGACCCGTCCCACAGCGCCGACCCGTCCGACAACGGCGGCTCGTCGGACAACGGCGACCCGGTGAACAATGGCGACCCGTCGGACAATGGCGGCCCCAGTGCCGAGCCGTCCGACAACCAGGAGAGCCCGCAGAACCCGGACGACCCGGACGGCACACGTACGGCCGACGCTGGGCAGGGGCAGGGGCAGGGGCAGGTTCACGGACACGGGCACTGACGGGGGCGGTCGGCTGGGTGACGGGTGGGGTGGCCGGCCCAGCCGGCCAGCGGTGTTCGCGCGCGGTGCGGCTGGTCAGCCGGGTGGCATCAGGCTGGACAGCGTCGCCTCCACCAGGCCGCGGGCGTACGTCGCGTCCAGCGGGCCCGGCCGGAAGACGAGCCGGTACATCATCGGCGCCACGATGTGGTCCATCACCACCTCGGCGTCCGGGGCCGGTTCGCCGCGGTCGGCGGCGCGGGCGAGGATGATGCCCACCTGCTCGGCGGCGTAGGCCGAGCACTGACCCGCATGACTGCCGTCCGGATCGCCGGCGAGCGCGTCGCGGATGTACGCACGGCCCGGGGGCGAGGACATCTCCTCCAGGAAATGCTCTGCCCAGGCCTCCAGGTCGGTGCGCAGCGCTCCGTGATCGGCGGGCTCCGTCTCCGGGCGGAGGCGCTCGACGGCCACGTCGGACAGCAGCTCCTGGAGGTCTCCCCAACGGCGGTAGATCGTCGACGGGGTGACACCGGCGCGGGCGGCGACCAGGGGCACGGTCAGCGCCTCGCGGCCCTGTTCGGCCTCAAGGGCACGCACGGCGGCGTGCACCGATTCCTGGACGCGGGCGCTGCGCCCCCCGGGGCGGGTCATCGGCCTGGGGCTCATGGCTCCACCTTACGGCTTAAGGCGAAGGAGTTGCTTCAAGGGGGAGTAGGGGAGGGGCTCTCGGAAGCCCACCGCCGGGGGCGGCGCTTCAGGTACGCCTGACTGGGCGGGCGCATCAGGCGGCCACCGGAACAGGTCCGCCGACGCTGCCGGACGCGGTTTCGTAGGCGCGGCCCACCCGCAGCAGGGTGGCCTCGTCGAAGGGCCGGCCCATCAGCTGGAGGCCGGCCGGCAGCCCCGTGCCGTCCGGGGCGACGGGCAGGGACAGGGCCGGGATGCCGGTGATGTTGGCCGGTGCGCAGAGCCTGACATAAGCGTCGGAGACGGTCTCCGCCGTGCCGTCCGGCCACTGCACCGTCTGCTGTTCGGCCCTGACGGCGGCCATCGGCACGCTGGGTGCGGCGACCACATCGACCTGCTGGAACAGCTCGGTCCAGGCCTCGCGCATCAGGGCGCGGGAGCGCTGGGCGCGCAGATAGTCGCCCGCCGGGACGAGTGCGCCGGCCTCCAACAGGACCCGGACGTCCTCGCCGTAGAGCTCCGGCACCGAGCGCAGCGTCTGCTCATGGGCGGCGGTCGCCTCGGGCACCATGAGCCCCCAGTGGGTCGCCTGGAGGTAGCGGGCCATCGGGATGTCGATGTCCATGAGCTCGGCGCCGCATGCGTGCAATTGGCCGATGGCGGCCCGTACCGAGGTCTCCACGCCGGGGTCCACGCGCTCGAAGTAGTGCTGACGGGGGACGCCGATGCGCAGTCCCGTCAGATCGGCGCTCTCCGGGGGCGGGAGGTCCGCCCCGTGCGCGGCAGGAGAGGCGCTGCGGCCGGTGGGCGCTGTGGTGGACGCCGTACCGGGGGAGCCGGGCGGGCCCTGGCGGCCGACCAGGGCGGTGAGTACGAGGGCGGCGTCCTCGACGGTGCGGGTCAGCGGGCCGACGTGGTCCAGCGACCACGACAGCGAGGTCACGCCGTGCAGCGGGAGCAGGCCGTAGGTGGGCTTGAGGCCCACCACGCCGTTCAATGCCGCGGGGACCCGGATGGAGCCACCGGTGTCCGTACCGAGGGCGAAGGTGGCGGCTCCCGCGGCCACCGCGACGGCCGAGCCGCCGCTCGATCCGCCGGCGATACGGGCGTGGTCCCGCGCATTGCGGGTCTGCGGCGTCGTCAGGCCGTAGCCGAATTCATGGGTGTGGGTCTTGCCCAGCAGGACGGCACCGGCGGCCGACAGCCGGGCCGCCACGGCGCTGTCCGTGGCCGGAGGGTGCGGCGACCCGACCCGCGAACTGGCCGTCGTGGGAAGCCCGGCGGCATCGATGAGGTCCTTCAGCCCGAACGGGATGCCGTGCAGGGGGCCGCGGTGGCGGCCCGCCGCGATCTCCCGTTCCGCCCGTACGGCCGACCGGCGCGCGGAGTCCGCGGCGAGGGTGACGTACGCCCCCAGACGGTCCTCCACCGCACCGATCCGGCCGAGCACCGAAGCGGTCAGTTCCACGGGGGAGAGCTCTCCCGCCCGGATGGCGGCGGCCGCGCCGGCCAGCGTCAACTCATAGGGCTGCACCGGCGGGGCCTCCTGCCTGGTAGACGGGGGCGGGAGGTGTCTGCCGGAAGTCCAGCTCGCGCAGGACGCCGAGAACGGACTGGATGTGGTTCGCCGTGGCGGTCACGGGGGCGAGGCGGTCGTCCGCCAGGGGGAGTCCGGCGCGGAGCGCGCAGCGGGCGCCTTCCTGCGGGGTGAGTTCTGCGGCGGTCATGCACAGCCTTTCGTGGTCCTGCACTTCGCGGTCCGGTACTGCTTGGTCCTGCACTTCACTGCTTGGTCCCTTCGTGGTCCCGGCACTGCTTGGTCCGGCGCTTCGTGGTCCTGCGTATCCCTTCGTGGTCTGCGCATCTCTTCCCGGTCCGCGCATGCCGACAACGGCGCGAAGGGGGCAAGACGGGGGAGCGCGAGGGGGTGAGGGGGTTGGGTGAGGGGGTTGTCGATGTGGCAGCCGCATCGGCTGCCGCATCGACAACAGCAAAAGCTATTTGTTTGCGTTAACTCAGCATAGCGGGCTAGTGTGACTTAACGCAAAGGGTTTGCTTTTGCCTGTGAGAGGATGATCCATGCCCGCCTTTAGTGACGTCATCCCCGCCTGGACGGTGGGCGACCTCGCGGTCCGCCGCATCGACGAGGTGGCCTTTCCCGCGCAGACCGGGCGCTGGCTGCTGCCCGACGCCACCCCCGATGTGGTGGCCCAAGCCCCGTGGCTCCGGCCGGACTTCGCCGACGACGCCGGAGCCCTCCGCCTGGCCGGCCACAGTTTCGCCCTGGAGGTGCAGGGCCTGCGCCTCGTCATCGACACCGGAATCGGCAACGGCAAACCCCGGGCCAACCCCGCCTGGCACGACCTCGACACCGACTACCTCCAGCGTCTGACCGCGGCTGGGTTCGCCCCGGAGACGGTGGACCTGGTCGTGCTCACCCATCTGCACACCGACCACGTCGGCTGGAACACCCGTGCCGAACAAGGGAGTTGGGTTCCCACCTTTCCTCGCGCCCGCTATCTGACCTCCCGCGCGGAGTGGGACCACTGGGCCGGGGCCGAGATGGACGAGGCCCGCCGCCAGATGTTCCGGGACTCGGTGCACCCGATCCGGGACGCCGGACTGCTCGACCTCGTCGAGGTCCCCGCCGAGGGCACCGCCATCGCCCCCGGCGTGCGTCTGCTGCCCACCCCCGGACACACGCCCGGCCAGGTCGCTGTGGAGCTGCGCAGCGCCGGACAGACGGCCCTGATCACCGGGGACTGCATCCACCACCCGGTCCAGTTGCTGCGCCCCGGCATCGGCAGCTGTGTCGACGTCGATCCCGTACAGGCCGTGCACACCCGCCGCGCCCTGCTCGCCTCGCTCGCCGGTACCGACACCCTGCTCCTGGGCAGCCACTTCCCGCCGCCCACGGCGGGACGGGTGATCCCGGAGGGCGACGGCTATCGCCTGCTGCCCGTCGCCCCGGAGTAGCTGTGACCCGCGGCCTCGTCCCCCCAGTTCGCACCCCCAACTCGCACCCCCAACTCGCAGCCGGGAGCCGGGAGCCGGGAGCCGGGAGTCGGGAGCTGGGAGTCGGGAGGCCGACCAGCCGACCAGCCGGCCACCGCGTGCGCCGTAAGACTCAGCGCGAGAGGAACTGCTGGCACTGGTACGGCCCCGCGCGCCCGTCCGCGCCGACGATGGTCACCTGCACCTTGTCCGGACGGGTTCCGTGCAGCAGCACCTCGGCCCGGGCGATGGTGCAGACCAGTTGGCCGGTGCTCTGGTCCTGAGGGTCGAAATGACGGCCCGGGGCGTTGACGGTGACCTTGCCGTGGCGGGAGGTGGCGCTGAGCGCCTCGCCCCGGGGGAGCAGATTGGCCAGCCCGGCGGCGCGCTCCTCGGGGGTCGGGCCCGCCAGCAACAACTTGAAGGCGCCGTTGAGCTCGTGGAGTTGGGCACCGGGCCGGGACACCCCGCGGGGGCCGCTGTCGGAGGCGAAGTAGACCCGCATGCCCTGGGAGATCCCGGAGGGAGCCGAGCCGCCGTCCGTGACACCGGTGGGGCGGATGCCGCACCCCGTGGCGGCAACGGCGAGCAGACAGCAGACGGTGGCGGTGCCAGGGCGCGTCATGAGGCGGAGTCCGTACGGAGAGGGAGGCGGAGGGTGAAGACCGCGCCGATGCCGGGCGCCGGGGGCGCGATCTCGATGGTGCCGCCGTGCAGACGGGCGTTTTCCAGGGCGATGGCCATTCCCAGGCCGCTGCCCTCGGAGCGGGCGCGGGCGCTGTCGGCCTTGTAGAAACGGTCGAAGACATGGCGGGCGGTCTCGGGGTCCAGCCCCGGGCCGTGGTCGGCGACGGCGAGGGTCAGCCAGTCATCGGCCGCCCCCGCGGTGACGGTCACCGGCGGTGCGCCGTGCCGCAGGGCGTTGCCGACGAGGTTGGCGACGATGACATCCAGACGGCGGCGGTCGAGCCGCGCCCGTATGCCCAGGGGGAGATCGGCCTCGACCCGGTCGCTCCAGCCGCGGGCGGCCAGGGTGGCGCGCACCGCCTCGGCCAGGTCCAGTTCGTGCACGGTGAGCGCCACGGCCCGGGCGTCGAAGCGGGATATCTCGATGAGGTCGTCGACGAGCCGGGCGAGCTTGGCGGTCTCGGCGCTGACCGTACGGGCGGCGTGTGCGGTGTCCGGGGTGAGCTCGTCGGCGTCCTCCTCCAGGACGCTGGAGACCATGGTCATGGCGGCCAGCGGGGTGCGCAGCTCATGGGAGACATCGGCGACGAAGCGCCGGGCCAGCGCCTCCTGTTCGCGCAGCTCGCCGACGCTGTGTTCCAGCGCGCCGGCCGTCTCGTTGAAGGTGTGCGCCAGCTCGGCCAGTTCGTCGCGCCCCTTCTCCTCCACCCGGATGCTCAGCTCGCCGGTGGCCAGCCGGCGGGTGGCCCGCGCCAGTCTGCGGACCGGCCGCAGCGCCGTACGGGCCGCGACCAGGGCGAGCACGGCGGCCAGCAGCACCACGGGCAGCAGGCCGCTCTGCACGCTGCGCACCAGCTCGGCGGTGTCGCGCTCCTCCTCCGCCAGGGAGACGACCGCGTAGACCTCGACCCCGGAAGGCCGGGCCGAGCTGCCGTGACGGGCCGGTGCGTCGAGGCCGACCGGGGCGCCGAGGACCAGCCAGGGCCGTCCGTCGGGCGCCACCCGCTGGAGCGAGACCCGGGAGTGGGTGCGCACGGCCGCGCGGAGTTCGGGGGTGATGCGGGTGCGGTCGGCGGACGGGTCGGTGACGGCGGTGACCTCGCGGTACCGGGCGACGACCAGGGAGCCGCGCAGCCCGGACGAGACGTCCTGGGCGAAGCGGGCCATCGCACGGCGGTCGGTGGGGACGTCGAGCTCCGGCGCGAGCTGCTCGATGCGGTTGCGGAAGTCGTCGACGGCGGCGCTCTGGGCCCGCTTGAGGACGGCCTCGCGCGATTCCCGGTAGGCCAGAGCGGTGGCGGTGACCGCGCTGATCAGGGCGACCACGACGACGGTGACGATGAGGCGGCCGCGCAGACCGCCGATGTGCGGCAGCCGCATCCGGGGCGGCGCGGCGCGGTGTCCGGCCGTGGCCGCGGCGGGCTCCGGCGCGGTCCTCGCAGTGCTGGTCGTGGTCATCGCCGGCTCACAGCGGTCCGAAGCGATAGCCGAAGCCGCGCACCGTCTGGATGTAGCGCGGTCTGGCGGGGACGTCCTCCAGCTTGGCGCGCAGCCGGCCCACCGCCGCGTCCACCAGCCGGGAGTCGCCCAGGAAGTCGTGCTCCCAGACGAGTTCGAGGAGTTGTTCGCGGCTGAAGACCCGGCCGGGGGCGGCGGACAGCTCCAGCAGCAGCCGCAGTTCGGTGGGCGGGAGGCGGACGCGGGCGCCTTGCTTGGTGACGGTCAGACCCGCCCGGTCGATGACCAGCCCGGCGAAGTCGTCGCTGTCGGTGCGGGTGGCCGGCCCGGCCCGCCGGAGCGCCGCCCGGATCCGGGCCTCCAGCACCCGGCCGGTGATCGGCTTGATCACGTAATCGTCGGCGCCCGCCTCCAGCCCGCTGACCACGTCCAGATCGTCGCCGCGCGAGGTGAGCATGATGATCGGCAGCTGGCTCCGGGCGCGGATGCGCCGGCAGACCTCGAAGCCGTCGATGCCCGGCAGCATCAGATCGACCACCGCGATCTCGATGCCGCCGCCGCGCGGCCGGGACAGCAGCGTCAGCCCTTCCTCGCCGGTGGCGACGGCATCGACCGCATGGCCGTGCCGGCGCAGCACCAGCTCCATTCCGTCGCGCACGGACCTGTCGTCCTCGACCAGCAGTACATGAGGCATGCCGCCGATTATGTGCGAGGTCCGTGCAGCTCAGGAGTTATCCACAGGGCGGGAGCGCGGTCCGCCGGCATTGTTACGTTCCCATCATGCGGCCATGGAACGACCACCAACTAGCGGCCCGAAATTGGCCGCATGACCCCGCAGACATCCCCCCGCCGCCGGCCCGCGCGCCTCGCGCTGCTGATCGCCGTACCCGCCCTCGCCCTGACCACCGCCTGCGGTGGCACCCAGCCGTCGGACGACGGGGTGGCCTCCGTCAGCGACGCGCCCTCGACCGACCGGAACAAGGACGGCTCCGGCTCCCCGAGCTCCGCCGCCCAGGGCAAGAGCGCGTTCTACGACGCACAGATGAAGTACGTCCAGTGCATGCGCAAGAACGTCGACAAGGACTTCCCCGACCCCAAGCTGAGCGGCTATCTCGACTGGACGAAGATCAACGAACTCCAGGAGAAGCCGGGCAACGAGGAGATCGCCAAGGGCGGCAAGGGCGGTGTCTGCACCGGCGAGATGCTCAAGGCGTCGAAGGAGGAGCCGCGCCGCGACGTCCAGAAGGAGTACGAGTCGATGCTCGCGCACGCCAAGTGCATGCGCGCCCACGGCCTCTCGAAGTTCGCCAACCCGCAGCTCCAGAACGGCAATGTCATCCCGGGCGGCGACGCGAACCCCGTCTCGCCCGAGGTCTCCCCGGACTCGCCCGCGTACAAGCAGGCCCGCCAGGCGTGCAAGGACAAGCTCCTCGACGGACTGGACGGCATGCAGTGAGCAACACCGCAAAGCGCCGCCGGGGGCTGATCGCCCTGGTCGCGGCGGTCACCGCGACCGCGGCGACGGGCGGCGTCATCCTCCTCACCAACAACGGCAAGGACGCCGCCGCCGACGGCGGGCGCGCCAAGGGGCCGGCCCACACCACCGAGATCACCCGCACCGATCTGGTGGTGAGCAAGAGCGTCGACGGGCATCTCGACTACGCACAGCGCCGTGCGGTGAAGTCCCCCGTGGAGGGCACGGTCACCAAGGCCGCCCGGCCGGGGAGGACCGTGTCGCTCGGCCAGCCGCTGTACGAGCGCGACGCCCGCCCGGTGGTCCTCCTCTACGGCGCGACCCCGATGTTCCGCGCGATGAAGGCAGGCGACCGCGGCCCGGACGTCCTCCAACTGGAGCGCAACCTCCGTGACCTGGGCTTCGGCTCCCGGCTGTATGTGGATACCCGCTATGACGCGGCGACCGAGGCCGCCGTCAAGGCATGGCAGAAGTCCCTCGGCCTCACCGACGCGAACGGCCGGATCGGCAAGGGGGACCTCGTCTTCCAGCGCGGCCCGGTACGCGTGGTGGCCGCCGACGCCGCCCTCGCCGACGCGGTCGGCCCGTCCGACACGGTCCTGACGGTCGCCTCCACCACGCCCGTCGTCCGGGCCTCGCTCGATGCCACCGACCGGGCGCTGGCCGCCAACGGCACGAAGGTGGAGGTCGCCATGCCCAGCGGAGGCACCCGGCGCGGGAAGGTCAGCGGCGTGGCCACCCCCGAGAGCGCGGACTCCGCCGAGGGCGCGGCCCCCGGCGGCTCCGGCGCGCCGTCCGGACAGGACGGCATCGCCGTCGAGATCACGCTCGACGGCGACGCCAAGCCCCAGCAGAAGGACCAGCAGGGCACCCTGAGCGTGAAGTTCGTCAGCGAGAGCCGCAAGGGCGTGCTGACGGTGCCGGTCGATGCGGTCGTCGCGCTGCGCGAGGGCGGCTACGGCCTGGAGGTGGTCCAGGGCGCCGGGTCGCACATGGTCCGGGTCGACACCGGCCTGTCGGCCGACGGCCGGATCGAGGTCAGCGGGACCGGGCTGGCCGAGGGCATGAAGGTCGGAGCGGCCGAGCAATGACCTCAGCAGTGATCGAACTGCGGGCGGCCACCAAGTCGTACCCGGGCGGCGTCCATGCCCTGCGGGGCGTGGACCTGCGGGTGGCGCAGGGCGAACTGCTCGCCATCGTCGGCCCGTCCGGCTCCGGCAAATCCACTCTGCTCAACCTCCTCGGCACCCTCGACCGGGCCACCTCGGGCGAGGTCCGGGTGGCCGGGCACGACGTGAGCCGGCTGTCCGACGCCCAGCTCTCCGCCCTGCGCGCCCGGCACATCGGCTTCGTCTTCCAGCACTTCCATCTCGCCCCCGGCCGCACCGCCCAGGACAACGTCGCCGACGGTCTGCTCTACGGCGGGACGGGGCTGCGCGCGCGCCGCGCGCGGGCCCGTACGGCCCTGGAAGAGGTGGGGCTCGGCCACCGCACCGGCCACCTCGCCCACCAGCTCTCCGGCGGCGAGAAGCAGCGGGTGGCCATCGCCCGCGCGCTGGTCGGCGAGCCCGATCTGCTGCTCGCCGACGAGCCGACCGGCGCACTGGACTCCGCCTCCGGCGCACGGGTCATGCACCTCCTCCGCGCACTGCATGCGGCAGGACGGACCGTCTGCGTCATCACCCACGACCACGACATCGCCGACTCGCTGCCGCGCCGGATCCGCTTCCGGGACGGCGAGATCGTCGACGACTCCGGTGCCGCCGGCGCCACCGGCTCCCCCCGGGAGCAGGCCTCCGCACCCGGCTCCCCTCCGGGACATGCTCCCGCACCCGCCTCCCCTGCGGAGCACACCGAGGAGGTGACTCCATGAGCGGCCCCACGCTGCGGCCGGCCCGGCTCTCCCCCGCCGATGTGCTGCGGGTCGGCGCCGAGGGCCTGCGCAGCCGCCGCACCCGCGTCGTGCTGTCCGCCCTCGGCATCGCGATCGGCATCGCCACGATGGTCGCGGTCGTCGGACTGTCCACCTCCAGCCGCGCCGACCTGCTCGCCCGGCTGGACCGGCTGGGCACCAATCTGCTCACCGCCGAGGCGGGCACGGACGCCCTCGGCAAGGACGTGAAGCTCCCCAAGAGCGCGGTGGCGATGGTCGAGCGGATCGGCCCGGTCCAGCACGCCACCGCCACCGGCGCGGTCAACGCCCGGGTGCGGCGCAGCGATGTCGTACCGGAGGAGCTGGCGTCGGGGGTCACGGTCCAGGCCGCCCGCCCCGATCTGCTCGCGGCCCTCAATGCCCGTACGAGCCAGGGGAGTTGGCTGAACCGCGCCAGTGAACGACTGCCCACCGTCGTGCTCGGCGGGGTGGCCGCCGACCGCCTCGGGGTGACGGCGCCCGGCAGCAAGATCCTGCTCAACGACCGGTGGTACGTCGTCACCGGCATCCTCGCCCCCGTCGAGCTGGTGCCGACCCTGGACCGCGTCGCGCTGGTCGGATACCCGTCCGCCGAGCGCTACTTGGGCTTCGACGGCCATCCGACCACCATCTTCGAGCGCTCCACGGACGCCTCGGTGGAGGCGGTGCAGGGGGTCCTGGCCCGTACGGTCAATCCGGGCAACGAGGGGGGAGTGAAGGTCTCGCGCCCCTCCGACGCCCTGGCGGCCAAGGCCGCCACCGACGAGGGCCTGACGACGCTGATGCTGGGGCTGGGGGCGGTGGCGCTGCTCGTCGGCGGGGTGGGGGTGGCCAACACCATGGTGATCTCGGTACTGGAGCGCCGCCAGGAGATCGGGCTGCGCCGCGCCCTGGGCGCGACCAGAGGCTCGATCCGGCTCCAGTTCCTCACCGAGTCCCTGCTGTTGTCGGCGCTCGGCGGGCTGGTGGGCGCGGCCCTCGGCGCCGCCGCCACGGTCGCCTTCGCCCGTGCCCAGGGGTGGACCGCGGTCGTACCGCCCTGGTCCCTGGCGGGCGGACTCGGCGCCACCCTGCTGATCGGCGTCGTCGCCGGCCTGTATCCGGCCGTCCGTGCCTCCCGGCTGCATCCGACGGTGGCGCTCAGCGCGACCTGACCACCGCCGATGCACCCCGCGGCGCCGCTCACGACCCCGTCAGCGGCGCCGCGGAGGACGTCGCCGGGGTGCCGGGGCCGCGCGAGCGACCGGCCCCCGGCGCCCCGGCGACGGTACGCGGCACGGGCGCGGTCTCCAGGGTGTGGATCACGTCCGGGGTGCCGCCGTCCCGCCGCCCCGCCGGCCCCGCCCGTCGCCGTCCTGGACGGGGCCCGGCACGCCGTCTGAGCCGCCGTCGCCCTCCCGCCGCCACCGGCCTCCCGCGGCGGCCCTGCACGCCGCTGCCCGTACACCGCGCCCCTACGCCGCGGGTGCCGAAGCCCACGCAGCGTCCGCGGCCGGGGCGCGGACGCACGGCATCCGGAGAGTGACTACCCCGCACCCTTTGTCACGTTTGCGAAGAATATTGGTGTATATCTGAATTTTCACGCAAATCAGCTTGTTGGAGACAGGTGAGCGTCGTAGCTTGGGAGTTGTCGTCACCGGTAACGGTTCGACAACAAGGAACAAGTCCTAGGAGGCGAGAATGAGCTTCCGGAATGTCTTCCCTAGAAGGCGTCACCGCGACCACGATCACGACCACGACCATGACCACAACCGCCGGCGTCGCCGGAGGCGTGGACGCAGGTATCTGCGCAGGCGTCGTGGCTACTGACTCAAAAACCTGAGTCCGAGGCAGGCTCGCGTACCGCGCGGGTCCGCCTCGTTGGTTTGACGGGCCTCTCCCGGTCCCGGCCAACCCCCGAGCACCGACGATGTGAGTAGCGACCATGCACCTCCGCAGCTCGCGCCGGCGCGCGGAGCGCCGTGCAGCGTCGCCTCAACGAGGCGCTGAAGCACCGCCCGTTGGACGGGGTTCATCGTTGTCGAGGGAGCCCGTCGCTCCCTCCCCTCTTCCCGCGGCAGACCCGCGGCGCACGGCCCAGCCGCCCCCCGGCACCGGTAGGGAACGGGTCCTTCGGGCCGGCCTGGTGGCCGATGCCCCGATCCGTACGAGGCGGGTGGGGTTCAAGGAATCGGTGCGGCGCTTCTGGCCGCTGACCCGCGGCGACCGGCGCTGGATCGTCCTCATCTGTCTCTGCGCCATCGTGGCCGCGCTCGCGGAGACCGTGGCCATCCTGGTCTTCGCCGAACTCACCGACAACGCTCTGCAGAAGGGCTCGGTCAGCGCCTTCTGGGCACCGGCCGCCCTGTGGCTGGGCGTGGCCGTCGCCGGCGGGGTGGTGGGGTATCTGGGCAACTCGCTCGCCGCCTGGACGGCCGAGCGCTTTGTGATGCGGCTGCGGGCCCGCGTCTTCGCCCATCTCCAAAAGCTGCCGCCGCACTTCTTCCAGCGCAATCGCCGCGGTGACCTGGTCGAGCGGCTGACCGGCGACGTGGACGCCATCGAGCAGCTGGTGGTCACCGGCCTGGTCCAGGCGGCCACGGCCGTCTTCGGCGTCATCTTCTACGCCGGCGCCGCGTTCTGGCTGCGCTGGGACATGGCCCTGGTCACCTTCGCCCTGGCCCCGCTCTTCTGGATCGCCACGCGCCGTTTCACCGGCCGGGTCAAGGAGGTGTCCCGCCGGGAGCGCGCGGCGGACGGCGCCATCACCTCGGTGGTCGAGGAAGGCCTGGTCAACGTCGTCCTGACACAGGCCTACAACCGGCAGCACGACGAGCAGCAGCGGCTGCGCCGCGAGGCCCGCAGCTGGCTGCGGGCGTCGG
Source organism: Streptomyces sioyaensis (assembly GCF_004122735.1). GTDB lineage: Bacteria > Actinomycetota > Actinomycetes > Streptomycetales > Streptomycetaceae > Streptomyces > Streptomyces sioyaensis. Next base: position 19,316 of record NZ_SDIF01000061.1, on the reverse strand, counting down.
TGACCAGCGCCCGCCTCAACGAGCTGTACGAGCAGATCGTCGAGGTCCTGGAAACGCTCTGCGTCCTGGCGATCATCGGCCTGGGGGCGTGGGAGATCTCCGCGGGGCGGATGACGCTCGGGCAGCTGCTGGCCTTCGCCGCCTTCATCGGCTACCTCTACCCGCCGATCCGCGACCTCGGCCAGCTCGGGCTGACGGTGACCGAAGCGACCGCCGGATCCGAGCGGCTGCTGGAGATCCTCGACGCCCGGCCCGCCGTCACCGACCCGGACGCCGCCGCCGTCGTCCCCGCGCCGAGCCGCGCGGTCGGCGCGGTGGAAGCGTGCCGGGTGCACTTCCGTTATCCGGGCAGCACGGAGGAGGTCCTGAAGGACTTCTCGTTCAGCGCGGTGCCCGGGGAACTCGTGGTCATCACCGGCCCCAGCGGAGCGGGCAAGTCGACGCTCGCCGCCCTGCTGCTGCGGTTCTACGACCCGGACGCCGGCAGCATCCGGCTCGACGGCATCCCCGTGAACCGGATGCCGCTCGACCGGCTCCGCCGCAACATCACGCTGCTGCCCCAGGAGACCCTCGTCCTGCACGACACCGTCGAGGAGAACATCGCCTGCGGGCGCGACAACGTGACCCACGGTGATGTCGTCCGCGCCGCCCGGGCGGCCGACGCCGAGGTGTTCATCGCCGCCCTCCCCGACGGCTACGACACCGTCATCGCGCCCGGCACCTCCCGGCTCTCCGGCGGCCAACTCCAGCGCGTCGCGATCGCGCGGGCGATGCTGCGCGACGCCCCCGTGCTCATTCTGGACGAGCCCACCACCGGCCTGGACACGTTGGCCACCCAGCGCATCGTCGCGCCACTACGGCGGCTCGCCGCGGGCCGCACCACCATCGTGATCACGCACGATCTGGACCTCGCCGCGGACGCCGACCGCATCCTGGTCCTGGACCGGGGACGCCTGGTGGAGGCCGGCACGCACGCCCAACTCCTGGCCCACCGCGGCCTGTACGCAACGCTGTTCCACACCCACCCGCCGTCCCACAACGGCGCCGTACACACCTCACCGCCCGTGCGGCCGGTGGCCGACGGCGACCGACGACCGCGGTGACGGCTGCGGGCCCCACGGCAGACACCCGCCCCCGCGGACGCCGCCGTACGCCGGGACGCGCAGGCACCCGCCCCCTCCCTCACGCGCAGTACACGGAGTGACACTCAGCGCGTCGGTCCCGCCAGGCCCGCCTCCCGGCCCCAAGATGGTGGCGTGAACCAGGAGCGCGCGTGACGAGGCCGGCCGCGGCCGGGAGTGCCGGCGCCGCTGGAACCCGCCACCTGCGCCGGGCGGTCGGGTTCTGGGGGCTGATGTTCATCTCCCTGGGATCGATCATCGGGTCCGGCTGGCTGCTGGGCGCCCTCACCACCGCCGTCATCGCCGGCCCGGCCTCGTTGATCTCCTGGGTGCTCGCCTCGGCGATGCTCGCCGTGCTCGCGCTGGCCCACGCGGAGCTGGGCGCCACCTACCCGATTGCGGGAGGCACCGCCCGTTTCCCGTTCTTCGCCTTCGGCCCCCTGGTGGGCTTCACGGCGGGCTGGATGTCCTGGCTGCGATCGGTCCTGATCGCGCCGATCGAGGTCGAGGCCACCCTCTCGTACCTGGACCGCATCGGCTGGGTCCGCGACCGGGTGCACCTGCTGCACCCGAACGGCACCCTCACCGCCGCGGGCCTGGTCATCGGGACCGTCTTCATGCTGCTCTTCACCCTCATCAACGTCCTCGGCGTACGGCTGCTGTCCGGGATCAACTCGGTCACCGCCGTGGTGAAGACGGCGGTACCGCTGCTGACCGTGGCGGTGCTGATGGCGCTGGCCTTCCACGGATCGAACTTCACCGCGGGCGGCGGCTTCGCACCGCACGGGGCGCACGGCGTCTTCGCGGCGCTGCCCGCCGGAGTGGTGTTCGCGCTGCTGGGCTTCGAGCAGGCCATTCAGCTGGCCGGTGAGGCGCGCAATCCACAGCGCGACGTCTCCCGGGCGGTGATCGTGGCCATGGCGATCGGCACCGCGCTCTACCTCCTGCTGCAGGTCGCCTTCATCGCCGCCCTGGACCCCGCCGCCCTCACCCACAGCTGGGACAACCCGGTGGGCAAGGGCAACTTCGGCCCCTACGCCACCCTCGCCACCGCCGTCGGGGCCGGCTGGCTGGCGACCATCCTCTACGTGGACGCCGTGATCTCCCCGGCCGGCACCGGCCTGGTCTACATGGCCGGTGCCGCCCGTCTCTCGTACGCCATGGGACGCGAGCGGGTGCTGCCCCGACCCCTCTCCCAGGTCGGCCGCAGCCGCGTGCCCGTCGTCTCGACCCTCCTCGCTTTCGTGGTCGGCGAGCTCGCCTTCCTGCCGTTCCCCAGCTGGCAGGCCCTGGTCGGCCTGGTCACCTCGGCAGCGGCCATCATGTACGCGTTCGCGCCGGTGTCCCTGCACGCCCTGCGCCTGCGCGACGGCGGCCGCAACCGCCCCTACCGGCTGCCCCGCGGGACGGCCATGGCCCCCGCAGGATTCGTCTTCGCCAACTTGATCTTCTACTGGTCCGGTTACGAGGCGGACTGGAAACTCGGGACCGCCGCCCTGCTCGGCTTCGCCGTCTTCGCGGTCAACCGCCGCGTCATCCCGGCGGCCGAACGCAGCGGCCTGCGCGGACGATCGGCCGCCTGGGTCTGGCCCTGGCTGGGCGGCATGGTCCTCATCGGCCGCTTCGGCCGCTACGGCGGCACCCGCGCCCTCCCCGCCTGGTGGGACCTGGTCATCGTGATCGTCTTCAGCCTCGTCATCCACTACACCGCCGTGCACCTCGCGATGCCCCCCGAGGCGGTGGACGAAGCCGTCGAACACGAGGAGGAGGGCGAGTCGGTACCCCCACCGGCCGCCGCCGGACGCTGAGGACGGCGGGGGGCGACGCCGCCCCGGGGTGCCGGCTCTCGTGATGCCTACTGCTGACGGGTCGTCGCTCTGAGCCCGCCGACGGGATTCACCCCCGCGGCAGCCGGCGTTGTGCCCACAGCTTCACGTCCTTCCACTCGCGCGAGACCTCCGCGAAGACGTCCCGGCCGTCGTCCGACGCCTCGGCCACGAGGGCGGCGAGGTCCGGCGTCCGGCTCAGGAACAGCGGATCGCGGGCGCGTACGGCGACCCGTACGGCCAGGAAGGAGACCGGCGGCTCCGGGACGAGGCGGCCGCGGTGGTCGGTGACCTGATCGCCCACCGGGAACTTGCCGAACATCACGCCGACGGGCCCGTAGAGGTTCTTCAGGGCCCAGTGCGGCCACGCCAACACCTCCCGGCCGGCGCCGACGACCGCGATGTTCTCGCAGACCAGCGCGCCGCGGGGCCCGTTCATCTGGGTCCGGACCCACTCCGCGGCCCGCACCCCGGCGTGGAACACCTCCGCCTCGACCTCCGGAGCTTCGCCGGCCGCCTCGTACACCGTCCACCCCGTCAGGCCGTGTTCCACGGAGGGGGCCAGATACGGGCAGTGGACGGACATCGCCCGCACATACTCCGCGAAGTCCACGGTCGTGGGACGGGTGGTGCGGCTCTCGACGAGGCGGAGGGCACCGGCCGCGGGCCGGGGCGCTCCGTCGGTGTCCACGGTGGTCATCGGGCGGCCACTTCCTGCCGGGGGAGAGGGTGCACGGGATCAGCCCTTCGATCGAGGATTGCGGACGGAACGGGTACGTCCGGGCGGCCGCCGACGGCATCGGCGGCCGCCGGCGCTCAGCGGTCCCCGGCGCCGGCTCCGGTGCGGGGCGGGACGGTCAGCAGCGGCTTGTAATAGCCCTCGGGGTGCGGCTCGCCGATCGGCCGGCCGTCGGCCTCGACCCAGGCGTGGGCGGCGAAGGGGTGGGTGCGGACGCCGGTGCACCACGTCGGCCACACCCCGCGGGCCCGGCACAGCAGCGCGGTGGCGAGCGAGCGCTGCAGACAGTTCTGCCCCGCACAGCGCAGGCTCACCGAAACGACCTGGTCGCGCGCCCGCTGCGCCTGCCCGGCACCGGCCGGTGCCGCACCGCGGCGGGCGAATTCGAGCACGACGCGCAGCCGGGCGGGCTTGAGGCGGGCGAGCGGCCGGGCGGCGCCGACGGCCAGCAGCGGCAGCAGGCGGCGCGACAGCGGGAGCCGGGCCCGCTGGTCCAGTGCCATGGACTGGCTCATGAGGCCACCGTCAGCTCGGCGGTGCGCAGTTGCTCGATCACGGCGCCGACGTCCTGCCGCGCCCGCCGCGGGTCGATGCCGTGCGCGGCGGCGAGGCCGTCGGCGACGCTCTCGGGGGTGTCCCCGTCCAGCAGGCGGTGCAGTACGCGGCTGCCGGTGACGTTGAGCTGCCAGTAGCGGCCGGTGCGCTGATGCAGCAGCACCGTGCCGTCGTCGGTGTCCGTCATGGAGACGTCGGGATGGAGCCGCATACGGATCAGACCTCCGAGGGGACGGTCCCGGTGCCGGGACGGGGGGTGGTGCCGGGGCCGGAAGTGGTGCGCAGCCAGGTCTCGCAGCCGAGCAGGCTCTCCAGCGCCTGGGCGGTGGTGTTGTCCGCCTGCGGCCGGCCCAGCCGCAGCCGGAGCGCGTCGGTGTCGATCAGGCCGCGGGCCGCCAGCTCGGAATCGGCGAAGAGGTCCAGGATGGCGGGCAGGTTGCGGCGCAGCCCCCTTCTGATGTCCTCGCCGAACTCACCCTTGGTGGACCGCGCCCGGATCCCGTCCGGCACGATGCCCTGCATCGCATCGGCCAGCAGGGGCTTGTACCGCCACGGTCCGGCGTGCTCGTGCGCCGGTACCCGGAGCACGGCGTCGAGGACGGCGTCGTCCAGATACGGCATGTCCAGCTCCACACCGGATTCGGCGTACAGCCGCGCCAGCAACCGGTAACTGGCCGTGTTCGAACGGATCATGAGCACCATGGTGTGGGTGGCGAGGTCCTCGGCGAGGGGCCGCGCACGCTCGGCGGCCCGGCGCAGTGCCTCCCGCGCCAGCTCGACGCCCTCGGGGGTCATCCATGGCGCTGCCCGTACGGGCCCCAGGCCCCAGCCCAGCGCCGGGCGCCGCAGCGGCGGCCGGGGCGCGGTCAGCAGCCCGGCCTGCTCCCGCCACCACGCGGGGAGACTCCCCGGCTGCGCGAGCTCGGCGAGCGTCGCCTTCAGCGGCCAGCGCTTCAACGCGCAGTGCGCCCGTACGTGCTTCAGCGCCGTCACCGGATGACGGCGCATCAACTGGTGCAGATAGGACGGCATCGGGGAGAACAGCTCGTCGCCGCCGTGGCCGGCCAGATGCCGGCGGGAGCCGCGGTCCGCGAGCAGCCGGGCGCCCCGGCGGATCCGGGCCGTCGCACGCGTCAGCGAGAGGGGCTCCTCGGCGGACACCGCGAGAGCCGGGTCGGCGAAGATGTCGGGGAGTTCGTGCTGCGGCACGACGAGGTGCTCGGCACGGTCGAGCAGCCGCGACGCCTGCCCGGCGTAGACCGCGTCGTCGTTGCCCGCGTCGGCCTCGCCCCAACGGAAGGTCAGCAGCTCCGGGGTGTGCCGGGCCGCCAGAAAACACAGCGAGGTCGAATCCAGCCCGCCGGACAGATCCGCACTCAACCGGCCGTCATGGGGCGCCCTTCGGTCCAATACGGCGGTCAGGGCCTCGCGCACCCCCGCCGTCCCGTCCCTCAGCGACCGGTCCGGCTCGGGCGGACGCCACCACACCGCTTCCCGGTCCCGGTCGCCGTCCCACAGCAGACAGTTCTCCGGGGCGAGCGTGCTGATGCCCGACCACGCACTGCGCGCGTTGGCCGGAAAAGGCACCTGCAAGCCGCAGGCGACGTGCAGCGCCAGCGTTTCCTCGTCCACCCCGGCACCGGTCATCGCCGCGAGCACATCGGACCGGTCCGCGGCGACCCGCACCCCGTTCACCCGGGCGTGGAAGACGCGACGCAGCCCGGAGGCGCTGCCCTGGAAGCGGACGTGTCCGTCCACCGATGCCACGATGTGGCAGGACCCCAGCAGCGCGGGAACGGCCCGGTCCACCTCGGACAGCCGGGAGATACGGGCGGCAATCCGCGCCAGCCCGTCGTCGGTGACCGGGCACGTGCCGAGTACGGCCAGCCGTACCGGGCCCGCCTCGGCCACCCTCACCTGTTCGTGGGACCACTCGCCGACCAGCCACGGCCGCCCGGAGGCGTGCGCGATCACTCGGGCATGCGCGAACGGCACGAGCGCCCGGATCTCCGCGCCGTCGGCGGTGTCCGGCAGGACCACAAACCCAGCACTCAACTTCGCCATCCCCCCGCCGGCTCCCTGGCCGAAGCGCGCGCCGGCGGGAAGTACCCGGTGCCTCGACGCCGCGGCGGGCCAGAGCCCTCATGAATGGAGAAGGAGACCGGGCTCCGCACAGGCAGGCCCGGTTCCCCCGTCGGTCAGTTACTTCTGGCGGATGATTTACCAGTAGTAGTTGAAGAACCAGTCGGGCGACGTGCCGTGCCAGTTGCCCAACGTGTCCTCGGTGAACTCGCCGACCTCGACGAGCATCGGCGGAATGTATTCCGTGGGTGTCTGCTCGGACTGCTCTGCCATTGCAAACCTCCGTTTTTTTGCCACCAGCAATACGGACTTGCTGACAACGGAACCTAGCACCGGCCCGATCACTACCTCTGTGGCCTGAATCACACTCACCGTCCAGTGGAATACAGCGAGTTCACAAGAAAACCTGCTCCCTGTATCCGCCATCCACAAAACGGAAGATGGAAAAAAGATCCCCTCCGGCGACCGAACTACCCCACGTGAGTGAACGATGCGCCCGCGTACGTGCCGCCGCCCCCGACGTCCCACGCACGCAACCGTCCGCGCCCCTGTCGCGTCGCAGCAAAGACGTCCGGCCACCCAACTGCCGTGCCGCATCGCCCCAGTTCGCGCCCAGCCGCTCAGCCCAGCCCCAAATGGCAAGCCCCACACAAGCCACAAGCCACAAGCCACAAGTCACAGGCCACAAGTCACAGGCCACAAGCCTCAGGACACATACGCCGGCGCCCTAACTCCCCGTCCCCCAGGACATTCCCTCCTCCCAGGAAGCATCCCCGCGCACGCGCCCTCCTGGAAAATACCCGGCCCGGCCTGGCCCGGCCCGGCCGGTTTCCCCGCCTCCGGATGAGGAAGGACAACCGTCGAACGGGAACCCCCGGAAAGCCCGTTCGACGGTTTACCGGCGGCTACCGGCATCTACCGGCAGCCCACTCCAGGAATTCTAGGAATGTCGGCAGCAATTGCTGACTGCCGCACCGCACCGTACGTCCCGCGGTCCGCCTCCCGGTCAGCGGCGGGTCGCCGTCGGGGGTGCGGCGTGGACCGCTCGATCAGGCCGTTGATCGGTGTCTCGCTCTCCGCTGTCATGGGCAGGGAGTAGTCGCCCACGGCCCAGTAAGCACCGGTGCTGCCGATCGGTTCCAGGTCATAAAAGGCGTAACGCGGCGACTGGTTGTCGCCGTCCGGTGCCGATGCTCCGGGCATCTTGGTCCAGGTGGTGCCGTCGTAATGCCAGAAGACCGGAGCGGCCGTGGCCGGGTCGGTCCGGTCGGTGCCGCTGACCCACAGGCCGCCGTGGCCGTCGGAGTCGATCGCCGTGAGCCAGAGGTGGGCGAGCGATCCGGTGACGTCCTTCCAGGCGGTGCCGTTCCAGTGCGCGACGCTCGGGACGGGCGGGCCGCCGTGGGAGCCATGGGCCCACCCGGCCACGTAGACGCTGCCCCGGGATGCCACGGTGATCTTGTCGGCTTCCGTGCCGGCCCGCACCGGGGGTGTGCCCATCAGCGTCCAGGTGGTCCCGTCCCAGTGGTAGGTCACCGGGTGGCCGCCGTCCACCGGGTACTGCATGCCGGTTGCATAGGCATCATCCGCAGACAGCGCGTCGATGTCCCGGATGTCGACGAGCCGCGGCAGCGCGAAGGTCTTCCATACGCCGTTGGCATACGTGTACAGGGACTTGCCGCCCTTGAAGAGCCGCCCCGGGGCGGCCTTGATCGGGACCTCGGGCCAGGAGTCGTCGAAGGGGCCAGTGGTGGGAACGCGGGTCCAGCGCTTGCCGTTGTAGTGCACGAGCGCCTGGCCGCTGCCCGTTGAGCCGTAAGCCCAGACGTCGTTGGCGGACACCGCGCTGACCGACGACCACTCCCCGACGCGGGGAAGCCCCGGTGCGGTGTCCGCGCGCCACTTCTTCCCGTCCCAGCGCATGATGACGCCGTGCTGGGCCTTCCTGCCGACCGCCCAGGCCAGGTCGCCTTTGACGGAGGAGACCGACAACAGGGACTCGACGGGGCTGTCTCCGGAGAGGGAGACCTCCCAGTGGGGTTCCGTGCCGGCGGCCCCGGCGCCGTGCGCAGGGACCAGGGCGGCGGCGAGAGTCAGTGCGGCGGCGGCCGCGGTACGCAGCAGGCGGCGTGCAGGCATCGGTGAGCGATCCTTTGCGGGGAGAGTTCTGCGCGGGTGGCGTTCGTACAGGCCGGAGCGAGGCTCGACGACGAGCCAGACCCGCCGCAACGCGGGAAGGTTGTAGTGAACACGGCAGACTTCGCTCCCGCCCCGGCGCAGGTTCTACAGACCCCGAAGCGCCTCGTAGAGATCGCTGAAGGAGCCCCGGAGAGCGGCGCGGACGCGCGCTCGGTCGCAGGCATGCACTTCACGGGCCGATGCTCCGGGAGGTCGCGCGGGCGGATCGGAGACGCGCTCCGGGCGCCGCGTGAAGCCAACTGAGACGAGAACGGAGACGAGAACGGAGACGAGAACGGAGACGAGAACGGAGACGGAGAACCGCGAAGGGCCCCACCGCAAGCGGTGGGGCCCTTCGACGTTGTGCCCGGTGAGGCACTGGCGGAGGATACGAGATTCGAACTCGTGAGGGGTTGTTGCCCCCAACACGCTTGCCAAATGTTCGTAGTCCAGCCGGGGCGTAGTGACCTGCAACGGAATGGCTTAGATGGTGCCGTCCGGACGGGCTCGGACGGCAGTGAATGCAACCAGAACTGGAACCGCAGGTCCTACTTGCCGCCGTCTGGGCTGTAACTGCTGTAGGGGCTGCCCTGTCTCTGCGGCGATGCATTCGAAGCAGTAGTCGCGGTGCAGCAGCGGACCGCGCAGCTCCACGGTTGCGGCCGCCACGAGAGCCATTGTGCCCGCACTGTGTCCTTGCCCTGCTTGGTGAGGGTCTCCTGCACTGTCAGGCGCTGTTGTGGGCGTGGTCGCCGACGGAGACCTGGCCGAAGGCCAGCCGGATGCCCCCGATGCCGTGCGCCCGGTCGCCGGCAGACGGGCGCCGTAGAAGAATTCGTGCTCGCCGGGGCGCGGCTGAGGAACGGGAGATTCCCGTCCTTCGGGAACGACGCATCGTTGATCGTCCGCACCGTCTTTACGGCCACCGCCTGCAACACCGTGCCGACGACGCGCTACGAATGATCCGTGACGTGCAGCCATGTCTGGCTGATGGTCTGTACGTCGATGACCCCCGGGTAGCGATCTGCGAGGTACTGCTGCTCCATCTCCTCGCCGGTTTCGCGGTTGCGCACGACCTTGACGCCGCCCATTTTCATCTTCTTCAGGGTACCGATGGTCTCACCTGCGACGAGTGCGTTGAAGGCCTTGATCGCTTGCGCTGACTGTTGGACGCTGTCCCTACTGATGACGCCCTTATTCACGTTGAGCATGGTGTTCGTGTAAACGGCCCGGGGGTCCTTGCCGACGTACTCGCGACTTGCGTCACCGATGCCCCTGAAGAAGAGATCAGCGACGTCCTTGGGCCACTTTTCCAGGATGATCTGATGGCTGATGAGCAGTCCCGTGCCGCTGGCATGGCACTGGCGCCCCTTCACGAGCATGTAGTTGATCAAGGATTCCGGGATGGGCCAGGATGCCATGAGGGCGGGAATCTCGTCAGCCGTGATTTTGCCCGTGGACCAACGGGTCCAGTGCAGGCCCTCGGCTCGATTGCGTAGGATCTTCAACGCCGCACCGAAATAGTTGGCGCTGTTCTGGGCCATGCCGGTCGCTTGGGCGACGTGGTCGCCGGCAGTCCGCACGCGGCCCCCGTCGATGGCGGCGAAGGCATCCGGGGCGAGGTCGTATGTGACCTGCGCGGTCACGGAGATTCCCGTGTCGATGATGGCCTGTGCTCGATGCTGCCCGTCGATAAGGCAACCGTGCAGGTCTAGTGCGAAGCCTTGATGGGTCGTTCGGAATTGTCCGGTCTGCAGGATCTCCCGGAACTTCTCGACGTTGTAACTACGCAATGGCACGCGGTTGCAGACCCTGTTCTTCATCCAGTTGATGCAGATGTCAGGCGTGACCGTGATGGTTTCGGTGTGCATGGATGGAATCCCCCCGGTTGCATAGAGAGCGCAACTGGCCTGAGCCCGTCTGTTTCCTGTCGTGCAGCATCACAGATGTGGGCTGACTGCGAGGCTGGCTGATCGAAATGTGGCAGAGCTTGCCTGAGGGTGGTCACTTTCTTTCGTCTCTGCTGCCTCGACTGTCGTAAGTGCCCGCTGTGGGGCGGGCGTGTCGATGGCATGACTGCCTGCTCGCCCGCATGCTCGCCGAGCGGCATCAGGCGGACCCAAGTGGAGACACGGGGCATTTGATCAAACATTCCTAGTGAGAGGCCGTGAGGATGACTATCTCCACCTCTCCGAGGCGCTGCATTGGCTGGGCGCACGTACCGTCCCGCGAAGCCGGCTGCAACCAGGTGAAGCCGCGGGGACGACGAACCGGGATCGGGCCCTGAGAGGCAGGGTTTCGTGTAGGTCCCTAACGCAGTCTGGGCCCCCGAGTGCGGCGCAAGGAGACTCAGCCAACGTCCTGTACGAGGGTCGGCCTCGATGCTGGGCTCCCTGAGCCTGCTGTTCTCGCTCGAGTTTCGCCGAGAGCCCGCCCCGGCAGCGTGGCGAGATGTGGAGGACGGCGAAGAAGATGCGTGGAGTCCATGCGGGCCCGCCGTCTGCATGACCAGTTGCGAAACATGATTTGCACCGAATGACCTATAGTGCCCGCCGCAAGATCGCTCGACTGCGGCGGGAGTCCCATGCTGAACCTGACTGAACTTGCTCTCCTGGCCCACAAGCAGCGGCGTGCGGTCGAGTGCGGGATCAACCGGCTCAAGCGCCGCCGGGCCGTGGTCACGAGGTACGAGAAACTCGCCGTCCGCTACGAAGTGACCGTGCTGGTCGCAGCCATCAAGGAGTGGCTGTGACAGCACTTTCACAACACGCCCTAGTGGAACCAGGGCAAGACTGCAGCCCCTGCCAACCGGATTCCAGCAAGGGGGATTCACCGAGCCACGTGCAGCCTCCCGCTGCACGACCGCAGCGGAGCCACGGTCGTGCAGCGGCGTGTTGGGCAGCTAGTGCCGCATCTGGGAACCTTTGCCCTGTTGGTGAAGAGATCAGGAATCGCGGGTGGTCTCTGCCTCGTGCGGGTCAGCTGCGTCCGCGGGCGCGTGCTGCCGGACCCCTGAGAGGAAGACGCGCAGGCCGTAGGAGAACCGCCTGCCGGGGTCGGCGGCGGCCAGTGTCTTCAGTCCCATTGCGAGCGGGTCGTGGGTGTCCAGCCCGGCGGCCTCCAGGCGTGCCGTCCAGTCGTCACCAGCCGGCATGCGGGACTGGGCTTGTTCCTCGATGGTGTGGCCGAGGACGAAGTAGAAGACCGCGAAGGTGATCTCCCAGGCGCGATTCGGCGGGAACCCGGCCTCGGCGAGCACCTGCGCCGCGCGACGGCTCGCGATCATCGTGTGCCGTCCAGGGGCGAACGTTCCCGAGACCATCCGGGCGCCGTCGCGGCGGCTCAGCAGTGCCGTGTGCATCCGCTCACCGAGAAGTTCCAGCTGATCGGCCCAGGGCAGGTCGGACGGCAGCGGCGCGCCGACCCCCTCCAGCAGTTGGTCGGCCATCGCGTCCAGCAGCGCCTCCTTGTTGGGGAAGTGACGGTAGAGCGCGCCGGCTTGGACGTCGAGCGCGACGCCGAGCTTGCGCATTGTCAGGCCGCCGAGTCCCTCGGCATCGAGGAGGTCGAGGGCCCCGGTTACGACGTTGGCCCGGCGCAGCAGCATGCGCACGATCCCTTCTTCTCGCGGACGGCACCGGGCGCTCGGTGATCGCCCTCGGCTTGACAGGGGTTCACCCTATCCCTAGCGTGAACGCCGTTCACCGTGAACATTGTTCACCGTGAACGATGTTCACTTCCTCGTGGTTCAGCTTCTTCAGGGAGGGTCGCCATGAACCAGCCGATCGACAGCCGTAACCGATTGGCCGACGATCTCGATGCAGTGGCGAGTACGCAGCTGACCGGCCTGGATCCCGAGTTGGAAGCCGCCACTCCGGCGTTCCCCCAGGCTGACCTGAGCGATCCTGTCGCCGCGCGCGACAGCTTGGCCCGGCTGGCCGCCACCGCGCCCGCCGCCGATACCACCGGCTTGGAGATCGAAGAGCGCACAGCGGACGCCGACCCGCAGGTGCCGGTGCGGATCTACCGCCCTCGCGAGGCCCGCGGCGCGATCCTCTGGCTACACGGCGGCGGATTCGTCATGGGCGATCTGGACACCGAACACCCCTGGGCCGTCCGGGTCGCCCACGGATCCGGCGCCGTGGTGATCTCGGTGGGTTACCGCCGGGCCCCCGAGCACCCCTATCCCGCCGCCCTGGACGACACCTACGCCGCGCTGCTTTGGACGGCGGGGCACGCCTGTGAACTCGGCATCGACCCGGCGCGGATCGCCATCGGCGGCCACGGCGCCGGCGCGACCCTCGCGGCCGCCGCCGCACTGCGGGCACGCGACCGGCAGGGGCCGCCGATTCGCTTCCAACTGCTCAACCAGCCCGCGCTGGACGACCGTCAGCAGACGTGGTCCGCGCGGCACTTCACCGCAACTCCGTTCATGACGCGCGAGAAGGTCGCCACATCGTGGCGGCACTACCTGGGCCCGAATCCGGACGCGGCGTCCATCTCGCCGAACGCCGCCCCGGCGCGGGCCACCGACCTGTCCGGCCTGCCAGCCGCCCACATCGCCACCGCGCAGTTCGACCCGAACCGCGACGAGGCCATCGACTACGCGCTGCGGCTGCTGCAGGCGGACGTATCCGTCGACCTGCACCAGTGGGCCGGCACCTTCCACGGGTCACAGGCGGCCGTATCCGCCGAGGTGTCCCGACGGCAGATCGACGAGCTCGCCGCAGTCCTGCGCCGTGCCCTGGCCTAAAGGAGACGGCCGCGGACCAGGGACAAATGTTCACCGAGGGAAGGAGACACCGACATGACCATCACCACGATCGATCTCTTCGAGTCCTTTCTGCACCTTCGCCCCGACGGCCAGGTGCGCGCCGAACCGCCGACCTTCGACCCCGAGCGGGACGGCTGGCAGGTGATGGCGTTCCACGTCGCTACCGACGCCGACCTCCACGCCGACCACTGGGAAATCCATCCCTACGCTGACGAGGTCGTCTCCTGCCTCACCGGCCGGATACGCCTTTGCTTCCGGCCCCTGCAGGCGGGTGGGGAGCAGGAGGAGGTCGAGCTGGCGGCCGGAAAGGCGGTCATCGTGCCGCGCGGGCGCTGGCACCGCATTGAATTGGACGCGTCAGGAGACATCTTGAGCGTCACCCTGCCGCAGGGCAGCCGCCTCGAGGAGCGGACCCGCGCCGAGTGACGCGTCAGGCAACGCTGGCTCTGTGACGTGTCGCCCGGTTGCTGTGCCGGGCGACACCGGGTCGCGAGAATGATCACGTGGCCGAACGCGTGCGGGTCCGGGAGATTGATGACGATGAGGGCAGGCGATTGCTGCGGATCATCCGCCGGGGCACCGGTTCGGTGGTGACCTGGCGGCGAGCCCAGGTGGTTCTGTTGTCCGCGCAGGGCATGCCCGTGGCGAAGATCCCCGAGGTGACGTTCACCAGCCCGGACCGGGTCCGGGATGTACTCCACAACTTCAACGCGGACGGCTTCGAGGCGCTCTACCCGAAGTACAAGGGCGGCCGGCCGAGAACTTTCACCCTCCCCGAACGCCGGGAGATCAAGAAGATCGCCAAGTCCAGGCCGGCCGAGCACAGCCTGCCGTTTTCGACCTGGAGCCTGGCCAAACTAGCCGACTTCCTGGTCGCCGAGGGGGTGGTCGACGACATCAGCCACGAGGGCCTGCGGGCCCTCCTCCGCCAGGAGGGCGTCTCGTTTCAACGCGTGAAAACCTGGAAGACCTCACGCGACCCCGACTACGCGGCCAAGAAAGCCCGCGTCGAGCACCTCTACGCGATCGCCGACGGCGAGGTCATACCCGAAGGAGGCGAGCCCGAAGTCATCTTCTGCATGGACGAGTTCGGGCCGATGTACGAGTACGTCGCCACCGGAGAGATCGCCTCCGTAAAGATCGGCAGCCTGCGCCGCATCCCCGCCGAAGCGGTCAGCGAGTTCCTCGCCAGGCGCATACAGCCCGAAGATCGGGGCCCGAAGGCCGCCGACTTCGGCACCGCGGCCTGACGGGGGAACACATGGCACAGCCCCGAAAGCCCCAGAACTCTCGCCAGCCCAACGGTGCGTCCTCCATCTACCTTGGCAAGGACGGCCGTTGGCACGGCCGTGTCACCGTCGGCGTCAGGGACGACGGCACCCCTGACCGGCGCCATGTCAGCCGCAAAACCCGCGCCGAGGTCACCAAGGCGGTCCGCGAACTGGAGCGGCTGCGCGACTCTGGCAACGTGCACAAGGCCGGTCAGACCTGGACGGTGAAGACCTGGCTCACTCACTGGGTCGAGAACATCGCCGCCCTGCACGTCTCCGAGAACACCATTGACGGCTACCGCGTCGCGGTCTACCACCACCTCATACATACCCGGCGTCGGTGCCCACCGGCTGGCGAAGCTGGAGCCGGAGCACCTGGAACGCTTCTACAAGAAGATGCAGAGCAACGGGAGTTCGGCCGGTACCGGCCACCAGGCGCACCGGACCGTCCGGGCCGCGCTGAACGAAGCTGTGCGACGCCGCCACATCACCATCAACCCCGCCACCGTCGCCAAGGCGCCCCGCCTCGAAGAGGAGGAGGTCGAGCCCTACTCGGTCGAGGAGGTGCAGCGGATCCTGCTGGAGGCCGAGCGGCACCGCAACACCGCTCGCTGGGTCATCGCCCTTGCCCTCGGCCTCCGCCAAGGCGAGGTCCTCGGCCTCCAGTGGACGGACATCGACTGGGAGGCCGGTGTGATCAGGGTCAGCCGTGGCCGGCTGCGGCCGAGGTACAAGCATGGCTGCGGTAACCGCTTTGGGCGCAGGCCCGGCTACTGCCCGCAGAAGATCAACACCCGGCGCGAGACCAAGGACACCAAGTCCCGGGCCGGAAAGCGGCCCATCGGCGTCCCGGAGGAGCTGATGAAGCTGCTCCGGGAGCACAAGGAGGAGCAGGGCCGCGAGCGCAGGATCGCGCGGGACTTGTGGGTGGAGAAGGGGTACGTCTTCATCTCGCCGACCGGCGAGCCCCTGAACCCCAACACCGACCACCACAAGTGGAAGGACCTGCTGAAGGCGGCAGGGATCCGCGACGGCCGCCTCCACGACGCACGCCACACCGCAGGAGCGGACCTGCTGATCCTCGGCGTCCGGACGTCGTCGTCGACGCGATCACGGGCTGGGAGCCCGGCAAGTCTGCACGTATGCGGCGGCGGTACCAGCACCGGACCGGACGGGTCCTGCAGGACACGGCCGACAGGGTCGGCGGCCTGCTGTGGGGGCCGCGATCTTCCCAGTAAAGCCATCAAGGGGGCTCGACTGCCGGTCGAGGCCCCCTCTTTCGCCACAGCGGTACCGCCCCTGCGGCGGGTGGCGGCGCCTGAGGGCCTCCACCGCCGATCGCATTACGGGGCTCCTCTTGCGGTACTTCACAGGGGTGGCGCGTGTTCCTGGTCGCGGGCGAGTTTGTCCTGTAGCAGGGCGTGGCGGAACTGGTAGCTGGCGCCTTCCGCGCGGAAGATGCGGTGGTCGTAGGCGTCCTTGAGGAAGCGCATGCCCAGCAGCGGGAAGTCGCCGCGCAGCCGCAGTTGGAGGAAGAGCAGGCTGGTCCGCCAGTGATCGGAGATTGCCAGCCCGCCTGCATAGGCGAACGGCAGGCCGAAGCCGATCACGATGAAAGGGAAGGTGCCCCAGTCGGGGCCGTCTGCCGCCGCACCTTCGCTGGTGGCTCCGATCACCTGGTTCACTCCTAAGGCCAGGCTGATACAGAAGCCGAAGATTGTGCCCGTTACGAGGGCGAAGTTGCGGTCCTGCCGCCACGATGTGTACGGATCGGTCACTGGGTCCGCGAGGGATGCGGGGCGTGCGGCCACGACCACCACGCCCACGATGCCTACGGTGAGCATCGACACGATCCCGACAGGCAGGGCCCGGTCAGGTGTGCCGTTGTCCTGCCAGAAGGAGAGGGCGACGCAGGTGCCTGCTAAGCCCGCGGGGGCAAGGACCGGCCAGGAGTGCAGGCCCCTCCACCGGGACCATCCGGTCCATCCCGGTGCCGCGGGGATGCGCGTTGCGGCGAAGCCGGCCAGGGCGCCGGTCAAGAGCCCGGCGGCAATCGCGACGGTCCAGCTGACCGGATTGGTGATGTCGGGGATGGCCATGACCGTGACCGCAATCGCGACCAGGATGCCGGTCGCTGGGTGGAAACGTCGTCGGTGCGGGGCGTCTTGGACGTGCAGTCGTTTGCGCCAGCGCGGCACCGGGTCGCGGAGTTCGGCGAGGGCCCCTGCCCCCGCTCCGAACGAGATACCCACAATGCTTCCATAGACCGCCCCGAACTCGGTGCCGCGGAAGTCATCCCACGCAATGTGCCTGCCGGGACCGTACGCCAGCACGCAGCCGGACGCGCCGAGGAGCGCACCCGTGAGGGCGGTTACGGCGATGCGGGGCCAGGGTGACGCCCAGTAGTGCAGCCGCCGCCAATTGAGACTGTACGTCCTCCCGCTGGCTGGCCGACCGTGATCGTAGGTCTCCTGCTTGTTCATCCGGCTGGCCACGTAGCCCAGCCACCGCTCGGCCTTCCGCGGCTCATACGCCGGCCGGGACGCCGACGATTCAGGCCGGTAGCGGATCTTCACCAGCCGACCGAGCAGGTATTCCTCGACCTCGTGCCGGGACACGAATCGCCCGGCGAGCATGTCGTCCAGGTCGGTGATGCGGCGTGGGGGGAAGGCGTCGCGCAACAGTGTCAGGATCAGCGGCGTGCTGAGGGTTTGAGAGAGCGTGCTGTCCGGCTCGTTCTCCAGATGCGTAATCAGCCGTTGCCAGGGGGCGAGTCCCGGCATGGTCCGGAGAAAGGCGACGGCGTCGGCCGTGGGTACCGGGGAGAGCTCCAGGGCGACGGCCCCGAGCAGATGTCCGTCGGCGACGGCAGCTTCGAATTCGTCGGGGCGGGAGAAGATCACCACGCGGTAGGCGGCGCGGTCGATCTCCCGGAGAGCGGCATGGCGTAGATCGCCCGCCATCTCGTCGAAGCTGTCGAGGAACAGCGAGATCCACCCGCCCTCGATCAGCTCCTCGGCTTGCTTCCGCCCGACGCGGTAGTCGTCGGCAAGCCGGGCGGCGAGCCAGTCATCGAGCCCGCGACCGTCCCACCCGACGATGCTCAGCAGTACGGGCACAGGACACTGGGCACGCCGGGTGCCCTCGCGCAGCGTGTCGCGGTGGTCCAGGGCACGCAACACTGTCAGGAGCGCCGCGTCGGACTTACCGGCTCCCGGTGCGCCAAGCACGACGACGCGGCCGGAGGCCACCCCGCCGTAGACGGAGAGAAGTTCGGGGATTCCGCCCTCACGCACCGCACCGTCACCGAGCGCGGCAACGTTTGGCACTGACCGGACCAGACGCGGCCGATCTGGGTCTCCCCACACCACTCCCTCACCAGCGACCGGGCGTCGGGTACGGTGCCACCGGACGGGGATCTCCTGCTGCAACTTCCGTTGCCGCGCGGCCTCCTGCCACTGCCTGCGGACTGCGCGTGCCAGCGCGTCACCCACCTCCAGCGGCATCGCGTCCCGGCCCTGGTCCCACGAGGCATCGACACCATCGGCACGAAGTGCGCCACCGCCGGGCCCGTCGGGGACACCGCTCACCACGGGGCCGGCAGGCACTCCCACGTAGTAATGGTGGTGTGTCTGCTGGTGGAAGTCGCGACCAACAGCCGTCGACGCCGCGCCACTGGCCGCCGCACGCACTGAGCTGGAGGTGCCGTCCGGGGGACCGCTCAGCTCGCTTGCGGGCCCGGCATGGGAGGGGAGGCGGAAGCCCCGCCCTTGGGGTCCGTGGGCGGAGCGTTGCTGGCGACGGATCCGGTGACGCTGCCGCCCACCGCGATCGCGCCAGCGCCACTGGCCGTGACTGAGAGGTCCCCGTCAACGGCCACCCCGCCGTCGGAGACGGTGACCGTCCCGGGCCCGGCGCTCACGCTGCCTTGCGGGACATGCTGCGCGAGCAGGCTCCGCATCTGATCGGCGGCCTGGTCGCGCTCGGCGTCGTCCAGGCTTTCCAGCATGGCCTCGATGCGGACCTGCCAGGACGCCTCCTGGCGGATCCGGGCCCGCTCGGCTTCGGCCGGGTCAGTGGGTTGCAGAGCGGTCGCGGTCTGGTCCAGGCGTTCCAGTTCCGCGTGCTCGCGCAGGGCGTCGCCTCTGCTGAACCAGTGCGCCACCGCCCGCCGCAACCCGGCCCACGCATCCGTTCCTGCCGCTGTTACCACCGCGGTGCCGCCGGCTGCGGCCAGGGCGATCAACGCCTGATCGAGCATCCTGCCCTCCCAGTGTCGGAGATGCTGTTGGGACGGTAGCGCCGCACCTGGGGTTCCTGCAGGTGCTTGCCGGAAGACAGTCCGTTCTCGCCAGTTCTAC
This sequence comes from Streptomyces sioyaensis, assembly GCF_004122735.1. GTDB lineage: Bacteria > Actinomycetota > Actinomycetes > Streptomycetales > Streptomycetaceae > Streptomyces > Streptomyces sioyaensis. Next base: position 409 of record NZ_SDIF01000061.1, on the reverse strand, counting down.
CTGGCCCTGCCGTGGCGGAGGTGGCGATGGGCCTCTGTGACGTTGAGCTGGGCGCCGATCATCCGGCGGTATCCCCCTTGTCGGAAACGAGCTGGAGCAGCCTTCCGGGGCCCCGAGGGTCCTGCTGACGTCGGCAGGACCCCGCTTCGCTCGGCGAGAGGCCAACTGAGACCAAAACTGAGACCACGCAACGACGAGGGCCCCGACCGGAATCCGGTCGGGGCCCTCGTCTGCCCTGCTGGGCGAGTGCGGAGGATACGAGATTCGAACTCGTGAGGGGTTGCCCCCAACACGCTTTCCAAGCGTGCGCCCTAGGCCACTAGGCGAATCCTCCGCCGCAAACAATACAAGACGTTGGGGAGTGCTCGCGAACATGATCCGGAGGAGGGGGTCCGGGAGGGGGTGGAGT
>NZ_SDIF01000060.1 GCF_004122735.1 Streptomyces sioyaensis | reverse complement strand
CGGCCCGGGTCTTCTTGGGCCGGGGGGCGGGCGGCGCCCGCCGTACCCGCCGCGCGGCGCCGCCCGCCCCCCGGCCCAAGAAGACCCGGGCCGTGCGCACCCCCACCGTCCTCCAGATGGAGGCCGTGGAGTGCGGCGCCGCGTCCCTGGCCATGGTGCTGGCCCACTACGGACGGCATGTGCCGCTGGAGGAGCTGCGGATCGCCTGCGGTGTCTCCCGTGACGGCTCGCGCGCCAGCAATCTGCTCAAGGCCGCGCGCAGCTACGGCCTGCAGGCCAAGGGCATGCAGATGGAACCGGCCGCGCTCGCCGAGGTCCAGGCGCCGGCCATCCTGTTCTGGGAGTTCAACCACTACGTCGTCTACGACGGCACGAGCCGCCGCCTCGGCCGCCGCGGCGTCCACATCAACGACCCCGACAAGGGCCGCCGCTTCGTGGCGGCGGAGGACTTCGACACCAGCTTCACCGGCGTAGCCCTGGTCTTCGAGCCCGGCGAGGACTTCCGCAAGGGCGGCCGCAAGCCCGGCATCCTCGGCGCCGTACCGGCCCGGATGCGCGGCACGACCGGCACCCTGCTGGCCGCACTCCTCGCCAGCCTGCTGCTGGTCGCGGTCGGTGCCGCGGTGCCCGCGCTGAGCCGTACGTATATCGACATGTTCCTGATCGGCAACCAGACCTCGCTGCTGGGGCCGCTCTTCGCATCGATGGCCGCCATGGTGGCGCTGACCGCCGTGCTGACCGGTCTGCAACAGGCGAACCTGCTGCGCGGCCGGATCATCTCCTCCACCCTCACCAGCGCCCGCTTCCTGCGCCATCTGCTCAGACTCCCGGTCACCTTCTTCGCCCAGCGCAGCCCGGCCGACCTGGTCCAGCGGCTGCAGTCGAACGACGCGGTGGCCGAGACCCTCGCGCGCGATCTCGCCGCCGCCGCGGTGGACGGGGTCGTCGTCGTCCTCTACGCCGTCCTGCTGTGGACCTACGACCCCCAACTGACCGTCATCGGGGTGGGGATCGCGCTGCTCAACGTCGTCGCCATGCGGATCGTGGTCCGGCTGCGGGCCACCCACACCCAGAAACTGCGCGCCGACACCGCCCGGCTGACCAACACCGCCTACACCGGTCTGCAGCTCATCGAGACGATGAAGGCCACCGGCGGCGAGAACGGCTACTTCCGCCGCTGGGCCGGCCAGCACGCCACCACACTGGAGGAACAGCAGCGCCTCGGGGTGCCGAGCGCCTGGCTGGCCGTGGTCGCCCCGACCCTCGCCACCCTCAACAGCGCGCTGATCCTGTGGATCGGCGGCCTCCGGGCGGTCGAGGGCCATATCTCCATCGGTCTGCTGGTCGCCTTCCAGGCGCTGGTGACCCGCTTCACCGCGCCGATCACCCGGCTCAACGGAGTGGCCGGCCGCATCCAGGACTTCGCCGCCGACGTGGCCCGGCTCAAGGACGTCGAGAGCTTCCCCGCCGACACCCTCTACTCCCGCCCCGGCTCGGATTCCGACACCCGGCGGCTCAAGGGCCATGTGACCCTCGAAGACATCACCTTCGGCTACAGCCCGCTGGACAAACCGCTGCTCACCGGCTTCTCCCTGGCCGTCGGCCCCGGCCGGCAGGTCGCCCTCGTCGGCGGCTCCGGCAGCGGCAAGTCCACCGTCTCGCGGCTGATCTCCGGCCTCTACAGCCCCTGGGACGGCACCATCCGCATCGACGGCCAGCGGCTGGAGGACCTCTCCCGCAGCGCGCTGGCGGCCTCCGTGTCCTTCGTCGACCAGGACATCTTCCTTTTCGAGGGCACGGTCCGCGACAACGTGGCGCTGTGGGACCCCTCGATCCCCGACGACGCCGTCATCACCGCCCTCAAGGACGCCGCCCTCTACGACGACGTCATCGCCCGGCGCCCCGACGGCATCCACAGCCGCGTCGAGCAGGACGGCCGCAACTTCTCCGGCGGGCAGCGGCAGCGGCTGGAGATCGCCCGCGCCCTGGTCCGGCGCCCCAGCATCCTGGTCCTCGACGAGGTCACCAGCGCACTGGACGCCCGGACCGAGCAGACCATCATGGACAACCTGCGGCGCCGCGGCTGCGCCTGCGTCATCATCGCCCACCGGCTGAGCACCGTCCGCGACAGCGACGAGATCGTGGTCCTCGACCACGGCGTGGTCGTCGAACGCGGCCGGCACGAGGACCTGGTCGCCGCCGGGGGCACGTACGCCGAGCTGGTCAAGGAGCACTGACTGTGTCATCCATGCCCCCGTCCGCGGTCGTGGGACCGGGCGCCACCGACGCGGTGACCCAGGCGCTGGGCGGTCTGGGCACGCCCGTCGACTGCACCGGGCTGCGCAGCGTTCCCCTGGAGGGCCCGCATGTGCTGTGGCTCGTCACGGGCGGCGCGCTGGACCTCTTCGCCGTCGACGCCGCCCAGCAGGGGCACTGGCACTTCCTCGGCAGGCTCGAAGCGGGCGCCCTGCTGCTCGGCCCGGTCGAGGGCCCGCAGCACACCCTGCTCGGCCGGCCGTCGCAGGACTGTCTGCTGCGCCGGATCCCACTGCGCGAGCTGCCCCGTCCCGAGTGGGACACGGGGCAGTACGGGACGGTGGCGCAGTACGGCGAGCAGAGCCCGTACGGCCACGGGTACGCCGGCCACGCCGAGCCGGCCCCCTCCCCGCTGGAGCACGCCTTCGCCCTGGGCACCGCCCGCAGCCTGGGCGTGCTGTTCGAGGCCCCGCTCGACGGGCGGCCCGGCGACGAGGCGGTGGCCGACGACGACGTCCTGTGGATGCCGGTCCCGCCCGGCAGCGTGCAGTACGGCGCCTCCTACAGCGCGGAGGCGGCCGGCGATCTGCTGGTCGATGCCGGGCTGTGGCAGCAGATGGTCAATCAGCAATACCGGCTGCTGTCCGCCGTCGACCGGTGGATCGAGCAGCTGGAGCGCGCCCACGAGGACCGTACGGCGGCCGGCATCAAGGCCGGTGAGGCGGTCCGTGAGCGGGCCGACCAGGCGCTGTTGGCCTCCATCGGCCGCCCGGACCGGTCCGGGCGGGGGAGCGACGGGCCGGGCCGGGCCGGCGACGATGCCACCTTCGCGGTCTGCCGTACGGTCGCGGAGGCGGCCGGGATCACCCTCACCGAGCCCCCGAAGGGCGGTGCCGTCAACGACCGCATCACCCCGGTCGAACGGATCGCGGTCAGCTCGCGGATCCGGACCCGCGCGGTCCGGCTGCAGGGCCGCTGGTGGCGGATCAACACCGGCCCGCTGGTGGGCCATCGCGCCAAGTCCGGCGCCCCGGTGGCCCTGCTGTGGCGGCGCGGCCGCTACGAAGCGGTCAATCCGGCCTCCGGGATGCGGATGCGGATCGGCAGGGACAACGCCGAGGAGCTCGAACCGCGTGCCGTGATGTTCTACCGCCCGCTGCCGGAGCGGCCCATGAGCCTGTGGCGGCTGATGCGCTTCAGCCTGCGCGGCACCCGGATGGACGTCCGCAACCTGGCCCTCAGCGGTCTGGTGACGGTCGCCCTCGGCGCGCTCGTCCCGCTCGCGACCGGCCGGGTGCTCGGGGTGTACGTGCCCAGCGCCCAGAAGAGCCTGATCGTCCAGGTCGCGCTGGCCGTCATCGTCACCAGCATCGTCTCCGCCGCCTTCATGCTGCTGCAGAACCTCACCGTCCTGCGGATGGAGGGCCGGATCGAGAGTGCGCTGCAGCCGGCCGTGTGGGACCGGCTGCTGCGGCTGCCGGCGAAGTTCTTCACCGAACGCTCCACCGGCGAGCTGGCCAGCGCCGCGATGGGCATCAGCAGCATCCGGCGGGTGCTGTCCGGGGTCGGCCCGGTGGCCGTGCAGTCCGCGACCATCGGCGCGATGAACCTCGTCATGCTGCTGTGCTTCAGCGTGCCGCTGGCACTGGCGGCGATCGGCATGCTGGTCGTGATCGGCGCGGTGTTCCTCGCCATGGGGATGTGGGAGCTGCGCTGGCAGCGACGGCTGGTCAAGCTGGGCAACAAGCTCAACAACCAGGCGTTCCAGACCCTGCGGGGCCTGCCCAAGCTGCGGGTCGCCGCGGCCGAGAGCTTCGCCTACGCGGCCTGGGCCCGGGAGTTCGCCCGTACCCGCGAACTCCAGCAGAAGGCCGGCCGGATCAAGAATCTGACCACCGTCCTCAACGCGGCCTATCTGCCGCTCTGCTCGCTCATCATGTTCATGCTGCTGGCCGGACCCGCCCGCGGCAGCATGTCGGCCGGGTCGTTCCTCACCTTCAACACCTCGGTGACCATGCTGCTGACCTCGGTCACCCAGATCACCGGCGCCTTCGTCACGGCCGCCGCCGCGCTGCCGATGTTCGAGGAGGTCAAGCCGGTACTGGACGAGAAGCCGGAGGTGCGCGGCGCCAGCGCCCAGCCCGGTGCCCTCTCCGGCGCCATCGAGGCCAAGAAGCTCTCCTTCCGCTACACCGACGACGGCCCGCTCGTCCTCGACGATGTCTCGCTGCGGGTCCGGCCGGGTGAGTTCGTGGCCGTCGTCGGCCCGAGCGGCTGCGGCAAGTCGACCCTGCTGCGGCTCCTGATCGGCTTCGACCGGCCCACCGCCGGCAGCGTGCTCTACGACGGCCAGGACCTGACGGCCCTGGACCAGGCGGCGGTGCGCCGCCAGTGCGGCGTCGTCCTGCAGAACGCCCAGCCGCTGACCGGCTCGATCCTGGACTGCATCTGCGGCGCGGAGGCCTTCACCCAGGAGGAGGCCTGGGCGGCCGCCGAGATGGCGGGCCTGGCCGAGGACATCAAGCGGATGCCGATGGGCCTGCACACCATGATCTCCGGCGGTGCCGCGATCTCCGGCGGCCAGCGACAGCGCCTGATGATCGCTCAGGCGCTGGTCCGCCGCCCGCGGATGCTGTTCTTCGACGAGGCCACCAGCGCCCTGGACAACGAGACCCAGCGCATCGTCAGCGACAGCACCCGCAAGCTCAGCGCCAGCCGGCTGGTGATCGCGCACCGGCTGTCCACGGTCATGGACGCCGACCGCGTGATCGTCATGGCGGACGGCCGGATCGTCGAGCAGGGCCCGCCGGCCGAGCTGCTCGCCGACACCGGCGGCGCACTGCACGACCTGGTCCGACGCCAGCTGACCTGACCGCCGGCGAGGCCCCCCGGGACCCCGGGACGCCGCCCCGCCCACCGGGCCATTCCCCGTATCCCCGCCGCGCACCGCTTATCTTGCAAAGCAGTCAGCGGACGGAGAATGAGATGGCCAGAGCGAAAGACCTGTTCGACGCCATGCCACCCGACCGGCGCCGGCGGCTGCGGGACGTCGCCCACGAGGTGTCGCTGCCGCGCGCCACCCGCCTCTTCGAGGAGGGCCGGCGGGCGGACCGGTTCTGGATCATCCGCAGCGGACAGGTCGCGCTCGACCAGCGCGTCCCCGGGCGCCAGGCCGCGGTCGTGGAGACCCTCGGCCGCGATGAACTGCTCGGCTGGTCCTGGCTGTTCCCGCCCTACCTGTGGCATCTGGGCGCCCAGACCGTCGGCCCGGTGGACGCGGTGGAGTTCGACGCGGCGGTGGTCCGCGAGCTCTGCGAGTCGGACCCCGTCCTAGGCCGGGCGATGTACCGCTACGTGGCCGAGACGGTGGCCGACCGCCTGCACGGCACCCGAGCCCGCCTGCTGGACCTGTACGGGCCTCAGGGGAGCGGGCTCGATCCGTGAGCGGGGCACTCCTGGAGCGGGTGTCGCAGCTGCGCATCCGCGCCACCACTGGATGCGTGAACGGCGAAGAGTCAGGTGCGGGGAATGAGGAGGGGGCCGGCTCGTTTGACCCATCGCGAGACGATTCCGACGTTCGCACCGCGCCGGAACTGCTCCAGTGCGTGACCTCCGTCGCCGGTCGGCACGGGAGTGCGAAGGATGCAGCTGAGCCCGCCGCTGCCCGCCAAGGACGCGATCCAGGAGGTGTCCTCACGGACGGCGAGCATGCGCGCGACGGCATCGACCGACGCGGGTGGGGCCGCGATGCGCAAGAACCAGTCCTCCTGCGCTCGCTGATCGTGGCGCGTGACGCCGACCACGCGCAGCGCCAGCCGGGAACGCAGTCGGTGGTAGCGGCGCGAGACCGCGCGCTCGGACATGCCGAGAACCGTCGCGATCCGCGCGAACGACGCCCGGCCGTCGAGCTGCAGGGCGTGCAGCAGGCGCCGATCGTCCTCATCAAGCCTGACGCTTTCCACCACATCCACCGACCCCAGTGCCGTGATCCGCCACATGGCGATTCCGTGGACGACAATCTTCCACGCACGTCTCAGATTGGGGGCATGACCCGGTTCCGGGCCACCCGGCCGCGCCGGATATCCCACAGCATCAGGAGACAGCTCGTGCTCACTGTTCTGCCCACGGATACGAGCACACCCTCGTCGACGAGGACTTCGGCCGCAGCATCCGCGTCACCGACCCCGACGGCGTCGTCCTCCAGATCCAGGAGATCGACCCCGAGACCGTGCGCCGCTCACAGTCGCGGCTGTGAACCGCCTCTGAGACGGAAGGAATTCAGCATGGAACCCGTCATCGCGCTGATCGGCGTGACCGTCGTCGTATTCCTCGTGAACAAGGTCTGGTCCCGACGCCCGCGAGGAATCGAGATCGCCCTCCGCGCAGGCGTCGCCGTGATGTTCACCCTCACCGGATTCGCGCACTTCACCATGATGCGTGCCGACCTCGTCGCCATGGTCCCCGACTGGCTACCCGCCCCTGACGCCATGGTCACGATCACCGGCCTCCTCGAACTGGCCGCTGCCGCCGCCATGCTCCACCGCAGGCTCGCCACCCCGGCCGCAGTCGGTCTCACCGTGCTGCTCCTCGCGATGTTCCCTGCCAACATCACGCTCGCGCTCTCCGGTCGGCCGCTCCCCTGGTGGGACGAACTCGTGCCTCGCACCCTCATGCAAGCGCTCTTCCTCGCCGCGACCATCACACTGGCCGTCCTCACCCACCGATCGGCTCGCCACACCACGGAAGACGTCATCCGGACAAGTACCGCGGCGTGAACCACGCTCACCGGCATCCGATGCACACGAAGAACCAAAGCATCATGCAAGACCCGTCCCCGACGTCGGACAACGCCCGGCGGCGACGGAACTCCAGTGAGGGCATGCCGGGCGCGATCCGGCGTCCTGTGGAGAATGCGTCCATGTACATCCGAGCCGTGCGCCTGGACGACCTGCCCGTCCTGCAGGACATCGAGCGGGCCGCCGGGCAGTGCTTCCGAGACATCGGCATGCCGGAGATCGCCGAGGACGAGCCGCTCCCACTCGGGGAACTCGTCCGCTACCACCACGCCGGGCTGGCCTGGGTCGTGGCCGACGCCCCGATTGCCTACCTGATCGCCGACCGCGTCGACGGCAACCTCCACGTCGAGCAGGTCTCGGTGCACCCGGACAGCGCGCGTCGCGGCGCCGGCCGGTTGTTGCTGGACCATCTGGCGGCCCACGCCACGAGCGAGGGTGCACCCGCCCTTACCCTCACCACGTTCACCCAGGTCCCGTGGAACGCCCCCTACTACGCACGCTGTGGTTTTCAACTCATGGACGACAGCAGGCTTACTCCTGGCCTGCGAAAGATCCGCGACCGGGAAGCGGCACACGGTCTGGACCGGTGGCCGCGGGTCTGCATGCGCCGGGCACTGTGACACCACGGTGCCGTGGGTGCCCGCGGTTCGAACTCCTCAAGCGTGTAGCGCAAGTTCGCCCCCCGCCCGCTTGTGACCCGTGACAGGCCGCTCTGTGTCACAGCACCATGAATCCGGGCCGGTGACCGGTCGACAATCGCCTGCATGAGCCATCTCGCCTGGGACGATGAACAGGACTTCGCCGACGCCGACCGTGGGTTCCTTGCCCGTCTCGACCCCTGCCTCATCCGGGACGCCGACGGCCGTGTCGTGTGGGACAACGACGCGTATGCCTTCCTGGGCGAGGACTGTCCGCCCACCGCGCACCCCTCGCTGTGGCGGCAGAGTCGGCTTGTTGCCCGGCAGGGGCTCTACGAGGTCGTGCCGGGGATCTACCAGGTGCGGGGACTGGACATCTCGCACGTCACCTTCGTGGAGGGCGACCGGGGGGTTCTTGTCGTCGACCCGCTGATCAGTACCGAGGTGGCGGCCGCCGCGCTGGCGCTGTACCGCGAGCACCGCGGACCGCGGCCGGTCACCGCCGTCCTCTACAGCCATTCGCACCTCGACCACTTCGGCGGGGTGCGCGGCGTGGTCGACGAGGCGGACGTGGCCGCCGGGCGGATACCGGTGATCGCCCCGGCCGGCTTCCTGGCCCACGCGGTCAGTGAGAACGTCTTCACCGGCCCCGCGATGGTGCGCCGGGCCGGCTACATGTACGGCACCACGCTGCCCAAGGGGCCGGCCGGGCAGATCGGTTGTGGCCTGGGCCAGACGACCTCGACCGGCTCCGTCGGTCTGATCGCCCCCACCCTGGACATCACCGCGACCGGCCAGGAAGAGGTGATCGACGGTATCCGGATGGTCTTCCAGCTGACGCCCGGCACCGAGGCGCCGGCCGAGATGAACTTTCACTTCCCCGAGCGGCGGGCGCTGTGCGTGGCCGAGAACGCCTGCCACACCCTGCACAACGTCCTCACCCTCCGCGGCGCCCTGGTCCGTGACCCCAGTGCCTGGGCCCGCTATCTCACCCAGACCCTGCGGCTGTTCGCCGATTCGAGCGACGTCGTCTTCGCCTCCCATCACTGGCCCACCTGGGGAGCCGATCGCGCGGTCCGCTTCCTGGAGGAGCAGCGCGATGCCTATGCCTACCTGCACGACCAGTCCGTACGGATGATCAACGCGGGGCTCACCGGCGCCGAGATAGCCGAGGAGCTGCGCTTCCCGCCCGCCCTGGAGCGCGCCTGGCACGCCCGCGGCTACTACGGCACCCTCAGCCACAACGCCAAGGCCGTGTATCAGCGTTACATGGGCTGGTTCGACGGCAACCCGGCCCATCTGTGGCAGCATCCGCCGGTGGCCGCGGCCCGGCGCTATGTGGAGTTCATGGGCGGTGCCGACGCCGTGCTGGCCAAGGCCCGTCAGGCGTACGAGGCGGGGGATCTGCGCTGGGTGGCCGAAGTGGTCAACCACGTCATCTTCGCCGAACCGGACCATGCCGAGGCCCGCGCCCTCCAGGCCGACGCCTTCGAAAAGCTGGGCCAGGCTGCCGAGTCCGGCCCCTGGCGCAACTTCTACCTCGTGGGCGCAGCCGAGCTGCGCGGCCCCGTCGCCGGGAGCCCCGCACACCCCGCGCCCGACCTCCTCGCCGCGCTCACCGCCGAGCAGATCTTCCAGTCCATGGCCGTCCGCCTCAACGGCCCCCGGGCCGGTGACCGGCGCCTCCTCCTGCGCTGGGAAATCGGGTCCGCGTCGGACAGCAACGACCCGGCCGCCGCCCCCGAGATCTGGACGCTGTTGTTGTCCAACGGCGCGCTCACCCCCATGCCCGGCGACGCACCCCGCGGCGAACGTCCGCACGCCACGCTGCGCCTGGCACGCACCACTCTGAACGCGGTCCTCAGTGGTGCCACCACGTTCCTCGACGAGATCACCGCCGGTACCGTCACCGTTGACGGCGACGCCGGGGCTCTGCTCGCCTTCAACTCCCTGTTGGACAAGCCGGCTTGGAACTTTTCGATCGTCACGCCGTGACGCGGGGAACTGCGGTTCAGCCCTCGTCCCCGGCGTCGCGTAGCAGTAGTGCCGCGAGTGCCAGGGCCGCGCCCCGGGGCGTCGAGAGATCGAGCCCGGTCAGTGCGGAGATCCGGGCCAGCCGGTTGTCGACGGTGTTGGGGTGGAGGGTCAGCAGCCGGGCGGTGGCGCGGCGGTCCTGCGCCTGTTCCAGATGGGTGCGCAGGGTTTCGAGGAGTTCGGGCCGGTCGGCGACCGGGTCGAGCAGCGCGGCGATCCGGTCGCTGCCGGCGCTGGGGCGGGACAGCTGGTATTCCAGCAGAACGTCATCGAGCCGGTGCAGCCCGGCCGGATGGCCACAGGCCCGGGCCACCCGGATGATCCGGGCGGCGGTCCGTGCCGCCTCCGGGATCTGCCCGCCCTGCTCCGCGGGTACGGCGGCGAGCCGTACGCCCGGGCCGCCGGCCTCGGTGAGCCGCTCGGCGAGACCGGCCGGGAGCTGGGCCCGGCCGGGCACGATCGCCTGGCCTCCGGCGCCGTCGAACAGGGTGAGCACTTCTGTGTCGAAGGCCCGGTCCAGTGCCGTCTGGAGCCGCCGTGCCACCCGCCGTACGGCGACCGGCTCCCGCGGGCCGTCCGGCAGTTGAACGGCCAGGACCAGCGATGGCCCGTCGAGTCCGCTGCCGGCCGGCGGGACCTCGGTGCCCGCCAGCAGCCGGCGGACCTGGGCGCGGCGTTCCTCGCGCCGTTCGGTGGCGAGCGCCGCCTGCTCGTCGAGGTAGGTCTCGGTGACCGCGCTCACCACCCGCTGTTCGGCACCGAGCAGATAGCCGGCCAGCTCGACCAGCGCGGCCTCCTCACCGGGCCGGGCGGCCTCCCGCAGCGCCTGCCACAGCACCCGGGCCCCCGCGCAGTGGGTGGTCAGCAGCAACTCCAGCGGCATACCCTCCTCGGCCCGCTGGGCGGCGCGCTCGCGGAAGAACCCGGTGTCGTCCGGGCCGGGTTGCGGATCGTTCACCACCCGTTCCAGGAACAGCCGCAGCCCGTGTCGCGCGGTCGCCGCGATCTCCACATCCCTGACGTCGGCTGGGAGTTCGGCATAGCCGTCCAGCTGCGCGAAGGTGTCCTGGGACATCAGCCGGGCGAGCTCGTTCACCCGGGGCACACAGCGCGCGGCGAGCGACCGTACGGCGTCGGGCACCTCGGGGACCGGCGCCCGCGGGTCGGTCGTGGCGGAACGGTGTGCCGCGCCCGCTGTCATCGACCGCCTCCCGGTGCCGGTGGTGACGCGTCACATCGAAGGGTCGGAGCCTTGAGCTACCGCGCCGGTCCGCGATCCTACTAAGGATCTGTCGGCCCTTGGTGGGCGGCTGACGGGGCGTCGGCGGCGGGGCGGGGCGGGGCTGAAGTCGTCCCGTGGACAACGCCCTCATACCTGTGGAACGGCTGACGAAGACCCGTGCGCACGGCCGGGAGGCCGTGCGTGAAGCGGCTCCGCTCCTGCGGCAAGAGGTACCGTACTATCCTTGTTTCTTCCAGTTTCCTCGCAGGTCGTAGGTCTACCCGTTGGCGTAGGTCGCAGCGGGCGCGCTCCCGGTGGAGGGGCGCTTGCCGGTGACGGCAGCGAACCAGGCCGGGGGATGGTTGCAGGAGGTGCAGACCATGATTCGGCGTTCGCGACTGCGGCCGGTTGGGGATGTGGCAGCGGCCGACTGGGTGGTGGCGAGGGTCGGGCCGTTCGGGTCCGGCGTGGGCGCTTTCGTACCGCACGGATTCGAGGCGTACGCGCGGATTCTGCATCCGGCGTCGGCGTCCGACGAAAGCCCCGTGACGTGGGCGGAGGTGGCCGCATGGTCGGGCAGGGTGGTGCATCCGCGGGTGCAGTTCCGGGCGCTCGCCACTCCTGCGTCGGACGTGCGAGCGGCGAAGCCCTGGGAGGAGGAGCCCGACCCGGGCGTGCTGCCTCCTGCCACGCTGGCGGCGCTGTGTGAGGTCCTGGCCCGGCACACCACGTCGGGTGACCGCTGCTGGTTCTGCGTCTGGGACGGGTACGAGTCCACGTCGGACGGCCGCGCGACCCTCACTTTCACGTCGGAGGAGGGGGACGGGCAGCCGGAGCCGGGTCTGCTGCCCCCGGAGTTTCCGTCAGGCATCGTCGACGGCCCTCGAGTGGAGCTGCCGGAACGCAGTTATCTCCTGCTCGAGGGCCCGCTCGACGCTGCGGGGGAAGTGGCGATGTCACTCTCTCCACAGTCGCCCAACGTGTTCTGGCCCGAGGACCGGGCCTGGTGTGTCGCGACGGAGATCGACCTCGACTCCACCTATCTCGGTGGCACGGCGGCGCTCGTCGCCGATGTGCTGGCGGATGAGCGACTGGAGGCCGTGCCGGTCGAGGTGACCGATCCAGTGTGGGAAGACAGCGATGAGGTCAATCGCTGATTCCCCGGGTCAGCACCTCGTGAGGTGCACCTTGGAGGTCTTGGCGCCCATGTTCGCGGTGTGCGGGGTGTAGCCGGGGGGCGCGGTGATTTGGGCGGCCGACTCGCCCTGGTAGTAGCCGGTCCGGCAGACGAGCGCCGCGTTGCCCTTGGCGGCGGCCCGCCCGACGCTCCCGTAGGCTTTGATCTTCGATCCGTGGTTGCTGAAGAGGCCGATCTTTGCGCGGATCATCCGCACCGGCTTGGTGCAGGTCACGCGGACCCGGACGTTGACCGTACCCGGCACGTGGCCGGAGTGGTGCGGCGCGCCGTGGTTGGCCCCGATGAACACCATCTCGCAGTGGATGACCCTTGAGCTGGCGGTGGCTTTGCCATGGGTCGAGGGGTAGAAGGCGAGTTCGGACTTGCCGAGGACCCGGGCTGAGCCCGGGCCGGGAGTCGCCGCCCCCGCCGTGGACACGGTGCCGACGACAGCGAGGGCTGCCGCGGCCCCCAAAACCCCCGCTCGCTGCACGAGGCGAGATGTGGCGTCCCATCGACGTAACTTCATGCTTTCGTCTCCTTCCGCTGATACCGGTGCTCGGTCGGCACGTCGAACCTGCACGTGACGTGGCCGACGAGTTTCCGCCCGAGACGGCGTGGACCGTCCATCGCAACATTCCGGTGCTCCGCAGTCCCCCGTCAGGACGTCGAAAGCCTCTAATGGATAGACATGTCTGTCAACGGCGTGAACATGGGCGGTAGTTGGGCTTTTCTGCGTCACGTGGAGACACCGCCTCAGGACAGGACGGAGCCGCCGTAGTGCTTGCGGACGCGTGACACCGCGCAGTGGCCATCCGGTACGACAAGCTCGCCGTCTGCTTCTCCCGAGCGGAAAAGGGTGCCCCTGCCCCGGAACCGCCTCCGCTCTCGGGCCGACTACCTGTGCCGGGCCGTGACCGCGGCCCGCCGACCGCGGCTGCGGCGGGTGAGACGGCCGGTGCACCGGCCGGTGAGCGTAGGGGAGAAGCGCCATGCGTGCTGGGAAGTTGTGCGGGATCGCGGTGGTCGTCGCGCTGGGCGCCACGGCGTGCGGCGGCAGCGGCGGCGGGGGAGCGGGCACGGACAAGGCCGCCTCCGGGGCCGGTTTTCCCGTGAAGGTCGCCGACTGCAAGGGCTCGCTCACCTTCTCGTCCGCACCCCGCAAGATCGTCACCAGCAATGCCGCCGCCCTGGAGATGCTGTTGCGGCTGGGCGCGGGCGACCGGGTCATCGGGACCGGGTTCCCGCCCGGCAAGGGGACGCTGCCGGGCGCGCTGGACGGCGCGGCCCAGAAGGTGCCGGTGCTGGGAAAGTCGGTGATTCCCAAGGAGAAGCTGCTCGGCTCGGGCGCCGATCTGTACGTCGACACCTTCGCCTCGATGAACGGCATGCAGGGGGCCGGTGACGCGCCGACCGAGGAGGAGTACACGGCGGCCGGCATCAAGCATCTTCATCTGACCTCCACCGCCTGCGCGCCGACGGCCGGCAAGGCGCAGGACGACCTGTCCGGTGTGGAGAACGACATCAGACGGCTGGGCGCGGTGACCGGAACCGGCAAGCGGGCCGACGCCCTGGTGGCGGGGATGCGGGCAAAGGTCGGCGCGGTGCGCAAGGCGGTCGGTGACGTCGCCCCCGGCAAGCGGCCGACGTACTTCTTCTTCGACTACGACGCGGGCACCAAGCAGCCGGTCGCCGTCTGCCGCACGCAGGTCGCCAACGCCGTGATCCGCCAGGCCGGGGCGCGCAACGTCTTCGACGGCTGCGACGGCGACTTCAAGCCCGTCTCCTGGGAGGACGTGGTCGCCAAGAACCCGGACTGGATCCAGCTCGGGGTGCGCAACCGGGGCAGCGCGGCGGCCAACGCCAAGGCCTTCGACGAGGCCGCGGCGTTCCTGAAGAACTTCCCCGCCACCAAGGACCTCGCGGCGGTGCGGAACGGGAAGTTCCTGCGGATCGGCTCGGAGCGTACGACGATCGCCGGGGTCGGCAATGCGGACACCGTCGAGGAGATCGCGCACACCGTCCATGCGGACCGGTTCAAGGCGGCTCGGAAGTGACGCAGACGTCGGAAGTGACGGAGACGGCGGTGGACCCGGGCGCCCGGGTCGACGACGGGCGGTCCGCGCGCCGTCCCCCGCGGGCCGGGCTGCTCGCCGCCGGGCTCGGGATCGCACTGGTGGCGGCGCTGACCGCGGCGGTCTGCCTGGGCTCCACCGACATCGCGCCCGGACACGTCTGGTCGGTGGTGCTCCAGCGGCTCGGCGGAGCGCCGCCCCGGCCGGGCACCGACGACCTGATCGTGTGGCAACTGCGGGTGCCGCGTGCGCTGTTGGCGGCACTGGCCGGTGCGGGGCTCGGGCTGGTGGGGACGGCGACCCAGGCGATGGTGCGCAATCCGCTGGCCGACCCCTATCTGCTGGGCATCTCCAACGGCGCCTCGCTCGGCGCGGTCGCCGCCATCGTGCTGGGCGCCTCGGCCGGCGACCTCCTGGGGCTGGGGCTCTCGGCGGCCGCGTTCGCCGGTGCGCTGGCCTCGTTCGCGCTGGTGTGGTGCTTCGCCCGGCGGGGCGGCGGCTTCTCGCCGCTGCGGCTGGTGCTGGCCGGAGTGGGCATCGGCCAGTTCCTCTCCGGCTTCACCAGCTATCTGGTGTTGCAGGCCGGCGATGAACAACAGACCCGGAGCGTGCTGTTCTGGCTGATGGGCAGCCTGGGCGGGGCCACCTGGAGCGTCCTGTGGCTGCCGGCGGCCGCGGTCGGCGCCGGGCTGCTGGCCCTCCAGGCGCGGGCCCGTGCCATGAACGCGCTGCTCATGGGCGACGAGACCGCGGCCGGCGTGGGCGTGGACGTCACCCGGCTGCGCAGGGAGCTGTTCGTGGTGACCGGGCTGCTGACCGGCGTCCTGGTCGCGGTCTCCGGCGCCATCGGCTTCGTGGGCCTGATGGTGCCGCATCTGTGCCGGCTGGTGATCGGCGGCGACCACCGCCGGCTGCTGCCGCTGTCCGCGCTGACCGGCGCGTTGCTGCTGGTGGTGGTGGACGTGGTGTGCCGTACGGCGATGGACTCCCAGGAGCTGCCGGTGGGCGTCGTCACCGCGATGATCGGGGCGCCCGTCCTGCTGTTCCTGCTGGACCGGCGGATGGAGGCGGGCCGGTGACCGTCGAGATCGAGGATCTGCACGTCGGCTATGCGGGCCGCGACGTCGTCGCCGGAGTGCGCCTGATGGCGGCGGCCGGCGAGATCGCCGGGCTCGTCGGGCCCAACGGCAGCGGCAAGTCCACCGTGCTGCGGACCGTCTACCGGCATCTGCGGCCCACCGCCGGCCGGGTGCTGCTGACCGGGACCGACCTGCGCACGCTCACCCCGGGACAGACCGCACGGCAGGTCGCCGCGCTGCCGCAGGAGCGCGGCAGCGACTTCGAGCTGACCGTGCACGAAGTGGTGGCGATGGGCCGTACGCCCTACAAGCGGGCCTTCGCGGGCGAGGACCGCGCCGACCGGGAGTGCGTGGCCGGCGCCCTGGCGGCCGTCGGCATGGCCGGGCAGGGCGCCCGCCGGTTCTCCGCGCTGTCCGGGGGCGAGCGGCAACGGGTGCTGCTGGCCCGTGCGTTCGCCCAGGACCCGGAAGTGCTGGTGCTGGACGAGCCCACCAACCACCTCGACGTCCGGCATCAGGTGGAGCTGCTCGCGCTGCTGCGGGCCCAGCGCCGCACGACGCTGATCTCCCTGCACGACCTGAACGCCGCGGCCTCCCTGTGCGACCGGCTGCATGTGCTGCACGCCGGGCGGGTGGTGGCGTCCGGCGCCCCGCGTACGGTGCTCACGCCGCAGCTGCTGGCCGAGGTGTTCGGGGTGCGCGCCGCGGTCACCGCCCACCCGCTCACCGGTGATCCGCTGATCGCCTTCGACCATCGCGAGCCGCTGCCCGCCGGCGACGGCTGACGGGCCCGCCCCGCCGCCTCACCCGGCCGCGAAGTGGCTCGGCCGCCCCTGACGCAGTACCGGGCGGCCGAGCCGCTCGGCGTCCGCGCGGTGCAGCAATTCCCGGCGTCCATCGGCATGTTCGAGCACGCACGAGTGCCAGGGCGTCATCCACACATCGGGCGCGTCCAGCAGCCGGATGCCGAACTTGGCCGAGCCCCGCGGCTGCGGATGGATGGACAGCCGGAACGCCCCCGGGTGGTGTGTGGCGATCAGCTCGCCCCAGGCGCGGCTGCGCTGCATCACCCCGTAGGCCCGGCGCCGGCAGTTGCGCTGCCGGGCCGACCGGGTCCCCGCGAACGAGACGGAGTCCTCGAAGAGGAACTTGGTGATGCCCTGGTACAGCCGCCGGGTCGGCTCGTCGGTGTGCGTCAGGGACCGCAGGGTCTCCAGGGCCGGGGCGTAACGCTCGTGGACCAGTTTCCGCTTGGCGTCGTGCGACAGCTCCTGCCCGTACACGTCCCGCAGGTCGAAGACGTCCAGCTGGGTCAGGCCCTCGTCGTGGATCAAGGTGCGCAGGGCGTCGGCATAGGCATCGATGTCACGGTCCGGCACCTGGATGAGGTCGCTGAAGACATGGCCGTCCGAGCAGAGGATCATCCGCGCCCCGGGCGGATGCACGGCGGCGATCCGGGCGCACAGCCCGTCCAGGAAGCGCAGCGCCAGCCGTTCGCCCTCGTCGGGCAGGTGGCCGAGCACCTTGGCCGGATTGGGGGACTTGCAGGGGAACCCCGGCAGGGTGAAGACGATCGGCTCGCCCGCCGCCACCGGCCCGGCCAGCTGCCGCAGTTGGGCGGGGAAGGCGTCGGGGGTGTCGTCGTGGCCGGCGTCCAGGGTGCGCCGGTGGGGCAGCAGGATGCCGAGCACCGCCGCACACACGGCCTGGACATCGGCGCGCGCGCCGGGAGGCGCCGGTACGGTCAGCACGCGGCATCAGGCCCACTCGTGACGGGACAGCGGCCCGCGGTGCCGTAGGCCACCGGCAGCCGGTCGACCCCGCGCGCCAGGACGGCCGGGATCCAGTTCAGCTCGCTCTCCGGGACGGCCGGCCGCAGGCCCGGCAGCCGTCGCAGCAGGGTGCCCAGGGCGATCTGGAGTTCGATACGGGCGAGCGCGGCACCGGGGCAGAAGTGGATGCCGTGGCCGAAGGCGAGGTGCGGGTTGGGGGAGCGGTCGAAGTCGAGGGTGTCCGCGTCGGGGAACTGCCGCGCGTCGCGGTTCGCCGCGCACAGCGACACGATGACGGAGTCGCCCGCCGGGATCCGGGTCCCGTGCAGGTCGGCGTCCTCGGCGAGGAACCGCCAGGTCGTCAGCTCGAAGGCGCTGTCGTACCGCAGGAGTTCCTCGACCGCGCGGGGCAGCAGCTCCGGACGGTCGGCCAGCGCCGCGAGGTGCGCGGGGTGCCGCAGCAGGGTGACCAGGGCCGTGGTGATCTGGTTGGTGACCGGCTCCTGCCCCGCCACCAGCAGCTGGAAGATCATGGAATCCAGCTCCTCCTGGCCGAGCGCCCCGGCGTCGCGGGCGGCCACCAGCCGGGAGAGCAGATCCTCGCCGCCCACCGCGCGCTGGTGGCGGACCAGATCGGCGATGTACTGCTGCAGCCCGCGCAGCCGCGCCTCGTACGCCGGGCGGCCCGGGTCGGTGGGCCCCACGGGCTGGACCACCTTGCCCCAGTCCCGGTCGAAGCGGGCCTCGAACTCCTCGGGCAGACCGATGACCTCGGCGAGGACCCGGAAGGGGAAGCGGGCCGCGAAGGCCGCGACCAGATCGGCCTCGCCGCTCTCCGGGAGGCCGTCGAGCAGGGCATCGGCCATCGCCTGGAAGCGCGGACGGAGCCCCTCGACGCGCTGCGGGGCGAAGGCGTCACCGAGCAGCCGGCGCAACTCGGTGTGCCGGGGCGGGTCCTGGTGCAGCAGATGCACCTGGAGCTGGGAGTGCTGCGGCTCGGGCATGATCGAGGCGCGGGCCCGCCAGGCCGCGTTGCCCCGCGAGTGGTGCTTGCCCAGCCGGGCGTCGGTCAGCGCCCGGTGGGCGGCCTCGTAGCCGGTGACCAGCCAGGCGCACACCCCGCTGGGGAAACGCACCCGGTGCACGGGGCCGCGCTCGCGCAGCTCCGCGTACAGGGGGTAGGGGTCGCGCTTGTACTCCGGCCCGTAGAGCTCCACGGGATCGGGATCGGACGGCCTGGACACGGAATCCTCCTCGGGTGACCGGTAACCGCGCCCGGACGGCACGGTGTTGGAGAGGTCGGGCACGGCGCGCGCCGAGTTCCCGCCGGGCGGGGAGAAATTCGGCCGGGCGGGGAGCGGGGCGGCGAAGCGGGCGGCGCAAACCCAGTTAGTCGGCTCCGGGGGCCGCACGGTTCCGGCGACGGAACGGGACAAACCTCACGTGCCGACGGGCCCCCGATCGTGCCCATCGCACCCTCCGCAGCTGCCACCATGACGCGATGTCCAGCTCTTCCGCCGACCCCGGTCGGCCCCCTCGTCGCCAGGCCGTCACCCGGCTGCTGCCCGCACGGTCGGTCCTCGGATTCCTCGTGCTGCTGGTGGTGCTCGGCACCCTCGCGTACGCCGCCGGTGCCGCCGTCGGCCCGGTGGCCCCGGGGCTGCATCCGGGCAGCGGCAGCCGTACGGGAGTCGATGCGCCCGATGGCGGCGGGGACATGGGCGGGATGCACGGCATGGGCGCCGCGGCCCCCCGCCCGGTGCCGGTGGGAGCGTCGCGATGACGCCACAGCCCCGCCCGGTCCCCGCGCCGCAGCGGACCGACGAGCGCACCACCACCCTCACGGTCGGCGGCATGACCTGCGCCGCCTGTGTGGGCCGGGTCGAGAAGAAGCTCGGCCGGCTGGACGGGGTCGCCGCCTCGGTCAACCTCGCCACCGGCCGGGCCACGGTCAGCCACCCCGCGGCGGTGCCCGTCACCGACCTCATCGCCACCGTCGAGGCCGCCGGCTTCACCGCCGGCCTCCCCGAGCCCGACCCGGAGCCGGAAGCGGATGCGCACCCGGCACCGGCCGCCGGCCCGGACGACGGGGACGCCGCCGCCCGCGCCGAGCGCCACCGGCTGCTGGTGACCGCGCTGCTCTCGCTGCCCGTCCTGGTGCTGTCGATGGTGCCCGGCTGGCAGTTCCGCAACTGGCAGTGGCTGTGTTTCGTCCTGGCCGCACCGGTCGCTCTGTGGGGCGCCGCCCCCTTCCACGCGCGTGCGCTGCGCGGGCTGCGGCACGGCGCCGCGACCATGGACACCCTGGTCTCCCTCGGCGTCGCCGCCTCCTTCGGCTGGTCCGCCTATGCGCTGTTCCTCGGCGGGGCCGGTGCGCCCGGGATGACCATGCCGTTCAGCCTGCTGCCCACGGCCGGCGACGGCGTCGCGCACCTCTACCTCGAAGCCGCCGTCGGCGTCCCGCTGTTCGTACTGGCCGGGCGCCGCATGGAGGCCAGGGCCCGGCGCGGGACCGGCGCCGCGCTGCGGGCCCTGGCCGAACTCGCCGCCAAGGACGTCGCCGTGCCGACGCCCGACGGTGAGCAGCGCATCCCGGTGAGCCGGCTGCGGGTCGGGGACCGCTTCCTGGTCCGGCCCGGCGAACGGGTCGCCACCGACGGCACCGTCGTCGAGGGCAGTTCCGCACTCGATCTGTCCCTGATCACCGGCGAGAGCCGGCCGGTCGAGGTCGGCCCGGGCGCGGCGGCCGTCGGCGGCGCGGTCAACTCCGGCGGTCTGCTGGAGGTACGGGCCGGAGCGGTGGGCGCCGACACCCAACTCGCCCGGATCACCCGGCTCGTCGAGGACGCGCAGACCGGCAAGACCAGGATCCAGCGGCTGGCCGACGCGGTGGCGGCGGTCTTCGTCCCCGCCGTACTGACCGTCTCGGTCACCGTCCTGGGCTTCTGGCTCGGCGCCGGAGCCGACCCGCAGGCCGCGGTGACCGCCGCGGTGGCCGTCCTGGTCGTCGCCTGTCCCTGCGCGCTGGGGCTGGCCACCCCGACCGCGCTGCTGGCCGCCACCGGCCGGGGCGCCCAGCTGGGGATCCTGGTCCGCGGCCCGGAGGCGCTGGAGCGGCTGCGCCATGTCGACACCATCGTGCTCGACAAGACCGGCACCCTCACCACGGGACAGATGGGCGTCACCGCCCTCACCGCACGCTCCGGCGGCCTCGACGCCACCGCGGTGCTGCGGCTGGCCGCCCTCGTCGAGCAGGGCTCCGAGCATCCGCTGGCCCGCGCGATCACGGCCCACGCCCGCGAGCGGCACCCGGACCCGCAGCAACTCCTGCTGCCCGTGCAGGACTTCATCGCGACGCCCGGTCACGGTGTCGAGGGCACGGCGGACGGGCACCGGGTGGCGGTCACCCGCCCCGGCGACCTCGACGGGCTCCCGGCCCCGCTCCCGGAGGCGGTGCGGTCCGCGGAGGCCGACGGCCGCACCGCCGTCCTGGTCACCGTCGACGGCACCCCGGAGGCGGTACTCGCCGTCGGCGACGCGCTGCGCCCCGACAGCTATCGTGCCGTCGACCATCTGCGCCGCCTGGGGCTGCGGCCGGTCCTGGCGACCGGTGACCGCGCCGCCACCGCCCGGGCGGTGGCCGGCCATCTCGCCGTCACCGAGGTGCACGCCGAGGCCCGCCCCGAGGACAAGGCCGACCTGGTCCGCACCCTGCAGGAGCAGGGCCGCCGCGTCGCCGTGGTCGGGGACGGGGTCAACGACGCGGCGGCGCTGGCGCTCGCCGATCTCGGTATCGCCATGGGGAGCGGCACCGACGCCGCGATCGGCGCCGCCGACGTCACCCTGGTCCGCGAGGACCTCCAGGCCATCGCCGACGCGGTACGGCTGGCCCGGCGCACCCTGGGCACCATCCGCACCAACCTCGGCTGGGCCTTCGGCTACAACCTCGTCACCGTGCCGCTGGCCGCCGTCGGCCTGCTCAACCCGATGCTCGCGGCCGCCGCGATGTCCGCCAGCTCCCTGCTCGTCGTGGGCAACAGCCTCCGGCTGCGCGCCTGGCGTCCACGCGGAGCCACCACCGCCCGCCGCCCCCACGGCCCGCGGCGGGCCCAGACCCGTG
This sequence comes from Streptomyces sioyaensis, assembly GCF_004122735.1. Lineage (GTDB taxonomy): Bacteria > Actinomycetota > Actinomycetes > Streptomycetales > Streptomycetaceae > Streptomyces > Streptomyces sioyaensis. Next base: position 18,983 of record NZ_SDIF01000060.1, on the reverse strand, counting down.
GGGAGACCACATGACGCGGCCACCCGTCCAGGCCCTCGCCGTTCCGCTGCTCACCTGCCTGGCGACCCTCGGCCTGCTCACCCTCTGGACCGCCGCCGGAAACGCGGGCACCCCCGCGCGGCTGAGCGTGGCCGAGGGCCGGGTACTGATCCCCGCGGGCTCCGATGCCACCGCCGCGTTCTTCACCATCCGCAACACCGGCGGCTCCGACGACGTCCTGACGGGCGTCACCGGGCCCGCCGGCCACCGCGCGATGCTCAGCCGCACCGTCGACATCGGCGACAACGCCCGCAGCATGGCGATGGCCGAGGACGCCACCGTCCCGGCCGGCGACGCCCTGACGATGACCGCGACCACCCTGGACATCATGGTCAGCCCACCGCCCCGGCTCGCGCCCGGCGACCGGCTCACCTTCACCCTGCACTTCCGCCACAGCCCACCGCGCACCGTACGGGCCGTGGCCGTGGCGCCCGGCCGGTGAACCACGGCGAACGGGGCTCATGGCCGGGTCCGCCCATGAGCCCCGTTCGCCCCGCCGGGTCCGGCCCGTCAGGCCACCGCGGCCGCGAGATCCCGCGGCCGGCCGGCCGACTCGGGCCGCTCGGCCTCCGTCAGCAGCCCGACGAGCGTCTCGCGGGCACGTGCCACCCGGGACCGCACGGTCCCCACCGGGCAGCCGATCACCCCGGCCGTCGCCGCGTACGGCAGGCCCAGCAGCTGCGTGAGGACGAACGCCTCCCGCCGCTCCGACGTCAGCGCCGCGAGCAGTTCGGCCAGCGCGACGCCCTCGTCGAAGCCGGGCACCCCACGCGGCTGTACCCGCTCCGCGGCCGTCTGCCAGTCGTCCGTGGCGGCCAGCCGGGGCCGGACGGCATGGGACCGGATGCGGTCCGCCACCACCCGCCGGGCGATGGTCAACAGCCAGGTACGGGCCGAGGACCGGCCCTCGAACCCGGGCAGACTGCGCAGAGCCCGGACGTAGGTGTCCTGCACCAGGTCGTCGGTCGCCTGCGGATCGCCGCTGAGATGGGTCACATAGCGCCGCACATCGAGCTGGGTGGCCCGGACGAACTGCTCGACGGCCCGCTCGTCACCGCCGCGGGCGGCCAGCGCCCAGCCCGTCACGCTCTCGTCATCGCGCATTCCGGCACCGTCCCTCGCCGCGCGGACGCGCTTCGGGGAGGATGGGCGCATGCTCTGCACGCGCATCCGTACGGCACTCTCCGCCCGCCTGGACGGCGAGGAACTGCCCCCCGGTCTCACCGCCCGCCGGCTCGACGAGCACCTCGCCGACTGCCGGGACTGCCGGCGCTGGGAAGAGCGGAGCCGTGCGCTGGCGACCGGTCTGCGCCGCGCCGCGGAGCGAGCCGAGGACGACGACCCGGCGGCCGCCGATGCCCTGCTCGCCCGGCTGCGGCCGGGTTCCGTACGGCCGGGGCCGGTACCTCCCGGCAGTGCGGACAGTGGTGGGAAACGGGCCGGTTGAGCCGGCCGGGGCGGCGGCGTACGGGCGTCCGCCCGCGCCGGCCGGGGCGCCCGAAGCGGACGCGGGCGGCAGCGCCACCGGCATCCGGACAGGATTCATCATCTGGAGTCCTTCGCATGACCCGGTCGCCGCGCACGGCGGGGACCGGTGAAGTCGGAGCCGGGCAGGGGCGCGAGTCCGCGGCGCCCGTGTGCCGGCTCGGGAATTCGACCGTGCTGTCAGCCGACAGCCGGCTCATACGGCGGACCCCGCAACGACCTCGCGTGGGCCAGCAGCAGCTGGTGCACCGCCCGCCGCGGCTCCTGCCGGGCGGCCCGCGCGGCGGGCGGTGCCGGGGGCAGGACGATCCGCAGGACCAGCACCAAGGGCGCGAACAGCCAGGCCGACACGCACCGCAGGAGCCGGAACGCCGCCCGCTCGCCGCCCCACAGCCACCCGGCGCTGAGCAGCGCGACCAGCAGATGGGCCGCGAGCATGCCGGACGCGCTGCCGTGCATGCCCGCCATGCCGGACGCACTGTCGTGCATCCCGGCCATCCCGTCCGGTCCGGCCAGCCGGCTCATGTGGTCCATGCCGGGCATGGAGCCGGTGTGTTCCCGGGCGGAGGCGGCCGCCATCTGCCGGTGCATCAGCTGAATGAGCTGCGCGGAGTCGTCGTCCGGGAGCGGCGTCCCGCCGGCACCGCACAGCCAGGTGTCCGCCCACCGCCGCGCGAGCGAGCGCGGTGCGCCGCCCGCGGGCCCGGCGAGCGCCTGGCCGAACGAGAACGCGGTGTGCAGCGCCGCTTGGGTGCCGACGGTCAGCAACCCCACCAGGAGCGGGCCGCGTTCCCGGCCCGCGCAGCACCAGGCGCCGGCCGCGGTCACCGCTCCGGCCGCGAGCAGCATCCACGCGGGAACCGCGGTATCCGACATCACCACGTGTCCCAGCGCGGCGAGCAGCACGCACACCACCGCGAACACCGCGGCGCGTAGCCCCCTGAGAACCTGCCCCGCATCCATGACAGGCCCATCGTCGCACCCCGCTCCCGGAACCCGACGAGGGGCCCCGACCTGCGGCGTCCGCCGTCGCGGCGGGACGCTCGCCCTCCTGGTACGGCCCGGCGGTCGTCGGCGGCACACGGAACGGGGCGCGGCCCCCGGCCACGCCCCGTCGGCTCCGTGCCGCCCCTAAGGCCGGGGGCCGATGACCTCCGCACCGTCCCGCACCGTGAGGGCGAGCACCGGGCAGCAATCGGCGGCGTCCAGCGCGCGTTCGTCCTCGTCGATCCGGTCGTGCAGCGGACGGGCATGGCTGCCGTCGAGCGCGAAGAGATCCGGTGCGATGGCGGCGCAGGATCCCGAGGCGATGCACTGCCGGGGCTCGATCTCCACGTTCCAGGTCATCGGTTCACCACCCCACCGGCATCACCCGGGGCCCGCGCACCAGCATCTGGCTCTTCCACTCCACATCGCCGGCCAGGCGCAGCCCCGGGAACCGGGTGAGCAGCGCGCCGAGTGCCTCCTGGAGTTCCAGGCGGGCCAGCGGCGCCCCCAGACAGTGATGGACGCCGTGACCGAAGCCGAGATGCTGGTTCGCGGCCCGGGAGATGTCCAGCGTGCCGGGCGAGTCGAAGCGCAGCGCGTCCCGGTTGGCCGCGCCCATCGCGATCAGGACCGGGGTGCCGGCCCGCACCAGCGTCCCGCCGACCTCGACGTCCTCGGTCGCGTAGCGGGGCTGGCCCGCGCCGCTGCCCAGCGGGACGAAGCGCAGCAGCTCCTCCACGGCATTGCCGATCAGCTGCGGCCGCTCGCGCAGCAGCGCGAGCTGGCCCGGGTGATCCAGCAGCGCCAGGACGAAGTTGGGGATCTGGGTGGCGGTGGTCTCGTGCCCGGCGACCAGGATCCCGACGCACAGGTCGACGAGTTCGAGCTCGGAAAGCCGGTCGCCGACGTCCCGGGCATCGATCAGCGCCGTCATCAGATCGTCCCGCGGGGCCTGCCGGTGCTCCTCGATCAACTGGCCCATATAGGCGCGGAGTTCTTCGAGATTCGCGTCGAACTCCGCCGCCGTCAGGGAACTTGTCGACAAGGCGGCATCGCTCCACACCCGGAAGCGCGGCCGGTCCTCGGCCGGCACCCCGAGCATCCGGCAGATCACGGCGACGGGGATGGGCAGCGCGTAGCGGTCCACCAGATCGACGGGCGGCCCGGCCGCCTCCAGCTCGTCGAGCAGCTCCCGCGTCAACTGCCGTACCTGCGGGCGGAGTTTCTCGACCTGGCGGACGGTGAAAGCCTTCGCCACCAGCGTCCGCAGCCGGGTGTGATCGGGTGGGTCCATGCCCAGGATGCCGCTGTCGCGACGCCCTTCGGACTGCCGGGGCTCGTCGTGCAGGGCTCCCAGGGCGCGGCTGAAGCGCTGGTCCCCGAGGACGAACCGGGCCTCGGCGTACCGGGTCACCAGCCAGGCCGGCTCTCCGTAGGCCATCTGTACCTTCAGCAGCCCCGGGCGGTTGCGGGCCTGCTCGTACTCCTCGGCGAGCGCAAGGCTCTCGGCAAGATTGAACGGGTAGGAGAGGGGTGCTGTATCGATCGTGGTCATGGCGACCTCCCTTGTGTAAGCACCTGCTTACAAACGGTAGGCCGCTCCCTCGGAGTGGTCAACGACGCATTGTGGCCGTCCTGATGACGGCCCGACGGAAAGGAAGCGTGGCGATGGCCAAGTCCCCGCAGGACGGCGCGGCGAGCGCACACCGCCGGGACGCGCAGGGCACGCGACTGCGGCTGCTGGACGCCGCCTCGGAGCTGTTCGCCGAGCGCGGCTACGAACGCGCGACGGTGCGTGACATCGCGGCCCGGGCCGGGGCCAATCAGGCCCTGTTGTTCCGGTACTTCGGCTCGAAGAAGGCCCTGTTCGGCGAGGTCATGGCGCGTGGCGGACAGGAGCAGCTGCGCACCACCCCCGCTGAGCGGCTGTTCGAGGTCGCACTGCGCGGCATGCTGGCCGGCGGCAGGGACGGCGGCGACCGTTCGCTGGAGGTGTGTCTGCGCTCCATAGGCGGCAGCGACGAGATCGCCGATGCGCTGCGCGGACTGGGGGAGGAGTACGCGGAGGTCCTCGCCACGCTCTCGGAATCCGACACCGGGGGGCTGCGTGCCGATCTGGCACTGTCGTGGCTGCTGGGAATTGGCTTGATGCGAGTGGTGGTCGCCAAGGAGCCGCTGGCGAGCGCCGACCCGGACACGGTGTGCTCGCTCGTCGTGGGCGCTCTGGGAGGGCTGCTGGAGAGTCTGCCGAAGGACGGCCGGAGCGAGGGGGAAGCCGGTGACGGCGGGGAAGGTGGTGGCGGGGAAAGGGCCGGGAATCCGGAGTGAGCGGGCGGGGGTGCGGTGTGCCGCCGTGCCTCGTGCTGCGTTCCAGTGACTCTCCGGCGGGTCGCAAGTCGGGGAACAAATGCACCTTTATCGTCATGTTTGCAGAGAATATTCTTTTTCTGCACCAGTCGAGTGAAGGTGGAAACATGCTCCGTTCGATTCCTCGCGGCCTTGCATTGGCCGGCCTGACCGCGGCTGCCCTGGTGGTGCCGACGGCCGGTGCCGCCACCGCCGCAACCACGCCCCCCAGCAGCAGCTCGCAGAGCACGATGTGCCTTCGCTGCGACCGGGGCCACCACCACTTCGGGCACCGTTACTGCAAGTGCCGCCACGACCGCCGCCACGGCCACCACGGCCGCTTCGGGCACGGCGGCCACGACGGCTACGACGGGTACGACGGCTTCGGCCGTGACGACAGCCGTCGCGACGGCTACGGCTACGGCCGCGACGGCGGTTACGACCGCGACAGCTACGACCGCGACAGCTACGGGCGTGACAGGGACGGGCGCGACGGTTACCGCCGCGACGGCCGTGAGAGGCGGGACCGGGACGGCCTGCTCGGCCTCGGACTGCTCGGCATCCTCTGACCCCTGTCGGACAGTCATGCGGTGGGCCCGGGACACCCCTCCCGGGCCCGCTGCATGCCGTGCCGCCCGCGCCGTTTCGCGGGGCGTCCGGACGGGCTCCGTCAGGAGGTCCAACACCCTTTCGGCCAACGGTGGTTGCCGGGCGTCGATCGCTCCGGTGGGCGCCCTCCGGTCCTTACCGCGACGGAATGATCGCCTCCTGTTTTTGGATTCTGGGCAAACATTGTCATTGGCCTTGCTTGATGGCAGGATTAACCCGTCACATCGCGAATGGGGGATTTGCGGTCAATGGGGGACGGGGGAAGAGTCCCTTCTGCGTAGCGCACGCCTGACCCGTGTGCGCGGCCAACAAGCCCGTGGGATCTCGCTTCTGCGAGCACAGCTGCCTTGCGCTGCCCACTTTCAACGGTTTGGACTCTGGTGATAGCGGAAGAAGTGTATGATCTCGTGCTGGATGACCTCTTCATTCAGCTGGACCAACTGGTTCCGGGAAGTTCCGTTTTCCTGAAAATGGAAGGTCTCAATCCAGCGGGTTCGGTAAAGCTCAAGACGGCTGTCGCGTTGGTCGCGGCGGCTGAGAACGCCGGGCTCCGTTTTCCGCGGACCCGCCTGATCGAATCGACGTCGGGAAACCTCGGCGTCGCCCTGGCGATGGTGTGCGCGGCGAAGGGCTATCCGCTGACCTGTGTCACGGACCCCAATGCCACCGTCCGCTCACGGCGCCTGATGGCCGTTCTCGGTGCCGAGGTCGTGGTGATCGAGGCCAGGGACGCCCACGGCGGCTTTCTGCAATCAAGGATCGACTACATCTCCGAGCGCCTGCGCCGCGAGCCCGACCTGTACTGGCTGAACCAGTACGCCAACCCGGCCGGGCCGCAGGCACACCGCGACCGTACGGGCCGCGCGCTCGTCGAGGGGCTCGGCCACATCGACTACGCCTTCATCGGGGCCGGCACCACGGGGACGCTGATGGGTTGCGCGGAGTACCTCCGCCGGCACAGCCCCGCCACCCGGATCATCGCGGTGGACGCCGTCGGCTCGGTGACCTTCGGCGGCCCGGCGGCCCGCCGCCACATTCCCGGACTGGGGACGAGCCGACGTCCGGAAATCCTCGATACGAGGAACCTCGACGACATCGTGCTCATTTCCGAGGCGGATTCCGTCGAGATGTGCAGAACCCTTGCCCGGGAGCGGGGGCTGCTCCTGGGAGGCTCGACCGGCACGGTGCTGTGCGCCGTACAGGACGCCGCCAAGAAAATACCGGAAGGGAGCGTGGTGGTGGCGATTTCTCCGGACCTCGGTGACCGCTATCTGGAGACCATCTACGACGACGCGTGGGTGGCCGAACGCTGGCCCGAGATAGTCGGCCACTAGTTTTCTCGGGCACCGGCCCGAGAGGGGGGAATTATTGTGTTCAATTTTGAGATAGTCGCCGGTGAAACGGTGCGCAATGTCCTGCACGGGAAACGCGGGGACGTGCTCGGCATTGTCAGCAGTGCCTATCAGGCGCATGAGGCGGGGGATTCCGTCAACCCGGACAGCTACTTCCTCCGCTTCCCGGACAAGCCGGATTCCCGGATCATTGCGCTGCCCGCCTACTTGGGCGCCGACGTCCAGCTCGCCGGCATCAAGTGGATCGCGAGCTTCCCGGGCAACACCCGGATCGGAGCCCCGCGCGCCTCGGCCGTCCTCGTGCTCAACGACTACGAGACCGGGTATCCGATCGCCTGTCTCGAAGCCGCGAGCATCAGCTCGGCACGCACCGCCGCCTCCGCGGCCGTCGCGGCGACCGCGCTGCGCCCGGACGGCTTCGAGGGGACCCGGATCGCCGTGGTGGGCGGGGGAGTCATCGCGCGCAACATCTGCGATTACCTGAACGTCGCCGGCTGCGCCCCGGACGCCTACCTCGTCCACGATCTCGACGAGTCCTCCGGCCAGGCCCTCGCCGGCCACATCCGCACCACCCAGGACCGTCCGGCGTCCTTCACCGCCGACCTCGACGCCGCGCTCGCGGCCGACACCGTGGTCTTCGCCACCACCGCGCTCGAACCGTATGTCACCGCGCCGTTCAGGCCCGGTCAGCTCATTCTCAACATCTCGCTGCGCGACCTCGCGCCCGACGTCGTCCTGGCGGCGGACAACATCCTCGACGACGTCGAACACTGCCTCAAGGCCAACACGTCACCGCATCTGGCCGAGCAGCGCTCCGGGGCCCGCGAGTTCGTGACCGGAACCCTCGCCGGAGTGCTGAACGGCGAGGTGAAGCTCTCGGCGGAACGCCCGGTGATCTTCTCGCCGTTCGGCCTGGGCGTGCTGGATCTGGCCGTGGGAGCCTTCGTCCTCGGCGAGGCGCGCAAGGACGGCACCACGATCGAGGTGCCCAACTTCTTCGGGGAGACGCGCCGGTGGTGAGCCACATACCCCTCTCCGTCGCCCTCGTCGGTGCCGGATCGCGCGGCCTGGGCGTCTTCGAGCGGCTGGTCGCGCACTGCCTGGAACGGCCGACTCCACTCACCGTCCACCTCATCGACCCGCAGCCCTTCGGCGCCGGTTTCCACCTGTCCGACCAGCCGGACCACCTGCTGCTCAACACCGTCTGCGGACAGCTCTCCGCCTTCGCCGATGCGCGGATGGTGGACGGCCCCGTACCGGTCTTGGGCCCGTCGCTCCACGAGTGGTGCCGGCGCCGGGACCTGCGGCTGGCCGACGACGGCTACACCGTGCGCGCGGGCGAGGGGCGGGAGATCCAGCCGAACGACTTCCTGCCGCGCCGGCTGCTGAGCGAGTATCTCGCCTGGGCCGCGGAGGAGATCACCGGCGCGGCCCCCGAGAGCCTCACCCTGATCCGGCACCGTACGACCGCCGTTGACGTCCTCCCCGGCGGATCCGGGACCGAGACGGTCGTCCTCGCCGACGGCAGCCGCATCGAGGCCGATGCCGTGTTCGTCACCGTCGGCCACCATTCGCTGTATCTGCCCGCGGCGCCGGCCCCCGATCCCCGACTGGTCACCCGCCCCTATCCGTTGCCCACGGCGCTCGACGGCATCGGACCGGGCGAGCGGGTGGCCGTCCTCGGCATGGGGCTGACCGCCATGGACGTCCTCGCCACCCTGACCCTCGGCCGCGGCGGCAAGCACCTCACGGACGCGGCGGGGATGCGCTATCTGCCCAGCGGACGCGAGCCGTCGATCGTCCTCACCAACCGCTCCGGGATGCCCTCGCGCAGCCGCCCCGGGCTCCGGCAGGGGCGGGTGCGCTTCGCGCCGCTGGCCCTGACCACCGAGCGCCTCGACGAGATCCGGGCCGGCACACCGGACGGCCGCCTCGACTTCACCCGCGACGTCCTGCCGCTGATCGAAGCCGAGATGGCACTCGCCTACTACCGCACCCTGCTGGCCCGCGAGTACGGCGACGCCACCGGCGCCGGACTGGAGCTGGCCCGGCGCTGCGCACGCGGCGGCCACGAGACGCTGCTCGGGGAACTGCGGGCGCGGTTCGGCCGCTGCCCGGTGGCCGGCATCCTGTCCGCGGACCTCACCGACCGGCAGTGGACGGGGTACGACGCCTACCGCGACTGGTTCACCGCGGAGGTCGGCGCCGACCTGGCCGAGGCCCGGGAAGGCCTCGGCGCCGCCCCGCTGAAGGAAGCCCTGGAAGTGCTCCGGGACCACCGCGATGTGCTGCGCGCGGTCATCGATCCGCCCGGCGTCGACGACGCGTCGCTGGCCACGTTCTTCGGGGAGTTCGCCCCCACGGTGAACCGGCTGGTGATCGGTCCGCAGCTGGACCGGTCGGCGGAGCTGCTCTCGCTGATCGACGCCGGGATCGTCCGGCTCGGCCCCGGCCCGCGGCCCAAGGTCGTCGCACCGGCCGGTCAGGGCCCCTGGCGGCTGGAATCCACCTGTCTGGCCCGGCCGTTGCGGATGGAGGTCGACCATGTCGTGCAGGCGCACGTGAGCGAGCCCGGCGCGGACCGGGTGGCCGGATCCCTGCTGGGCACGCTCGTCGCCGCGGGTCGTGTCCGTACCCTCGCGCACCGCGGAACGGCCGTGCAGGGGCTGGACGTCACCCGGCAGGGCCAGGGCGTCGACCGCACGGGCACACCGCAGCCGCGGTTGTTCTTCCTCGGACCGCACACCGAAGGATCCAGCTACTACAACCACTACGTCCCCTCGCCCGGCGTGCCCTCCCGCGCACTGCTGGACGCCGAACTCGCCCTGCGTACCGCCCTGCCGTCTCTGATCACGAGGAAGCGATGAACACCAGCGAGACCTACACACCGTGGAACCAGGAGTACCGGCCCGAGACCCGCGCCGCACAGGGCGACGGCTGGCGCTCTCCGACCACCGGCGCCGTGCCGCCCCCGATCAGCCTGGGCGCCACCTACGCCCGGGACAGCGACTACCGGGCGCCCGCCGGGCTTGCGTACCTGCGCGACCAGGGCACACCGGGGTACGAGCAGGCCGAGCAGGTCGTGGCGGGCCTGGAGGGCGGCTCGGACGCGCTGCTCTTCTCGTCCGGAATGGCCGCCGCCACCGCCGTCTTCCAGGTACTGCCGGCCGGCGCGCGGGTCGTGGTCCCGCAGACCATGTACTTCGGTCTCACCAAGTGGCTGCGGGAATTCGGTCCGCAGCGCGGCCTGGACGTCGTCCAGGTGCCCATGAACGACCTGGACGCGGTGGCGGCCGCCGTGGACGCGGCCCCGACCGCACTGGTCTGGGCGGAGTCCCCGGCGAACCCCACCTGGCTGGTGACCGACCTCGCCGGCTGCGCCGAGATCGCCCACCGGGCCGGCGCGCTGTTCGGCGTCGACAACACCGTCCCCACTCCGGTGCACGCCCGGCCGTTCGACCTCGGCGCCGACCTGATCATGCATTCCGGTACCAAGTACCTCAACGGCCATACCGATGTCGTCGCCGGACTGCTCGTCAAGGCGCCGCAGCGCACCGAGGCCCGGGACGCCATATGGGAGCGGCTGCAGCTGCACCGCAGGCTGACCGGCCCGATCCTCGGCCCGCTGGAGACCTACCTCCTGGTGCGGGGCATCCGGACGCTGTTCCCCCGCATGCGCCAGATCTCCGCCACCGCGATGGCCGTGGCCGAGCACTTCGCCGCCCACCCCCTGATCCGGCGGGTCGCCTACCCGGGACTCCCCACCGACCCCGGACACGAGATCGCCGCCCGGCAGATGACCGGCGGATTCAGCGGCATGCTCTCCCTGCATGTCGACGGCCCGTGGCAGCAGTCCCTGCGCACCGCCAACCACTGCGAACTCTTCATCCGCGCCACGTCGTTGGGAGGTGTGGAGAGTCTGGTCGAACACCGCTATACCTTCGAAGGGCCGGACAGCACCTCGCCGAAGGACATGCTGCGCCTGTCCATAGGTCTGGAGAGCCCCGCAAACCTCGTCGCCGACCTCGAACAGGCCCTGGAAAAGGCCGTGAAGGAAGACCGTTGAGCGCACAGACCCCCACCCCCCACCCCGACGCCGCACCGCCGGACGCCACGGGTCCGCACGGCGCGGCGGACGCGCCGCCGGACGGCGGACACCGGCGTGGCTTCCTGCACGACGTCTCGCTGTCCGCCGTACTGGCCGGCTTCGTCGCCGTCGTCGTGTCCTACTCCGGCCCGCTGGTCATCGTGCTCGCGGCGGCCACCGCCGGGCATCTGACCACCGCACAGACCAGCTCCTGGGTGTGGGCCATCTCCATCGGCAGCGGCCTGACCTGTATCGCGCTGAGCCTGCGCACCAAGATGCCGGTGATCACCGCCTGGTCGACACCGGGCGCGGCCCTGCTGGTGACGAGTCTCGGCGCGTACTCGTACGCGGAGGCCATCGGGGCCTTCCTCGTCACCGGACTGGTGATCACCCTGGTCGGTCTGACCGGCGTGTTCGGCTGGCTGATGCGGCAGGTGCCCACCGCCGTCGTCTCCGCGATGCTCGCCGGCATCCTGTTCTCCTTCGGCACCGGGGTGTTCACCTCGCTCAAGACCGCGCCGCTCCTCGCCGGTTCGGTGCTGCTCGCCTACCTCCTGGCGAAGCGGTGGCTGCCCCGCTACGCGGTGCTCGTCGCGCTGGCGGCGGGTGTCGTGGCCAGTGCGGCCGGCTCCCGGCTGGACATCCATCTGGACCGGATCGAGCTCGCCAGGCCGGTCCTGACGACCCCGGACTTCTCGGTCGCCTCGCTCATCGGCATCGCCGTGCCGATGATCCTGGCGACGCTCGCCTCGCAGAACGCACCGGGCATGGCCGTGCTCACCGCGTCCGGCTACCAGCCCAAGGACCGTCTGCTGATCGGCTCCACGGGGCTGGTCTCCACGGCGCTGGCGCCCTTCGGCTCGCACGCCATCAACCTCGCGGCGATCACCGCGGCCATCTGCACCGGACCCGAGTCCCACCGCGATCCGCAGCGCCGCTATGTGGCCGGCGTCTCCTGCGGAGCGTTCTACCTCCTCATCGGGGCGTTCGGCTCCACGCTGGTGGTGCTGTTCGCCGGGCTCCCCAAGGAACTCGTGGCGGCGGTCGCCGGGGTGGCCCTGCTCGGTGCCCTGGCCGGCGGCCTGACCGGGGCGGTGAAGGAGGAGAAGGACCGCGAGGCGGCACTGATCACCTTCCTCGCCACCGCCTCCGGCGTCAGCCTCTTCGGCATCGGATCCGCCTTCTGGGGGCTGCTCTTCGGCGTCCTCGCGCACCTCGTCCTGACCCGCTGGCGCCGTACGCCCACGGCCGCCGCGGCCTGAGCCGAGCCGGCCGTTCGCCGGCGGCACGGCACGCCGTGACCGGGCCCTCGCGGCCCGCCGGACACCTCCGGGTGCCCGGCGGGCCACGCCGGCCCCGGAGGCCGGACGGAGCCGGCCCGTGCGGTCAGGAGGCGCCGGACCCCGTCCCGTCCTGCGGCAGTTTCGTCACCTTCTGCGGCAGCGATCCCGCACCGTCGGCGAGCGGGGAGACGGTGCCGGAGGTGCCGGTCGCCTTCTTGAGGCTGTCGAGGATGGCCATCCCCTGGCCGACGATGCCGGAGACGATCTCGTTCATGCCGTCGGTGCCGTTGAGCACGGTCAGCCGGGAGCCGGCGATGCCCTCGGCGGCCGCCTGGGCGAGCGCGGGGAGGTTCTCGACGGTGCGGTTGGCGGCGATCAGCTCCTGGTTGCCGTCCCGGAGCGAGGCCGCGAGCGCCGTGTTCGCGTCGGCCCGCGCCTGGGTCACGGCCCGCTCGGTGTAGGCGCGGGCGTCCGCCTCGAACCGGACCTGGTCCCGCCGTGCCTCCGCCAGGGTGCGCAGCCGGTAGGCCTCGGCGTCCGCCGGGCGGCGCACCTCGCCCTCCAGCCGCTGCGCGGCGAGCGAGGCCTGCCGCTGGGCCAGCGCGGTCTGCTCCTCGATGACCTCCTGCGAGGCCCTGGCCTGCGACAGCGGGCCGGCCTGCGCGGCGCGGGCGTTGTACTGCTCGGTCTCGGCGTGGAACCCGGCCCGTTTGATCGCGGTGTCCCGCTCGTACTCGGCCTTGAGCGCCGCCGCCTGCTGCTCCCGCTGGGTGGCCTCCTGGTCGGCCTTGGCCTGCGCGATCCGGGCCGCGCTGGCGACCGCCGCGGCGTGCGGGGCGGCGAGGTTGGTGATGTATCCGGAGGTATCGGCGATCTCCTGGATCTGCAGGGCGTCGACGACGATGCCGAGCTTTTCCATCTCGGAGTGGCTGCCGTCCTTGACCTCCTGGGCGACGCGGTCCCGCTCCCGGATGATCTGCTCGACGGTCAGCCCGCCCACGATCGAGCGCAGATGACCGGCGAAGATCCGGCCCACCAGCTCCTCCATGGTGGCCTGCTCGTCCAGGAACCGGCGCGCCGCATTGGCGATCGACGTCGGGTCGTCCCCGACCTTGAAGACGGCGACCGCCCGGACCCCGATCCGGATGCCCTGCTGGGTGACGCAGTCCTCGGAGATCTCGGCCTCCCGCAGCGACAGCGACAGCAGGCTCGCCTTCTGCTTGACGGGCAGGACCCAGCTGCCGTGGCCCGTGACGATACGGAATTGCGCGTCCCCGGCCCGGCGCTTCGAGCCGGAGATCAACAGCGCCTCGTTCGGCGCCGGAACATGCCAGAACAACATTGCGGGTCTCCCGGTCCGATGCGGCCGGCTGCTCGTGGGTGTGCGGGCACGGCCGCGGAGGGAAAGCCGGCTCACGGCCGGCCATGATCACCGGTCCGGCCAGGTCATGCGGGCAACGGCGCGACGATCACCGAGCGCGCCGAGGTGTGGTCCACCACGATGACCTGGGTATGCCGGTCGATGGGTACAGGTGACCAGGCGGCGAAGGCCTCGGTCCCGCCGCGCACGGGCAGCAGCACCTCGCCCGGTCCGTCGGCCGGGATCGACACGGTCACCCGCCCGATCACCCCGATCGGGCTGAAGTCCGTCTCATCCGTCGCGCTCACCCGGGTTCCGTCGCTGGTCAAAGCCGCTGCCGGTGCGGTGGCCGGGCAGCGGGAACTCCTCGACAACTCAACGGTACTCCGGCCCCGGCGCCGTTTCAGGGCGCCGGTCCGGCAGCCGGTGGACGACGGTTTCAGGCCTCCAGACGGGCGGGACGGGCCGCGGGCACCGGCTTTCTCGGCGGCAGTACATCGGGCGCGCGGTGCGGCCGGAGGGCCGTGAGGGCGATCTCGGTCTCCTCCATCAGCGCGCGATAGGAGACCAGCCGCTGCCACTCCGGATCGGCGACTCCGGGCACGGTGCGCGCACGCTCCGTCCACAGCTTCGCCAGCCCTGCGTACACGGGGGTCTGTCGGACGATCTCCGCGGTGAGCCATCGCGGGACGGAGCCGGGGCGGGGGAGGGACGTCTGTCCGTGACCTGCGACGGTGCCGGAAGAGGGGACGCTCATGGCCGTAGAAACGATTCTTCCGGCATGTGGTCACGACGTATTTTTGCCGCTGCCGCCGTTTCCACAGCGGAGGCAGGGACGTCTGTCTCTCGAATCACCTTATGCAGTGATCTATAGCTGGGAAGCGGTCCAATACGGACGACGGGACGTTGTCGCAGTCATGGAACCCAGGGAGTTGTGGGAGCGCCACGCGGTCCTCGCACAGGCGTTTTGCAGCAGCGATGACGAGGTCCGCCGTACGCAGGGACTCCTCGACGAGGCCGAGGCCCGTCGTTCGCGGACCCTGGCCGCCTTCGCCGTGACGGTGGGCAGCGACGCGGTGGTGGCGGACCTGCTCGGCCTGGACGAGCGCGAAGTGCGCCTGGCCCGGCGCACGGTGGGCAAGGACGACGCCCGCGCGGTCGCCAAGAGCCTGCTGTCCCAGCCCGCGTGCGAGCAGGCCCCCGCGCAGCCGGCCGCCGTACCCCCTGCGGACCCGTCCACCACGAGCCGGCCCAGCGTGAGTACGCCGACCGCGGGTCCGCCGGTCACGGGCCCGCCGGCCCCGGCCCCGGCTCCGGCCCCGGCTCCGGTCCCCCCACCTCAGCCCGTCGGGCCCCAGCCCAACGAGCCGGCCTGGGCGCCGGCTCTGGACGCGGTCCTGATGAGCAGTTGGCAGGCCGGAGTTGACCTCTCCGCCCTGGCCGCCGAACTCGGGCTGGATGTCCGGATCCTGGTGGCCCGCGCACAACAGCTGTCCGCCGAAAGCCGTCCCGCGCCGCCACCGGACCGCATCGGCCGGCACCGCCGCCTCGTCAACGTCCCGCCACCCTCCCCGCACAGCGAGACTCCCCCTCCGGCCTGGCGTGAGCGGCCGCCGCAGCCGCCACGGGAGCACTACGAGCAGGAACCCTGGAAGCAACACCCGTACCAGAACTACCCAGAGCAGCAGGAGTATCAGGAGTACCGGGTCTACGAGCAGCATCCACAGCAACACCACTACCAGCAGCCCTCCCAGGGCACCTGGGACGCCAACGCCATCACGGCCGCCCAGCACGACTGGGACGGCATCCTCAGCCAGTGGGAAGCCACCACCTCCACCACCCCACCCATCTCACCCGGCCACACAGGCACCTGAGGGCACGGTCCGCGGCCGGAAATCCCAGCCCGCCGCGGCCCGCGGCCGGAAACCCCCGCCCGTCCGGTGCGCCTCCGTATGATCGCCGAAGCAGCGCGCGGCCCCTACGGAAGGCGTGAACGACCATGGCGGAAGAGCGAGTTGTCCTCGTGCCGGGCGGCGGCACGGGCATCGGTGCGGTGCTGACCGTCGACGGAGGGGCGACCGCATGCGACCCGGGCCGTGCCGCGTTCACCTACCGCATCGAGGCGCGCGAAGGCGCCGGGAGTTGAGGCACCGGATGAACCGGATGAACCGGATGGGCGGCAGTCTCTACCGGGACCGTTGGATCGAGTGCACCTCCGGCGCCCTCCGCATTCGCGGTTACTACTTCCCGTGGGGGACGAAGACCGTGCCGTACACGTCCATCCGCGGGTTCCGGCGCGTGGAGATGGGGGTGTTCGGCGGGCAGATCCGGATCTGGGGAACGTCGCACCCGCGGTACTGGGCGAGCCTGGACCCGGGGCGGCCCGCGAAGAAGGACGCGCTGATCCTCGATCTCGGCCGTTTCGTCCGCCCGTTCCTCACGCCGGGCGACACCGATGCCGTGGAGGCCGTCCTGCGGGCGCATGTCCCCACTACGGACCGCTGAGCCGAATGGGGTGAGGCCGACGGATGGGCCGGCGGCCCTTGCCGTCTCCGGCGCAGAGCCGGGCCCGTTGCGCCGGGGCGGTGCCCGGGCCGGTCAGGTGATGGCCGGCTCGGCGGCGCGGGCGAGTGCACGGCGGTGCCGCATGAAGGGGCGCGGGCGGTTGAGGGCGAGTACCGCGGTGGGGTGCCCGTCGCGTTCGTAGCAGGCGAGGAAGCTGCGGTCTTCGGGGGAGCCTTCGAGTACGCGCGGGGTGTCGCCGGGCAGCCGCCGGCCGGCGAACTGGATGCGGACGCCGTACTGGTCGGACCAGAAGTACGGCAGGTTCCGGTGGGTCGCGACGGTGCTGCCGGCCAGGAGGTTCTCCACCGCCGTGGCGGCCTGTTCGGTGGCGCTGGTCCAGTGTTCGGAGCGGGTGCCGGCCACCCTGGCGACATCGCCGACGGCCACGACCTGCGGCAGCGGGGTGACCCCTCCCGCGTCGCAGCGGACCCCGTCGTCGAGCGGCAGTCCGGAGCCCGCCAGCCAGGCGGTGCGGGGCCGGACGCCGATACCGGTGACGACCACGTCGGCGGGGAGCAGCCGGCCGTCGGCCAGCTCGACCCCGGTGACGTGGTGTGCGGCGCCGCCGCTGTGCAGACGGGCGACCCCGGTGCCGGTGAGCAGGGTGACGCCGTGGTCCGCATGGAGGGCGGAGCAGATTCCGGCCATCGTGTCGCCGAGTTGGGGGACGAGGGGGAGCGGGGCGGCCTCGACCACGGTGACGTGATGCCCGAGGGCGGTGCAGGACGAGGCGACTTCGGCGCCGATGAAGCCGCCGCCGATCACCACGACCCGGACCGGGCCGCGCGTCAGGTCCGCGCGCAGCGCCTGCGCGTCGTCGAGGGTGCGCAGGGTGTGCGCGCCGGCGGGCACCGGGCCCGGGAGGCGGCGCGGGGCGGCGCCGGTGGCGATGACCACACCGTCGGTGGTCAGGGACCGGCCGCCGTCGAGGAGCACCGTGCGGCCGCCGGTGTCGAGGCCGGTGGCCTCGGTGCCCAGCAGCCATTCGGCGTCGAGTTCGGCGATCTCCTCGGCGTCTGCCAGGGCCAGTTGGTCCTGCCCGGTGGTGCCGGTGAGGAAGTCCTTGGACAGCGGTGGGCGGTCGTAGGGGCGGTGGCGCTCGTCCCCGACGATCACCAGCCGGCCGTCGAACCCCTGGGCGCGCAGGGCCCGGGCGGCGTACAGGCCGGCCAGCGAGGCTCCGATGACAGCGACCGACTTCATGCTGCGGTGCCCTCCTCGGCGGCGTGCTGGACGTAGATCATGCCGTCCTCGACGGTCACGGGGTGGGTGCGCACCGCCCGGCGGGCGGGCAGGCAGGTGGGCGCTCCGGTGCGGAGGTCGAAGGTCGCGGCGTGCAGCGGGCATTCGACCAGACAGCCCTCCAGCCAGCCGTCCGCGAGGGAGGCGTCCTGGTGGGTGCAGGTGTCGTCGATCGCGTAGAGCTGCCCCTCGGCGTGGAAGACGGCGATCGGAGGTGCGGTGTCGATGCGTACGGATTCGCCGGTGGGCAGATCGGCGAGACGGCAGACAGGAATCACGGGACCCCCTGGATCATCGAGTTTCGCGGTGCGCACGATGGAGCGCTATGCGCAACAGAATCCAGTCGCTGGGCCGCTGCGTCAAGCGGTCCCGGGAAAAGCCGGCCGCGGCGTGAAGAGCTCGCCCACACCCCCTTGACGGTGTCGATCCGGCGTTCCCACTATGTCTCTCATCGCGCAACCAGTCGTGCAGTGCGCAACACTCAGGGGGTAGGGCATGCCACACGAAGTCCATGCCGTCGTCGCGGCGAAACCAGGCGCACCGGTCGAGCTGCGGACGATCCTGGTGCCGGACCCCGGCCCGGGAGAGGTCCTCGTCGCCGTCCAGGCCTGCGGGGTGTGCCACACCGACCTGCACTACCGGGACGGCGCGATCAACGACGAATTCCCGTTTCTGCTCGGCCATGAGGCGGCCGGCGTGATCGAGGCCGTCGGGCCCGGGGTCACCGATCTCGCGCCCGGTGACTTCGTCGTCCTCGCCTGGCGGGCGCCCTGCGGCAGCTGCCGTTCCTGCCGCCGCGGACGGCCCTGGTACTGCTTCGACTCCCGTAACGCCGCCCAGCCGATGACCCTGGCGGACGGCACGGCGGTCAGCCCCGCGCTGGGCATCGGGGCCTTCGCCGAGAAGACCCTGGTCGCCGCCGGACAGGCGGTCAAGGTCGACCCCCATGCCCGCCCGGAAGCCGCCGGACTCATCGGCTGCGGAGTGATGGCGGGATACGGGGCGGCCGTGCACACCGGCGCCGTGGGCAGCGGGGACACCGTCGCCGTCATCGGCTGCGGCGGGGTCGGCAACGCGGCGATCGCCGGCGCCTCGGTCGCCGGGGCGCGCCGGATCATCGCGGTCGACATCGACGACCGCAAGCTGGACGGCGCCACCCGCTTCGGCGCCACGCACACCGTCAACTCCCGCGGTACGGACCCGGTCGAGGCGGTCCGCGGCCTCACCGGCGGGCATGGCGCGGACGTGGTGATCGACGCGGTGGGCCGCCCCGAGACCTACACCCAGGGCTTCTTCATGCGCGATCTGGCCGGGACGCTGGTCCAGGTCGGCGTCCCCGAACCGGACATGCGCATCGAGCTGCCGCTGATCGATCTCTTCTCGCGCGGTGGCGCGCTGAAGTCCTCCTGGTACGGCGACTGTCTGCCCAGCCGGGACTTCCCGGTCCTCATCGACCGCTACCTCAGCGGACGGCTCGACCTCGACGGGTTCGTCACCGAGACGATCGCCCTGGACGAGGTGGAGTCCGCCTTCGACAAGATGCGCGACGGCACGGTCCTGCGCTCCGTCGTAATCCTGTGACGGCGTTACAGGCCCCTTGGCCGCAACGGCCGCACCCACCCGCCAGC
>NZ_SDIF01000006.1 GCF_004122735.1 Streptomyces sioyaensis | reverse complement strand
TGCCCAGCCCGCCCGCCGACACCGCCGCCCCGGACGCCGCGCACACGGCCGTCGCGGTGCTGCTCATCGGCCCGGCCGGCGCCGGCAAAACCAGCGTCGCGCGCCACTGGGCCGACACCCGGAGGGTGCCGACCGCGCACATCAGCCTCGACGACGTCCGCGAATGGGTCCGGGCCGGCTTCGCCGACCCGCAGGCCGGCTGGAACGACCACTCCGAGGCGCAGTACCGCCTCGCCCGCCGCACCTGCGGCTTCGCGGCCCGCAACTTCCTCGCCAACGGCATCTCCTGCATCCTCGACGACGCCGTCTTCCCCGACCGGCCGGTCGTCGGCCTCGGCGGCTGGAAGCGGCATGTGGGTCCCGGCCTGCTGCCGATCGTGCTGCTGCCCGGTCTGGAGATCGTCCTGGAGCGCAACGCCCGGCGCAGTGGCAACCGCCGGCTCTCCGACGAAGAGGTGGCCCGGATCCACGGGCGGATGGCCGGCTGGTACGGCTCGGGACTGCCGATCATCGACAACTCCCAGCACGATGTCGCCACGACGGTACGGGTCCTGGACGATGTCGTGGCCCGCAGCATCGCCAGCCCGCCCACCTGGTAGCGGCCGGTACCCCGGGCGGCCCCGCTCGACCGGCCGCCTCGGGAAAGCCGCCGTACGCTCGTGATATGTCCGAGTTGTACGCGGCCCGACGCATGCAGCTGCGCGACCGCTGCGCCGCAACCGGAAGTGCCGCCGCACTGATCTCGCGCCCCGCGAACGTCCGCTATCTCACCGGCTGTGCCCCGTCCGGCGCCGCGCTGCTGCTGGGCCCCGCCATCGACGTGCTGCTGTGCGGCAGGCCGCTGAGCGGCGACCCCGCCGAGGGCCGGCCGGCCGACGACGTACGGGTGTCCGTCCTGCCGACCCGGGGCGGCGACCCGGTGGTGGCCGGCGCCGACCTGGCCGCGAAGGCCGGTGCGGACACCCTGGCCGTCGAGGAGCACCATCTGACCGTCACCCGCCACCGCGCGCTCTCCCAGGTCGCGCCCCGGCTGCACCTGACCGACCTGGCCTGCGCGGTCGAGGCGCAGCGGCTGGTGAAGGACGACGACGAGATCGCCTGTCTGCGGATCGCCGCCGAGATCGCCGACCAGGCCCTGGGGGAGCTGCTCGAATCCATCCTGGTCGGGCGCACCGAGCGGCATCTCGCGCTGGAACTGGAGCGCCGGCTGGTCGACCACGGTGCGGACGGCCCGGCCTTCCCCACCTCCGTCGCGACCGGCCCGAACGCCGGCCGACCCGGACACCTGCCCACCGACCGACGGGTCGAGGAGGGCGATTTCCTCAGTGTCTGCCTGGGCGCCAACTACCGCGGCTACCGCTGCGAGATCGGCCGTACCTTCGTCATCGGCACCACCCCCGAGGACTGGCAGATCGAGCTGTACGATCTCGTTTTCGCAGCCCAGCGCGCCGGGCGCGAGGCGCTGGCGCCGGGTGTGGAGTGCCGTGAGGTGGACCGGGTGACCCGCTGCGTGCTGGACGCGGCGGGGTACGGCGAGCGCCTCGGACCCTGGACCGGGCACGGCGTGGGACTCGAAATCGACGAGGACCCTCAGTTGTCCCCTGCCGCCATGGGTAAACTGGACGCTTGCGTGCCGGTCACCGTCGAACCGGGGGTTCACATCCCGGGCCGAGGGGGTGTCCGGATCGACGACACACTCGTCGTCCGCCCCGAGGCGGACGGCGGGCCCGAGCTACTCACGATCACGACCAAGGAGCTGCTCGCACTCTGAACCGCAGGGTTCGGGGCTGCGCCGCTCCCGGGTCCCACCACCTGCAGTCCAGGAGATTCCGCAACCGTGGCATCCACGAACGACCTCAAGAACGGCATGGTGCTCAAGCTCGACGGCGGCCAGCTCTGGTCCGTCGTCGAGTTCCAGCACGTCAAGCCCGGCAAGGGCCCGGCCTTCGTCCGCACCAAGCTCAAGAACGTGCTGTCCGGCAAGGTGGTGGACAAGACCTTCAACGCCGGTGTGAAGGTGGAGACGGCCACCGTCGACAAGCGCGGAATGCAGTTCTCGTACATGGACGGCGACTACTTCGTCTTCATGGACATGGACACCTACGACCAGCTGCACGTCGACCGCAAGGCCGTCGGTGACGCCGCCAACTACCTGATCGAGGGTTTCGAGGCGGTCGTGGCGCAGCACGAGGGCGAGGTGCTCTACGTCGAGCTGCCCGCCGCGGTCGAGCTGACCATCAAGCACACCGAGCCCGGCGTGCAGGGCGACCGTTCCACCGGCGGTTCCAAGCCCGCCGAGCTGGAGACCGGCTACTCCATCCAGGTGCCGCTCTTCATCACCACCGGCGAGAAGATCAAGGTCGACACCCGCACGGGCGACTACCTCGGCCGGGTGAACAGCTAACCGTGGCTGCCCGCACCAAGGCCCGTAAGCGCGCCTTCCAGATACTCTTCGAGGCCGACCAGCGCGGTGCCGATGTGCAGTCCGTGCTCGCGGACTGGATGCGGCACGCCCGGACCGACCCCCGGCAGCCGCCGGTGAACGAATACACCCTGCAGTTGGTCGAGGGGTACGCGGACCAGGTCACCCGCATCGACGAGCTGATCTCCACCTACGCGGTCGACTGGGACCTGGACCGGATGCCGGCGGCCGACCGCAGCATCCTGCGCCTGGGCGCCTTCGAGCTGCTCTGGGTGGACGACACCCCGGACGCGGTGGCGATCGACGAGGCCGTGCAGCTCGCCAAGGAATTCTCCACGGACGACTCCCCGGCATTCGTCAACGGCCTCCTCGGCCGGCTCAAGGAGCTGAAGCCGAGCCTGCGCCGCGAGGAGCAGTAGGCGCTCGGCAGAGCGTGTGAACGGGCCCGGAGCGCAGGGATCTGCTCCGGGCCCGTCGCATGCCCGCAGAACGCCGTCAGGGGCGCTCCTGGGTGGCACCGCGCGGCGGCGGTCCACCGCCGTCCGCCGGCCGGAACGCCGAACCGCCGCCCCGGAAGCCCGGAGCGGCGGCACGTTTCTGCAGGTGGGAGGGGGTCAGAGCTCGTCGTGCTGCACGGCGCGGCGGGCATCGGCGTCGAGCACGCCCCAGCTGATCAGCTGCTCGGTCAGCACCGAGGGCGACTGGTCGTAGATGACCGCAAGGGTGCGCAGGTCGTCCTGGCGGATCGAGAGGACCTTGCCGTTGTAGTCACCGCGCTGGCTCTGGATGGTGGCGGCGTAGCGCTGCAGCGGGCCGGCCTTCTCCTGCGGGACATGGGCCAGGCGCTCAAGGTCGAGCACCAGCTTCGGCGGCGGCTCGGCCGCGCCGCCCGGTGTCGTACCCGGCAGCAGCTCCTGGACCGGAACGCCGTAGAAGTCCGCCAGTTCGGCGAGGCGCTGCACGGTCACGGCACGGTCGCCGCGCTCGTACGAACCCACGACCACGGCCTTCCAGCGGCCCTGGGACTTCTCCTCGACGCCGTGGAGAGAGAGGCCCTGCTGGGTGCGGATGGCGCGGAGCTTGGCCCCGAGCTGTTTGGCGTATTCGCTGGACATATGGCTCCCCGGACGCTGTGTCGAAATGCGGCTCAGCCGCGGGCTGGTAACTCACTGTGAGGTTACGCAGCGTAATCTGACTTCGTCAAGCGGAACGGGGTAGACCCTCACCCGTCAGGGGTGCGGACGGGCGCTGACGGGGGTCCTGCTAACCTGACTGCGTAATTCCGACGTCCTTTAAGGTCCGTCCCGTGAGGCGGAGAAGGAGGTCCGTTTCGTATGGACGCACACACTTCCGACGCAGGGGTCCAGCTCCCCGCGCGACCGGTGCTCGAAGGCCCGGACATCGCGCGCATGCTCACCCGCATCGCCCATGAGATCGTCGAGCGCGCCAAGGGCGCGGACGACGTGGTGCTGCTGGGAATCCCCACCCGCGGCGTCTTCCTCGCCCGGCGGCTGGCCGCCAAGCTCGAAGAGATCACCGGCCGCGCGGTCCCGGTCGGCTCGCTCGACATCACGATGTACCGCGACGACCTGCGCCTGGGCCCCGCCCGCACGCTCGCCCGCACGGACATCCCCGCCGACGGCATCGAGGGCCGGCTCATCCTGCTCGTCGACGACGTCCTGTTCTCCGGGCGCACGATCCGCGCCGCGCTGGACGCCCTGGGCGACATCGGGCGGCCGCGCGCCGTGCAGCTGGCGGTCCTCGTCGACCGCGGCCACCGCGAACTGCCGATCCGCGCCGACTACGTAGGCAAGAACCTCCCCACGTCGCTGCGGGAGACGGTCAAGGTCCAGCTCACCGAGGAGGACGGCCGGGACGCCGTGCTGCTCGGCGTGAAGCACACCGCACCGGCCGGCGAGCGCTAGCGCCTCACGCAGGGACCCGGTGACCCCGGGCCCGCAGGCATGCCCGCTCGACGGACATCCCCGTACACCTCCTTCACTCACGGAGAACACCGGATGAAGCGTCACCTCATCTCGGCCGCCGACCTCACCCGCGACGACGCCGTCCTGATCCTCGACACCGCCGAGGAGATGGCCCGGGTCGCCGACCGGCCGATCAAGAAACTCCCCACGCTGCGCGGACGCACGGTCTGCAATCTCTTCTTCGAGGACTCGACCCGGACCCGGATCTCGTTCGAGGCCGCCGAGAAGCGGCTCTCCGCGGACGTGATCAACTTCGCCGCCAAGGGGTCCAGCGTGTCCAAGGGCGAGTCCCTCAAGGACACCGCCCAGACGCTGGAGGCGATGGGCGTGGACGCCGTCGTCATCCGGCACAGCGCCTCCGGTGCCCCCTACCGGCTCGCCACCTCCGGCTGGATCGACGCCCCGGTCATCAACGCCGGCGACGGCACCCACCAGCACCCCACCCAGGCCCTGCTCGACGCCTTCACCATGCGGCGCCGGCTCATCGGTCCCGACGCCGGGCTGGGCCAGGACCTCGGCGGGAAGCGCATCACCCTGGTCGGCGATGTGCTGCACAGCCGGGTCGCCCGCTCGAACGTCGACCTGCTGCACACCCTCGGCGCCGAGGTCACGCTGGTCGCGCCGCCCACCCTGGTGCCGGTCGGCGTCGAGACCTGGCCCTGCGAGGTGTCGTACGACCTCGACAGCGTGCTGCCGAAGTCCGACGCCGTGATGATGCTGCGGGTGCAGCGCGAGCGCATGAACGCCGCCTTCTTCCCGACCGAGCGCGAGTACTCGCGCCGCTACGGCCTGGACGGCCACCGGATGGCCCGGATGCCGGAGCACGCCCTGGTGATGCACCCCGGCCCGATGGTCCGGGGCATGGAGATCACAGCCGAGGTCGCCGACTCCGAGCGCTGCACGGTCGTCGAGCAGGTGACCAACGGGGTCTCCGTCCGCATGGCCGTCCTGTACCTGCTGCTGGGCGGCAACGAGCCCGCCGTGACCCACCCCCGTACCGAGGAGAAGTAAGACCATGAGCAAGATTCTGATCCGCGGTGCGAGGGTGCTGGGCGGGGAGCCGCAGGACGTCGTGATCGTGGACGAGACCATCACCGCCGTCGGCACCGATCTCACCGTCTCCAGCGCCGAGGGCGCCCAGGTCATCGAGGCCGGCGGGCAGGTGCTGCTGCCCGGCCTCGTCGATCTGCACACCCATCTGCGCGAGCCCGGGCGGGAGGACTCCGAGACCGTCCTGACCGGCACCCAGGCCGCGGCGAGCGGCGGCTACACCGCCGTGTTCGCCATGGCCAACACCTTCCCGGTGGCCGACACCGCCGGCGTCGTCGAGCAGGTCTACCGGCTCGGCCGGGAGCACGGCTACTGCGATGTGCAGCCGATCGGCGCCGTGACGGTCGGGCTGGAGGGCAAGAAGCTCGCCGAGCTGGGCGCCATGCACGAGTCCGCCGCCGGGGTCACCGTCTTCTCCGACGACGGCAAGTGCGTCCACGACGCCGTGATCATGCGGCGCGCCCTGGAGTACGTGAAGGCCTTCGGCGGCGTCGTCGCCCAGCACGCCCAGGAGCCGCGGCTCACCGAGGGCGCCCAGATGAACGAGGGCATCGTCTCGGCGGAGCTCGGGCTCGGCGGCTGGCCGGCCGTCGCCGAGGAGTCGATCATCGCCCGGGACGTGCTGCTCGCCGAGCACGTGGGATCCCGGGTGCACATCTGCCATCTGTCGACCGCGGGCTCCGTCGAGATCGTGCGCTGGGCCAAGTCCCGCGGGATCGACGTGACGGCCGAGGTCACCCCGCACCACCTGCTCCTCACCGACGAGATGGTGCGCACCTACAACCCCGTCTACAAGGTCAACCCGCCGCTGCGTACCGAGCGCGACGTCATGGCGCTGCGCGAGGCCCTCGCCGACGGCACCATCGACATCGTCGCCACCGACCACGCCCCGCACCCGCACGAGGACAAGGACTGCGAGTGGGCCGCGGCCGCCATGGGCATGGTGGGCCTGGAGACCGCGCTGTCGGTCGTCCAGCGGACGATGGTGGAGACCGGCCTGCTGGACTGGGCGGGCGTCGCGGACCGGATGTCGGTCAAGCCCGCGCAGATCGGCGGGGCCGCCGGCCACGGCCGTCCCATCTCGGCCGGTGAGCCCGCCAACCTCACCCTCCTCGATTCCGCTTACCGTGGAGAGGTGGACCCCGCGGGCTTCGCCTCCCGCAGCCGCAACACTCCCTACGAGGGTCGTGAGCTGCCGGGACGCGTCACCCACACCTTCCTGCGGGGCCGGGCAACGGTCGTCGACGGGAAGCTGGCGTGACTCCTTCACTGTTCCACCTGGCCGCGGCACAGCAGTCCGCACCGGTCACCGACTGGGCGGCACGGATCGGCTGGGTCGTCGGACTGCTGGTCTTCGTCGCCTTCGTCTACTGGCTGATGCGCCAGGGCTGGAAGTGGCGCGGCACGCTCCAGGGCGATCTGCCCGAGCTGCCGGCCACCCCCGAGGACCTGGGCGAGCCGCGGCTCCGGCTCAGCGGCCGCTACCACGGCTCCACCACCGCCGGGCAGTGGCTCGACCGGATCGTCGCGCACGGCCTGGGCACCCGCAGCCGCGTCGAGCTGACCCTCACCGAGCAGGGTCTGGACGTCGTACGGCCCGGCGCCACGGACTTCTTCGTGCCGGCCGCCGCCCTGCGCGGCGCCCGCCTGGACAAGGGCATCGCCGGCAAGGTCCTCACCGAGGGCGGGCTGCTCATCGTCACCTGGGAACACGGCGGCAAGGAACTCGACTCGGGCTTCCGCTCCGACCGGTCCGCCGAGCACGCCGCCTGGGTCGAGGCCCTCACCACGCTGAGTACCACCCCGCACACCACCGAGCACACCGAAACGGAAGGCGCACGATGACGACCTCCACCAGGGGTTCCGCCCACGGCACAAGGGGGCTCCCCGCCGTACTCGTCCTGGAGGACGGCCGCAGCTTCCACGGCCGCGCCTACGGGGCCGTGGGGGAGACCTTCGGCGAAGCGGTGTTCTCCACCGGCATGACCGGCTACCAGGAGACGCTGACCGACCCCTCGTACCACCGCCAGGTCGTCGTCATGACCGCCCCGCACATCGGCAACACCGGTGTGAACGACGAGGACCCCGAGTCGCAGCGGATCTGGGTCGCCGGCTACGTCGTCCGCGACCCCGCCCGCATCCCCTCCAACTGGCGCTCGGTGCGCTCCCTGGACGACGAGCTGGTCGCCCAGGGTGTCGTCGGCATCAGCGGTATCGACACCCGCGCGCTCACCCGCCACCTGCGTGAGCGCGGCGCGATGCGGGTCGGGATCTTCTCCGGCGAGGCGCTGCCCGACGCGGGCGTCATGCTCGCCAAGGTGCGCCAGGCCCCCGAGATGCAGGGTGCCGACCTGTCCACCCAGGTCGCCACCAAGGAGTCCTACGTCGTCCCGGCGATCGGGACGAAGAAGTTCACCGTCGCCGCGATCGACCTGGGCATCAAGGGCATGACCCCGCACCGCATGGCCGAGCGCGGCATCGAGGTGCACGTGCTCCCCGCCACCGCCACCGTCGAGGACGTCTACGCCGTCAACCCGGACGGGGTGTTCTTCTCCAACGGACCCGGCGACCCGGCCACCGCCGACCACCCGGTCTCCGTCATGCGGGGCGTCCTGGAGCGCAAGACGCCGCTGTTCGGCATCTGCTTCGGCAACCAGATCCTGGGCCGTGCGCTGGGCTTCGGTACCTACAAGCTCAAGTACGGGCACCGCGGCATCAACCAGCCGGTGCAGGACCGCACGACCGGCAAGGTCGAGGTCACCGCGCACAACCACGGATTCGCCGTCGACGCCCCGCTCGACAAGGTTTCCGACACCCCCTTCGGCCGCGCCGAGGTCTCCCACGTCTGCCTCAACGACAACGTGGTGGAGGGCCTGCAGCTGCTCGACCAGCCGGCCTTCAGCGTCCAGTACCACCCCGAAGCCGCCGCGGGTCCGCACGACGCCGCGTACCTCTTCGACCGCTTCACGTCTTTGATGAACACAGTTCTGATGGAGGGCCAGCGTGCCTAAGCGCACCGATATCCAGTCCGTCCTGGTCATCGGCTCCGGCCCGATCGTCATCGGCCAGGCCGCCGAGTTCGACTACTCCGGTACCCAGGCGTGCCGGGTCCTCAAGTCCGAGGGCCTGCGCGTCATCCTGGTGAACTCCAACCCGGCGACGATCATGACCGACCCGGAGATCGCCGACGCCACCTACGTCGAGCCGATCACCCCGGACTTCGTCGAGAAGATCATCGCCAAGGAGCGCCCGGACGCCCTGCTGCCCACCCTGGGCGGCCAGACCGCGCTCAACACCGCGATCTCGCTGCACGAGGCCGGCACCCTCGACGCGTACGGCGTCGAGCTGATCGGCGCCAACGTCGAGGCGATCAACAAGGGCGAGGACCGCGACCTGTTCAAGGAGGTCGTGGCGGAGGTCAACAGGAAGATCGGCCACGGCGAGTCCGCGCGCTCGGTCATCTGCCACTCCATGGACGACGTCCTCGCCGGCGTCGACGAGCTCGGCGGCTACCCGGTCGTGGTCCGCCCCTCCTTCACCATGGGCGGCGCCGGCTCCGGCTTCGCGCACGACGAGGAGGAACTGCGCCGGATCGCCGGCCAGGGCCTGACGCTCTCCCCGACCACCGAGGTGCTCCTGGAGGAGTCCATCCTCGGCTGGAAGGAGTACGAGCTGGAGCTGATGCGCGACAAGCACGACAACGTCGTGGTCGTCTGCTCCATCGAGAACTTCGACCCGATGGGCGTGCACACCGGCGACTCGATCACGGTCGCCCCGGCGATGACGCTCACCGACCGCGAGTACCAGACCCTGCGGGACATCGGCATCGCCGTGATCCGTGAGGTCGGCGTCGACACGGGCGGCTGCAACATCCAGTTCGCGGTCAACCCCGACGACGGCCGGGTGATCGTGATCGAGATGAACCCGCGCGTCTCGCGCTCCTCGGCGCTGGCCTCCAAGGCCACCGGCTTCCCGATCGCGAAGATTGCCGCCCGGCTCGCCGTCGGCTACACCCTCGACGAGATCCCCAACGACATCACCGAGAAGACCCCGGCCTCCTTCGAGCCGACTCTCGACTACGTCGTCGTCAAGGTCCCGCGGTTCGCCTTCGAGAAGTTCCCGGTCGCCGACGCCACGCTGACCACGACCATGAAGTCGGTCGGCGAGGCCATGGCGATCGGCCGCAACTTCCCCGAGGCGCTCAACAAGGCCCTGCGCTCGCTGGAGAAGAAGGGCAGCCAGTTCGACTTCGTCACCGCGCCCGGTGACAAGGCGGCGCTGCTGGAACGCGCGCAGGTCCCCACCGACGGCCGGATCAACACCGTCATGGAGGCCGTCCGCGCCGGCGCCACCCCCCAGGAGGTCTTCGACGCCACGAAGATCGACCCCTGGTTCGTCGACCAGCTCTTCCTCATCAAGGAGATCGCCGACGAGATCGCGGCCGCCGAGAAGCTCCACCCGGAGATCCTTGCGCACGCAAAGCGCTACGGCTTCTCCGACGCCCAGATCGCGGGCATTCGCGGGCTGCGCGAGGACGTCGTGCGCGAGGTCCGGCACGCCCTCGGCGTCCGCCCGGTCTACAAGACGGTCGACACCTGCGCCGCCGAATTCGCCGCGAAGACGCCGTACTTCTACTCCTCCTACGACGAGGAGACCGAGGTCGCGCCCCGCGAGAAGCCGGCCGTGATCATCCTCGGCTCGGGCCCCAACCGCATCGGCCAGGGCATCGAGTTCGACTACTCCTGCGTCCACGCCTCGTTCGCGCTCAGCGACGCCGGCTACGAGACCGTGATGGTCAACTGCAACCCCGAGACCGTCTCGACGGACTACGACACCTCCGACCGCCTGTACTTCGAGCCGCTGACGCTTGAGGACGTCCTGGAGATCGTGCACGCCGAGACCCAGGCCGGCCCGGTCGCCGGCGTCGTCGTCCAGCTCGGCGGCCAGACCCCGCTGGGTCTGGCGCAGGCGCTCAAGGACAACGGCGTGCCGATCGTCGGCACCTCGCCCGAGGCGATCGACCTCGCCGAGGAGCGCGGCGCGTTCGGCAGGGTGCTGACCGAGGCCGGGCTGCCGGCCCCCAAGTACGGCACCGCCTTCTCCTTCGACCAGGCCAAGCGGATCGCCACCGAGATCGGCTACCCGGTCATGGTCCGGCCCTCGTACGTGCTCGGCGGCCGCGGCATGGAGATCGTCTACGACGAGCCCTCGCTGGGGGAGTACCTCACCCGCCACGCCGGCCTGATCGACCGCCACCCGGTGCTCATCGACCGCTTCCTCGACGACGCCATCGAGATCGATGTCGACGCGCTCTACGACGGCCACGAGCTCTACCTCGGCGGCGTCATGGAGCACATCGAGGAGGCCGGTATCCACTCCGGCGACTCCGCCTGTGCGCTGCCCCCCATCACCCTGGGCGGCTTCGACATCAAGCGGCTCCGGGCGTCGACGGAGGCCATCGCCAAGGGCGTCGGCGTCCGCGGCCTGATCAACATCCAGTTCGCGATGGCCGGCGACATCCTCTACGTGCTGGAGGCCAACCCGCGCGCCTCCCGTACGGTGCCCTTCACCTCGAAGGCCACCGCGGTGCCGCTGGCCAAGGCCGCCGCCCGGATCTCGCTGGGCGCCACCATCGCCGAGCTGCGCGCCGAGGGCATGCTGCCCAGGACCGGCGACGGCGGCACCCTGCCGCTGGACGCGCCGATCTCCGTCAAGGAAGCCGTCATGCCCTGGTCGCGGTTCCGCGACATCCACGGCCGCGGTGTGGACACCGTCCTCGGCCCGGAGATGCGCTCCACCGGCGAGGTCATGGGCATCGACTCGGTCTTCGGCACCGCCTACGCCAAGTCGCAGACCGGCGCGTACGGCGCACTGCCCACCAAGGGCCGGGCGTTCGTCTCCGTCGCCAACCGCGACAAGCGCTCGATGATCTTCCCGGCCCGGGAGCTGGTCGCGCACGGCTTCGAGCTGCTCGCCACCTCCGGCACCGCCGAGGTGCTGCGCCGCAACGGCATCAACGCCACCGTGGTGCGCAAGCAGTCCGAGGGCGAGGGCCCGGACGGCGAGAAGACCATCGTCCAGCTGATCCACGCCGGCCAGGTCGATCTGATCGTCAACACCCCGTACGGCACCGGCGGCCGGCTCGACGGCTACGACATCCGTACCGCCGCCGTCGCCCGCGGCGTCCCGTGCCTGACCACGGTCCAGGCGCTGGCCGCCGCCGTCCAGGGCATCGAGGCCATGTCCCGCGGAGATGTGGGGGTGCGTTCCCTCCAGGAACACGCCGAACATCTCACCGCGGCCCGCGCGGAGTAGGGACCGGGAGGGGGACACCGAGGCGGTGTCCCCCTCTTCGTGAGCCCCGCACCCGCTCCACGAGCCCCCGACTCCTCACCGCGGAAGGTCCCGCCCGACGATGTACCGCCTGTTCTTCGCCCTGTTCTTCCGGCGCATGGATGCCGAGAAGGCCCACCACCTGGCCTTCCGCTGGATCCAGCTGGCCGTGCGCCTCCCCGTGCTGCGCACCTTCCTCGCGGCCGCCCTCGCCCCCCGCTACAAGGAACTGCGCACCGAGGCCCTCGGCCGCCGGATGCACGGCCCCTTCGGGCTGGCCGCCGGCTTCGACAAGAACGCCGTCGCCATCGACGGCATGACCATGCTCGGCTTCGACCATGTCGAGATCGGCACGGTCACCGCCCAGCCGCAGCCGGGCAACCCCAAGAAGCGCCTGTTCCGCCTCGTACCGGACCGTGCGCTGATCAACCGGATGGGCTTCAACAACGACGGCTCGGCGTCCGTGGCGGCCCGCCTGGCGGCCCGCAACCCGGTCTTCCCGGCCACCGTCGGCGTCAACATCGGCAAGACCAAGGTCGTACCGGAGGACGAGGCCACCGCCGACTACGTCACCTCC
The DNA here is from genome assembly GCF_004122735.1 of Streptomyces sioyaensis. Lineage (GTDB taxonomy): Bacteria > Actinomycetota > Actinomycetes > Streptomycetales > Streptomycetaceae > Streptomyces > Streptomyces sioyaensis. The sequence goes on along the minus strand of NZ_SDIF01000006.1, from coordinate 116,391 downwards.
ACCGAGCGGCTCGCCCGCCACGCCGACTACCTGGTCGTCAACGTCTCCTCCCCGAACACGCCGGGGCTGCGCAACCTCCAGGCCGTCGACCAGCTGCGCCCGCTGCTGACCGCGGTCCGCGAGGCCGCCGACCGCACGGTCACCGACCGCCGGGTCCCGCTGCTGGTCAAGATCGCACCGGACCTCGCCGACGCGGACGTGGACGCGGTGGCCGACCTCGCCGTCGAACTGGGTCTGGACGGGATCATCGCCACCAACACCACCATCGCCCGCGAGGGCCTGGGCCTGACCTCCGACCCGGCGCTGATCGCCGAGACCGGCGGGCTGTCCGGCGCGCCCGTCAAGGAGCGCTCCCTGGAGGTGCTGCGCCGCCTCTACGCCCGGGTCGGCGACACGATCACCCTGATCGGCGTCGGCGGCATCGAGGACGCCGAGGACGCCTGGCAGCGCATCCTCGCCGGCGCCACCCTGGTCCAGGGCTACAGCGCCTTCATCTACCAGGGCCCGTTCTGGTGCCGCGCGATCCACAAGGGACTGGCCGCCCGCCTGCGCAACAGCCCCTACGCCACCCTCGCCGAGGCCGTCGGCGCCGAGCACAAGAAGGTGACCGCATGACCGCCCGCCCGTCACCCGACCACCACCCCTCACGGAGGCCCTCCGGGCCGCAAGACTCGTCTGCGGACCCCTTCGGGGCCCGCCCGTCACCCGACCACCACCCCTCACCGGAGCCCTCCGGGCCGCAGGATTCGTCTGCGGACCCCTTCGGGGCCCGCCTGCGCCGCGCCATGGACGAGCGCGGTCCGCTCTGTGTCGGCATCGACCCGCACGCCGCGCTGCTGGCCGACTGGGGCCTGAACGACGACGTCGCCGGCCTGGCGCGGTTCACCCGCACCGTCGTGGAGGCCCTCGGCGAGTCGGCGGCCGTCTTCAAGCCACAATCCGCGTTCTTCGAGCGCTTCGGCTCGCGCGGCCTGGCCGTCCTGGAGACCGCCGTCGTCGAGGCCCGCGAGCGCGGCGCCCTGGTCCTGATGGACGCCAAGCGCGGCGACATCGGCTCCACCATGGCCGCGTACGCCGCGACCTACCTCGACCCGGCCTCCCCGCTGTTCTCGGACGCCGTCACGGTCAGCCCGTTCCTGGGCTACGGCTCGCTGCGCCCGGCCGTCGACCTGGCCCGGGAGAACGGCTGCGGGCTGTTCACCCTCGCCCTCACCTCCAATCCGGAGGGCCAGGAGGTCCAGCGCGCGGTCCGCGCCGACGGCAGCACCGTCGCGGCGACCATGCTCGGCCACCTCGCCGCCGAGAACGCCGGCGCCGAGCCGCTGGGTTCCTTCGGCGCGGTCGTCGGCGCCACGCTCGGCGATCTCTCCTCGTTCGACCTGGCGATCAACGGCCCGCTGCTCGCCCCCGGCATCGGCGCTCAGGGCGCCACCCCCGCTGACCTCCCGACCGTCTTCGGGGACGCGGTGTACAACGTCCTGCCGAGCGTCAGCCGGGGGGTGCTGCGGCACGGTCCGGACGCCGCGGCACTGCGCGCGGCGGTGGACCGATTCACCGGCGAAGTGCGCACCGCGCTCGCCTGAACGCCGTCCGACGGGGACTTTGGTCCCGAATTGTCCTGGTCAGCAGAGTCTGACCAGGACTTTTCGTCTGTTCTCGCTGACTCCGGAGCCCTCGCCCGCTAGTCTCCGACGAGAGCAGTGCACGTAAGCGCGTTGCTCGTTGCTCCGCAGGTGCGGGGCGACTAGGTTCCACACCGGTCCGTATCCGACAGTTCGACATCCGAGGTGACGTAGGCGTGGCTCTTCCGCCCCTTACCCCTGAACAGCGCGCAGCCGCGCTCGAGAAGGCCGCCGCGGCTCGCCGGGAGCGCGCCGAGGTCAAGAATCGGCTCAAGCACTCCGGTGCTTCCCTCCATGAGGTCATCAAGCAGGGCCAGGAGAATGACGTCATCGGCAAGATGAAGGTCTCCGCCCTCTTGGAGTCCCTGCCGGGCGTCGGCAAGGTCCGCGCCAAGCAGATCATGGAACGGCTCGGCATCTCCGAGAGCCGCCGAGTCCGGGGGCTCGGCTCCAACCAGATCGCGTCGCTGGAGCGCGAGTTCGGCAGTACTGCTTCCTGAATTTTCCGGCACTACCGGGAAGCTGGAATAATCGCGGCATGAGTTCTGCAGTCTCCCGGGGGACGACCCCCGAGCCCCCGGCCAGACAACCGCGGCTGACCGTGCTCTCCGGCCCCTCCGGGGTCGGTAAGAGCACGGTCGTCGCGCATATGCGCAAGGTCCACCCCGAGGTCTGGCTCTCGGTCTCGGCCACGACCCGCAAGCCGCGCCCCGGGGAACAGCACGGCGTGCAGTACTTCTTCGTCGACGACGTGGAATTCGACAAGCTGATCGCCAACGGTGAGCTGCTCGAATGGGCCGAATTCGCCGGCAACCGCTACGGCACCCCCCGCAAGGCGGTGCTGGACCGGCTGGAGGCCGGCGAGCCGGTCCTGCTGGAGATCGATCTGCAGGGCGCCCGCCAGGTACGCGAGTCCATGGCGGAGGCCCATCTGGTCTTCCTCGCCCCGCCGAGCTGGGACGAGCTGGTCCGCCGGCTCACCGGCCGGGGCACGGAGGCGCCGGAGGTCATCGAACGTCGGCTGGCCGCCGCCAGGGTCGAGCTGGCAGCGGAGAAAGAGTTCGATGTGACGCTTGTCAATACCTCCGTCGAGGACGTCAGCCGCGAGCTGCTAGCCTTGATGCTGCATCGATCCGAGGAGCGGAACACCAGCGGCTGACCCCGCCGAGCTTCACCGGCCCCGGATCGTCCACGATTTTGCGCCATTGCGTACGACCAGGCGCATGACCCAGGCTTCATCCCCTTTCGGAAGGCAGAGAGTGTCCTCTTCCATCACTGCACCCGAGGGCATCATCAACCCGCCCATTGATGAGCTTCTCGAGGCCACCGATTCGAAGTACAGCCTCGTGATCTACGCCGCCAAGCGCGCGCGCCAGATCAACGCGTACTACTCGCAGCTCGGCGAGGGCCTGCTGGAGTACGTCGGCCCCCTCGTGGACACGCACGTCCACGAGAAGCCCCTGTCGATCGCGCTGCGCGAGATCAACGCGGGTCTGCTGACCTCCGAGGCCATCGAGGGCCCCGCGCAGTAGGCAGCACAGCAGTACCGTTCATCGAGGCCCGGCGGCGCGTCCGCCGGGCCCTTGGTGTGTCATAGGGGCATACAGGCACACGGACCGAGCCCGGGGAGCGGCGAAGCGATGGACAAGCGGGAGCGGGAGCGGCCCAGGGTCGTCCTGGGGGTCAGCGGCGGGATCGCCGCGTACAAGGCGTGCGAGCTGCTGCGGCGGCTGACCGAGTCCGGGCACGACGTACGGGTCGTGCCGACCGCCTCGGCGCTGCACTTCGTCGGCGAGGCCACCTGGTCGGCGCTGTCCGGCAACCCGGCCGGCACCGAGGTCTGGGAGTCCGTCCACGAGGTCCCGCACGTCCGCATCGGCCAGACCGCCGATCTCGTAGTGGTCGCCCCGGCCACCGCCGACATGCTGGCCAAGGCCGCCCACGGCCTCGCCGACGATCTGCTGACGAACACGCTGCTCACCGCGCGATGTCCGGTGGTCTTCGCCCCGGCGATGCACACCGAGATGTGGGAGAACCCCGCCACCCAGGAGAACGTCGCCACCCTGCGCCGCCGCGGCGCGCTCGTCATCGAGCCCGCGGTCGGCCGGCTGACCGGTGTCGACACCGGCAAGGGCCGCCTCCCCGACCCGGCCGAGATCTTCGAACTCTGCCGCCGGATGCTGGCTCGCGGCCCGCGGGCGGCCGAGCGGGATCTCGCCGGCCGCCATGTGGTGGTCAGCGCGGGCGGCACCCGCGAGCCGCTGGACCCGGTCCGCTATCTGGGCAACCGCTCCTCGGGCATGCAGGGCTATGCGCTCGCCCGGACCGCGGTGGCCCGCGGCGCCCGGGTCACCCTCGTCGCCGGCAACACCGAGCTGCCCGATCCGGCCGGCGTCGACGTGATCCGTATCGGCACGGCCCGTCAGCTGCGCGAGGCCGTACTGAAGGCCGCCGCGGAGGCCGATGCGGTGGTCATGGCCGCCGCCGTGGCCGACTTCCGGCCCGCCGTCTACACCACCGGCAAAATCAAGAAGATCGACGGCCAGGAGCCGGAGCCGGTAACTCTAGTGAGAAATCCAGACATCCTGGCCGAGCTCTCCGCGGAGCGGGCCCGCCCGGGCCAGGTCGTGGTCGGCTTCGCCGCCGAGACCGACGACGTGCTCGCCAACGGCCGCGCCAAACTCGCCCGCAAGGGCTGTGACCTGCTGGTCGTCAATGAGGTCGGGGAGCACAAGGCCTTCGGCTCGGCCGGGAACGAAGCGGTGATCCTGGCGGCCGACGGCGCCGAGACCCCGGTGCCGTACGGACCCAAGGAAGACCTGGCCGATACGGTCTGGGACCTGGTGGCTCCGCGCCTGGCCGATACCGAACGCTGAGACGCGTATCCGGCCTCCGGAATCACTCCTTCGGCCGTACAAAATCGGGCGTGTCCCCTTGACCCGCCCCATTCTCAAGGTGATCGTCCTACCGTGAGTCGCGGTGTCCCAGGTCACGAGGGGTCCATAAATCGAGACTGCGTGTCCGAACGCCGCATACGACCGATAAACTGGCGAGTGGATCGGGCCGAGCGCAGCTCTCGGCCCTTCCGCCAATGATCAGCCAGCAGCCGCTGCAACCCCAGGGAGCGATGTGTCCCGCCGCCTCTTCACCTCGGAGTCCGTCACCGAGGGCCACCCCGACAAGATCGCTGACCAGATCAGCGACACCATCCTCGACGCTCTCCTCAAGGAGGACCCGACCTCCCGGGTCGCCGTGGAGACGTTGATCACCACCGGCCTGGTGCACGTGGCCGGCGAGGTGACCACGAAGGCGTACGCCGACATCCCCAACCTCGTCCGCAACAAGATCCTGGACATCGGTTACGACTCGTCCAAGAAGGGCTTCGACGGCGCCTCCTGCGGCGTCTCGGTGTCCATCGGTGCGCAGTCCCCGGACATCGCCCAGGGTGTCGACACCGCGTACGAGAACCGCGTCGAGGGCGACGACGACGAGCTGGACAAGCAGGGCGCGGGCGACCAGGGCCTGATGTTCGGCTACGCCTGCGACGAGACCCCGGAGCTGATGCCGCTCCCGATCAACCTCGCGCACCGGCTCTCCAAGCGCCTCTCCGAGGTCCGCAAGAACGGCACCATCCCCTACCTCCGCCCCGACGGCAAGACCCAGGTCACCATCGAGTACGACGGCCACAAGGCCGTCCGCCTCGACACCGTCGTGGTCTCCTCGCAGCACGCCAGCGACATCGACCTCGACTCGCTGCTGGCGCCCGACATCCGCGAGTTCGTCGTCGAGCACGTCCTCAACCAGCTCGTCGAGGACGGCATCAAGCTGGACACCGACGGCTACCGTCTCCTGGTCAACCCGACCGGCCGCTTCGAGATCGGCGGCCCGATGGGCGACGCCGGCCTCACCGGCCGCAAGATCATCATCGACACCTACGGCGGCATGGCCCGCCACGGCGGCGGTGCCTTCTCCGGCAAGGACCCGTCCAAGGTCGACCGCTCGGCCGCCTACGCGATGCGCTGGGTCGCCAAGAACGTCGTCGCCGCCGGCCTCGCGGCCCGCTGCGAGGTTCAGGTCGCCTACGCCATCGGCAAGGCCGAGCCGGTCGGTCTCTTCGTCGAGACCTTCGGCACCGCCACCGTCGACACCGACAAGATCGAGCAGGCCATCGGCGAGGTCTTCGACCTCCGCCCGGCCGCCATCATCCGCGACCTCGATCTGCTCCGCCCGGTCTACGCCCAGACCGCCGCCTACGGCCACTTCGGCCGTGAGCTGGAGGACTTCACCTGGGAGCGCACGGACCGTGTGGAGGCGCTGAAGCAGGCCGCCGGGCTGTAAGCCCACTGCCTCGTATGAGGTGACCACGGCCCCGGACCGCCAGGCGGTCCGGGGCCGTCGGTTGTCCACAGCCACCCGTCGCTGTCCGTGCCGTCTGCTAAGACTGGTGCTGTGAGCAGGGAGAACGGGCGACCGGAGGCGGGGGCGTCGGATGCGGGCGAGCAGTTGGCCCTCATCCGCGAGGCCGTGCGGGAGAACAAGGCCGGGCGCGCGAAGCCGCGGACCTGGCGGGGCGCCGAGCTCGCGGCACAGCTGCCGGTGGCGCGGGTGCTGGTCGACAAGGGCCTGGTGCACCTCGACCGGTATTTCGACTATGCGGTGCCCGCGGCGATGGACCAGGAGGCGCAGCCCGGGGTGCGGGTGCGGGTGCGGTTCGGCGCGGGGGAGAAGGGCGGCCGGCGCGAGGGCGGCAAGCTGGTCAGCGGATTCATCGTGGAACGGGTCGCGGAGAGCGACTACCGCGGGGTGCTGGCGCCGATCGCCCAGGTGCTGTCGTCGGAGCGGGTGCTGACGCCGGAGCTGCTGGGGCTGTGCCGGGCGGTCGCGGACCGCTATGCCGGGTCGCTGGCCGATGTGGTGCAGCTGGCGGTCCCCCCGCGGCGGGCGCGGGCCGAGGCCAAGCCGTCGCCCGCCCCACAGCCGCCCAACGCACCACCGGAGCCGGGAAGTTGGGAGCGTTACGGCGCGGGCCCCGGGTTTTTGACGGCGCTGACGCGCGGGGACGCCCCGCGGGCCGTGTGGACCGCGCTGCCCGGGGCGACCTGGCCGCAGGAGCTGGCGCGGGCGGCCGCCGCGGCGCTGGCGGGCGGGCGTGGCGCGCTGGTGGTGGTGCCGGACGGGCGGGCCGCGGCGCGGGTGGACGCGGCGCTCGGCGAGCTGATCGGGACGGACCGGCATGTGCTGCTCACCGCCGATGCCGGCCCGGAGGAGCGCTACCGCCGCTGGCTGGCGGTGAGCCGGGGCGCGGTGCGGGCCGTGGTCGGGACGCGCGCGGCGATGTTCGCCCCGGTCGCCGATCTGGGGCTGGTCGCCCTCTGGGACGACGGGGACGCCAGCCACAGCGATCCCCATGCGCCCCAGCCGCATGCCCGCGAGGTCCTCACCCAGCGCTCGGTCAACGAGCGCGCCGGCTTCCTGCTGGGCGGGCTGAGCTGCACCGTCGAGGCGGCGCAGCTGGTCGAGACCGGCTGGGCGCGCCCGCTGGCCGCCGAGCGCGAGCAGGTGCGGGCCGCGGCGCCGCTGGTGCGTACGGTCAGCGACGGTGACGAGGCGCGGGACGCCGCCGCGCGGGCCGCCCGGCTGCCGACGATGGCCTGGCAGCTGGTGCGGGAGGGGCTGCAGCGCGGGCCGGTCCTCGTCCAGGTGCCGCGCCGCGGATATGCGCCCCGGCTGTCGTGCGAACGGTGCCGTACCCCCGCGCGCTGCCGGGCCTGCGCGGGCCCGCTGGAATCGCAGCACGCGGGCGACCTGGTCTGCGCGTGGTGCGGACGGCCGGAGTCCGACTGGCATTGCGGCGAGTGCGGTGGCGCGCGGCTGCGGGCCCGGGTCGTGGGGGCGCGGCGCACGGCGGAGGAGCTGGGCCGGGTCTTCCCGGCGGTCCCGGTGCGCACCTCGGGGCGGGACCATGTGCTGGCGACGGTGCCGGACGCCCCCGCGCTCGTGGTGAGCACACCGGGCGCGGAGCCGGTGGCAGCGGGCGGCGGGTATGCGGCCGCGCTGCTGCTGGACGGCTGGGCGCTGCTCGGGCGGCCGGATCTGCGGGCCGGGGAGGAGGCGCTGCGCCGCTGGCTGGGCGCCGCCGGGCTGGTCCGCGGTCAGGCGGCAGGGGGCACGGTCGCGGTGATCGCGGAACCGACGCTGCGGCCGGTGCAGGCGCTGGTGCGCTGGGATCCGGTCGGCCATGCGGTCCGCGAGCTGGCCGAGCGGGCCGAGCTGGGCTTCCCCCCGGTGTCGCGGATGGCCTCCGTGACCGGCCGGTCCGAGGACGTCACCGAACTGCTGCGGTCCGCCGAACTCCCCGCCGGCGCCGAGGTGTTGGGCCCCGTACCCCTGCCCATACCGGACCCCGCTCGCCCGCGCCGGCCGGGCGACCCGCCGGCCGGCGAACAGTGGGAGCGGGCGCTGGTACGCGTCCGCCCGGGCCAGGGCGCGGCGCTCGCCGCGGCGCTCAAGGCCGCCCGCGCGGCCCGGATGGTCAAGCGGGAGGGGGAGGCCGTACGGGTCCGGATCGATCCCCCCGATCTCGGGTGAGACCGCTCGGTGCGGCTGGTGAGACCGCTCGGTGCGGGGGACGGCCTCGGCGCTCGTGACCCCGCCATCCCGCCATCCGCAATCGCGCCCCGTCGTACGGCAGCCATGCCGTGTTCGGCACGGCACGGCACGGCCCGATCGGCCCCGGACATGGCGCCGCCCCGGGACCGGTGTCGGGGGCGGTTCCGGGGCGCTGGCGGGCGGCGCGTGGGCGCGAGGCGCCCGAGGGGGGAGTGGTTCAGCCGTTGCGGGGGCCGGGGAAGGCGCCCGGGCGGGCGGGTTCGTCGCGGGAGGTGGCGGACGGCTGGGCGGGCAGGGACCGGGCGGAAGGTACGGCCGCCGAGCCGGGCAGACCCGCCGCCATGCTTACCGTGCGGGGCGCGGAGGATTCGGGGGAACGTACCGCAGGCTCCGCGCCGTTGCTGTCCGCGGCGGGCTGCGCGGCGGCTCTGCGGCCGCCATAACGGCGGTGCACCGCCTGTTTGGTCACGCCGAGCGCCGAACCCACCGCGTCCCACGAGAAGCCCAGCGAACGGTCGAAGTCGACCGCGGCGGTGACGAGTGTTTCGACGCTGTCCCGCAACTCCTGGGCGAGGCGCACCGTCGGAGCGGGCGCGCGTCCGTAGACGACAAAGCCCGCGGAGGGGCCCGTGCGCCGTGGCCGGTAGACGTTGCCGAGCTGAGCGGTCAGCGTGCGCAGTGCGTCCACCTGCCGGCGCACCCGTTCGATGTCCCGCACCAGGAGATGCAGGCTGGCGCGCGCCTGGGCGTCGTGGGTTGCGTGGTCGGCCATGAGCATGCCTCTCGAACCGGCGTGGAAAAGGAAGGATGAAAGAGAGCGGGCCGCCAGGGCGGCCCGGTCTTCAGGTCAATGCTTTTTGACCAACGCGACAGCAGCGGCTCTGGTCACGGTATGGGGGCGTACGAGCTTCCGTACAAGGCGCGGGAATTCGTGTACGCCCCCTGGAACCGTCGCCCGTGGCCCGGGAGCCGGACCCATAGACTGGTGCGTCGTTCCGCTGCGTGTGAGAGGTAGTTCGCCACCCATGAGGCTTGTCTTCGCCGGCACCCCCGAGGTCGCCGTACCCGCCCTCGATGCCCTGATCGCCTCGGACCGGCACGAGGTCGTGGCCGTAGTGACCCGGCCCGACGCGCCCGCCGGACGCGGCCGGAAGCTGGTCGCCAGCCCCGTCGCGGAGCGGGCGGAGGAGGCCGGCATCGAGGTGCTCAAGCCCGTCCGGCCACGCGAGGAGGACTTCCTGGCCAGGCTGCGGGAGATCGCGCCGGACTGCTGCCCGGTGGTCGCCTACGGCGCGCTGCTGCCGAAGGCCGCGCTCGACATTCCCGCCAAGGGGTGGGTCAATCTGCACTTCTCGCTGCTGCCCGCATGGCGGGGGGCGGCGCCCGTGCAGCACGCCGTGCTCGCGGGCGACGAGGTGACCGGCGCCTCGACCTTCCAGATCGAGGAGGGCCTGGACTCCGGTCCGGTCTACGGGGTGCTGACCGAGCAGGTCCGGCCGATGGACACCAGCGGCGATCTGCTCACCCGGCTGGCGTTCGCCGGTTCCGGGCTGCTGGTGGCGACGATGGACGGCATCGAGGACGGCACGCTGCAGGCGGTGCCGCAGCCGGCCGAGGGCGTCACGCTCGCCCCGAAGATCGAGGTCGAGGACGCCAAGGTGGACTGGACGGCGCCCGCGCTGCGGGTCGACCGGGTCATCCGCGGCTGCGCGCCCGCGCCCGGTGCCTGGACGGTCTTCCGCGGCGAGCGGCTCAAGCTGATGTCGGCCGCCTCCGCGGCGGGGCACGACGAGTTGGCGCTGGCGCCCGGCGCGCTCGCCGTCACCAAGAAGGCGGTGTACGCCGGGACGGGCAGCCACCCCCTCGAACTGGGCTGGGTGCAGCCGCAGGGCAAGAAGCCGATGAAGGCGGCCGACTGGGCGCGCGGGGTGCGCATCGAGGCGGGGGAGCGGCTGGGGGACGGGGCTTAGGGGACAGGCTCTAGGGGTGGGCGAACACATCCCGTAGGGGATGCAAGCGCCCCCTGCGGGGCCACAACGCGGCGGGCGCGGGCGGTATTCCGGGAGTCCCGCCCACGCCGCCGAGCCGCCACACCGCCGCACCGCCGAGCCGCCGCTCCTCTCCGCCGGCGCCCGCGGGTACCCGGCCCGCGCTCGTCCTCCGCCCCGGCACGGGCCCGGCCTCCCCGTGCGCCCCGGCCCCCGCGCGCCCCGGCCTCCCGCGCAGGTGGCCGGTTCGCCCGCGTAGGCTGGGACGGACCCCTCATCTCGTATCCGGAGCACCTTTTCTGTGAGCCAGCAGCCCCGTCGCCGCCCCAGCAAGCCCTACCGCCGCCCGCAGAAGGACCCGGTCCGCATCCTCGCGTTCGAGGCCTTGCGGGCCGTCGACGAGCGGGACGCCTACGCGAATCTGGTGCTGCCGCCGCTGCTGCGCAAGGCGCGCGAGCGCGAGGACTTCGACGCCCGGGACGCGGCGCTGGCGACGGAGCTGGTGTACGGCTCGCTGCGGCGGCAGGGCACCTATGACGCGATCCTCGCGCAGTGTGTGGACCGCCCGCTGCGGGAGGTGGATCCGCCGGTCCTGGACGTGCTCACCCTCGGGGCGCACCAACTGCTCGGCACCCGTATCCCGACGCACGCCGCGGTGAGCGCGAGCGTCGAGCTGGCCCGGGTGGTGCTGGGCGACGGGCGGGCGAAGTTCGTCAACGCGGTGCTGCGCAAGGTCGCGGCCCATGACCTCGACGGCTGGCTGGAGCGGGTCGCCCCGCCGTACGACGAGGACCCCGAGGAGCACCTCGGCATCGTGCATGCGCACCCCCGCTGGGTCGTCTCGGCGCTGTGGGACGCGCTCGGCGGCGGCCGGGCCGGCATCGAGGACCTGCTGGAGGCGGACAACGAACGCCCCGAGGTGACGCTGGTGGCCCGCCCCGGCCGGTCCACCACCGAGGAACTGCTGGCGGCGGCCGGCGAGGACAGTGCGCTGCCCGGACGCTGGTCCCCGTACGCGGTGCGGCTCGCGGAGGGCGGCGAACCGGGCGCGCTGGACCCGGTCCGCGAGGGACGTGCCGGGGTGCAGGACGAGGGCAGCCAGCTCGTCGCCCTCGCCCTGGCCAACGCCCCCGTCGAGGGCACCGACCGCGCCTGGCTCGACGGCTGTGCGGGCCCCGGCGGCAAGGCGGCGCTGCTGGCGGCGCTCGCGGCGCAGCGCGGCGCCGCCCTGCTGGCCTCGGAGAAGCAGCCGCACCGCGCCCGGCTGGTGGCCCGCGCCCTCGACGGCAACCCGGGCCCGTACGCGGTCATCGCCGCCGACGGCACCCGCCCCGCCTGGCGGGCCGGAGCCTTCGACCGGGTGCTGGTGGACGTGCCGTGCACCGGTCTGGGCGCGCTGCGCCGGCGGCCGGAGGCGCGCTGGCGCCGCCGCCCCGAGGACCTGGACGGCTTCGCCCCGCTCCAGCGTGAGCTGCTGCGGCAGGCGCTGGCGGCGGTACGGGTCGGCGGCGTCGTCGGCTATGCGACCTGCTCCCCGCATCCGGCCGAGACCCGGGCCGTGGTGGACGACGTCCTCAAGGGGCGGGGCGGAACACCGGTGGCGGCGGAGTGGGTGGACGCCCGTCCCCTGATGCCGGACGTCCCGGCCCTCGGCGACGGCCCGGACGTCCAGCTCTGGCCGCATCTGCACGGCACGGACGCGATGTACCTGGCACTGCTGCGGCGCACGGGGTGAGCGCCTCCTGATCAGCCCTTCAGCCGGGTGATCGCCGGTACGAGGTCGCCGTGTTCGGCGAGACCGGCGGCCCAGAGGTCGGCGCTGTGGGGCACCGTGGTGAAGCCGCGGACGACGAGGCCCGGGGCCGAAGCCGGGTCCCACTGCTTCTTCGGTCCGTTCCACCGCAGCGCGACGGACGCGGCGCCCTTGCCGCCGACGGCCCAGAGTTCGCCGTTCCGCGTCCGGCCGACGGCACGCAGCCGGCCGTCCGCCACGTCCGGCGTCTTCGCGGCCGTCCAGGCGGTGCCGTTCCAGTGCACGGCGTAGGGCCGTTCCGCGCCGCCGGACGTACTGCCGCCCACTGCCCAGACGTCGTCGGCGGCGAACGCGGTGACCCCGCCGAGCCAGTCGTGGGATTCCTGCGGGCCGGGCGCGGTGCTGCGCTTCCAGGCGGTGCCGTCCCAGTGCAGCAGCAGCGCCGTCTGCGGTGACGAGGCGTCGGCGGCGTACGCGGTGCCGACCGCCCAGATGTCGTCCGGGGCGATGGCCGTGACGCTGCTCAGTTCGCCTTTGCCGACATCGGGCAAGGTCTGCCGGTGCCAGCTCTTGCCGTCCCACGACTGGATGGCCGGGACGCCGTCCTTGACCGACCGGTTCATCGCCCGGCCCACCGTCCACGCCTTCCCGTCGGATGTCGTCGTCACCGCGTCGGGGACGACCCGGCCGCCCGGGTCCGCGGCCAGTTGGTGGGTGGTCCAGGAGGTTCCGTCCCAGTGCGCCGACGCGCTGCCCACCGCCCAGATGTCGTTGGCCGACCGGACGGCGAGGGCCTGCGGGAAGCTGTTCGCCGGCAGGGTGGACTCCTGGGTCCAGGAGGTACCGTCCCAGCGCAGTGCGACGGGTTCGAGCGCGGTGGCGCTCTTCAGCCGATAGCCCACGGCCCAGGCCTGCTTGTCGCCCAGCGCCGCTATCGCGGTCAGATCGCCCTTCGCCACCGGCACCGGTGTCGTGCGCCATTGGCCGGCGCGTGACGCGGAGGGTGCGGGGGCGGTGCCGGACGAGGCGGGAACGGTGGCTGCTGCGGATGCGACCGGCTCACCGTTGAGGCCGGCCGCGACCAGCGCCCCGGTGACCAGGGTGGCGGCCAGCGCGGCCGGCAACAGCGGCACCCGGCCAAGACGTCGTCGGGGCAGGGAGGTACGGGAGGGCATACGGAATTCCTTGTCTGAATTCTGAACGGGGAATCAAACCTGCGGGAGCGGGAGCGGGAGCGGGAGCGGGAGCGGGGCTGAGGGGCGCCGTCTGCTCTCTAGGCCGTCGTGGTGAGCACGAAGTCGAAGGTGCCGGTGTAGCGGCCGCCTTCGGGGCCGGTGAGGCCGATGGTGCAGGCGCGATTGAGGAGCCGGTCGGCGGCGTTGAGGGCGGCGAAGTCCCGGCCGTAGGCCTGGGTGTCGTCGGGGAAGTACAGCTGGGTGACCAGCAGCGGGCCGCCGGACACCTGCACCTGGGTGTGGATGTGCGGCGCCCGTTGGCCCCAACGTCCCCAGTAGTCCCGGGGGATGATGGTCTTCAGGCGGTAGCCGCCCCTGCTGTCCGTGTACTGGTGACCGCGGAGGGAGAAACCCTGGGTGTCGTAGTCGCCGTTCTGATCGCACTGCCAGAACTCGATGAGCGTTTCGGGCAGCGGCTTGCAGGCGGTGTCGTAGACGACCCCGGCGAGGTCGAGGCGTACGCCGCGGATGGCCGGCGTGATCAGATCGCCCCGGGCGGGGGAGTGGGGCTTGAACAACGGGCCCTCGATGGACGCCGGGGTTTCCTGGCCCGAACAGGCCGGGGTGACGGCGAGCGGGCGCGCCGCACGGGGTGTCGTCGCCGGACGGCCCCGCTCCGCCGCCTCGGCGGCCGGGCCCGCCGAGGCAGCCACGCTCGCCCCGAGGGCCACCGAAGTCACCCCTGCGGACGTGGTCTTGAGGAAGGCCCTCCTCGAACTTCCCTGCTCGCCGTCTGCCCGTGACGGCGGTTGCGGGCCGGTCGCGGCCTCCGGGCTCGAATCGTCGGCGTAGCGCATCGCATCTCCTTGCCGGAAGAACTCGGTCATGAGGCACCCCACGGGACGGGCCGTCCCTGACGGCGTTCGCTCTCCCGCCCAGCCTCCGGTGCCGGCCCGGCCCGCGCATCGGTCGGTTGACCGGCGAGTTGTACGCGTGACGAAACCCGGCGGGAGGACGGAGGCCCGAGGCCGGAACCAGAGGCCGGAGGCCGGAGGTCCGGGCGACTGGAGACGGGCGTGCCAAGGCCGCCGGTCCGCTCAGCGGCCGGTCTCGGGGCGGCCCGCGGCCTGGTCCGCGACCCGGACGGCGATCTGGGCGCGGGACCTGACCCCCCACTTGTCCCGGACCCGGTCGAGATGGCCGGCCACGGTGCTCTTCGAGAGGCCCAGATGGGCGGCGATCTGCCGGTTGGTCAGGCCCTCGGCGACCAGCTTCGCGACCGCCGACTCCCGCCCGGTCAAGGGCGGGTGCCCAGCGGCGCCGACTCCCTCGGGACTCTCTTCGTACGCGCTGTCGCGTCCGACGGGACCGCCCTCGCCGTCGCGCAGTGCATACGCGACCAGCCGCGCCCCGCGCAATCGGCGCCCGGCCGCCATCGCCGCCGCGGCACCAGCGGGGGGCACCCGCTCCTCGACCCGTGCCACGGTCGCCTCCACCTGTCCCCACCAGTGCGCTTCCGGCTCGGTGTCGATCCGCTGCCGGATGGCGGCGGCCGCCGCGTACAGCTGGAGCGACCGCTGAAGATCCCCCCGCCCGGCCGCCACCATGACCAGTCCTTCCAGCGGATAGAGCGCATGGAAGCTCTCGCCGGGCGGCGTCTTGCGCAGCACTTCGGCGAACCTCCGCTCGGCGGCATCGAGGTCGCCCCGCGCCAACCGGATCGCACCGTCGGTGTGCAGGGCGGCCGTCAACTGGCCCAGCGGAGCCCGTGCCGCCAACTCGGGCAGACACTCCCGCATCAGCCGCTCGGCCCGTGTCGTCGTGCCGGTTTGGAGCAGCGCCCAGGCCAGATGGTGCCGGGAGAGCGCGAGGTCCAGCGGACGGCCGAGCGTACGGACCACGTCGAGGCACTCGGCGAACACCGCGACGGCGTCGGAGAACTCGCCCCGGCACAGCCGCGCGGCCGCCAGCGCGTCCAGGGCATTGGCCAGCCTGGCGGGGTGCTGCCCCGCGCGTCCGACGGCGACGGCCTCCTGGGCGAAGGCGAGGCCGCGGCATGATCGTCCTGCAGACAGGCCGCCCGGGCGGCCAGCGCCAGTGCCGCGCCGCGGTCTGCGCGGTCCTGCACCCGCTCCAGCACGCCCGACAGCAGTGTGCGCGCGGCCGTCAACTGCTCCTGCCGGTACAGCAACCGGGACAGCGCGAGCGCCAGCGGGATGTGCCTGCCGTCAAAACGGGCGGCGGAGTAGCTGACGGCCGCCGCGAGGTTCTCCCGCTCCTGGCCGAGCGGCTCCTCGGTGAGGTCGGCGAACACCCCGGGTCCGGCGGCCTCCGCGCTCTTCCCGGCCAGCCAGTCGAGCGCCCGGTTCCAGGTGTCGTACAGCTCCCCGGCTTCCGCGAGCCGGTCCATCCCATAGGCCCGGATGGCGCTCAGCTGCCGGAACCGCGCGGCGCCCCGCTGCTCATCCCCGCGGACCCGCACGATCAGCGACTTGGCTTCCAGCGCGCAGACCACGCGCACCACCTGCTCCGGACGCACCGTGGGGTGCGGGCCCCGGGGCGCGATGCCGTCCCGTCGGCCGATGCCCGCCCCGTGGACGTCCCGGTATGCGTTCCGGCCGCCGTCCCGATCCCTGCCCTCGTCGTCCTCGACTCCGCCGGCCACGCCGTCGGCGCAGACCGCGGCGGCTCCCTCCGTGTCGAAGCCGCCGCCGAGCACCGACAACCGCCGGAACACCACTGCCTCCAGCGGATCCAGTAATCGATGACTCCAGTCGATCGCGGCCGCCAGCTCGCGGTGCCGGCCCGGCCCGGTCCTGCTGCCGTCGGTCAGCAGGGACAGCTGGTCGTCCAGCCCCCGCAGGATGCCGGGCAGGGAGAGCGAGCCCGCCCTGCCCGCCGCGAGTTCGATGGCCAGCGGCAGCCCGTCCAGCCGTCGGCAGATCTCGGCCACCGTACGGGCGTCGCCGGGCCCGAGCGCGAACGCCGCGTCGCTGGTCCGGGCGCGCGCCAGGAACAACCTGACCGCTTCCGACCGCAGCAGCGCGGCGGTGCCGTGCTCCTCGCCCGCGGGCGACAGCGACAGTTCGCCGACACGGAAGACGACCTCGCCGGGGACCCGCAGCGTCTCCCGGCTGGTGGCGAGGATCCGCAAGCGGGGGCAGCGGGCGATCAGCGTCGCGGTCAACTGCGCGCAGGCGTCGGCCAGATGTTCACAATTGTCCAGCACGATCAGCGTGGTGCGGGAGCCCAGTGCATGGACCAGTGCCTCGATCCCCGCGCGGCCGCCGCGCTCGCGCACCCCTAGGGCGGCGGCCAGAGCCTGCGGCAGCAGCTCGCCGTCGTGCAGGGAGTCGAGCTCCACCCACTGGGCGCGGCCCGTCCGGCTGCCCCGCACGCTGCCCGCGAGCTCCAGCGCAAGCCGCGTCTTGCCCACTCCGCCGGGGCCCGTCAGCGTGAGCAGTCGGGAGGATCTCAGCAGCGTACGTAACCGCGACAGCTCTCGCTCACGCCCCACGAACGCATCGAGCGGGGGCGGCAGTCCACGCCCCGACAGCTCCGCCGGCCGCGGGGCGCGCTGCTCCGCGCGCTGCCGGAACGCGCGTTGCCGACAGGCACGGGAGCAGTACCGCGCGGGCCGGCCGCCCGGCGCCTTGCCGTCCCGTGCGGCCCGCGCGGGGGGCGGGAGCGGGGCACCACATGCTTCACATCTCCGCGACGTCGCCACACCAGGCATCCTGCCGAAGAGCGCGCCGGCCGCACCAGCCGCTCCGGCGCCTCGTCCGGCAACCACCGGCACCCGACGACCGCGCGGGCGGCCGCGCGAGCCCGCTGACCCGGCCCCGGCAGGCGGAGCGGCCCCGGTTGGCCTGGCCCGGGCAGGCGGAGCGGCCCTGGCACGTACCTACCTACCGGTGGCCGCCGGCCCTCGGGCCCCCGGCGCTCGCCCCGCATCCGTCCCGCCTCCACCGGTCCGCGGGCCGCAGGCCATACTGGGGGCATGGCCTTGATCAACCCCAGCATCCTGTCCGCGGACTTCGCCCGGCTCGCCGAGGAGGCGACGGCGGTAGAGGGCGCCGACTGGCTGCATGTCGACGTGATGGACAACCACTTCGTCCCGAATCTCACCCTCGGCGTGCCCGTCGTCGAGTCGCTGAGCAAGGCGACGGACACCCCCCTCGATCTGCATCTGATGATCGAGGACCCGGACCGCTGGGCGCCGCAGTACATCGAGGCGGGGGCCGGTTCGGTCACCTTTCACGTGGAGGCGGCGGCCGCGCCCGTGCGGCTGGCGCGGGAGATCCGGGCCAAGGGGGCGCGGGCCTCGATGGCGCTGAAGCCGGCCACGCCCATCGAGCCGTACGAGGACCTGCTGCCCGAGCTCGACATGCTGCTGATCATGACCGTGGAGCCCGGCTTCGGCGGTCAGGCGTTCCTGGACATCATGCTGCCCAAGATCCGTCGGACCCGTGAGCTGATCTCCCGGCACGGCCTGGAAATGTGGCTGCAGGTCGATGGCGGGGTCTCGGCGGCCACCATCGAGCGCTGCGCGGAGGCGGGCGCCGACGTCTTCGTGGCGGGCTCGGCGGTGTACAGCGCGGACGACCCGGCGAAGGCGGTCCGGGATCTGCGGGAGAAGGCGGAAACGGCGACCGCGGCGGCGGGCTGGGGCTGCGCGCACTGAATTCCCGGAAACGGGGGCGGGCGGCCCGGCCGCCGCACGCCACGGGGGCTTTCCGTGGTGCGGCCGTGCCGCCTCTTGTCCGTGGCGCAACCGAGCGTTCACGTGGGTCGGGGCGGTCATGGTCCCCGTTGCCCCCGGGTTTCTGAAAGGATGAGCAAAGACTCGATCAGATGCGCAAAAGGGGAGAATTTCGTGGTAGCCAGCCGCCCACAGTCCGGAATGGGCCCTGCCGAGCTGGTGCAGGCTGCGGCCATGGCCCGCCGTTTCTATCTTGAGGGAAAGTCGAAGATCCAGATCGCGGAGGAATTCGGCGTCAGCCGGTTCAAGGTCGCGCGGGTGCTGGAGACGGCACTGGAACGCGATCTCGTACGGATCGAGATCCGGGTGCCCTCCGAATTGGACGCCGAGCGCTCCGACGCCCTGCGGGCCCGCTACGGCCTGCGGCACGCCGTGGTCGTCGAGTCGCCCGCGGACGCTCCCCCCGCCTTCGGGGGTCAGACCCCGCCCGATGACGCCGCCGACCCGGAGAACCTCGGCGAAGTGGCCGCAGATCTGCTCGGTGAGCTGGTCAACGAGGGCGATGTGCTCGGGCTGGCCTGGGGCCGGTCGACGATTCACATGGCGGCGGCCCTGCACCGCCTCCCGCCCTGCACCGTCGTGCAGTTGACCGGTGTCTACGATGCGGGTACCGCCGACCGCGGCTCGGTCGAGGCGGTGCGCCGCGCGGCCGATGTCTCCGGTGGCGAGGCGCACCCGATCTACGCACCGATGCTGCTGCCCGATTCGGCGACCGCCGAGGCGCTGCGCCGGCAGACCGGGATCGCCCGCGCCTTCGAGTACTTCGACAAGGTCACCGTCGCCTGCGTCTCCATCGGCTCCTGGGAGCCTGGCGTCTCGACCGTCTACGACATGCTCTCGGAGCAGGAGCGGGAGCACTACGCCTCGCTGGGTGCGGCCGCCGAGATGTCGGCGCACCTCTTCGACGCCGAGGGGCGGCGGATCGGCCGGGACCTCGGCGAGCGGTGCATCACGGTCGAGGCGGACCGGCTGCGCCGTATCCCGGAGGTCGTCGCCATCGCCGGCGGCCGGCGCAAGGCCGACGCGATCGGCGCGGTGCTGCGCTCCGGACTGGTGACGAGCCTGGTCACGGACACCGCCGCCGCCGACCACCTGCTGCTGGAGACCGGCCCCGGGCCGCGCCCCGCACTGGACCGCGCGGATCCTGACGGGGCGTGATCCGCGCCGGAGCGTGCCGCCGCGGGCGTGCGCGGTAGCCGATGCCGGACGGCCCGGCCCCACCCCGGCCCCACCCCGGTGCGGTCACCGGCGAGCGGCCCGCGCGGGCCTGTGACAGCATCGGCGCCATGGTGATCCGCTCCGCCGTGCCCCGCGCCGCCGCGCTGCTCGGCGCGCTGCTCGCCGGGCTGCTCCTCGTCCTGACCGGGTGTGCCACGAGCGGTGCCGGCAACGGGAGTTCGCAGGGATCGCCGGGTGCCACCGCCACGGCCGCAGCCGGTTCGCCGGGCGCCACCAAGGCACCGGCATGGGCCCAGGGCATGCCGGTCGTCACCGTCGCCCAGCTGCCCTCCCAGGCGCGGGACACCCTCCGGATCATCGACGCCGGCGGGCCCTTCCCGTACCGGCAGGACGGGACCGTCTTCGGCAACCGCGAGCGGTTGCTGCCCCGCCAGCCGCGCGGTCACTACCACGAGTACACCGTCCCCACGCCCGGCTCGCCGGACCGCGGAGCCCGCCGGATCGTCACCGGCGAGAGCCATGAGACGTACTACACCGACGACCATTACCGGACCTTCAAGGCGGTGCTCCGATGACGGGTTCTGTGCCCCGGCCGCTCGCGGCGGTGCTCGACGGCAGTACGCCTCCCGGAGTGCTGCCCTGGCCCGCGGAGCGCTCGGTCGCGGAGGCGCTGGCGGCCGCGCGGGACGCCGGCTGGACGGGGACGTCACTGGACCTGGACGGGGTCGCGGACAAGGCCGCGTTCATGGACCGGTGCGCCAGCGCGCTGCGGCTGCCGGACTGGTTCGGGCGCAACTGGGACGCGCTGGCCGACTGCCTGACCGATCTGTCCTGGTGCCCCGCCGGCCGCGGCCGGCTGCTGGTCGTGACGGCCTGGCAGGGCTATGCCGCCGCGGCCCCGGAGGACTGGAGCGTCGTCGAGGGCATCCTGGCGGACGCGGTGGGGTACTGGCGGGACACGGACACCGGCCTGGCCGTGATCATGGTCAGGTGCCGGGCCCGGCAGGGCGCCTAGCGGCGGGGCCGCGCCGTGACCTGCCGTGTTGCGGCGGACGGCCGTGCCGCGGGGGCCGGGAGGCGCGCGGAGCACCCGGCCGGCCTGGCGGCGCCGTCCGCCGCGGGGACCTTTGGGGGATCGCACACACGACTGGCAAATACCTCAGACAATCACATGAGCCCTGGTCAGGGCCCGTATCCTGGCCATATGCGATTCCTGAATCCGAAGAACGGCGCGCTCGAAGAGAGTTCTTCGGTGCCGTACGACCTGACCTACGACGATGTGTTCATGGTGCCCGGCCGCTCCGCCGTGGGCTCCCGCCAGGGCGTGGATCTGTCCTCCCACGACGGGACCGGCACCACCATTCCGCTCGTGGTCGCCAACATGACGGCGATCGCCGGCCGCCGGATGGCCGAGACCGTGGCCCGCCGTGGCGGCCTGGTCGTCATCCCGCAGGACATTCCGCTCGATGTCGTCACCGACGTCGTGACCTGGGTCAAGCGCCGGCATCTGGTCCTGGACACGCCGATCGTGCTGTCCCCGGTCTCGACCGTCGCCGACGCCCTGGCGCTGCTGCCCAAGCGGGCGCACGGTGCGGGCATCGTCGTCGAGGGCGGCCGCCCCGTCGGTGTGGTCACCGAGCACGATCTGGCCGGCGTGGACCGCTTCACCCAGGTCGCCGAGGTCATGTCCAGGGACCTGCTGGTCCTGGACGCGGACATCGACCCGCGGGAGGCCTTCAACCGCCTCGACGCCGCCAACCGCAAGCTCGCGCCCGCGGTGGACGCCGACGGCATGCTGATCGGCATCCTCACCCGCAAGGGCGCGCTCCGCGCCACCCTGTACACCCCCGCCACGGACGCCGACGGCAAGCTGCGGATCGCGGCCGCCGTCGGCATCAACGGCGATGTCGCCGGGCGGGCGAAGTCGCTGCTGGACGCCGGTGTGGACACGCTCGTGGTGGACACCGCGCACGGCCACCAGGAGTCGATGATCACCGCGATCAAGGCGGTCCGCGCGCTGGACCCGCAGGTCCCGATCGTGGCGGGCAACATCGTCGCCGCCGAGGGCGTCCGCGATCTGATCGAGGCCGGCGCGGACATCATCAAGGTCGGCGTGGGACCGGGTGCGATGTGCACCACCCGCATGATGACCGGTGTCGGCCGCCCGCAGTTCTCCGCGGTGCTGGAGTGCGCCGCCGAGGCCAGGAAGTACGGCAAGCACGTCTGGGCCGACGGCGGGGTGCGCCACCCCCGCGATGTCGCGATGGCGCTGGCCGCCGGCGCGTCCAACGTCATGATCGGTTCCTGGTTCGCCGGCACCCTGGAATCGCCCGGCGACCTCCAGCACACCGCCGACGGCCGCCCGTACAAGGAGAGCTTCGGGATGGCCTCCGCGCGTGCGGTGAGCCGGCGGACCAGCGAGGAGTCGGCCTACGACCGGGCCCGCAAGGGACTCTTCGAGGAGGGCATCTCCACCTCCCGGATGTTCGTCGACCAGGCGCGTCCCGGCGTCGAGGACCTGATCGACTCGATCATCGCGGGCCTCCGCAGCTCCTGCACCTACGCGGGCGCCGCCTCCCTGGCGGAGTTCGCCGACAAGGCCGTGATCGGCGTGCAGAGCGCCGCCGGCTACGCCGAGGGCAAGCCGCTCCACGACAGCTGGAACTGACCGCCGAGGGGCCGCAAAGAGCCCCGCACGCCGTTGACCGGCCCCGCACCGACCCGGTGCGGGGCCGGTGGCGTATCCGGAACCATCGGACCCGGTTCGCGGCCCGTCCGGAGGCGGCCGTTACGATCTCACCCTGGCGCGCAACGAACCATCGTCCACCGCGCCGGTGCGCAATGATCATCCGCGGTTACGCAAGGAACCTGCATTACGGCAGGTCAGCGGGGCCCGTAAGGTCATGCGCTGTACGTGGAGTGGCGGGGACCGCCTGCTCGGCGGTCTCCTGCTGCGGTGTGCTTCGGCATGCCCTTCTCCCGACCGCTGCCGGTCGCCGTCTCATCCGTACGTCATCGATCGGCAGCGATAAAGGAGCCACTTCAGTGTTGGAGCACGGCGCAGCCCCGCCCGCAGGGGCCGGCGACCCCGGACCGCCCTCCCCCGGAGGACTCGGCACCCGGCTGATGCGGCGCAAGCCCGTCGAGCGGTTGGTCGCCGAGGGCGGCAAGGGGCAGGGGGGAGAGCTCCGCCGCTCCATGGGCATGTGGCAGCTGACCATGATCAGCATCGGTGCCACGCTCGGCACCGGCATCTTCGTCGTCCTCGGCAACGCCGTGCCGGACGCCGGGCCCGCGGTCATCCTCTCCTTCGTCCTCGCCGGGATCACCGCCCTGTTCTCCGCGCTGTCCTACGCGGAGCTGGCCGGGTCCATTCCGGTCTCCGGATCCTCCTACTCCTACGCCTACGCCACCCTCGGCGAGCTGATCGCCTGGGTCTGCGGCTGGTGTCTGATCCTGGAGTACGGCGTCTCGGTCGCGGCCGTCGCGGTGGGCTGGGGCCAGTATCTGAACGAGCTCCTCGACGGCGTCTTCGGCTTCACCATCCCGGACGCGCTGTCCCAGCCGCCCGGCGACGGTGGCATCTTCAACCTGCCGGCGCTCGTGGTCGTGCTGCTGGCGATGGTGTTCCTGCTGGGCGGGGCCAAGGAGAGCGCCCGGGCCAACACGATCATGGTCGTCGTCAAGATCGTCGCGCTGCTGCTGTTCTGCGGCGTCGCGCTGCAGGGCGTGCGCTCGGGCAACTACGCGAACTTCATGCCGATGGGCATGACGGGCGTCAGCGCCGCCGGCGCGACCCTGTTCTTCTCGTACATAGGCTTCGATGCCGCCTCCACCGCGGGCGAGGAGGCCAAGAACCCGCAGCGCGACATGCCGCGCGCGATCATGCTCTCGCTGGTGATCGTCACCACGCTGTACTGCCTGGTCGCGGCCATCGCCGTGGGCGCCATGCCCTGGCAGAAGTTCCAGGGCTCGGAGGCCGCACTGGCCGGGATCATGAAGTCGGTCACCGGACAGAGCTTCTGGGCGGTGCTGCTCGCCCTCGGCGCGGTGGTCGCCATCGCCAGCGTCGTGCTGACCGTGCTCTACGGCCAGACCCGCATCCTCTTCGCGATGTCCCGGGACGGGCTGGTGCCGAAGGTGTTCTCCAAGGTGCACCCCAAGAGCGGGGCGCCGCGCGCCAACACCGTGATCGTGTCGCTGTTCTGCGGGGTGCTCGCCGCGGCGGTGCCGCTGGGCCAGCTGGCCGACGCCACCAGCATCGGCACCCTGTTCGCCTTCGCGCTGGTCAATGTCGCGGTGATCGTGCTGCGCCGCACCCGGCCCGACATGCCGCGCAGCTTCCGCACCCCGCTCTCGCCGCTCTTCCCGATCATCGGCTTTCTGCTGTGCCTCGGCATGATGGCCAGCCTCGACGTCGTGACCTGGGTCGTCTTCGGTGTCTGGATGGTCGTGGGCCTTGTGGTCTACTTCGGATACGGCTTGCGCCGCTCCCGATTGGCCACCGCAGAGAAGTGATCCACCCGCAGTGCGACTGAACGATCTCGACGAACGCATCGTCCACGCCCTCGCCGAGGACGCCCGCCGCAGCTACGCCGACATCGGCCAGGAGGTCGGACTCTCCGCGCCGGCCGTCAAGCGCCGGGTGGACCGGCTGCGGGCGGACGGCGCGATCACCGGCTTCACCGTACGGGTGGACCCGGCCGCGCTCGGCTGGGAGACCGAAGGGGTCATCGAGCTCTACTGCCGCCGGAACACCTCGCCCGAGGCGATCCACCGCGGCCTGTCGCGCTACCCGGAAGTGGCGTCCGCCTCCACCGTGACCGGTGAGGCGGACGCCATCGTCCAGGTCTTCGCCGCCGACATGCGGCATTTCGAGCGGGTGCTGGAGCGGATCGCCGGCGAACCGTTCGTGGAGCGGACCAAGTCCGTGCTGGTGCTCTCGCCGCTGCTGCGGCGGTACGGGTCGGGGGCGCCGCGCTGATCCGGCCGTCCCTGGGAGCCACGCCACACACTCCGGCCCACCGGATGCCGGCCCACCACGCGCCCTGACCGCCGCGCCCCACTCCTCCGGTCCAGCCGATGTCGGCCACCACGGCGTCCTGACGGCCACTAGGCGCCCTGAGTCGCCACGCGTCCTGAGTCACGACGCGCCCCGACCGCCGCCCCGGCATCCCTCTCCGTGCCCTGACCGGCGGTTTCCCCTACTCCGGACCGCTGAGGCGGCCTCGGCTGCCCCGGCCCCGCCGCTGCGCAACGAATCACCGCACATTCCCGTGAACGCGCAATGAATCGTCCAGCAGCGCGCAACGGTGGCGCCTTGTCCCGCCTCACCGGCGGCCCGTACCGTCAATGCGTCCACCCGCACCACCTCGCCGAGGGATCCCATGACGTCGCTGCACACCGCCCTGCTCCAGAGTTCGGGACGGCCCGGCGATGTCGCGCACAACCTGCGGATCCTCGACGACGCGGCCCGTGCGGCGGCCGCGACCGGCGCCGGACTGCTCGCCTGCCCGGAACTCTTCCTGACCGGCTACGCCATCGGCGACGGGGTCCACCGCCTCGCCGAGACCGCCGACGGCGACAGCGCCCGGGCCATCGCGGAGATCGCCGCCGCACACGGCATCGCGGTGCTCTACGGCTACCCCGAGCGCGCCGGCCGGGACGAGCCCGACAGCACCGCGGTCTACAACTCCGCGCAGCTCATCGGCCCCGGCTCTGCATCCGAAGGACTTGGCTGGAGCAGAGGCGGAGCGAAGCGGAGCGGCGAGCGCCTCGCGAACTACCGCAAGACCCATCTCTTCGGCTGCTTCGAACGGGAGTGGTTCACCCCGGGCGAGCAGGCCGTCGTCCAGGCCGACCTGGGCGGCCTCCGGATCGGCGTCATGATCTGCTACGACGTGGAGTTCCCGGAGAACGTCCGGGCCCACGCGCTGGCCGGCACCGATCTGCTGCTGGTGCCCACCGCGCAGATGCACCCCTTCCAGTTCGTCGCCGAGTCCGTCATCCCGGTCCGCGCCTTCGAGAACCAGATGTACGTCGCGTACGTCAACCGGGTCGGCGCGGAGGGCGAGTTCGAGTTCGTCGGCCTCAGCTGCCTGGCCGGCCCCGACGGTGTCGTACGCACCCGCGCCGGACGCACCGAACAGCTGGTGCGGGCCGAGGTCGACCCCGCCTTCCTGAAGGAATCCCGGGTGGACAACCCGTACCTGCACGACCGGCGGCCGGAGCTGTACGGCCCGCTGACCTGACCCAACCGATCCGCCCGCCCTCCCCTCGTTCTTCTGCTTCCCCCTGCCCCGCCGCGGGCCGGTCCCGCCGGCCTGTACTGCCCTGCCTGCTGTGCCCTGTCTTGCAAGGAGTCCGTCCCCGATGACGTCCACGGTGCCCACCGCCGCCCACCACGCGGATGCCCAGCCCCCGATCACCATGTTCGGCCCGGACTTCCCGTACGCCTATGACGATTTCCTCGCCCACCCGGCGGGCCTGGGCCAGGTCCCCGCGACCGAGCACGGGAAGGAGGTCGCGGTCATCGGCGGCGGCCTCTCGGGCATCATCACCGCCTATGAGCTGATGAAGATGGGCCTTCGGCCCGTCGTCTACGAGGCCGACCAAATAGGCGGGCGGCTGCGCACCGTAGGCTTCGAGGGCACCCCGTCCGAAGCGGCGGGCCTGACCGCCGAGATGGGCGCGATGCGCTTCCCGCCGTCCTCGACGGCGCTGCAGCACTACATCGACCTGGTGGGCCTGACGACCAAGCCGTTCCCCAACCCGCTGGCGCCGGACACCCCCTCGACCGTCGTCGACCTCAAGGGCGAGTCCCACTACGCGCGTACGGTCGAGGACCTCCCCGAGGTCTACCACCAGGTCATGGACGCCTGGAACGCCTGCCTGGAAGAGGGCGCCGACTTCTCCGACATGAACCAGGCGATCCGCGAGCGCGACGTCCCGCGCATCCGCGAGATCTGGTCCCGGCTCGTCGAGAAGCTCGACAACCAGACCTTCTACGGCTACCTCTGCGACTCGACGGCCTTCAAGTCCTTCCGCCACCGGGAGATCTTCGGCCAGGTCGGCTTCGGCACCGGTGGCTGGGACACCGACTTCCCCAACTCCATCCTGGAGATCCTGCGGGTCGTCTACACCGAGGCCGACGACCACCACCGCGGCATCGTCGGCGGCAGCCAGCAGCTGCCGCTGCGCCTGTGGGAGCGCGAGCCGCAGAAGATCGTGCACTGGGCGCCGGGCACCTCGCTGTCGTCGCTGCACGACGGCGCGCCCCGGCCGGCGGTGACCCGCCTGAACCGCACCGCCGGCAACCGCGTCACCGTCACCGACGCGGACGGCGACATCCGCACCTACGAGGCCGCCGTCTTCACCGCGCAGTCCTGGATGCTGCTGAGCAAGATCGCCTGCGACGACTCGCTGTTCCCCATCGACCACTGGACGGCGATGGAGCGCACCCACTACATGGAGTCCAGCAAGCTCTTCGTGCCCGTCGACCGGCCGTTCTGGCTCGACAAGGACGAGGACACCGGCCGGGACGTGATGTCGATGACGCTGACGGACCGGATGACCCGCGGGACGTATCTGCTCGACAACGGCCCGGACGAACCCGCCGTCATCTGCCTCTCCTACACCTGGTGCGACGACAGCCTCAAGTGGCTGCCGCTGGAGGCGAACGAGCGGATGGAGGTCATGCTGAAGTCGCTCTCGGAGATCTATCCGAAGGTCGACATCCGCAAGCACATCATCGGCAACCCGGTCACCGTGTCCTGGGAGAACGAGCCGTACTTCATGGGCGCCTTCAAGGCGAACCTGCCCGGCCACTACCGCTACCAGCGGCGCCTGTTCACGCACTTCATGCAGGACCGCCTCCCCGAGGACAAGCGGGGCCTGTTCCTCGCGGGCGACGACATCTCCTGGACCGCGGGCTGGGCCGAGGGCGCGGTGCAGACCGCACTCAACGCGGTGTGGGGCGTCATGCACCACTTCGGCGGCACGACGGACGCGACGAACCCGGGCCCGGGCGATGTGTACGACGAGATCGCGCCGGTGGAACTGCCGGAGGACTAGGGGGAGTTGACCGGGCCGTTCCTGTCTGTCGGCAGGAACGGCCCGTACCGGGGCGTCGGGACGGGGTTACGGGAGGGGCGGCCCCGGCGGCGGGCGCGGGATCAGCCGGGCAGCGGGGTCAGCAGCATCCGTCCGACCAGGCCCACCCCGGCGTCGAGGCGTTCGATGAGTTCCTCGGTGACATCCGGCAGCCGGCGGACGCTCCACAGGGCGCGGGCCGCCACCCAGGCGCCGTCCCTGGCCTTGTCCAGGCTCCACGATCCGACCAGATGCGTCAGCGGATCGGCGACGTCCAGCACGTCGGGGCCGGGCATCAGCCGCTCCCGGATCCGCTCCTCCAGGCTCGTCAGCACCCCGCCGACCCGCTCGAAGTCGGTCTCCAGCGCGGCCGGTTCGCACTCCAGCGCCCGGCAGGTGTCCAGCACCGCCAATGCCAGGTCGTGGCCGATGTGGGCGTTGATCCCGGCCAGCGCGAACTGCAGCGGATGCACGCCCGGGTGCCGGCGCAGCTGGAAGAGGGGACGCCAGCAGGCCGGCGGCCGCAGTCCGGCGGTCGCGGCGTCCACCGCGGCGAAGTACCGTCGCGCAAAGCAGCGGTCCAGCTCGCCCGCGGCCGCCGGATCCTGGAACGTACCGTCCCCGATACGCCCCGCCACCGCCTCGGTGACGGCCAGATAGACCCCGTTGAAGACGGCCACACCGTCCTCGGCGGGCAGCGCCGCGGCCAGCGCCCGCATCCGGGCCAGCACCTCCGCCAGCTCCGCGGCGGCCGCGGTCTCCGCGGCGGTGGGAGGCCTTGCGGCGGGCCCTTCGGCCGGGCCCGGCCGCCGGTGGACATCAGGGTGCGGGGCAGAGTGCCGAGTCGTCGTCATCCACTCAGCGTGACACCGCGGTGACGGATCTCGCGGGATGGCAGAGGCCGTTGACCGATACGGGGTAACGAACGGCGCGCCCTCTTGTGGAACGGTGCGCCCGACGCGGCGCGGCCATCGAACGGCGCGGCTGCCGTACGGCGCGGCCACTGAACGGCACGGCTGCCGAACCCCGCATCCCCCAGGCCACTCGCCTACTGCGCCTCGGCTTCGGTTTGTCCCCACGCAGTCGTTCGACTATGAATCACCTCGGCTCTGTGACCTGCAGGGCGTCGCAGAGTGGAGAGTGAACATGGCCGGCTTCGGGTGGAAACTTCATGGGGACGGGCGGCATCTGCAGCCCGGCGAGGTGGTCAAGCCACAGGAGCGCCTGACGTGGGGGCGGACGATCGCGCTCGGCGCCCAGCACGTGGTGTCGATGATCGGGGCGTGTTTCGTCGCCCCCGTGCTCATGGGGCTGGATCCCAGTCTTGCCCTGATGGCGTCGGGTGTCGCCACCGCACTGTTCTTGGTGATGACCCGCGGACGCATCCCCAGCTACTTGGGCTCCTCACTCTCCTTCGTGGGCGTCTCCGCCGTGATCGCGGGGCAGGGCGGTGACGCCGGCACGCTGACGGGGGCGATGCTCGTGGTGGGTGCCTGCCTTGCCGGCTGCGGCCTTGCCATCCATGTCGTCGGGGCCGGTGTGATCCACGCCGTGCTCCCGCCGACGGTGACCGGCGCGGTCGTGATGCTGATCGGCTTCAACCTCGCCCCCGTTACGGCGTCCACGTACTGGCCCCAGGATCAGTGGACGGCTCTGGCGACGATGTTGTTCACCGGACTCGCGCTCGTCGTGCTCCGGGGCTTCTGGTCGCGGATCGCCATCTTCTTGGGCCTGGTCTTCGGCTATGCGCTGTCCTGGATTCTGGACCGTACCGCGGGGAAAATTCATTCGGTCAATGGTGCGGGCAAGCTCACCGACCACTGGCGCATCGACTTTTCCGGCGTCGAAAAGGCTGACTGGATCGGCCTTCCCACATTTCACGCACCGAATTTCTCCGCCTCCGCGGTCCTCGTCGCGCTGCCGGTCCTGGTCGCGCTGATCGCGGAGAATGCCGGACACATCAAGGCGGTCTCCGCAATGACCGGCGATCCGCTGGACGACAAGATGGGCATGGCCCTCGTCGCCGATGGCACGGCAACTGTCCTGTCGACTGCGGTGGGTGGCCCCGCCACCACGACCTACGCCGAGAACATCGGCGTCATGGCGGCCACCAGGGTCTACTCCACCGCGGCCTATTGGGCGGCGGCCGGCTTCGCCCTGCTCTTCGGCTTGTGCCCGAAGTTCGGCGCGGTGGTGGCGGCGATCCCCGGCGGGGTGCTGGGCGGTATCACCGTCATCCTGTACGGCATGATCGGCCTGCTGGGAGCCCAGATCTGGGTCCGGAACAAGGTGGATTTCTCGGTCCCCCTGAACCTCATTCCGGCAGCGGCCGGGATCATCATCGCCATTGGCGGCGTCTCGCTGAAGCTCACCGAGAACTTCGAGCTGAGCGGCATCGCGCTGGGCACGCTCACCGTACTCACCGGCTACCACTCCCTGCGGTGGCTCTCCAGGGTGGCGGGCCGGCCACACCCGCCACTCCTCGACGCCGGGACCGGGGAGGACACGGAGCGGACGGACGGGGAGGGCTGAGGCACGCAGGTGTCCGCAGGTGTCCGGGTGCGACCGGTCGACGGGCCGTGACCGTGGACAGGCCGTGACCGGTGGACGGGCCCGGTGCCCGCGGCGCCGTCATGCCGCGCGCCGATCGTCGCCCCGCCGGACGAAGCGTCCTAAGCATCCGCTTACGATGGCTGGGGCAGGTGGCTCACACGAGTGCCACCTGCCCCACAGCACCTACCTGCCCCACAGCACCCACCGCTTCCACCGCACCGTCCGTTTGCGCTGCACCTCCGCTTCCACCGCGCCGGCCGGCACACCACCACCCCAGGAGCATCACCCGTGAGCGTCGAACCCCTCCAGGTCCCCACCGTCCCGTACGGCGAACTGGTCCCCGTCACCGTCCACTTCGACGACCTCGACGCGCTCGGCATGCTCCACAACTCCCGCTACCCGCTGCTGGCGGAGCGCGCCTGGGCGGAGTACTGGCACGGCCGGGGCTTCCGCTTCGACGGTGACTGGGCCGCCGCGGGGGACATGTGCAACGTCATCAAGGAGATGCGCGTCTCCTACGAGCGCCCGATCACCCGGCCCGGCCGGTACGCGGCGCATCTGTGGGTGGAACGCCTCGGCCGCACCGGCCTCACCTACGGCTTCCGGCTCTGCTCGGCCGACGGCGCCGAGACCTACGCCCAGGGCCACCGGGTCCTCGTCCGGGTCGACGCCCGGACACTGCGCCCCACCCCGTGGTCCGACCATGCCCGGGCGGTCGCCGCGGACCTGCTCCGGCCGGCCACCGCGGAGACGGAGACGGACGTGGAGGCGGACGCGGCCTGAGGCAGCAGCGCGCCCGCCGGCCGTCCGCCACCGGCCGGCTCCGCTGTCGATACGGCGCAGTCCTCGCCGCGCGGGAGGCCGCTCAGGACGAACTGTTCGCCCCCGCGGACCGATCCGCCGCGCCGCCCGTGCGCGCGGCGAGAAACGCGGCGTAGGTCCGCCGCCCGTCGGCGTGTTGCGGTGTGAGGTTCTCGCCACGCCGCAGTGCCGCACCCCCCGCGCCCGGCAGCCACAGCGGCACCAGCAGCCGGCGCCGCCCGCCCGCCCGCAGCGTCGTCCGCACCAGATCCCGGGCGTCCAGCACCTCCGGACCGCCCAGGTCGCTGACCCGGCCCGCCGGTTCGCCGACCGCCAAATCGGCCAGCCGGGCAGCCACTTCGTGCACCTCGACCGGCTGTACCCGTACGCCCGTCGGCACCGGCAGCACCGGCGACCGGGCGCCCGCCTTGATCACCCCGAGCACCAGATTGTGGAACTGCGTCGTCCGCAGCACCGTCCAGCCGATGCCGGAGTCCTCGATCAGCCGCTCCACGGCCAGCTTGGTGCGGTAGTAGCCGAACGGGATCCGGTCCACCCCGACGATCGAGATGTACACCAGATGCCCGACCCCCGCCGCCTTCGCCGCCTGGACGAGCCGCCCGGCCGCCTCCGTGTCCCCGCCGGCGGGTGACGAGGCGCAGTGCACGATCGCGTCCGCACCCGCCACCGCCTCGGCCAGCCCCGTTCCGTCGCGCAGATCGACCGCGTACGACCGCGGCCGCGGCCGCCCCGTGCCGGTGTGCGGCCGTCTGCTCAGTGACCGGACGTCATGACCGTCGTCGAGCAGCCGGCCGACCAGGGCCCGCCCGAGTGTGCCGGTGCCGCCGGTCACCAGAATTGTCGCCATTGCGAATCAGTCCTTGAAG
The DNA here is from genome assembly GCF_004122735.1 of Streptomyces sioyaensis. GTDB lineage: Bacteria > Actinomycetota > Actinomycetes > Streptomycetales > Streptomycetaceae > Streptomyces > Streptomyces sioyaensis. The sequence continues at coordinate 84,971 of NZ_SDIF01000006.1, read as the reverse complement.
GAGAGGGGTGAAGGAGAGAGAAGGTGAGAAGGGTGGGGAGGGGACGTGTGTCGTTCCGTTATGACGGAACACGGGTGCGTTCTGTGACAGGCGGCGCGCCGAGCGTTGTGAGGCAGCCCACAGGGCTTCGCCCGCATGGGCGACGATCGGCCGTGGCAGACTGAGGCCGTACTGACATAAGAGCAGCAGCGCACTCCGGGGTCGGTGTAATTCCGAACCGGCGGTTACAGTCCGCGACCCGTCCGCAGCCAGCGGCCGGTTGAGCAGGTGAAATTCCTGCACCGACGGTGAAAGTCCGGATGGGAGGCAGTGCGCGGCGGGCGAGCTTCGGTACACCGCCGTCGGCGGCGCGTCCGGTCGTTTCCGGGCGGGCCCACCTTTTCCGGCCCGGTGTCCCCGTTGCCGCGTTTCCGCTTTCTGTCGTCCTGACAGCCCCGGAGTCCGTGCCCGATGAGGCAGGAGGACCCGGTGGCCACCCCAGCCCCCGTTGAGACCGCGGCGATGCGCCGGGCCATCGAGCTCGCCGCGCGCGGCCTCGGGCACACCAGCCCCAACCCCGTGGTCGGCTGCGTCGTCCTGGACTCCGAGGGCCGTACGGCGGGCGAGGGCTGGCACCGCCGGGCCGGCGGGCCGCACGCCGAGATCCACGCACTGCGCGCCGCGGGGGAGCGGGCCCGGGGCGGCACCGCCCTGGTCACCCTCGAACCCTGCAACCACACCGGCCGTACCGGCCCCTGCGCCCGGGCGCTGATCGACGCCGGGATCACCCGCGTCGTCTACGCCGTCGCCGACCCCGACCCGAGGGCCACCGGCGGCGCCTTCACCCTGGCCGAGGCCGGCGTCGACGTCGAGGGCGGACTGCTCGCCGACGAGGCCGCCGCCGGCAACGAGGCCTGGCTGACCTCGGTCCTGCGCCGCCGCCCCTTCGTGCTGTGGAAGTACGCCGCCACCCTCGACGGCCGGGTCGCCGCCGCGGACGGCACCAGCCGCTGGATCACCTCGCCCGAGTCGCGAGCCGATGTGCACCGGCTGCGGGCCGCCGCGGACGCCGTGATCGTCGGCTCCGGCACCGCCCGCGCCGACGACCCGCAGCTCGGCGCGCGGATCGGCGGGCTCGCCGACGACGAGATCAGCCAGCCGCTGCGGGTCGTCGTCGACTCCGGCGCCACCGCCGTCAAGGCCGGCGCCCGCGTCCTGGACGGCACCGCCCCCACCCTCATCGCGGTCGCCGAGGACGCCGACGCCGGACACCTCGAAGGCCTCGCCCCGCTCGTGCGGCTGCCGCGCGCCGCCGACGGCCGCGGACTGCACCTCCCCGCACTGCTCCAGGCCCTGTACGAGCGCGAGGTGCGCTCCGTACTGCTCGAAGGCGGGCCCACGCTCGCCGGGGCCTTCCTCGCCGCCCAGGTCGTCGACAAGGTCGTCGGCTATCTCGCACCGGTGCTGCTCGGCGCCGGACCGGCCGTCCTCGGTGACGCCGGAATCACCACCATCGCCCAGGCGTTGCGGCTCGACGTGACCGGAACCGAACGGCTCGGACCCGATCTGCGTGTCACCGCCACGCCCGTCCGCCACGCCCTGAACGAGGAGAACAACTGACGTGTTCACCGGAATTGTCGAAGAGCTGGGTGAGGTCGTCGCCATCGAGAACCTCGGTGACAGCTCCCGTTTCCGACTGCGCGGCCCCCTCGTCACCGAGGACGCCAAGCACGGCGACTCGATCGCCGTCAACGGCGTCTGTCTGACCGTCGTGGACACCGCCGACGGTGAATTCACCGCCGATGTGATGGCCGAGACGCTGCACCGCTCCAGCCTGGGTGCGCTGGCCGCCGGCTCGCGGGTCAACCTGGAGCGGCCGATGGCGCTCGGCGGACGGCTCGGCGGTCACCTCGTCCAGGGCCATGTCGACGGCACCGGCACCCTCGTCGAGCGCATCCCCGGCGAGCACTGGGAGATCGTCAAGATCGCGCTGCCGGCCGCACTGTCCCGTTATGTCGTCGAGAAGGGCTCCATCACGGTCGACGGCGTGAGCCTGACCGTCGTCGACGCCGCCGACGACTTCTTCACCATCAGCCTCATCCCCACCACCCTCGCCCTGACCACCTTGGGGCTCAAGAAGCCCGGCGACCCCGTCAACCTGGAGGTCGACGTCCTGGCGAAGTACGTCGAGCGCCTGCTGGGCCGCGGCGCCGTGACCGGCACGGACCTCAGGGACCTCGACGAGATCAAGGAGATGGACCGGTGAGCGTCCTCGACGCGCTGAACGGCGAGGTCTTCACCGCCTTCGGCCAGCACGTCATCTGGTCGGACATGATCGGCAACACCATCGGTCTGGCCGCCCTGGCGCTCGGCTGGCGGCGCTCGATCTGGACCTGGCCCGCCCAGTTCCTCTCCGGCGTCGTCCTCGTCGCCGCCTATGCCTCTGCCCACCTCAGCGGCGGCGTGGGCAAGCAACTCCTGGTCATCGGGGTGGCGTTGTGGGGCTGGCGGCAGTGGCAGCGCGGCCGGCAGCAGGCCCAGGACGGCTCCATCGCCGTACGCTTCGCCGGCCGCCGCGAGCGCGTGCTGCTGGTCGCCGGCACCGCCCTGGGCACCGCGGCCGTCGGCGGCCTGTTCACCCTGTACCCGCAGCTGTCCTGGAACCCCTGGCCGGACGCCTACATCTTCGTCGGCACGCTCGCCGCGATGGTCGCCCAGGCCCGCGGCCTGGTCGAGTTCTGGTTCGCCTGGCTGCTGGTCGATGTCGTCGGCGTCCCGCTCGCCTTCAGCAGCGGCCTCGCCTTCTCCGGCCTCGTCTACGTCGTCTATCTCGCCCTCGTCGTGTGGGGCATGCGCGACTGGTGGCTGCGCTCGCGCGCCGCCGCCGATCGCACCGTCCTGGAAGGAGCAGCGGCATGACCGCCCTCAAGAGCTGGTACGACACCGAGGACGCCGAGGCACTGGCGCTCGACCCCGTCGAGCGGGCCATCGCCGACATCGCCGCCGGCCGCCCCGTGGTCGTCGTGGACGACGAGAACCGCGAGAACGAGGGCGACCTCGTCGTCGCCGCGGAGAAGGCCACCCCCGAGATCGTCGCCTTCATGATGAGCGAGTGCCGCGGACTGATCTGCGCCCCCATGGAGGGCCCGGAGCTGGACCGGCTGGAGCTCCCGCAGATGGTCGAGCACAACACCGAGTCGATGCGGACGGCCTTCACCGTCTCCGTCGACGCCACCGCCGCGCACGGCGTGACCACCGGCATCTCCGCCGCCGACCGCGCCACCACCCTGCGGCTGCTGGCCTCCGGCGAGTCCGTGGCCGGCGACTTCGTCCGGCCCGGTCACATCTTCCCGCTGCGCGCCCGGCCCGGCGGGGTGCTGGTCCGCAACGGCCACACCGAGGCCGGCGTCGACCTCGCCCGCCTGGCCGGTCTGCGCCCGGCCGCCGCCATCGTGGAGATCGCGGGCGAGGACGGCACGATGCTGCGGCTGCCCGAGCTGGTGCCGTTCGCCCGCAAGCACGGTCTGTCGATCATCTCCATCGAGGACCTGATCGCCTACCGGCAGTCGTCCGAGCCCACCGTCCGCCGCGAGGCCACCACCCGGCTGCCCACCGCCCACGGCGAGTTCACCGCCCACGGCTACCGTTCCACCGTCGACGGCGTCGAGCACATCGCGCTGGTCGCGGGCGATCTCGGCGAGGGCGAGGACGTCTTGGTCAGGGTCCACTCCGAGTGCCTGACCGGCGACGTTTTCCACTCGCTGCGCTGCGACTGCGGCCCCCAGCTGGAGGCCTCGCTCCAGCGGGTCAGCGAGGCCGGCCGCGGCGTGGTGATCTACCTCCGCGGCCACGAGGGGCGCGGCATCGGGCTGCTGTCCAAGCTGCGCGCCTACGAGCTCCAGGAGCGCGGCCGCGACACCCTCGACGCCAACCTCGAACTGGGGCTGCCCGCCGACGCCCGCGACTACGCGGCGGGCGCGCAGATGCTCCAGGACCTCGGGGTGCGCTCGCTGCGCCTGCTGACCAACAACCCCGACAAGACCGCCGCCCTGGTGCGGCACGGCCTGCAGGTCACCGGCCGCGAGCCGATGCCCGTCCGGGCCGGTGAGCACAATCTGCGGTATCTGCGCACCAAGCGGGACCGGATGGGGCACGACCTGCCCTGGCTGGACCCCGGCGCGAGCACCGGCTCCCCCGGAGCGCCCGACACCGCGGCGACCACCTGCGACAACCACTAGCCACCCGGCACGACGACAGCACCACCCACCCCCATCACCCGTACGAGGAGAACCGTGAGCGGCAAGGGCGCACCCGAACTGACCGTGAAGAACTGTGGCGACCTGCGGGTGGCCGTCATCGCGGCGCAATGGCACGAGAAGGTGATGGACGGGCTCGTCGACGGCGCGCTGCGGGCGCTGAACGATCTGGGCATCAGCGAGCCGACGGTGCTGCGGGTCCCCGGGACCTTCGAGCTGCCGGTGGCCGCCAAGGTCCTCGCTGGCCGCGGCTATGACGCGGTGGTCGCCCTCGGCGTGGTCATCCGCGGCGGCACTCCGCACTTCGACTACGTGTGCCAGGGCGTCACCCAGGGCCTGACCCAGGTCAGCGTCGATACCGGCGTTCCCGTCGGCTTCGGCGTGCTGACCTGTGACAACGAGGAGCAGGCCGTGGACCGTGCGGGCCTTGAGGGCTCGAACGAGGACAAGGGCCACGAGGCGGTCACCGCCGCCGTCGCCACCGCCGTCACCCTCCGCTCGGTATCCGAGCCCTGGCACTGATGGGGCGGGGCGACCGCGTAGGGTAGTGGCCATCATGTCCAAGAAGACGTTCGAGGAGCTCTTCGCCGAGCTCCAGCAGAAGGCCGCCACGGGCGACCCCGCCACCTCCCGTACCGCCGAGCTGGTGCAGGCCGGCGTCCATACGATCGGCAAGAAGGTCGTCGAGGAGGCCGCCGAGGTGTGGATGGCCGCCGAGTACGAATCCGACGAGGCCGCCGCCGAGGAGATCTCCCAGCTCCTCTACCACCTCCAGGTCATGATGGTCGCCAGGGGCATCTCCCTCGACGACGTCTACGCCCACCTCTGATCCAGCTCCCCGCTTCTCCCAACACCCTTAGCTGTAAAGGAACTCGCTCTCATGCTGCGCATCGCTGTCCCCAACAAGGGTTCACTGTCCGAGCCTGCGTCGGCGATGCTCCATGAGGCCGGCTACCGCCAGCGCAAGGACCGCAGGGAACTGGTCCTGGTCGATGCCGAGAACGAGGTCGAGTTCTTCTTCCTGCGGCCGCGTGACATCGCCGTCTACGTCGGCTCCGGCAAGCTGGACATCGGCATCACCGGCCGTGACCTGCTGCTGGACTCCGGCTCGCCGGCCGAGGAGATCCTCCAGCTCGGCTTCGCCGGCTCGACCTTCCGCTACGCCACCCGCCCGGGTACCGCCAAGGACGTCAGCGAGTTCGGCGGCATGACCATCGCCACCTCGTTCGCCGGCCTGGTCCGCCAGCACCTCGCCGACAACGGCGTGGACGCCTCCGTCGTCCACCTCGACGGTGCCGTGGAGACCGCCATCCAGCTCGGCGTCGCCGAGATCATCGCGGATGTCGTGGAGACCGGCACCACCCTGCGCAACGCCGGCCTGGAGATCATCGGCGAGCCGATCCTGGAGTCCGAAGCCGTGGTCATCCGCGGCACCGGCGCCCCGGACGACGACCCGAAGGTGCGCCAGTTCCTGCGCCGCATGCAGGGCGTCCTGGTGGCCCGCCGGTACGTGATGATGGATTACGACATCCGCGTCGAGCACGTCGAGAAGGCCGTCGGCCTCACCCCCGGCCTGGAGTCGCCGACCGTCTCCCCGCTGCACCACGAGGGCTGGGTCGCGGTCCGCTCGATGGTTCCGTCCAAGGACGCCCAGCGCATCATGGACGAGCTCTACGAACTCGGCGCCCGCGCGATCCTGACCACCGGCATCCACGCCTGCCGGCTGTGACCCGCCGTCACTGATCACCCGTACGCCCGCCTCACCCACGACGGAAGACCCACGACGTGTCCGCGCCCCTGACCGGCCTCCCGGTGACCTTCCGGCCGACCCGCACCCGGGCCGTCCTGTACACCGTCGGCATCGCCCAGCTGGTCGCCCTCACGGCGATCGCGCTGGCGCTGCCGAAGCTGACCGGCGGCGAGCGGCTGAGCTTCGTGCTCACCGGACTGCTGGTGCTGGCCGTCCTCCTGCTGCTCAGCCGCCCCAAGGTGGTGGCGCGGCAGGAGGGCGTCACGGTCGTCAACCTCACCACCAAGCGTGAGCTGGCCTGGGCCGAGATCCTGCGGGTCAATCTCCGGGCTGGCGACCCCTGGGTCCATCTCGATCTGGCCGACGGCACCAGCCTGCCCGCCATGGGCATCCAGCCGGGCATCGCCAGGGAGCGGGCCATCCGCGACGCCCGTGCGCTGCGCGACCTCACCGAGAAGCACGGTGCGCTCGGCCACACGGCCGGGTGAGCCTGCCCTAATCGGGGTCCCGCTGTTTACTCTGTTCTCCGGGGCGCAGCATGCGCCCTGCCCCTCCGTGGGCTCACCGCGACCCGAGGAGTGACTCCCTCCGGCAATGGACGGATCGTCCTGTAGTACCTGCGCCGCCCCTCCCCAACCCCCGCACACCACGGAGGAGGCGGCATGACCGGCCCGCTGCTGCTGCTCGCCGCGGCCCTCGTCCTGATCCTGGCCAACGGATTCTTCGTCGCCGCCGAGTTCGGGCTCGTCACCGTCGAGAAGGCCGATGCCGAACGCGCCGCGAGCGACGGCGACCGCCGCGCCCGCACCGTCGTCTCCGCCCTGCGGGAACTCTCCTTCCAGCTGTCCGGCACCCAACTGGGCATCACGATCACCTCTTTGGTGGTCGGTATGCTCGCCGAGCCCGCGCTGGCCCAGCTGCTGGCCGGGCCGCTGCTCGCCACCGGCCTGCCGAAGGCCGCGGTCCCCGGCACCGCCGTCGTCCTCGGCATGCTGCTGGCGTCCGCCGTCCAGATGGTCATCGGCGAGCTGGTGCCGAAGAACTGGGCGGTGTCCAAGCCGCTGCCCGTCGCCCGGGTCGTCGCCGGTCCGCAGCGGGCCTTCTCCCGCTTCTTCCGCCCGGTGATCACCCTGCTGAACACGGTCGCCAACCGCCTGGTCCGCGCCCTGGGCGTGGAGCCGACCGACGAGCTGGCCTCCGCCCGCACCCCCGGCGAACTGGTCTCCCTCGCCCGGCACTCCGCCCGCGCGGGCGCGATCGAGCAGGACACCGCGGACCTGTTCGTCCGCACCCTCTCGCTGGGCGATCTGACGGCGGAGAACGTCATGACGCCCCGGGTGCGGGTGAGCGCCCTCCAGGCGTCCGCGACCGCCGAGGACGTGGTGAACCTCACCCGCGCCACCGGACTCTCCCGCTTCCCCGTCTACCGCACCCGCCTCGACGAGGTCGTCGGCATGGTGCACCTCAAGGACGCCCTGGCCGTCCCGGCGCACGACCGGCTGCGCATACCGGCCGGCCGGATCGCGGTGCCGCCGCTGCTGGTGCCCGAGACGCTCCCGGTGCAGCCGCTGCTGGAGCGGTTGCGCAGCGAACAGCCGATCGCGGTGGTCGTCGACGAGTACGGCGGCACGGCCGGCGTGGTCACCCTGGAGGACATCATCGAGGAGCTCGTCGGCGAGGTCCGCGACGAGCACGACCGGGTGGACCTGCCCGAACTCGGCCAGGCCCCGCCGGAGGAGGGCCGCCCCGCCTGGGACGCCGACGGCGGCTGCCGGGTGGACACCCTGCGGCGGATCGGCCTGGACGCCCCGGAAGGACCGTACGAAACGGTGGCAGGACTGGTGGCGCACATACTCGGCCGGATCCCGGCCCCGGGCGATACCGCGGAACTCGACGGCTGGCGGCTGCGGGTGCGGCTGGTGTCGCACCACCGCGCCGAGCGGATAAGGATCGTACGGACCGCGACCGTCACGCTGCCCGCCGCCTCCGAGGCGCCCCGCGAGCCCGTCGCCATCGGCGCGGAGGTGGCCCGATGACGCTGGCCCAGCTGTTCTTCGCGATCCTGCTCGTGCTCGCCAACGGCTTCTTCGTCGGCGCCGAATTCGCGCTGGTCTCGGTACGCCGCAGCCAGATCGAGCCGCTGGCGACCGAGGGCTCCACCCGTGCCCGGCAGGTGCTGCACGGCCTGGAGAACCTTCCGCAGATGATGGCCGCCGCCCAGTTCGGCATCACCGTCTGCTCCTTGACGCTCGGCGCGGTCGCCGAGCCGACCGTCGCCCATCTCCTGGAGCCGCTGTTCGAGGCGGTCCGTCTTCCGGCGGCGCTGGTCCACCCGCTCGGCTATGTCATCGCCCTGGCCCTGGTGGTCTTCCTCCACCTGGTCATCGGCGAGATGGTCCCCAAGAACCTGGCGATGGCGGCGCCCGAGCGGACCGCCCTGTGGTTCAGCCCGGGGCTCGTCGCCTTCGCCCGGCTCTGCCGCCCGGTCACCACGCTCCTCGGCGCCTGCGCCCGAGGCGTACTGCGGATCTTCCGGGTGGAGCCGAAGGACGAGGTCGAGGCGGTCTTCACCAGCGAGCAGCTGACCCACCTCGTGGAGGACTCCGGCCAGGCGGGACTGCTCGACCCGGCGGAACAGGAGCAGCTCTCCGACGTCCTGGAGCTCGGCAGCCGCCCCGTCACGGACGTCCTCCTCGACCGGGCGGCCCTGGTCACCGTCGAACCGTCCGTGACCCCCCGTCAGGTGGAGGAGCTGACCGTACGGACCGGCTACTCCCGCTTCCCGGTGTGTGCGGCCGGCGGCGCGTACATGGGCTATCTGCACGTCAAGGACGTCCTCGACCTGGAGGAACGGGACCGCGCGGTGCCCCAGCGGATCTGGCACCCGATGACCACGCTCCGCGCCGAGCTGCCCCTGGACGACGCGCTGACCGCGATGCGCCGGGCCGCCTCCCATCTGGCGGCGGTCGCCGACGCGACCGGCCGGGTGCTCGGCCTGGTCGCGCTGGAGGACGTCCTGGAAATGCTGGTCGGCGAGGTCCGCGACCCGGCCCACCGCCGGGCCCCGGCCGCCCGTGCCGGACGGCGGGGCGCGGGGGAGCGGGTCACCGAACCCCGCGAGGAGGCGTCGCTGCCGGCCGGGAACCGGGCGCTGGCGGGCTGAGCTCTCCGGGGTCCCTCGGCACGGCGTTCCTCGGCACCGCGCCGGGGGACGCCGGCCGGCGCGAACGGCGTTGCGGCGGCCCGGCGACGGTCAGAAGTCCGCCCCCCGGGTCAGCATTCCGCCCGCCCTGGTCAGAAGTCCGGCCGCTGCCCCGGCGAATCGGGGCCGCGGCCCGAGAGCACCTCCCCGTACGCCTGCATCAGGTCGGGCAGCCGCAGGGTGGCCAGGTCGTCGCGGGTGGGGGTGCCGCGCCAGGTGGAGAGCCGCAGATCGCGGTAGGCGCAGCTCTTCTCGTACAGGGTGCGCAGAAAGCGGCCGTTGCCCAGCTCGTCGATCCAGCCCTGGTCGACGACGTGGCCGCTGATGCTGCACAGCTCCTCCCGGGCCTCCTCGTCCCAGCGGTCGCCGTTCTCCGCGGCCAGCACCTCGCCGATGGCGGTCAGCTCCAGCGGCCGGTAGCTGGGGAAGTCGACCCGGCTGGTGAAGCGCGAGGACAGCCCCGGGTTGGCGGCCAGCAGCCGGTCCATGCCCTCGGGGTAGCCCGCCAGGATGACGACGAGCCGGTCGCGGTTGTCCTCGGCGCGCTTGAGCAGCACCTGAAGCGCCTCGTCGCCGTACGCGTCGCCCTTGCTGTAGCCGGAGTTGGACAGGCTGTACGCCTCGTCGACGAACAGCACCCCGCCCAGCGCCGAGTCGATCAGCTCATTGGCCTTCACGGCGGTCTGGCCCAGGAACTCGCCGACCAGATCGGCGCGTTGGGCCTCCACGAGGTGATCGCCGCCGAGCAGCCCCAGGGCGTAGAAGACCCGCCCGAGTATCCGGGCCACGGTCGTCTTGCCGGTGCCGGACGGGCCGGAGAAGACGAAGTGCCGTTTCGGCGGCTGGACCGGCAGCCCCTGGCTCGCCCGCAGCCGCGCCATCCGCAGCTGCGCCGAGAGCGCCCGCACCTGCCGTTTGACCGGCTCCATGCCGACCATCCGCTCCAGCTCCGCCAGCGCCTTCTCCAGCAGTACCGGGTCGGCGGGCCCGGCCGGCAGCCGTTCGGCGCCGCGCGGCACCGGCGCGGTCGTCTTGGCCCGGGCCGCGGCCCCGCCCCCGGCCGGCGTGCCGCCCACCTCGCCCTCCGGCGCGTCCGCCTCACCGGTCACCAGCAGCTCACGGCCGTCGACGGGGTCGAGCGGCGCCATCGGGTCCGGATCGCCGCCGGCCTCCTGGCCGAGGCCGGACGCGGGGACCGTCGCGAGATCCAAGCCCTCGTCCAGTCCGTCCCCCTCGGCGATGGCGGCGAGCCGCGCCGCGGTGTCCATGAACGCCGGGTCGATGCGGTGCACCGCACGGTAGAGGGGGAGTGCCGCGGCGCTGCGGCCGGTGCCCTCGTGTGCGCGGGCGAGCCAGTACCGCAGCTCCTTGCGCTGCGGCTGCTCGCTGCGGCAGCGCATCAGCGCGGCGGACAGCAACGGCTCGGCCTGCCCGTACATCTCCAGCCGCACCCGCGCCATCCCGCCGAACAGCCCCGCCTCGATGCCCAGCACCGGGTCGGCGAGCAGCGGCTCGGTGTGGCGTACGAGCTGGTCCCAGTCCTTGACGAGGTAGGCGCGGCAGGCGTGCAGAAAGCGCACCTGGGGGTCGGTGTCGACGGGCGGGCAGCCGGCCAGGGCCTGGTCGAGCTCCGCGACGTGCCGGCCGTCGAGCCAGTGGGAGGCGTGCGCGAGCAGCAGGTCACGGCCGGTCTCCAGCACCGGTTGCACCCACCAGCCCAGCCAGTACCAGGAGTTGAGGGTGCGCCGGTGCCGGGCGCGCATCTCGCCGAAGCGGTCGCGGTGCCGGTGCATCCGCAGCAGGGCGATGGAGGTGTCGGCGCGCAGCGCGTGCAGCCCGAGCCAGGCGTCGGCCATCGAGGGATCGAGCCGTACCGCGGCCCGGAACTCCTCCTCCGCCTGCGGATAGGCGCCCACGGTGTAGGCGTCGACCGCCCGCAGCCATGCGAGCTCGGCCGGGGCGGGCGAACCCTGAGTGCCGACATCCATCCCGTCCCCCCATAAAACGTTCCCCCGTGCCGCCGGGCGAGTGCGGGCCGCGGCGCTGTCGAACCTGCGTACGGGGAACGGGAGTTGACCGTCACCGCGCACACCTCGGTCCCTGGCCTGCGGCGGCCCGGACTCGCATGGTACCTGCGGGATCGGTACGGGCCGTAGAGGGCGGTACGGGGCCAGAACTGACCGTTGGGTACGCTACGGCGGCGCGAAGAATGCGGTGACCCAGGGTGAGGGAGAAGCGGCGCTCGGCGGGCGGCGCGAGGGGGTTCGGGCAGAACGAAGCCCCCGATCACGGGGGAACAACCGGGGGCTTCGCATCTGCGGGCGGTCCGTTGAACCGCACATTGAGAACGTAAGTCCTGTACGCCCCCCAGGTCAAGCCGAGTTGAGGCACTCGGCGGGACCCTGTCGGCATCGCCGGGCGAGTCGGCCGTTGTCCGTTACGGAGCGTTAAATGCGGGGGCGGTCATGGCGCCGCGGGCGGTCCCACGAGTACCTCGTACCCCATCGCCCCCTGATGCACCAGGAAATCCGCATACGGACGGGAGGGATCCGCTGCGAAGTGCGCGCGCTCCGCCGAAATCCAGCCACTCCAGAACGTGGAGAGCCCCGGCCCGTCGCGGAGTTGACCCCTTTCCCAGGAGTGTTCGCTCGCCAGTTCCATCCACAGCAGGCACGCCAGATACGGCCGCAGCGCCCGCCGGCCCGCGCCCACGCCCTCGACCAGCACCAGCGGCGCGGGTGCCAGCTCCCGCTGCCCGGTGAACTCCCCGCGCACCCAGTCGTAGACGCCGTAACGCGCCGTCCCGCCCCGGGAGAGCGGGTCCAGGACCTGAGTGCGGAAGCGGTCGCTCCACCCGAACAGCTCCTCATGGGTGGCGAGGTCGTCGGTGTGCACCACCGGCGCCCCGCCCAGCGCCTCGGCCAGCTCCGCGGCGAAGGTGCTCTTGCCCGACCCCGCGTGCCCGTCCACCGCGATCAGCCGCACCGGCCCGCAGGAAGGCGGCAGGGCGTGCAGCCGGGCGGCGAGCGAAGCCAGATCATGATCCATCGCGCCAGCGTACGCGTCGGGCCCGCGCCACCTGGCCGCCAGTGGTCCACACCAATATTGCTGCCGCGACGCGCGCCGCACCGCCTTCCGAAGCGGGCTCGCAGCGGCAATAGTTGAGCGACTGCGATCCGCCCGTGCCCCGCCCGACCCTCCCGTACCCACTCGTATGCATCCGACTGGGGGACCTTGATCATGACCAGCTCCGCGCCCCGGCGCACCGTTCTGGCCGCCGCGCTCGCCGCCGCGGCGGGCGCCGCCACCCCCTCGGCGCAGGCCGCCGACGCGTCCCGCACGTCCGCCGCGGGGACCACGGCCCCGGCCGCCGCGCCCACCGCCCCGGACGCCCTCGCGCACCGATCGAAGAGCCTCGTGGACTATCACGCCTGGACCACCGCAGCCGACTGGGCCAGGGGCCACGCCCGGGGCACCGGTATCGCGCACGGCGCCCGCCCCGGCATCCGCCTCGTGCACCCGGCCGGCACCGTCGACTACAAGGATCCGCACACCGGGAAAACCGCCGCCTGGGAGTACGCCACCTGGACCTCCCCGGTGCACACCCTCAAGGTCCCGGCCACCGAGGCCGTCGCCTCGTGGAACGCGCACACCCCGCCCGGCACATGGATCGCCGTCGAGCTGCGCGGCGGCTACACCGACGGCGCACGCACCCCCTGGTACGTCATGGGCCGCTGGACCTCCGGCGACAGCGACGCCGACATCCGGCGGACCTCCGTCGACGGCCAGAAGGACGGCAGGAGCAGCATCTCCACCGACACCTTCGCCATCGACACCCCCGCGAGCGGCCTCCGGCTGGCCTCGTACGAACTCCGCGTCACCCTGTACCGCAAGCCCGGCGCCCGGCTCACCCCCACGGTCTGGCGGCTGGGAGCGATGGGTTCGGACCTCCCCGACCGATTCGAGGTGCCGGCGTCCGAGCCCGGCCGGACCGGCCGCGAGCTGGTGGTCCCGCGCTATTCGCAGGAGATCCACAAGGGCCAGTACCCGGAGTACGACAACGGGGGCGAGGCCTGGTGCAGCCCCACCTCGTCCCAGATGATCATCGAATACTGGGGCCGCCGGCCAAGCCAACAACAGCTGTCCTGGGTCAACCCCGACTACGCCGACCCCCAGGTCTGTCACGCCGCCCGCTACACCTTCGACCACCAATACGACGGCTGCGGCAACTGGCCGTTCAACGCCGCCTACGCCGCCACCTACCGAGACCTCCAGAGCGTGGTCACCCGCCTCACCTCTCTCACGGACGCCGAACGCCTCATCCGCGCGGGCATCCCCGTCATCACGTCCCAGTCCTTCCTGAAGACCGAACTCGACGGCGCGGGCTACGGCACCGCCGGCCACCTGATGACCGTCATCGGCTTCACCAAGGACGGCGACATCATCGCCAACGACCCGGCCTCACCCGACGACGCGGCGGTCCGGCACATCTACAAGCGCCGCCAGTTCGAAACCATTTGGCTGAGGACGAAGCGCAAGAACGCCCAGGGCAAGGTCGTCAGCGGCAGTGGCGGTGTGTGCTACCTCTACTTCCCGGCCGAGCCGACGCCGAGTCAGCACCGGGTACTCGCGGAGCTGGGAATCCGCTGAGCATGTGCACCCCGAAGGTGGCCTCGATGACCTGACGGCAGCGCTCACTGCCGTCGAGAGTGAGGTGGCCGTACCGGTCCACCGTGATCTTGATAGAGCTGTGGCCCATCCAGCGCGACGCGTGGATGGGCACGCCGTTGCTCAGGGTCACGGTGGCCCATTTGTGTCGGAGGTCGTGCGGGTTGTAGTCGGGAAGTCCGAGGCGTTTCAGTGCCCGGTCCCAGGACTTACGGAAAAGGCCGGGGTAGATCATGCCTCCGGCCTGATTCCGTATGGGGAGCCGTTCGACGAGTGGTTCAAGACAGGCGGGTGCAGGTATGTCGCGCCACTTTCCGGTGTTTCAGCGGCGCGTATCTTCTCCAGAACGGGCTTGAACTGCGTGCAGTCCGCCCACTGTCCAGGTGTGAGGACCAGGCGCTCAGACCACCTCGCCCCATGCGTACAACACCGCCCCGGACACAGCGCAGTCACATGATCGGCCGGACAAGCCCTAGCCGCTCCACGCGGGCCCTGGAAGCGGCTCGCCCCACTACGTCAGGAATTTTGGAGGACACGCAGGCCCATCCCGCCGACGGACCCGACTTGCCATGCCTATCGATATTCGATAGTTTTCCATCGTGATTCGATCAAGGGAGTGGCATTGGGAAAGCTGACAGTGCTCGCGCTGCGCGCCGTGATGGTGGCTCTGCACGCTGGGGCGGTCTCCGCCCAGGCGGTGATGGTGGCAATGCTGACGGGCGCTATGGAGGAGAGCATCCTTGTGGACCGCCGCACTCCGGTCCTCGTGATCATGGTCCTGGGTGTCGTGACGGTTCAGGTGGTCCTGGTCTGCGTGTGGCGGCTGGTGACGATGGCGCAACGCGGAACTGTGTTCTCCCACGCCGCATTCCGCTACGTCCATCTCGTGATGGGCGCGTTCGTGGCGGCCTCGCTCCTGGTTCTCGCGCTCGGGGCGGTCCTGGCGCCTGGCGATGTCGTTCCCCCGGGCGTTGTGGCCCTGCTGGGCGGGGTCAGCCTGGCGATCTTCGGGAACGCACTCATCGTGCTCGTGCTGCGGATGCTGCTCGCACAAGCCGTCGCACGCGACGTCGAGGCGTCGCAGCTGGGGGCCGAGTTGGCCGAGGTGATCTGATGCCGATCGCCGTCGACATCGATGTGATGCTGGCCAAGCGGAAGATGTCCGTGGGCGAACTGGCGGACCGCGTGGGGATCACACCCGCCAACCTGGCGGTGCTCAAGAACGGCCGGGCCAAGGCGGTGCGCTTCACCACGCTCGCCGCGCTGTGCGAGGTGCTTGAGTGCCAGCCCGGAGACCTGCTGCGCTGGGCGCCCGATGATCCCGGTGACAGGGACAGGGCTGCGCACGAATCCGGAGCATCCGTCCCAGCCGGCTCCCCGCCGCGGTGACCACGATCACGAGGCGCGACGCCATCGACCATCCCTGCTGCGCGACCCGCTCCGCCTGATCTTCAGCAAACTCCCGAGTGACGACCTGACGACGACGTCCGCACACCTCATCCCGGCACGGACTTGGCCGTAGTGCCCGCCGCCGGTCGGCGCCTGCCTCGCGCCGCACGCACCGATGACGGACTCCACAACGAACAGAGCAGACATGACGACAGCACGCCTCTCTTGCCGCCTCGGGGGCACAGACAGTGCCGACGTACTGGTGGTCGGGGCCGGCCTGGCCGGACTCAACACCGCCACACTCCTCGCCCGACAAGGCCACGAAGTGCTCCTGGTCGAACGCCGAACGAGCCTTGCCGGCGCGATCCGCACCACAGGAATCTTCGTACGGAAGACACTCGACGACTTCCCGCTGCCCCCTGACTGCCTCGGACCACCGATCCGACGCGTGGTCCTCTACCCCCCTGACCTGCGCCGCCCGGTCAGCCTCACCAGCCCCCGCGACGAATACCGGGTGGGCGACATGGCGCCACTCTACGAAGCGACGGCCGCCACCGCGGTCGACGCCGGCGTACGCATCGCACTGGGCACGCGCTACGCCGGCCGGCAGGGCAACACCTTCCACCTAGCCGGTCGCGACGGACCGACCACGGTCCGGGCCCGCTTCATCGTCGGCGCCGACGGGGCCCGCTCAAGAGTCGCCCGCGACCTCGCTCTCGACCGCAACCACCACCTGATCGTCGGCGCCGAAGAGGTCTTCGAACTACCCGGAAGCGACCAGCCACCGACATTCCACTGCGTACTCGACCCCTCACTCGCCCCCGGCTACCTGGCCTGGGTAATCAACGACGGGCAACACGCCCACGTCGGAGTCGCAGGCTACGCCGACCGCTACCCAGACGGTCTTCGCCGTGCGATGGAGCAGTTCAGCGCCTCAGCGCCCGGACTGACCGGCATCGAACGTCCCGAAACGGTGGAGCGGCGCGCAGGCCCCATACCCGTCGGCGGCCTGCTGCGCCGGATCAGCTGCGCCGACGGGCTTCTCGTGGGGGATGCAGCAGGCGCGGTCTCCCCCCTCACTGCCGGCGGCCTGGACCCGTGCCTACGGCAGTCGCAACTCGCAGCCGAGGTCCTCGACGACGCACTGCGCACCGGAAATCCGGACACGATGGCCCACTACGACGGAGCCGCGCTCCGCCCCCACTTCCGCGGACGACTCATGCTGCGCCGGGCATTGGCCCACGTACGGACGCCTGCCACAGCAGCAGCGGGATTCACCCTGCTACGCACACCGTTCGGCCGGGCCGCGGCAAGCCGAGTCCTCTTCGGCGACAGATCCTTCCCCGACCCCACACCCAAGTGAACTCGCTGAGAGGCCACGTCATGCCCACATTCCCCATACCAGCAGCCACGAAGCTCATCACCACGATGGCGGGGCTGGCTGTTGCCTGCGGACTCCTGACGGCTTGCGGTGCCAAGAGTCCCGACGTGACGTACAAAGCCTGGACCGAAGGAGGCAAGCTGCAATCCGTCAGGCACGACTACATCGATGGGCTCAACGGCGCGGTAAGCATGCCGGCCAAGGTGAGCGGAGCCACATGGAGCACCCATGAGGACGGCGGCCACACTCCACGCCTCAAGGTCGTACCTACTGGCAAAGGCGTGGCGCACTGCCTCCTGCAGGAAGGCGACGACCGCGTTCTGGACCAAAAGAAGGGAGCAGCAGGCCAGCCGGTGACATGCTCCGCCCAGCGGTAGCGCACGACCTCCGCCACTTTCTACCGTTGCAGTATTAGCCGTCTCTCCTCGACGATCCGCTGCGCTCCAGCCTTCACCGCCGGGTGCGCGGCTGACACCTGGTCCGCGGTGACCTTCTCGTTGCTCGCAGCTTCGAGGTAGCGCCGGCCGATGTGCGGGATGTGGGCGCCAGAAGCCAGCACCGAACCAGCACAACGCCCCCGAACGGACCGGAAGGGGCGGCAGCGGAAGTCAGCACGAACTCAGCACGGTCCGGCTCGGGCTCGTTCTAGACGAACGAGCCCGAGCCGTTGACCTGCATGTTTGTCATCGCCTCCGGCGTCTGCTGTCTGCCGGCCTCCCAGTTCGAGAACATCTGGCTGCGGACCAAGCGCAAGAACGCCCAGAGCAAGGTCGTCAGCGGCAGTGGGTGCTACCTCTACTTCCCGGCCGAGCCGACGCCGAGTCAGCGCCGGGTACTCGCGGAGTTGGGGATCCGCTGAGCGGCGGGCGTAGCCCGGGGGAGCGGTGGGGGTGAGGTCTTTTCCGGGTACGGCCGGGAACTCGCCCCGGATTCCTCTCGACTCATGAGGGGAGGTTGCCGTCCGGCAGCCCGCTCGTGACGGTGAGGGGGCAAGGTGACAGACGACGGTTCCCGTGTGGGACGGTCCGGTCACATACGCGTCGGGGAGGACCGCTGGTCGCTGGTCGTGGCGGCGGGTGTGCTGGCGTTCGTGGCGATGCTCGACATGAACATCGTCAATGTGGCGCTGGCGGATCTTGCCGACGGGCTGCACGTGTCGACCGCCACTGCCCAGTGGGCGGTGCTGGGATATCAACTGCCGGTGGTGGCCTTGCTGTTGCCCGTCGGCCGGTGGCTCGACGGAGGGGGGCTGCGGTCCGCCGTGCTGGCCGCGACCTGCGGCTTCGGCCTGTGCAGCGCCCTGGCGGCCGCGGCGCCCTGGATGGCCTGGCTGATCGCCGCCCGGCTGATGCAGGGGGCGTGCGGGGCGGTGCTGTTCGTGCTGATGCCGGTGCTCGCGATCCGGTCCGTACGACCGGAGCTGCGCGGACGGGCGATGAGTGTGCCGGCCACGCTGGGGCCGCTGGGCGCGGTGACCGGACCCGCCGTCGGCGGTCTGCTGCTGGACCACTGGGGCTGGTGGTCGGTGTTCCTGGTGAAAATCCCCTTCTGTCTGCTCGCCCTCGTCATCGTGTGGCGGGCCATGCCGCGGGACGGCGGGTTGCGCCGGCCCGACCTGCGGTTGGTGGGGGACGCACTGCTGGTGGCCGCGGGGGTGGCGGTCCTGCTGCTCGCCCTGACCCTGGCAGTGGGCCGCCCGTCGTGGCTGGTGCTCGCCGGCGCGGCCGTCCCGACGCTCTGGTGGTGGCTGCGCGGTCCGGGCGGTCGGCCGGCGGTCGGTCTCCTCCGGTCCGCGGGGCTGTTCCGGGCCCACGGTGCGGTGCTGGCTCTCGCCACCGGGTTCGCCGCCATGCACTACGTGGTCGCCCTGCATCTCCAGCGGGACGACGGGGTCAGCGCCACCACGACCGGGCTGACCGTGCTCGCCTTCCCCCTCGGCATGGGCCTGGCCGGGCCGCTCGGCGGGCGCCTCGCCGACCTCCCCCAAGCTCTCGGCTCCGCTCGACGAGCAGGGGGGACCCCCATCGGCGCCCGGACGGTCGCGGTCGCCGGCGCCGCCCTCACCGCGGCCGGTCTGCTCCTGCTGGTCCCGCTGGGCGACGGCTGGTCACCGCCGGACGTGGCCTGGCGGCTGGCGCTGGCGGGCTTCGGGCTGGGGCTGAACGGCGGTCCCACCCAGGCTCTGGTCATGAGCGCCGCCCCGCCGGACCGGGCCGCGACCGTCGGGTCCACGGTGCAGTTCGCCCGCAGTCTCGGCTTCACCCTCGGCCCCGCCCTGGCCACCGCCGCCTGGGGACTGGGCGGATCCGGCGCGGGCGTACGGGCCGGGCTCGTGCTGGCCGCCACCGCCGCCTGTCTCGCCGTACCCCTGCTCGCACTGACCGGGAGAGGGCCCGCACCTCTGCCGGAGAAGACCACCGACGCGGCGCCCGCCGTCCACGACTGATCCAGGAGTCACCCGCATGTGCGGAATCACCGGCTGGGCGTCGTTCCCTCACGACGCCCGCACCCAGGCCGCGGTCATCGAGGCCATGACGGCCACCCTCACCCCGCGCGGCCCCGACGCGGGTGGCGTCTGGCTCGGCGAGCACGCCGCGCTCGGCCACCGCCGCCTGGCCGTCATCGATCCGGCCGGCGGCGGGCAGCCGATGACCGACCGGCCCGACCGGCCGACCGTCGTTCTCAGCTACAGCGGCGAGGTGTACAACCATCACCAGCTGCGCGCCGAACTGCGCGGCCGAGGGCACACCTTCCGCACGCGGAGTGATACCGAGGTGGTGCTGCGCGCCTACGCCGAGTGGGGGGAGGACCTCGCCGACCACTTGGAGGGCATGTTCGCTTTCGCGGTGTGGGACGAGCGTGCCCAGCGGCTGCTGCTGGTACGCGATCGCCTCGGTGTCAAGCCGCTGTTCTGGGCCGCCGTCGAGGGCGGCCTGGCCTTCGCCTCCGAGCCGAAGGCGCTGTTCGCCCACCCGGAGATACGGCCACGGGTGGACGCCGACGGGCTGCGGGAGGCCTACAGCCTGCTCTTCAACACCGGGCCGACGGTGTGGTCCGGTGTGCGGGAGGTGGAGCCCGGCGGCCTGCTCGTCCTGGACCGCGACGGCATCCGCGAACGCCGCTACTGGCAGCTGGCGGCCGAGCTCCACGACGACGACCAGGACACGGCCGTCGCCCACGTCCGTGAGCTGGTCGGGACGGCCGCCCGCGGCCAGCTGGAGGCCGATGTCCCGCTGTGCAGCCTGCTGTCCGGTGGCCTCGACTCCACGGTCCTGACCGCGCTGCTCGCCGACGAACTCCGGCTGCGCGAAGGCCCAGACGCCCGCATCCGCTCGTACGCCGTCGACTACAGCGACCAGGCCGAGCGGTTCACCGGCGACGTGCTGCGCACCGGCCACGACACCCCGTACGCCACCGAGGCCGGCGCGTTCATCGGCACCGACCACAGCACGGTCGTCCTCGACCCGCGCGCCCTGCTCGACCCCGAGCACCGCAAGGCGGTCGTCGTGGCGCGGGACTCACCGATCGGTGTCGGCGACATGGACACCTCCCTGTATCTGCTCTTCGGCGAGATCCGCAAGCACTCCACGGTGGCCCTCTCGGGCGAGGCGGCGGACGAGGTCTTCGGCGGTTATCCCTGGTTCCACTCCCCGAAGGCGCTGCACGCAGCAACCTTCCCCTGGCTGCTCGTCACCGGTGACGAGGCCGCGATGCCGCTCAACCCGGAACTCGGCCTGCGCATGGAGGAGTTCCGCCGGGACACCTATACCGGCGCGCTGGCCGCCGTACCGCACCGGGACGACGAAACCCCCGCCGAGCACCGGCAACGCGAGATGCAGCACGTGTCACTGACCCGCTGGCTGCGCCAGCTGCTGCACCGCAAGGACCGGTTGAGCATGGCCCAGGGCCTGGAGGTCCGCGTCCCCTACTGCGACCACCGCCTGGTCGCGTACGCCTTCGCCGCGCCCTGGGCGCTGAAGAGCTTCGACGGCCGGGAGAAGAGCCTGCTGCGCGCCGCCGGTGCCGGACTCGCTCCGCACTCCGTGCTGCACCGGCCCAAGAACCACTATCCGGCCACCCACCACCCCGACTACAACCGCGGCCTGCAGGACCTGGCCCGCGAGGCCCTGGCCGTCGAGCAGGTCCGGGCGCTGGCCGACGAGACCCGCATCAAGCCCAGCCTCGACACCCCGCCGGACCGCTTGGAGTGGGGCCACCGCCTCCGCCTGGAACGCGTCGTCGACCTGGCGCTGTGGCTGGACCACCACCGGCCCGAACTCGCCCTCTGAGGAGCCCTTGCCCGATCTTCCACGTTTCCCGGCCGGCCGGGAAACGGCGGTGACGGCCCTGGGGCGCGTCCGATGACGGGCAACCACCGGCGGCCAGGCACGCTCGGCGACGCCGGTCGTGGTCATCTTGCCGCCGCCACAAGGGACTTGAGCGGAGCGTGAGTGGGGCGTGAGCCGAAGGTGAGCGGGTCGGCCGACGGGGGTCGGGCCGAGGGGAGGGCCGTCCTCGTTTCCCACGGTCTTCCCGCTGACTTCCCCGGCGTCGCCACGCGGCCGAAAGTCTAGTGATTACCGCAATCTACGGCGTGGCCGACCACGTACTTCCGCGGTGTTCGTTGACGTGCGAGCGGCGGCCTGCTGAGGCTGTTGTTGACCACCGCACCGCAGGCACTCGGGATTTGTGGCCCGGCAGCTGCGTGTATCTCCTGTGCCCACATTCTTCGGAGCTTCTGTGACCACCGCGCGTCTGGCTGATGCTGTCTTGGGGATAAGTCCTTTCGGGGAACCCGATCCGAGAATCGTCGCCGCCGTCTGCCGGGCCGGGGGGCTCGGCGTGCTCGATCTCGGCAAGGGGGACAGGCGGGCCAGGGAGGCGCTGGAGTCGGTCCGGCAGTGGGTGTCGAGGCCGTTCGGGGTGCGGGTGGCCGCCGGGTGTGCCGTCACCGCGGCCGACCTGGTGAGTGGCGGGGACGTACACACGGTGGTGCTCGGCGTGGACGCGCCGCTGCGGCTGGACGACGTCGTCGCCGAGCACCGGGTGCTCGTCGAGGTGACGAGCCATGCGGAGGCGCTTGCGGCCGCTCGGGGCGGTGCGCACGGACTGATCGCCCGTGGCAGTGAAAGTGGCGGGCGGGTCGGTGAGTTGAGCACCTTCGTGCTCCTCCAGCAGCTGATGGCGGACCCGGCGCTGGAGCTGCCGGTCTGGGCCTGCGGCGGGATCGGGCCGCACACCGCCGCGGCCGCCGTGGTGGGTGGCGCGGCGGGAGTCGTTCTCGATACGCAGCTTGCCCTGCTGGCGGAGTCCGGCCTCCCGGAGGACGTCGCCGCGGCCGTGCGGATCCTGGACGGTTCGGAGACGGTCGTGGTGGCCGGGCACCGGGTGCTGTGGCGCCGGGGGCCGGACGCACCGGCGGTTCCGGACGACCCGGTGGACGTGGCCGGCATGCTCGGTGCCGGCGATCTGCGGACGCAGCTGCTCCCCGTCGGCCAGGACGGCTTCCTCGCCTCCCGGTTCGCCGAGCAGTGGCGCGATGCCGGTGGGGCGGTCCGTGCGGTCAGCGCCGCCATGTGCGACGCGGTGCGGGAGGACGCGCCGCTCGACGCGCTGCGTGGCGGTTCGGCGATGAGCCGGGCGCTGGGTACCCAACTCCCCCTCGCCCAGGGGCCGATGACCCGGGTCAGTGACCAGCCGGGGTTCGCCGCGGCGGTCGCCGAGGACGGGGCGCTGCCCTTCTTGGCGCTGGCGCTCGCCGGCCCGGAGCAGACGCGCACCCTGCTGGAGCAGACGCGTGCCGCACTGGACGGGCGGCCCTGGGGAGTGGGGGTGCTCGGCTTCGCTCCGCAGCGCACCAGGGCCGCACAGCTGGAGATCATCCGGGAATTCCGGCCGTCCTGCGCGATCATCGCGGGCGGCCGGCCCTCGCAGGCGACCGCGCTCGAAGAGGCCGGCATCGACACGTTCCTCCACGTGCCCTCGCCCGGCGTGCTGCGGCAGTTCCTGGACGTCGGCGTCCGCAAGTTCGCCTTCGAGGGGTCCGAATGCGGCGGTCATGTCGGGCCGCGGAGCAGTTTCGCGCTGTGGGAAGCCCAGATCGCCGTCCTCACCGAGTTCCTCGACGCGGCCGAGGACACCGCGGGCGACACGCTGCGGGTGCTGTTCGCCGGCGGGATCCACGACGCCCGGTCCGCGGCGATGGTCACCGCGCTCGCCGCCCCGCTGACCGCCCGTGGCGTGGCCGTGGGCATGCTCATGGGCACCGCCTACCTCTTCACCGAGGAGGCGGTGAGCCATGGCGCGGTGCAGCCGCTCTTCCAGCGGCAGGTCCTTCAGGCCCGGCGGACCGAGCTGCTCGAAACCGCGCCCGGCCACACGACACGGTGTGTGACCAGCCCCTTCACCGACAACTACCTCGGCATCAAGGACGAGTTGCGGGAGCAGGGCGTCCCGGAACGGCAGGCGTGGGAACAGCTGGAACGGCTCAATGTCGGCCGGCTGCGGATCGCCAGCAAGGGCGTGGAACGGGTCGGCGAGGAGCTGACCGAGGTGGACGAGCCCCGGCAGCTCGCCGAGGGAATGTTCATGGCCGGCGAGGTCGCCGTGCTCCGCAACCAGCCCACCACGATCGCCGCACTGCACGCGTCGGTCAGCAGCGCCGCCGCCGACTTCTACACCGAGCACGCCGCGCGGGCGCGCGAGCGGCTCGGCGTGGCCCCCCGGCCGAATGCGGAACTCCCCGCCCCGGCCCCCCTGGACATCGCCGTCGTCGGCATGTCCTGCATGTTCCCGGACGCGCCGGACCTCGCCAGTTACTGGGCGAACGTGGTCGGGGGAGTCGACGCCGTCACGGAGGTGTCCCCCGAGCGGTGGGACCCGGCGATCTACTACGCGCCCCAGGCGGACGGCGGCCACACCGATTCGAAGTGGGGCGGCTTCCTGCCCGACATCCCCTTCGATCCGCTGCGCTACGGCATTCCGCCGTCCTCGCTGGGCAGCATCGAGCCGGTGCAGCTGCTGTCCCTGGAGGCGGCGCGCCTGGCGTTGGAGGACGCGGGGTACGGGGAGCGGGACTTCGACCGGTCCCGGGCCGCCGTGGTCTTCGGGGCCGAGGCGGGCAGCGACCTGTCGAACGCCGCCGCGCTGCGCTCGCTGCTGCCGGCGTACGTGGCGCAGCTGCCGTCCGAGCTGGACGCCCAGCTGCCCACGCTCACCGAGGACTCCTTCCCCGGGATGCTGGCCAACGTCATCTCCGGCCGGATCGCCAACCGGCTCGACCTGCGGGGCATGAACTACACGGTGGACGCGGCCTGCGCCTCCTCGCTGGCCGCGGTGGACGTGGCGTGCAAGGAACTGTCCGCCGGCACCAGTGACCTCGTGCTGTGCGGCGGCGCCGATCTGCACAACGGGATCAACGACTTCCTGCTCTTCTCCTCGGTCCGTGCGCTGTCCCCGACCGGCCGCTCCCGCCCCTTCGACAGCGCGGCGGACGGCATAGCGCTGGGCGAGGGCGTCGCCTGCCTGGTGCTCAAGCGGCTGACCGACGCGGAGCGCGACGGGGACCGCGTCTATGCCGTGATCAAGGGCGTCGGCAGTGCCAGTGACGGCAAGTCCCTCGGCCTGACCGCACCCCGTGCCGAGGGACAGCGTGCCGCGCTGGAACGCGCCTACCGCAACGCGGGGATCTCCCCGACGGAGGTCGGTCTGATCGAGGCGCACGGCACCGGGACCGTGGTCGGCGACCGCACCGAACTGAGCGCCCTCACCGAGCTGTTCACGGAGGCCGGAGCGGCGCCGGGAAGTTGCGCGCTGGGGTCGGTGAAGTCGCAGATCGGGCACACCAAGTGCGCCGCCGGTCTGGCGGGCCTGATCAAGACCGCCATGGCGCTGCGCACCGGCGTCAAGCCGCCCACGAGGCAGCTGGAGCGGCCCAATCCGGCCTGGGACCAGGAGAGCAGCCCGTTCGCCTTCCACACCTCCGCGCGGCCGTGGTCGGCGCGGCCGGCGGAGCGCGTCGCCGGGGTCAGCGCCTTCGGCTTCGGCGGCACCAACTTCCACGTCGTGCTGCGTGCCCACGACGAGGGACCGCCGCCGGTGCAGGGGCTCGACTCCTGGCCGGCGGAGCTGTTCGTCTTCCGCGGCGCCGACCGCGAGGACGCCGGCCGGGCGATCCAGGAGCTGCTGGACCTGGCGGAGAAGAACGAGCGGGACGGCCGCCCGTGGCGGTTGCGCGACTTCGCGCTGACCGCCTCCCGCCGCTGTGATGCCTCCCGGCATCCGGCGCAGTCGGCGGTCGTGGCCGGAGACCTGGACGAGCTGGCCGTGCTGCTCGGGCGGGCGAGGGCGGGCGAACACGACCCGGCCGCGGGGGTCTTCGCCCTCGGGGCGGACGACGGGGCCCCCGACCGTGACACGGACGCGAAGGTGGCGTTCCTCTTCCCCGGCCAGGGCAGTCAGCGGCCCGACATGCTCGCCGACCTGTTCGTCGCCTTCCCGGAGGCCCAGCGCTACCTCCAGCTCGGCCGCGAGTGGGCCGAGGACCTCTACCCGCCGCACGCCTTCGACCCCGCCGTCGCGGCCGAGCAGCGGGCCAAGGTCACCGACACCACGGTGGCCCAGCCCGTGCTGGGCATGGTCGGCCTGGCCGCGTACGACCTGTTCTGCCGCGCCGGGGTGGTCCCGGACATGGTGGCCGGGCACAGCTACGGCGAATTGGTGGCGCTGTGCGCCGCCGGGGCGCTGGACCCGGCAACCCTGCTGGAGCTGAGCGCGCGGCGGGCCGAGGCGATCGTGTCCGCGGCCGGCGCGGACCCGGGCGCGATGGCGGCGGTGTCGGCCGGCGCCGAGGACGTCTCCCGGCAGCTCGACGCGGCGGGCCTGGCGGACCGCGTCGTCGTCGCGAACCACAACGCGCCCGAGCAGGTCGTCATCTCCGGGCCCGGCGACGCGGTCGCGACCGCGGTGGAGCACCTTCGCGCGCACGGTTTCGGCGCCAAGACCCTCCCGGTGGCCTGCGCCTTCCACAGCCCGGTCGTCGCCGACGCCGCCGAGCGGTTCGCCGAGGCACTCGCCAAGGCGCCGGTACGCGCACCGCAGACGCCGGTGTGGGCCAACCGCACGGCGTCCGTCTATGCGCCACGCCCCGAGGACGTACGCACCGAACTGGCCGCACAGATCGGCGCGCCCGTGCGGTTCACCGAGCAGATCGAGCAGATGTACCGGGCCGGGGCCCGGATCTTCGTCGGGGTCGGGCCCGGCTCGACGCTCACCTCCCTCGTGTCCGCGATCCTCCGGGACCGCCCGCACACGACGGTCGGTGCCGAAACGGCGGGCGGCCGCGGTGTGCGCGGCTTCCTCGGCGCGCTCGCCCAGCTGGCCATGGCCGGCGTGCGGGTGCGCACCGGCTGGCTGTTCCACGGCCGCCATGCCACCGACCTGCGGCACGCGACTCCCCCCGAACGACCCGGCTGGACCGTCAACGGGCACCTGGTGCGTACCCGTGACGGCAGCCCGCTGCCCGGCTCTCTCATGCCGGCCCGACGTATCCAGGAGATGTTGGTGACGACGCCCGACCCCCACGAAGCTGCCGTCAGCCCGGACCGGATGGTCTCCGAGTTCCTGCGCACCAGCCGGGAGATCGTCGCGGCGCAGCGCGATGTGCTGCTCACGTACTTCGGTGCCGCGCCGGGCACGCCGGCGCTCGCACCGCCGGCTCCGGTGGCGCCCGTTCACCAGGTGCCCGTACCGGTCGAACCGGTCACGTCCCCCGCGGTCCTCGGCGACCCCGGCCCCCTCGCGCCCGCCCCGGAGGCGGCGGCCCCGCCGGCGCCGGAGGCCCCCACCACTGCCGCGCCGCTCACCGAGGACGACGTGCTGCAGACCATCCTGGGGCTGATCAGCGAACGCACCGGCTATCCGGTGGACATGATCGAACCCGATCTCGACCTGGAGGCCGACCTGAGCGTCGACTCGATCAAGCGGATCGAGATCGCCGGTGAACTGGCCGCCCGGGTCCGGGCCGGCGGCGAGGGCGGGGCGGGCGTCTCCCAGCTCGACGACGCGGAGTTGGACGCGCTGTCCGCGGCCCGTACCGCCTCCGGCATCGCCGGCCTGCTGATGGCACGGCTCCGCGGCGACGAGGAGCAGCCCCCCGAGGACGGGAGCCCGGCGGATCCGGTCGGCCGCCCGGCCGCGGCCGAGGTGGTCGCCGAGGCGCCCGCCCGGCTGCTGCTGCGGGAGGTGGCCCTTCCCGAGCCGGCCGCGGAACCCGGCGCGCTGGCCGGAAAGCGGTTCGCGCTGCTGGGCGGGGACAGCCCGGTGGGCGAGTCCCTGTCGGCCCAACTCGCCGCACAGGGAGCGGAGTTCGTCGTACACGACGGCCAGCACCTGCTGACGGACGAGGACGGCCCGCTGGACGGTGTGCTCCACCTGGAGGCGCTGGCCGGCACCGAGGACCCGCTGCTGCCGGAGTCGTTCCCGGTGGTGCAGGCCGCGCTGCGGCGCGCGCCCCGGTGGCTGATCGCCGCCGTCCCCGGCGGGGCGGCGGCCGACGACGGGCGACCGGACGGACTGCGCGGGATGTTCCGGACCATCGCCCAGGAATATCCGGACACGGTCGCCAGGCTGGTCGAGGTCGCCCCGGACGCCTCGGCGGAGGCCGTGGCGACCACGCTGGCCGGCGAGTTGCCGGCCACCGACCGCGCCCCGGTCGTCCTCCGGTCCGCCGGCGCTCGGTACGGCTTCGAGCTGACCGAGACCGCCCTCGGCCGGCTGGGCACCACGGGAGCCGGGCCGGCCGGCGACGGTGCGGCCGAGGCCACGGCGATCGGCCTGGACCGGGACGCCGTGGTGCTGTTGGTGGGCGGAGCCCGGGGCATCACGGCACGCTTCGCCGCGACGCTGGCGGCGGCCGCCGGCTGCCGGATCGAGCTGGTCGGCAGGACCGCCGCGCCGAGCGGCCCGGAAGACCCGGCCACGCGGTCGGCGCCCGACCGCGCGACGCTCCGGGCCACCCTGGCGGCGCTCGGAAACCGCACGCCGGCCGAGATCGAGCGGACCGTCGGGCAGATCCTCGCGCAGCGCGAGATCAGCGCCACGGTCGAGGAACTGCGCTCCCTCGGCAGCGCGGTGCGCTACCACTCGGCGGACACCCGGGACACCGAGGCGGTGCACCGGGTGGTGAAGGACATCTACGCCGAGCACGGCCGGCTGGACGGTGTGGTGTACGCCGCCGGGGTGATCGAGGACCGGATGCTGGCGGAGAAGGACACCGAGTCCTTCCGCCGGGTGTTCGACACCAAGGTCGACGGCGCCCGCACGCTGCTGGAGGCGGTGGAGGGCCTGCCGACCCCCCCGCGCTTCACGGTGTTCTTCGGCAGCATCTCGGCCGTTCTGGGCAGCCGCGGCCAGGTGGACTACGCCGCCGCGAACGACGCCTTGCAGAGCATGGGCAGCCGCTGGGCCGCCCGCACCGGCTGCCGGCTCCTCACGGTCCACTGGGGACCGTGGGCCCCCACCGGGCAGCACGCGGGCATGGTGACCCCCGAGCTGGCGCGGGAGTACGCCCGCCGGGGCATCCGGCTGATCGACCCCGAGGAAGGCACCCTCTGCCTGCTGCGCGAGCTCGCCTGGGGCGAGGAGTCGGCCCGTGCCGTCGTCTACACCGCGTCGGGGTGGTGAGATGACCAGGGGGGAAGACGGCGCGGGCGCACAGATCGCCATCGTCGGCATGGCGGTCCTGCTGCCGGGCGCGGCAGACCTCGACGCGTACTGGCGCAACCTGGTCGCCGGGGTGGACGCGATCACCGACGTCCCGGCCGGCCGCTGGGACGCCAGCTTCTACGATCCGCAGGCGGTGGGGCGCTCGGACCGCGTCTACTGCCGGCGGGGTGGATTCGTCGACGAGCTGGCCGAGGTCGAGGTGACCCAGTTCGGGATCATGCCCAACTCGGTCGCGGGCACCGAACCCGACCAGCTCATCGCGCTGAAGGTGGTCGCGGACGCGATCGCCGACGCGGGCGGCGAGGACCGGTTGCCCGACCGCGACCGGATCGGCGTGATCCTGGGGCGCGGGGGCTACCTGACCCCCGGACTGTCCCGCGGGTCCCAGCGGGTGCGCACGGCCAACCAGCTCGTGCGCACGCTCGGGGAGTTGCTGCCCGACCTCGGCGGTGACCACATCGAGCGGGTACGGCAGGCCTTCGTCCAGCAGCTCGGACCGGACGACCCCGAGCAGGCGATCGGCCTGGTGCCGAACCTCACCGCCTCCCGGGTCGCCAACCGGCTCGACCTGCGCGGCCCCGCGTACACCGTGGACGCCGCCTGCGCGTCCTCGCTGGTCGCGGTCGACCAGGCGGTGGCCGAACTGGCCGGTGGGCGCTGCGACCTGATGCTCGCCGGCGGCGTCCACCACTGCCACGACATCACGCTGTGGAGCGTGTTCGCCCAGCTGCGCGCGCTCTCCCCCAGCCAGCGGATCCGCCCCTTCGACCGGGCCGCGGACGGCCTGCTCATCGGTGAGGGCTCCGGCGTCGTGGTGCTCAAGCGGCTCAGCGACGCGCAACGCGACGGTGACCGGGTCTACGCCGTGATCCGCGGCACCGGAGTGGCGAGCGACGGCCGCAGCGGCAGCCTCGTCAACCCGGACTCCGGGGGGCAGGTGAAGGCGGTACGACAGGCGTGGCGCGCGGCCGGTCTCGACCCCACCCGGCCGGGTTCGATCGGGTTGCTGGAGGCCCACGGGACCGCGACCCCTTCCGGCGACGGCGCCGAACTGGCCACCGTGCAGGAGGTGTTCGGCACCGCTGACGGCGCGGACCGGGCGGTCATCGGCTCGGTGAAGTCGATGATCGGCCACACCATGCCGGCGGCGGGCGTGGCCGGCCTGGCCAAGGCGGCGCTCGCCGTCCACCACGCGGTGCTGCCGCCCACGCTGCACTGCGACGATCCGCACCCCGCGCTGGAGCGGACCCGGTTCCGGACGATCCCCGCGGCGCAGGCGTGGCAGACCGAGGGCGCGGACGGGGTCCGGCGGGCCGCGGTGAACGCCTTCGGCTTCGGCGGCATCAACGCGCACGTGGTGCTCGAAGCCCCGCCCGAGGGCGCGGCGGGCCGGCGGAACCGGCCCGCGGTGTCGGTGCGGGAGCAGGAACGCGTGCTGCGGCTCACCGCCGACAGCCCCGAGCGGCTGGCCGGCCTGCTGGACGCCGACGACTCGGCGGTGCTCGCGGCGGGTCTCGACGACCGGGATCCCGGCGAGGGGCGCAGCCGGCTCGGCATCGTCGACCCGACGGCCAAGAGCCTCGCCCTGGCGCGCAGGGTGCTGGCCAAGGGCCGCCCGTGGCGGGGCCGCGGCGATGTGTGGTTCACCGCCGATCCGCTGCTCGGCGGGGACGGCGGTTCCCAGGTGGCCTTCGTCTTTCCGGGGCTGGAGGCCGAGTTCCGGCCGCACGTCTCCGACGTCGCCCGGCACTTCGGGCTGGGCGCCCTGCTCCCCACCCTCCCCGCCGGGCAGCCGACCGAGGTGGCGGACGTCGGGCGGCACGGGGGCGAGGTGGTCGCGGTGGGCCGGGTGCTGGACGCCGCCCTGCGCCGGATGGCCATCGTGCCGGACGCGGTCGCCGGCCACAGCGTGGGCGAGTGGACCGCCATGGTCACCGGCGGGTTGTTCGCCGGCCGTGCGGTGGACGAGTTCATGGCGGACTTCGACCCGGACGAATTGCGGGTGCCGGGCCTGGCCTTCGCCGTCCTGGGCGCCCCGGCCGACCGGGTCGCGGCCGCCCTCGCGGACCGTCCCGAGATCGTGCTGTCCCACGACAACGCGCCGGACCAGGCCATGGTGTGCGGTCCGCCGGGCCCGGTGGACGAGCTCGTGCGCTGGTTCCGTGCGCGGAACGTCGTCGGCCAGGTCCTGCCGTTCCAATCCGGCTTCCACACCCCCATGCTGGCCCCCTACCTCGACCCGATCCGCCGTGCCGCGAGCCAGTTCGCGCTGTATCCGCCCACCGTTCCGGTGTGGTCGGCGACCACGGCGTCGGTGTACCCGCCCACCGAGGCCGAGGTCCGCGAGCTGTTCCTGCGGCATCTGCTGGAGCCCGTGCGCTTCCGCCCGCTGATCGAGGCGATGTACGCGGCCGGCGTCCGGGTCTTCGTTCAGGCGGGAACGGGCCAGGTCGGCACGCTGATCGGCAACACGCTGCACGGCCGGCCGCACCTGGCGGTGGCCGCCAACTCCCCGCACCGCAGCGGACTCGCACAGCTGCACCGGGTCGCCACCGCCCTGTGGGCGGAGGGCGGCGCGCCGGACTTCCGGCCGCTGCGGGCCGGCCGCGGCGCGGCGTCGAAGCGCCCGCCGGTCCGGCTGGACCTCGGAGGACCGCTGGTCTCCTTCGACGAGGAGACGCTGGGCGGCCTCCGCTCGGCACTGGCGGCCCGGCCCGCGGTGCGCACGGGGGGCGAACTGTCCGCCCTGGAGGCGGTGGCCGACCGGATTCCGGTAGCCGGCGAACTGAGCGCGCTGCTGAGGGACACCGCGGACACCGCCACGGCGGTGCTCGGCGCCGCCCGCACGGCGGCCGGGAGGCCCGCGGCGGCGACCTCCGTACCGGCGACCCCGGTATCGGCGCCCGCTGTACCGACGGCTCCCGTACCGACGGCTCCCGTACCGGCGACGGTACCCGGCTCGCCGTCCCCCGGCGGGGGAGAGTTCCGCACCGTGCTGCGGGTGTCCACGGACACCATGCCGTACCTGCTGGACCACTGCTTCTTCGCGCAGCGCCCCGGCTGGCCGGACGAGGCCGACCGCTGGCCGGTGGTCCCGGCCACCACGGTGATCCACCACATGATGGAGTGCGCCGAGCAGGCCGCGCCCGGCTCCTCCGCCGTCGCGGTGCACGGGGTGCAGCTGAACCGGTGGGTGACCGTCAGCCCGTCCGCCGACGTGCCCGTCACCGTGGCACCGCAGGGGCCCCGGCGGGTCGGCGTGACCTTCGGCCGGTTCGCCCGCGCCGAGGTCGAACTCGCGGCGGGCCACCTGGAGTCGCCGCCCCGCCCGTGGACCTGGGACCCCGCATCAGAACGGACCCCGGAGATCACCGCCGAGGAACTCTACGCGGACCGCTGGATGTTCCACGGCCCGCTGTTCCAGGGCGTCACCGAGCTCACCGCGGTCGGCCCCCGCCACGTACGCGGGAAGCTCACCACCCCGCCCGCCCCCGGCGCCCTGCTGGACAACGTCGGTCAGCTGCTCGGCTACTGGATCATCAGCACCCTGACCGAGCGGACCGTGGTGTTCCCGGTCCGCATGCGGCGGATGCGCTTCTTCGGCCCGCACCCCGCGACCGGCACCACGCTGGACTGCCTCGTCACCATCTCCTCCGTCACCGAGACCGCGGTCGAGGCGGACATCCAGCTCGTCGCCGACGGCCGGGTGTGGGCGGAGATCCACGGCTGGCAGGACCGCCGCTTCGACAACCGCGAGGAGACCAGGGTCCAGGAACGGTTCCCCGAGCGGAACACCCTCTCCCGCGTCCAGGAGGGCGGCTGGTCGCTCGTCCACGACCGGTGGCCGGACCTGGCCTCGCGCGACCTCGTCATGCGCAACCACCTGAGCAGCGCGGAGCGCGAGGACTACGAGCGGCGCCCGCCGCGCGGCCGTGCGCAGTGGCTGCTGGGCAGGATCGCGGTCAAGGACGCCGTCCGCCAGTGGCTGTGGGATCACGGCGAGGGGCCTGTCTTCCCCGCGGAGATCCGGGTCGGCAACGACGAGGCCGGCCGTCCGCGGGTCGCCGGCCTCCACGGCCGGGACCTGCCCGAGCTGGACGTCTCGCTGGCGCACTGCGCGGAGACCGGCGTGGCCATGGTGCGCCCCCGTTCCGGGCACGGCCCCGGCGGGATCGGCATCGATGTGGAGGAGATCACCGAACGCCCGGAGCCGGCCCGGGCGATGGCGCTCGGCCCGGCCGAGCGCGCGCTCCTCGGCGCGCAACGGACCGAAGCGGGTGAGCCCGAAGGCCTGTGGTTCACCAGGTTCTGGGCGGCCAAGGAAGCGGTGGCCAAGGCGCGCGGCACCGGTCTGCAAGGGCGGCCGAAGGACTTCGCGGTGGTCGCCGCGCAGCCGGAAGAACTGCTGGTGGAGGCGGCAGGCCGGCTGCACCGGGTGTGGTGCCGCCGGATCGGCAACCCGGCGGACCTGCCGGGCAGGGAGTACGTCGTCGCATGGACGACGGAATCGACGGAATCGATGGACGAACGGGAGACGACGCGGTGAACAGCGGTCAGACACAGCCACCGGTGCGCGCGGACGAGACAGTGGTGTTCGACGAGATCACCGGAATGCTGCGGGCCGTGCTCGACGATCAGGGGCTGGACGAGGTCGAGATGACCCGGGACACCCGGTTCCACGACGACCTGGACCTGGAGAGCATCGACCTGGTCACCCTCGGCGGCCAGTTGGGGGCGCGGTACGGGGAGCGGGTGAACTTCGCCGAGTTCCTGGCCGGCCTCGAACTCGAAGAGATCATCTACCTCACGATCGGCCGGCTCGTGGACTACGTGGTCGGATGCCTGCGCCAGACGGGGGAGTGCTGAACGGTGGCGGTGATCAACGCCAACGGCATCGCCCTGCACGTGGAGCAGATGCCCGCCCGGGACCCCGCGGACACCGCGCCGCCGCCCACGGTGGTGTTCGTCCACGGCATGCTCGTGGACAGCCTCGTCAGCTACTACTTCACCCTGGCCCCGGCCTTCGCCGCCGAGGGGATGGACGTGATCATGTACGACCTGCGCGGTCATGGTCACAGCGAGCGGGTGTCCAGCGGCTACCTGCTGGAGGACTTCGTCGGGGACCTCGACGCGCTGCTCGACCGGCTGGAGGTGGCCGGACCGGTCCACCTGGTCGGCAACTCCTACGGCGGCACCATCGCGTTCAGCTACGCGGCCCGCCGCCCCGAGCGGGTGGCCAGCGTCGCGATGATCGAATCGGAGCCGGCCACCGAGTCCTGGTCGCGCAAGATGGCCGTCAACCTCCGGCGCGCGGCCGACGAGTTCGCCCGTACCGACCTCCACGAGCAGCTGACCCGGGAGCACGGGGCGCATGTGACCCGCCGGGTGAAGTCGGCGTCGCGGCTGCTGAATTCCAGCACCATGGCCCGGGACATCCCGGCCAGCCGGCTGCTGGACGAGGACGAGATCCGCGCGCTGCGCTGCCCGGTGCTGGCCGTCTACGGCAGCGAGTCGGAACTCGCGGCCCAGGAACCGTGGCTGAAGTCGCTGCTCCCCGACTGCCGGACCGTCGTGGTGCCGGACCAGGAGCACTGGGTCCTGATGGGAGCCACGGACCTGGTGCGCGACCTGATCACCGAGTGGGTCCGCGCGCACGACGCGGCCGGGGCGGCGGAGGTCGGCGGCCGGTGAGCAGATTCCTGTTCGTGGTGCCGCCGCTGGTCGGCCACATCAACCCCACGCTCGGCGTCGGGGCGGAGCTGGTCCGGCGGGGGCACGAGGTGGCCTGGGCCGGACTGCCGGACGTGCTGCGACCGTTGGCCGGCGAGCGGGCCACGGTGTTCCCGTGCGCCGCGCCGCCGCTCGACGACCCTGCCCTGCTGCGGCCGCTCTCGCTGCGGGGACCGGCGGCGCTGAAGTTCCTCTGGGAGGAGTTCCTCGTCCCTCTGGCGGAGGAGATGGCCCCGGGGGTGCGGACCGCGGCGGAGGACTTCCGTCCGGACGTCCTGATCGCCGACCAGCAGGCCGTCGCCGGCGGGCTGCTGGCCGAGCGGCTGCGCATCCCCTGGGCCACGTCGGCGACCACCTCGGCGGGGTTCACCGCCCTGGCCGACATGCCCAAGGTGGAGGAGTGGATCACCGACGTGCTGCACGCCCTGCGGCAGCGGATCGGCGATCCGGCGAGCGAGGTGGACCCGCGGCTGTCCGACCGGCTCGTGCTGACCTTCAGCACCGAGGAACTGGTCGGGCCGGCGGATTCCTTCGGCGACCAGGTGCGGTTCGTCGGCCCGTCCCTCGCCTCCCGGCCGGCCGCCGACGACTTTCCGTGGGACCGGCTGGACCCCGGGCGCGCCACGGTCCTGATCACCCTCGGCACGGCCAACGCCGAGGTCGGGGCGCGCTTCCTCGACGCGTGCGCGCAGGCGGTGCGGTCCCGGTCGGACCGGCTGCAGGCAGTGGTCGTCGACCCGTCGGGAACCCTGGACGGCAGCGGCGACGGGCTGCTGGTGCGCCCGAGCGTGCCCCAACTGGCGCTGCTGGAGCGGTGCGACGCCGTGGTCTGCCACGGCGGGCACAACACCGTCTGCGAGGCGCTGTGGCACGGGCTGCCCCTCGTGGTCGCCCCCATCCGGGACGACCAGCCCACCATCGCCGCCCAGGTGGTCGACGCCGGCGCCGGCGTGCGCGTCCGCTTCGGCCGGGCGACCGCCGACCAGCTCGGCACGGCACTGGACTCCGTGCTCGACGAACCGGGCTACCGCGCCGCCGCGGAACGGGTGGGCCGGTCCTTCCGCGCCGCCGGGGGCGCGGAAGCCGCCGCGGCACACCTCGAACACCTCGCCGCGCCCCCAGCTACAGGAAGCCGTTGATGATGAGCAGGGCCGATCAGGTCGCCGCGCTGCGCTCCCGCTACCAGGACGACCTGGCGCACGGGCCGGCGCGGTTCTTCCAGCCGCGACGCACCGACTGCCCGTGGTGCGGCGCGGCCCGGCTGAAGGTACGGCTCAGGACCCGTGACCTGTTGCAGGGCAAGCCCGGCAGGTTCGTCCTGGAACAGTGCCAGGACTGCCGCCACGTCTTCCAGAACCCCCAACTCAACGCCGAGGGGCTGGAGTTCTACTACCGCGACTTCTACGACGGGCTCGGTGAGGAGAACCTCGCCGCGCTCTTCAAGGGGCACGACGCCCGCTACCCGCTCAGGGCGCGGGCCGTGCTGCCGCACGCCGAGCCGGCGAACTGGCTCGACGTGGGGACGGGGCAGGGGCACTTCTGCGACGCGGCGCGTGCCGTCCTGCCCCGTACCGTCTTCGACGGGCTGGACATCAGCGCGGGCGTCGAGTCGGCCCAGCAACGAGGCTGGGTGCAGCGGGGCTACCGGGGCGCCTTCGTCGAGCTGGCCGGGGAACTGGCCGCGCACTACGACGTGGTCAGCATGTTCCACTACCTGGAACACAGCACCGATCCCGAGGCCGAGCTGATCGCCGCGCACCGGGCGCTGCGCCCCGGCGGGCATCTGCTGATCGAGGTACCGGACCCGCAGTGCCGGTTCGGCCGGCTGCTCGGCCGCTGGTGGCTGCCGTGGCTCCAGCCGCAGCACCTGCACTTCATCCCGGTGGGGAATCTGCGCGAGAGACTGACCGAGCTGGGGTTCACGGTGGTCGCGGAGGAACACGCCGCACCGCACGACCCCGTCGACCTGCTCGCCGCGGCCTGGCTGGCCCTGAGCGGCCTGGCTCCCCGCAAGGACGAACCGTGGTACGCCGAGGCCCCCGGCGCCGTGAGCCGCGTCCTGCGGGCCACCGTGCTCGCCGCGGGCGTTCCCCTCCTCGTGCTGGGCTGGCTGCTCGACCGCCTGATCACGCCCGCGACCCGGCGGCGGCCCGGCTTCTCCAACGCCTACCGGATCCTGGCCCGCCGCGACGACGGGCCGTGCTGACCGACCGCGCTGACGCCCCCCACCGTCACACTCGGTCACCGACCGCGGAACGCCGATCCCCACAGCCGCTTCTCCGGCACCGGGCCAGGTGGTGCGGCGGTGCCGCGCGCACCCCGTATCTGTTGCGCATGCGGCGCATGTGTGAAGCGATGGGCATACCGAGGTAGCAGGTGAGGCGCATCGTGTCGTGGCTTGAGTTTCCTTCCGCGTCGCGAGCACGGCCCGGCAGCAGGAGCGGAGCTGTGCAGGGCTTGCGGCCCGCGCCGGTGAAGGTGCCGTGGACGCTCGTGGCGCTGGCCCTGGTGACCGGCGTCCTGCTGGACCTTTTCGGGCCCGAGCCGTACCTGGGACTCCCGCTCCTGGCGGCCGGGCCGCTGATCGCGGGCGCCATGCTGCCCTACCGTTCCGCGGTCGCTGTCGTGGCCGTGACGTGCGGGCTCTCGGTGGGGCTGGACATCGAGCGCGGGCGGCCGGCGACGCCGCTGCTCGTCGATCTGGCGGTGGTCGGCCTGATCGGTGGGCTGGCGCTGGCGATCAACGGGCTGATCGCGCGCCAGGGGCGTGATCTGGCGCTGACCCGGGACCTCGCGGAGGCGGTCCAGCTGGCGGTGCTCCCGGACCCGCCGGAGCGGGCCGGTCCGCTGGCCGTGGCCGCCGGATATGTCGCGGCGCAGGCGGAGGCGCGGATCGGCGGTGACCTGTACGCGGTACAGGAGACGCCCTTCGGGGTGCGAATGATCATCGGCGATGTCCGCGGCAAGGGCATCCAGGCCGTCGCCGCCGTCTCGGTCGCCATCGGCGCGTTCCGGCAGGAGGCCGAGTACGCTCCCACGCTCGACACGCTGGTGCGGCGGCTGGACGAGGCGATGGCCAGGGCAGGGGCCCGGAGCGGCCCGATCACGTCGAACGAGGGCTTCACGACCGCCGTACTGGCCGAGGTGTCCGCCGACGGCCAGGCGCTGAGCCTGGTCAACCGCGGGCACCCGCCCCCGTACTTGGTCCACGGCGGGCAGCTGGTACGACTCGATCCGGCCGTCCCGCAGCTGCCCCTGGGCATGGGGCTGGCCGACCTCGCTCCCGTGGGGCACCCGCCGGCCGACGTGGTGCGCCTGCCCCCGGGCGCCTCGCTGCTGCTGGTCACCGACGGTGTCACCGAGGCGCGGGACGCACAGGGAACGTTCTACGACCCACTGCGTTCCCGGCGCATGGGCCGGCGGTTCACCCACCCCGACGCCCTGGTGGACGCCCTGACCAAGGACGTCGGCCGCTGGACCGGCGGCGAAGGCCAGGACGACATGGCCATCCTGGCCGTCACCCGCGACCGCGCTCCCTAGGGGGTGTCGGGGCGTCTCAGTCGAGGACGTGCCGCAGATAGGACCGCGGGTCGCCGAGATAGCGTCGCCAGTGGTCGACCAGGGCGAGTTCATGCCAGGCCACGTTGCGCATGCCGTGTTCGCCGATCTCGACGATGTCCGCACCGGGCAGCGCGGTCAGCAGCGGAGAGTGGGTGGCGCAGACGACCTGACCACCGTTCTTCACCAACTGGTCGATATGGCCGAGCAGTTCGAGGCAGGAGGTGAACGACAGCGCGGCTTCCGGCTCGTCCATCACATACAGCCCGGGCCGGAGGAACTTGGACCGGAACGCCTCCAGGAAGCCCTCGCCATGGCTGACGGAATCCGGCGCGAACCCCTCCCGCTCCAGCGCGTTCAGCGCCGTTTCGGCGCGCAGGAAGAACCCCTTGCGGGCCGACCAGCTGCTCAGCATGTGCCGTCCACGCGGCGCCGCGTCGAAGCGGATCCGCTCGCCCAACGCCGATTTGGCGCGGTG
The DNA here is from genome assembly GCF_004122735.1 of Streptomyces sioyaensis. GTDB lineage: Bacteria > Actinomycetota > Actinomycetes > Streptomycetales > Streptomycetaceae > Streptomyces > Streptomyces sioyaensis. Next base: position 46,856 of record NZ_SDIF01000006.1, on the reverse strand, counting down.
GCTGGCGTAGCGCCAGTCGTGGGAACCGCCCCAGGGGTCCAGGCCGAAGCCCTCGGCGAGCGCCTCGACCAGCGTCGATTTGCCCGAGCCGTTCTCGCCGACGAGGAAGGTCACCGGTGCGGTGAAGCGCAGCCCGTTGGCCAGGAGGGCGCGAACACAGGGCACGGACCAGGGCCACTCCCGGTCGTCACCGGAGGCCACGTGTGCGTACGCACGTTCGATAATCACCCGTCGAGTCTCGCACGGGGGCCCGGGAACGAGGAGGACCGGCGCGCCCGCCGTGCAGGGGCCTCTGCCTTTCGGTAGAGGCGGCTCCGCCTCAAGGGGCAGCGGAGTCCCGTGCACGGCCCCCGATAATCGTCGTTATGTCGTCCAGCGCCTCGCCCGTGTCCGAGCACCACACTCCCCGGAGCCTCTTTGCGGAGCCCGGGGAGCAGGGGCGGCAGCTGTGGCGGGCGGCCGGTGAGGCGGTGCTGGCCGCGGTGCTCGTGCTGCTCACCTACTCGGTCGATTCGGGGATCCACACCCGGCTGGGGGTGGGCTGGCCGGCGGTGCCTCTGGGGGCCGTCGGCGTCGCGCTGGTGCTGGTGCGGCGCCGGTACCCGGTGGCCGCTGTGGTCGGGCTGGCCGCGCTGATGGGGGTGGTGCCCTGCGTGGCGCTGCTGACCGCGGTGGCCGCCCACACCGCGACCCGGCAGCTGAGGACGCCGCGGCGGCGATTCGGGGTGCTGCTCGGGGCGGCCGCCGCGGCGATGCTGACCTGCGCGGCGTTCGCTCCTGTGCTGGAGCTGGGCAGCCAGCTCTTCGGCCTGGCGCTGGCCGCGGTGCTCGCCGTCGCCACGGTCGTGGTGCCCGGGCTGGTCGGTACCGCCGCCGGGCAGAGCGACCGGCTGCTGCGGGCGCTGCGGGAGCGCGCCGCCGCCGCCGAGGAGGCGCGGCGCCTGGCGGACAGCGAGTCCCGGATGCGCGAGCGGTCGCGGATCGCCGCGGAGATGCACGATCTGCTCGGGCACCGGCTGAGCCTGGTCTCGCTGCACGCGGGCGGGCTGGAGATGGCGCTGCTCAAGGAGGCGCCCGAGCTGCGGGACGAGGCCGCCGTGGTGCGCCGTACCACCCGGGACGCGATGCAGGAGCTGCGGGAGGTGCTGGGCGTCCTCGGGCCGTTGGGGGGTGGCACCGGCATCGGCGCGCTGACCGATGCCACGGGCACCCGGGCGGACGTCGAGGCGCTGGTCGAGGAGTCGCGCGGCGGCGGCATCCCCGCCGAACTGGTCTGGGAGGGCCCGGACCTCGACACCCGGCCGGCCCGGGTGCGGCGGGCGGTGCACCGCGTGGTGCGCGAGTCGCTCACCAACGTGCACCGGTACGCGGCCGGGGCCCATGTGACCGTGACCGTCCGGCACACCGGCGAGCGGGTGGAGGTACGGGTGCGCAACGGCGCGCCGCCCACGCGGCCGCCCCTGACGACCGGGCTCGGCTCCGGGCGCGGGCTGACCGGGATGCGGGAGCGGGTGGCGCTGCTCGGCGGCGACCTGGAGGCCGGCCCGACGCCCGGCGGCGGCTTCGCCGTTGCGGCCGGCCTCCCCGCCGACCCCGGGCCCGGGGCGGAGACGGTGGAGGCGGCGCCGGACGACAGCGGACCGGTCGCCGTCGACGAGCCCGGCAGCGGGCTCTCCGTCCTCCAGCGGCGCATCGCCGGCGCCGTTACCGGGCTGCTCGGCCTGGTGGGGGTGAGCGCGATGATGCTGTTCGGGGTCCTGCTGGTGAACCATTCCCGATACGACCTCGCGTATCGGAGCCCGCAACCGCCCCGGGTGGGGATGACGAGGGAGCAGGTGCAACGCGCCGTGGCGCTGGACGACCCCGCGTCACGCGCGGCCGCCGCCGGGCGCGAACCGCCGCGGCCGGGCTCCGCCACGGACTGCCTGTATCCGTACGCGGGCGGGAAGCCCGAGCACGGGCGGCTGGAGATCGTCCGCTACTGCTTCCGGTCCGACACTCTGATCGCGATCGACCGCTTTACCGTTCCGCTGGTGACCGAACCGCACGGTGGGAGAAGGACGCATGACTGACCAGGCCGACTCCGCGCACCCGGAGGCGGGTTCCGCGATCCGGGTGCTGCTCGCCGACGACGAGGAGATGATCCGGCACGGCGTCCGGCTGGTCCTCCGGCACGCCGAGGGCATCGAGGTGGTGGCCGAGGCGGCCAACGGCGCCGAGGCCGTCCGGCTCGGTGCCGAGCACCGGCCCGATGTGGTGCTCCTCGACGTCCGCATGCCCGTACTCGACGGGCTCGCGGCCGTCGCACCGCTCGCCGCCCTCGACCCCGCGCCGACGGTGGTCATGCTCACCACCTTCGGCGACGAGGAGAACGTCATCCGGGCCCTGCGGGCGGGCGCCACCGGCTTCCTGCTCAAGGACGAGGGGCCGCAGGAGCTGATCAGCGCGGTACGCAGGGCGGCCGCGGGGGACGCGGTGCTCTCGCCCGGCGTCACCGGGACCGTCATCCGGCAGATGCTGAGCTGCGGCGGAAGCGGGGCGGCCGCCGCGGACAACAGGGTGGCGGACCTGACCGGCCGGGAGCGGGAGGTGCTGCGCATGCTGGGGGAGGGGCTCTCGAACCTGGAGATCGGCAGGCGGCTCGGCATCGGTGTGGGCACGGTCAAGAGCCACGTCGGCTCGATCCTGGGGAAGACGGGGTGCGACAGCCGGGTGCAGGCGGCGCTGCTGGCGCACCAGGCCGGGCTGATGGGCTGAGCCCGGCCTGGTGCGGCTCGGCTGTTGACCCGTCGGGGGGCTGAAAGCCTTTGTCTCAGGCCCCCGTTGGCCCTCGGGCCGCGACGGACCTGCCCTACCCGGCTGCCGGTGGCGTGGCAGCCGGAGCCGGCGAAACAGGCGGAACGGGCGGCCTGCTGGGGTTGTAGCCCTCAACGCCGGGATAAACGTCCTGGTATATCGCGCGGGAAATCGTCTCTATCGTCTCGATCCCGTAATCCATCCCCTCTTCCTTCGGGTGCCCTTCGGGAACTCTGTTGTTCTCGGTGAGGACGACCATGCCGGAGTCGTAGCCGTTATCCGTGAGGACGGCCATGCTGTTCACCTTCCAGTCGCCCCGGTCGAAGAGATCGACGTCGGGGTGGTAACTCCGTTGCATCCAGCCGTTCTTCACATGGATCACGGCATCGACCGGAGCGCCGGCCGTGGCGCCCCAACGCTGAGTGCTCTGCACGTCCTTCATGAGGTCGAGTGCGTAAGCGCGCGCCTTGCTCCCGAGAACCGCATCGTCGTTACCCGAGAAGAGGTGCAACAGCTTGGTCTGGTCGTTCGCGGTGACCTGGGAGGTGCCCCAGAACCCTTCCTTGTCGAGGACGGTGTCGTGCATCCCGGCCTTGTCCAGGAATTCCTGGATCTTGACCGGGTCCGGCTTCTTGGGATCCGTCAGATCGGACAACTGCTTCCACAGGGCGATTGCGGCGTCGTTGTCCGAAGCTGTGATCATCTTGCGCGCGAGCGCGTCTTCTTCCGCGGTGAGGTTGCCGTCCCGCTGGTAGAGCAGGGCGCCGAGAATGATGGTCTTCACCACGCTGGCCGCGTCGTACTGCTTGTCGGCGTCGGAGGTGCACCTGGTTCCGGTGGGCTCGTCGTAGAAGGAGACCGAGGCCATGCTCTTCCGGCTTTCCAGCGCCTTGGCGATGTCGTTCGTCAGTTTCGTGGCCAGCTCTTGATTCCTGGAGGTGCATTGCACCGCCGTGGCGGTGGCCGTGGCGCTCTGCGATGCCGCGACGGAAGGTGAAGCCGCCGCAATGGGCCCGGCAACCGCCCCGGCTCCCAGTGCTGCCGCGGTGAAGGTGGAAAGCCATTTCATACCTGATCGTTGTCCTTTCGGGGGGTGTGAACAATCGGTTCGAGGGGTGGGGGATCGTCGTCGGTCCTGGTCGTCGGGCAGGACCGACGGGGGTGTTGAGGCATGGCCGAGGTCAACTCGGGGAGAGGGAGCGGCAGATGGTGTGGCGCGGGCGGGCAGGGGCGGCAGGGTCGTCGCGGGAAGATCGACGGCCCCGACCATCGTGGCCGCGGTACGCCCTCCCCTCATCGCTCTCAGGTCGGGGAAGCACCGCCCGACCCAGGGCGGACGTGCCGCGGCCGGGTCCCCCTCTGGGACCACGGCCGCTCTGTCCGAAGAGCGAGCCGACGGCCCGGGGCCCCGGTTCTCCAGGGCGGCTCCCTCACGGAAGTCCCGCCTCGGCGATGGCCCGACGGGCCTCGGCCGGTCCGGTCCAGTGCCGGGCGGGTATCCCCGCCGCGCGGGCACTGTCGATGTTGATGTGCCGGTCGTCGAAGAACAGACAGTCGGCAGGTGCGCAGCGCAGACGCTGGAGCAGGACGTTCCACACGTCGCTCTCCGGTTTCGCGACCCCGACCTCCCCGGAGAACACCAGGTGGTGAAAGAGCGCGGACCACGGCTGGCGGCGGAAGAACTGGCCGTGCGAGCGGGGCGCGTTGGACAGCAGGGCCAGGGCGGCCCCCTCCTGGTTCAGCTCGCCGAGCAGCGTCACCACCTCCGGTGCGGTCTGCCGCCACCCGTCGAGGTCGACCCTGGTGAGCTGTGCGGCCTGCCGTACGGTGACGCGCTTGCCGGCGGCGTGGCCGACGGCCCGCCAGTAGCGAAGGTCCGTCCAGCCCCGGTCGTAGACGTCCCGGAACCTCCAGTAGCCGTCCGCGAAGGATTCCGGCTCCACGTCCAGGAGGGCGGCGAGCTCCGGCACGACCTCGCTCTGTTTGCTGATGACATTGCCGTAGTCGAAGATCAGCCAGCGCAACGGGATTCCTCCCCCGCCCGGTCACCGGGGAGCAGGAGCACCTTCATGGCCGCGTACGAGGACGGTGCCGACCGGGTGTCCGCCAACGGGACGTGGAGGGCGGCGAACGCCTCGGCGTAGCGGTGCAGCGGCAGCGTATGCGTGACCAGGCTGTCCAGGGGCAGGTCCCGCGCCAGGTCCACCGCCGTCTGGAACAGGTGCGGGGGATAGGGGCCGGCGCCCACGAGACGCACTCCCCGGGTGACGAGCGAGCGCACGGGAATCGTGGCGGTGGCGGTCTCCCGTTCGCCCATCGCCACCACCGTTCCGCCGGTCGCGACCACCTCCAGGGCCTCGGCCGACAGCACCCCCGTGGTGTCGACGACCACGTCCGGCCCGGCGTCCGAACCGGCGACCGCCGGCCACAGGTCCCCGTCCCGCGCCGGCACCACCCGTGCCGCGGCAGGCAGGACGCGCCGCGCCAGTTCCACTCGGACGGCGTCGCGTTCCACCACGGTGACGCGATGGCCGCGGAAGGCGAGCACCAGGGCGCACAGCGTTCCGATGGGGCCGGCCCCGAGGACCAGGCAGCGGTCCGTCCAGCGCGGGGACGCGGCAGTGAGGTTGTTCAGTACGCACGCCAGCGGCTCGACGAGCGCGGCGCGGCGGTAGGAGACCCCCGGCGGCAGGGGGTGCAGGAAGGGCGCCGGGACCACGACGTACTCCGCCAGGGTGCCGTCGTGGTCGACCCCGATCTCGCGCCCGTCCTTCGCCGTGCAGTGGGCGGCCATCCCGCGACGGCAGTACCGGCAACGTCCGCAGTGGTAGGTCGGATTGATCACCACCCGCCCGCCCGGAGCCGGCGAGCCGACGGCCGGACCCGTGGCCACCACCTCGCCGGCCGCCTCGTGTCCGAGCACGACGCCGGAGCGGGCGGGGAAGTCGCCCAGGACGATGCTCCGGTCCGTTCCACAGATACCGCCGGCGGCGACCCGGACCACGACGTCGTCCGGTCGGCACGGCGCGGGCAGCGGACGGCTGCACAGCCGCAGTCGCCCGCCCTTTTCGAAGACCAGGGCCTGCATCGTCGTCGTCGCTTTCAACGTTCATGCTCCTTGGGCTGGATGTATGGTCTGGGCTCTCGCCGGTTGCTGACATGCGGAGGCGTGGTGCGGACCGGTGTCGGTGAATTCCCGCAAACCGTGAGCCCGTCCGGCGGGTTCCGAGAATGAGGACCCGGGTGATGACCGATGAAAATCCTGCTGCTCGGTGCGTCGGGCTATGTGGGCGGAGCCCTGTGGAAGAGCCTTTCGGCCCGCCACACCGTGGTGGGTACCTGCGCGCAACGGGCCGTGCCCGGTCTGGTGACGGTGGATCTGCGCGACGAGGCGGCGCTCTGCGCACTGCTGGATCAGGGCTTCGACCTGGTGATTCACGCCGCCGGCCTGGTCGACCTCGCCGCCGCCGAGGCGCAGCCCGCGCTCGCCCACGCGCTCAACGTCCGCTCCGTGCAGGTGCTGCTCGCGGCGGTCCGGGACACCGGGACCAAGATCCTCCTGCTGTCCAGTGACAACGTCTTCGACGGCACGGGGGAGGTGTACACCGAGGAGGACCCGCGCTCGCCCGTGAACGTCTACGGGCGGACCAAGTGCGCGGCGGAGGACGCGCTGCTGGGCCCGGGCGGTCACCTGGTGGTGCGCATTCCCCTGGTCTACGGCCGCAGCCCCTGGGCGGACAGGTTCATGGCGCGCTTTGCGGGCCCCGTCACCCGGGCACAGACGGACGTGGTCTGCGCCCCGGTGTATTTGCCGAGCCTCGCGCCGGCCTTGGCGGAACTCTGGGACCGCCAGGGGCTGTTGCACTTTGCCGGCACCGAGGTGGTGACCCGCTTCGAGCTGATGTCGAGAGTCGCCGAGGCGCTGCGACTTCCCACCCGGGTCGTACCCGTCCGGAACGACGACGTTTTCACCTCGCCGCGCCGCCCCAAGCGGCTGGTATTGCGCAGTGTGCATCACGATTTCCTGGGTCCTGACGTGGCGGCGGCGCTCGCCGACCTGGCGAGCGACAGCACGGAAGAAACAACCTGAGCCCCCGGGCGAAATCGCTGTGTGTGCCGACCCGACTGTGCGGGACTTCCTGAACAGCTCGTTCCGTGGCGGGAGACGACCAACGCTAGGGCCTCCACCGGCGGTTATGCCCGGTGCGGAGGGGAATGCCGGGGCGCCCGCCCGGTTGATTGCGGTGCGGTGCCGGGCAATTTCGTGGTCACGACGGACCGGTGTACGGGGTGACCGAAGCATTAGCCCCAGCTGGTTGATTCGCGGCCGGGCGCTGCCTTCAATGAGGGCTCATTGAGCCATGGGTGGCTGAAACCTTGTGCCGCCACTTCGCACATCACGGGGGGCCGTTGTGCCGCATCCTTTTCCGTCTGCCGATTCCGCCGTGCGCACCGTGCCATTGCGCGCGGTCTTCTTCGATTTCGACGGCACCTTGTGGGATCCCGAGCCGCATATCTTTCATGCGTACGCGGAGGTGTTCCGCCGGCACGGCCAGGTGCTCACGGGAAGCACCTGGTCCACCGTGGTGGGCACGGTCGGCTTCGACCTGTGGACCGAACTGGAGCGGCTGACGGGCGGCTGCGTCGATCGGGAGGCGGCCGACGCCGTGGTCTCGCTCAGCACCGAGGAGCGGCTGGCGGGACTGGGATCGCGCCCGGGAGTACACCGGTGGCTGGCCGAGCTGGACCGCTCGGGACTGGCCCGGGCGCTGGTCAGCAACAGCCGCAGGCCCTGGATCGCCCGGTATCTCCGGCAGTGCGGCATCGACCGGGGCTGGCAGGCCATCCACAGCTCGGACGGGCGGCCCGACCGGGCCAAGCCGGCGCCGCACCTCTACCAGGAGGCGCTGGACCGGCTCGGGCTGCGGCCGGACGAGGCGATGGCGTTCGAGGACTCGCCCAGCGGCATCACCGCGGCCAAGAGAGCCGGCCTGCGGTGCGTCGCGGTGCCCAACGCGATGACCGCCGGCCTGGATCTGAGCGAGGCGGACCTGACCCTGGCGTCCTTCGCGCACATGGACCTTCCGCAGCTGCTGCATTCAATGGGGCTGCGGGCCGGGAGCGGGCCCCCGCCGCGGGGTTCCCGCGCGCGACGGGCGACGCGTGGTGCGGACTCCCCCGAGGCAGGCCGAAGTATTCCGGAACACAGGCAAGGAGCGTCGAGCATGACCGTGTTGCCGTCAGCGAACTCTTGCGGCGAGGACGTCGAGGACGTCCTGCACCACTACTACAACCCACCGCATCCCTTGAAGGCCGCCCGGGGCGAGGGGGTTTACCTCTGTGCGGACGACGGGACGCGGTATCTGGACTGCTCGTCGGGAACCTTCAACCTGACGCTCGGCTACTCCCACCCGGAGATCGTGGAGGCGGTCCGCGCACAGGCGGGCGAACTCATCCACGTCACCTCCAAGTTCCAGTCGGGTCCGGTGAACGAACTGGTCAGCCGGCTCGCGGAGATCGCACCGGACGGCCTGAGCCGGGTCCACCTGAAGTCGTCGAGCGGCTCGGACGCCAACGAGGGCGCCATCAAGATCGCTCAGCACCACACCGGGAATCCGGACATCGTCTCGCTGTTCCGCGCGCACCTCGGACAGACCATGGGGATGATCGGTGCCTCGGGCGCCGCGTTCCGCCGGGCTCCCTTCCCCTCCCAGATACCGGGCGTGGTGCACGTCCCCGACCCGTACTGTGCGCGGTGCTTCTACCGCCAGGAACGCGCCACCTGCGGTCTGTTGTGCGCGGAGCGCATCAACGACTTCATCGACTACGCCAGTTCCGGCCGGGTGGCGTGCGTGGTGGTGGAACCGATCTCCGGGAACGGGGGCAACGTGGTGGCCCCGGACGGCTACCTTCAGGCCCTGCGCGACCTGTGCGACGAACGCGGCATCCTGCTGGTGTTCGACGAGATCCAGACCGGCTTCGGGCGGACCGGCCACATGTTCGCCGCCGACACCTACGGCGTCACGCCCGACATGCTCACGTTCGGCAAGGGGCTGGGCGGCTCGGGCCTGCCGATCGCGGGGATCCTCGCCCAGGAGCGGCTGACCGGCCTGGAGGGGCACCACATCAGCTCCACCTTCGGCGCCAATGTGCTGGCGGCCGCCGCGGCGGTCAAGACGATCGAGATCCTCCGCCGCCCGGGGTTCCTGGAGAACGTGCGCGCCGTGGGCGCCCACGTCATGTCCCGTCTGCGGGAGCTGGCTCCCCAGGTCCCCTTCATGGGCGACGTACGGGGCGAGGGTCTGATGATCGGCGTCGAGATCGTCGACCGCGACGGAGCACCCGACCCCGCGCTCACCAACCACCTGGCCGAACGCGGCATGGCACACGGCCTGTTGCTGCGCACGTCCCTGTACGGCTTCGGCAACGTCGTCAAGGTCAGACCGCCGTTGATCATGACGAGGGAGGAGGCGGACGACATGTGCGACCGCCTGCGGCGACTGTTCCTGGACGCCTCATGAGGGACCTGATCCACGGCCTGGCCGCGCACATCCGCCACGTCGTCCGTGCCGACCGGGCCGGTGCCGGCGGCCGCTACGTGGACGGCACCACCGCCGGCGGAGACGCGGAATTCCCGGTCGACGTCATGGCCGAGGAAGCAGCCTGGGACTACCTCGTCGCGGCCGGCGTCCCGCTGGCCGTCTACACCGAGAGCTACGGGCTCCGCCGGATCGGCGCCCACCCGCGGCATGTCCTGGTGATCGACCCGATCGACGGCACCCGCGGGGCGGCGGCCGACATGGAGCCGGCGTGCGTGTCGATCGCCGCCGCGCGCTATACCGACGCCCCCACCATCGGGGACATCGACAGCGCGATGCTCATGGAGATCAAGACCGGTCACTGGATGTACGCCGACGACGCGCTGCCGGGCATCCACAGCAGCGGCTATCCGGGACGGCTGCCGTGCCTGGGGACCACCACGGATCCGGAGCGGATGTTCTGGACCCTGGAGTTCAACGGTCACCCGGCCCAGCTGATGGTGGGCGCCTACGGGCACCTGATCGACGCCTCGGCCAACCGCGGCGGCGTCTACGTCGTCAACAGCGCCTCCTTCTCCCTTTCCCGGATCATCACGGGTCAGATGGACGCCTACGTCGACATCGGCAACCGTCTGCTGCGCGACCACCCCGAGACGGAGGCCGCCTTCCGCACGGTGGGGCACGGAAGCATCCTGCATCTCTTCCCGTACGACATCGCGGCGTCGGTGTACCTGGCCGAGCGTGCCGGAGTCGTCATCACCGACGCCTACGGGGAGTCGCTGCACGACACCCTCCTGCTGGACATCAGCGCCGACAACCAGCGCTCCTGCATCGCCGCGTGCACGCCCGAACTCCACCAGTCCCTGCTGTCCGCCATCCACTGGTGAGCGCCGACGCCCGGAGGACACCATGAGCACCCACCAGCCCCGCACCACGCCGGGGCCCCCTTCCACCGCCGGCCCCGACGAGTGGCGCGCGATCCAGGAGGCCGCACAGCGACTCGGCCTCGACGTGGGCGAGGAGATCCTCGACGGTGGCTCGCCGGCCCGCGTCCACCGGGCGTGCACGGCCGACGGCACCGAGCTGGTCCTGAAGGTCCTGACCGCGGCGAGCGGCGCCGTCGACGGGCACGACCTGTCCTCCTTCCGCGGCAAACGCGAGCAGATCGCCCTCATCCGCCGAGCGGCACCGCAACTGGGCGCCCACTACCTGCCCGTACTGAACAGCATCGAGGGCAGCGGATGGGCCGCCTGCACCACGCCGTACTACCCGTCCCGGGATCTGGCCGCGTGCCTGCGGGAGGGGCCGGACGGAACGCGGCGGTTCTTCGCCCACCACGACGCCGTGGTGCACGGCATGTTCGTGCACGGCTACGCCACCCGCTCGGTCCCGGCCCCGGCCGACCACCTCCCCGAGGTCAACCTCGGGAGGTTCCTGCGCCGGCTCCCGGTGCTGGCACGCCGGCTGCCCGAGGTCGCCGCGGCCGACGAGCTGGTGATCAACGACCGGCGCTGCGTCGCGCCGGCCCGGCTGCTGCAGCACCTGTCGGACGAACACGGCGCCCTGCTGGGGCGGTTGGCCCCGCCCCGGCTGATGTTCCCCGCCCACGGCGACGCCAACGTCCGCAACATCCTGGTCGGACGGGCCGCCGGCACCGGGACTGACGACGGTCCGCAGGTCCACTCGGAGACGGCCGCGCGAGCCCACCCGGAGACGGATGCCCGGGCCCACCCGGAGACGGGCGCCCGGGCCCACCCGGTGACGGACGCGCCGCCCGACCCCGTGACGGACTACCGCATCATCGATCCGCGCGGCTCCGTGGACCACTGGGATCCCGTCTACGACCTGGCCAAGACCCTGTTCAGCCTCACCGTGTGGGATCCCGCCCTCCGACTGGGCTTGGCCATCGACGGTGCCACCGTGCACGGCACGCCGCGCTACCGGGTCGGGTTTCGCCGGCCCGTCTACCCGGGCTACCGCTCGGCGGCCCACGGCTTCCTGCCGTACCTGGAAAGCTCCGAGATATCCGGGCTGCTGGAGGGGGACCCCGGCTGGCGGCAGCGTCTGCTGCTCACTCACGATCTCCACGTCCTCGCGGAGGCCCCCTGCCGCCTGTCGGACCTCAAGCCGAAACCGGACGCCGAGGGCCGGTGCACGCCGCCCGAGGAACTCGCCCTGGGCCACTACCTGATGGGCACCCTCCTCCTGGACGACCTGTTCCGCCAGCTGACGGGACCGGCGGAACCGGACGTGGACCGGCACCTGGCACTGGTGACCGGCGGGCCCGGCCGGGAGACCGGCTCATGACCGGCCCGCCGGCCCCCCGGCACCCGCCGGCCGCCGCCGTACCCCGCCTGCGGGCCGCGGTGGTGGGACACCTGGAATGGACCACCATCGCGCGGGTGCGGCAGCTGCCGGCCCGCGGCGACATCGTCCACGCGGAGGTCCTCTGGGAGGGGCCGGCCGGCGGCGGAGCGGTGGCCGCCGTGCGACTCGCGGCCCTGGCCGGGGCGTGCACCTTCTTCACGGCGCTCGGCGACGACCAGGCGGCCGGTCGCTCCCGGGAGGTGCTCGGCCGGCTCGGCGTGGAGGTGGTGGCCGCCGTACGGGACCGGCCCACCCGGTCCGCCGTGAGCCTCGTCGACGCCTCCGGCGAGCGGACCACGACCACCCTGGGGGCACGGCTCCAGCCGGAAGAGGCGGACGACCTGCCCTGGGAAACCCTCCGCTCCTACGACACCGTCTACTTCACCGCCGGCGGAGCGGGGGCCCTGGCGCGGGCACGGCAGGCAGCGGTCCTCACCGCCACCAGCCGGGAGTTCCCCCTCCTCACCACCGCGGGGATCCCCGTGGACGCCATGGTGGGCAGCGCGGACGATCCCGCGGAGCGCTGCGACCCGACGGGCCTGCCCCGGCCACCGGGCCTGCTCGTCGTCACCGAGGGCGCGCAAGGAGGCGTGTACCGCGCACGGGACGCAACCGCCCGACGCTACCGGGCCGTCCGTCCTCCCCGCCCGGTGGTGGACTGCTACGGCGCGGGCGACAACTTCGCCGCCGCACTGGCCTTCGCACTGGGCACCGGCAGCGCTGCTGCCGAGGCCGTGACGTTCGCGGCGGCCACCGCGGCCCTGTGCGCGGCCACCCGCGGCCCCTACGCGGTGCCCCGGAACCCGGGCCCCACGGGGCCGCACCGATCCACCAACCGAGGAGCACCATGTGCACCACCCTCGTTCTCTGGGACATCGACCACACCCTGATGGTCAGCGGGCCGGCCGCCACGTCCGTGTACCCCCGGGCCTTCACCCTGCTGACCGGGCGTGCTCCCACCGCCACCGTGGAGACGGAAGGCCGCACCGAGCGCGCGATTCTGCAAGAGCTCCTCGCCCTCGAAGGGGTCACCGGCATCGCCCAGTCCGCGGCGGACCGGGCGATGGTGAGGTCCCTGCGGGCGGTCGCGAAGGAACTGCGCGACCACAGCCACGCCTTGCCCGGCGCCCGCGAAGCGCTCACCGCCCTGCGCGCCGAGCCCCGGGTGATCCAGTCCCTGCTGACCGGCAACCTGCTCCGGAACGCCGTCCGCAAGCTCCGCGCCGTCGCACTGCACGAATGCGTGGAGGTCGGGATCGGCGCCTACGGGTCCGACAGCGCCGTGCGCGCCGACCTGGTGGGCATCGCGCAGCAACGGGCGCGGCACCGCTGCGGAGCCGTCTTCGGACCGGACAACACGGTCGTGATCGGGGACACTGTCCGGGACGTGCAGGCCGCACGCGCCGGCGGAGCCCGGCCGATCGCCGTGGCGACGGGCACGTACACCCTCGCGGAACTACGGGCGGCCGGCGCCGAGTCGGTGCTCCCCGACCTGCGGGACACCGACGCCGTGCTCGCCGCGGTGCTGGGCGGTCCCCCGCCGGACGGCCCACAGCCGGAAGACCCGCGGCCGCGGGACCAGCAGGCCCCCGCGCCCACGGATGCCACGACCGACGCGGCCACCGGCCCCACCGGCCCCACCGACACCGGGAGACGGCCGTGACGGCGGCACGGAACCAGCAGACCGGCGGGCAGCCGGCACCGGAACCGGAGCCGGCACCCGAACCGGCACCGGCGCAGGAAGCGCAGCCGGTGCGGCCGCTCCCCCTGGTCTCCGTCGTCCTCCCCGCCCGCAACGCCGCCGCCACGCTCGGCCGGCAACTGGAGGCCCTCGCCGGCCAGGACTACACCGGGCCGTGGGAGGTCATCGTCGTCGACGACGGCTCGCAGGACGGCACCGGGGAGGTCGCCGCCGACTACCGGCCCCGGCTGCCCCGGCTGCACGTCGTCCGCACCCGGGGAACCGGGGGAGGGGGAGTCAACCGTGCCCGCAACACGGGCTGCCGGCACAGCACGGGCGACGTCCTGGTGTTCTGCGACGCCGATGACGTCGTCGCCCCCGGCTGGCTCACCGCGATGGAGGAGGCGCTGCGCCGGTCACCGGCGGTCGGCGGCGCCCTCGAACGCGTCTCCCTGAACGATCCGGTGGCGCTGGCCGCCCGCCCGCCCAAGCCGACCGCCTGTCTCGCCGATACCTTCGGATTCCTGCCCTACCCGCTCGGCGCCAACTGCGGTGCCCGACGGGAGGTCTGGGCGCTGCTCGGCGGCTTCGACGAGCGGTACCTGTACGGATCCGACGACGTCGAGTTCTTCTGGCGTGCGCAGCTCGCCGGCCGGGAACTGGCCTTCGTCCCGGACGCCGTCGTGCACTACCAACTGCGCTCGACCGTCCGGCAGATGGTGCGCCAGGCGTTCCGCTACGGCAGGTCCCACCCCATGCTCTTCCGCACCTTCGCCGCCCACGGCATGCCCCGCTCCTCCCTCCCGGGCCTCGCGCGCGAGTGGGGGTGGCTCCTGTGCCACGGGCTCCACCTCGTGGGCCGCACCGACCGCCGGGCCGCCTGGCTTTCCCGGGCCGCCCTGCGGTCCGGCCGGCTCGTCGGAAGCGTCCGGCATCGCGTGCTCTACCTGTAGGGCCGGCGCCCCGCCTCCCGCGCCCGGCCCTTCCGGCCTCGTCCACCACCCTCAGCGGAGTAGTGATGACCCGTACCCCCCGCGCCCTGACGACGGACTCCCGCGCGGCCCGGCCCGCTCCGGGGCCGGGGGAGGACGCACGCCCGGTCCTGGCCCTCGACATCGGCGGCACCAAGATCGCGGCGGCACTGGTGGACGCGGCGGCCCGGGTGTCGGCCCGTACGCAGATACCCACTCCCACCGGGAAGGACCCCGACGCGGCATGGTCCGCCGTGGCCGGCGCGGCCGCTGTCCCGCTGTCGCAGGCGGGCGCCCACTACGGCGGGGTGTGCGGCATCGCCGTCAGTTCCGCCGGGCCGCTCGACGTGGCCCGCGGCACCATCAGCCCCGTCATGATCCCGGTATGGCGGGACTTCCCGGTACGCGACCGGGCGGCCGCACTGGTACCGGGATGCCCCGTCACCCTCGTCGGCGACGGCATCTGCGCGGCCGTCGGCGAACACTGGGCAGGCGCCGGCCGCGGGGCCGACCACATGCTCGGCTGTGTCGTCTCCACCGGTGTCGGCGGCGGTCTCCTCCTCGACGGGCGTCCCTGGACGGGCCGTTCCGGCAACGCCGGGCATATCGGCCACACCGTCATCGACCTCGCCGGCCCGCCGTGCCCGTGCGGCAGCCGCGGCTGCCTGGAGCTCTACGCCAGTGGCACCGCCCTGGTCGCCTGGGCCCGCCGGGCCGGATGGCGCGGGCCCGGTTGGCAGTCCACGGCGCGCGACCTGAGCACCGCGGCCCGCGCCGGCGACCCGGTGGCCTCGGCCGCGTTCGAGCGCGCGGGCCGGGCCCTCGGCGCCGCGTTCGCCTCCGTGTGCGCGGTCTGCGATCTGGACCGGATCGTGATCGGCGGTGGCGTCGCACAGGCCGGCCGGGTGCTGTTCGAGGCCATCGAGGCCGGGATGGGGGAATTCGCCGGGCTGGCTTTCGTCCGTGGCGTATCCCTCCACCCGTCCGCTCTGGGCGCTGACGCCTGCCTGGTGGGCGCCGCGGCAACCCTCCTCGCCCCCGACCGTTACGCGCGACGGCCCCCGTCCGCCGCGGCCGACGGCGCCCCTGCCGCCCCGGCCCCCTGACCGGCGGTGCACCGGCGAGAAGGCACGGCAGGACCTTCTCCCCGCCGGTGCACCGCCTCCCCTTCTTCCCCGTACGCAGGCAGCCGGACCACCGAACCAAGGAGTTGCTCTTCATGTCTCTCGGCGGGGAACGGCGGCTGCGCGCCGCTCGGCTGGCGACCTTCGGCTATTTCGCGCTGAACGGATTCCTCCTGGGGATGTGGGTCGTCCACATCCCCGTCGTCGAGCACCGCACCGGGATCAGCCATGCCGTCCTCGGCTGGCTCCTTCTGCTGCTCGGCGGGGGAGCCTTCCTCGGCATGCAGGCCGCCGGGCCGCTCACCGATCGCCTCGGCCCCCGCACCGTCGTACCGTGCGGCGCCGCGCTGTGCAGCGCGGCGCTGATTCTGCCGGGGCTGGCCACCGGCGCCTGGACGCTGGGGGCGGCGCTGCTGGTGCTCGGCTTCGGCAACGGCTGCCTGGACGTCAGCATGAACGCGCACGCCGTCCAGGTCGAGCGCGGATGCCAACGCCCTGTGATGTCCGCCTTCCACGCCACCTTTTCCGTCGGCGGCGTGCTGGCCGCGCTGCTGGGTGCCCGCGCGCTCGGCTGGGGCTGGAGCCCCGTGGCGGCCCTCGGCGCCACGGCGGTCGTCGGCCTCGTGACCGCCGTACTGGCGGCCCCCGCGCTGCTCGGGCCCGAGCCTCCCCACACCGACGTAGGGCCGGCGGCCGCCGCGGGGACGCGCCGCCGCACACCACGGCGCATCTGGATGCTGGCCGCCCTGGCGCTGGTCCTGATGCTGTCCGAGGGCGTCGCCTACGACTGGAGCGTGCTGCACCTGCGGGACGTCCTCGACGCGCCCGCTTCCACTGCTGCCCTCGCCTACGGGGCTTTTGCGACCGCCATGACGGTCGGCCGCCTGCTCGCCGACCGCGTGGTCGCGCGCTGGGGTCCGGTGGCGGTCCTGCGGTACGGGGCGTCGACGGCCGCACTGGCCCTGACGGTGGTGGCGTTGTCCCGCTCGGTCCCGCTGGCCCTGCTCGGCTGGACCGTGTGCGGTGCCGGGCTGGCCGGATGTGTCCCGCAGCTCTTCAGCGCGGCGGGCCACGCCGACCGCGCCGCCACCGGCGCCAACGTCTCCCGCGTCGCCGGCCTCGGCTACCTCGGCATGCTCGCCGGGCCGGCCGTCATCGGGCAGCTGACCCGCTTCGCCCCGCTCAACCTCACGTTCTTCGTGCCGGTTGCGTGCTGCCTCCTCGCGGCGGGCACGGCCGGCATCCTGCGCGCCCACAGCACGGATTCGGATTCCGGCCGGCTCTAGGGGGTGTCTCCCCAACTGGTTCCGCCCCACGGAACGGTGCCGCTCTCCGTCACACCCCGTGACCGCCCGGGACCACGACGGGTGGGCGGCACGACCACGACACCGGGCCGCCCGTACCACGACACATGCGGTCTCCACCTCGCCGAACAGGGCGATCACTTACCGAAATCCGATCCGCGCCGCCGCATGTGCAACCTGCTTAAGCAAGCAAGCGTCTGACACACCGAGCGACAGAAGGTGAGCACCGGATGGACAGGCGCCGACGCGACACGATGGATCCGGGTCTCCCGCTGCGCGCCGAGCCGCCGCAGGACCGTGCGTCCGAGCAGGCCGCGTGGCCCTTCGTGGGACGTGCCGCCGAGCTGACCGCGCTGGAAGCGGTGGCCGGGGAAGTCCGCAACGGGGGGCTGCGGGTCGTACAGCTCGACGGGGACGCCGGCATCGGCAAGACGACCCTGTTGCACCACTGGCTCGACGGGCTCCCCGACTTCCTGGTGCTGCGGGCACACTGCCACGCGCTGGAGCGTGACTTCGCCTTCGGGACGGTCCGGCGGCTGCTGCGTTCGCTGCTGGCCGCCGACCCCGGCTTCGAGCACGGGCATCCGTTGAACGGCGATGCCGACTCGGTCGTGCGCATGCTCTGCCTGCCGGACCGCCCGCACCACGTGTCCGGCGCCCGCCCCGACGGGGCCGAGGCGATACGGAGCCTGACCCACCTCGCCTTCCGCCTCGCGCGTCGTCGGCCGCTGCTGCTGGCGATCGACGACGTGCAGTCGATCGACCCGCCGTCGCTGCGGTGGCTCGCGGGCCTGGTGCACCAGGCCGACGCCCACCCCGTGCTGCTGGCCGTCACCACGCGCACGGGCGAAAGGCCCGCGCCCGAGGCGTTGTTCAACGAGCTGGCCCACCCCTCGATATGCCGCACCATCCCCCTGAAGCCGCTGGCTCCGGGAAGCGTGGAACGCCTGGTCGCGGAGGTGTTCGACACCCGACCCGGAGATCCGTCCTTCGCCGCCGCCGCCCACGCCGCAACCGACGGTCACCCGCTCTTTCTGCGGGCGCTGCTGTGCGATGCCCGGCGCAGCGGCGTACGGCCGGACAGCAAGGGGCGCGAGAGCATCACGACCTTCGGCCTGCACACGCTGCACCGGGAGATCAGGGACCGGCTCTGCCAGGGGTCCGAGGACACCGCCGCACTCGCCCGTGGGCTGGCCATCCTGGGCGACCGCCGGCCGCCGGAGCTGCTGGCGGCCTACTGCGGCAAGGGCGAGGCCGTGATCCGGTGCGCGGCGGCGGAGCTGCACGCCCTCGGCCTGCTGCGCGCCGGCGACGACCTGTGCTTCACGCACCCCGTGGTCCGGGACACCGTGCGGGCCCAGTGGTCCCCCCAGGAGGTGGGGGAGGCCCATGCCCGGGCGGCCCGGGTGCTCCACCTGGGCGGGCGGCCCGACGAGGAGGTGGCCGCACACCTCCTGGCCGCCGGTCCGGTGCAGGGCGGCTGGGCGGTGAGCGTCCTGCGCCGGGCCGCCGAAGAGGCGGTGCGCAGGGGCGCCGCCGAGACCGCCGTGACGTATCTGCGCCACGCCGTGCATCAGCCGATCACGCCGGACGAACAGGCCCAGGTCCTCCTGCAACTCGCCACCGCCGCCAGCCACTACGACCCGACCCTCGCGGTGTCGTACGCGGCGGGGGCGCTGGAGGGGCTGAACGACGCCTCGCTCCGCACGAAGGCCGTCGGCGTGATCACGTACTCCTCCCTCCTGACCCGGGACCACCGCGGGCTTGCCGTGGGGCTGGCCGGCCTGACCGCCGAACTGTCCACGCAGGAGCATCCGGCGCCGAGCGCCCGCGAGCGGCGGCTGCGCAAGGAGGCACTGCGCTGGTGGCTGGAGTTCGAGCGGCCCTCGCTGCGGAGCGCGCCAGGACAGCCGAGCGTGCGGGTCGACGAGGAACTGACGGGCAGCACGCCGGGGGAACGACAACTGCTGGGCATCCGGGCGTTCGACGCGCTGCGGGCGGGCAAGCCGGCCGGGGAGGTCGTCGAGCTGGTCAACCGCGCCGGGGTCAATCTGCCCACGTTCTCCCTCGACCTGTTCCCGCTGCACTACTGCGTGGCCCGCTCCCTGCTCCATCTGGACCAGCTCGACCGGGCCGAGCAGTTCTGCGGAAACCTGCTGCGGGAGACCCGGGCCCGGCGCCTCGACCTGCTGTCCTCGTCCCTGCTCGTCTACAAGGCGAGCATCCTGTGGGCGCGGGGGGACATCGGGGAGGCGGCCGCCACGGCCGGTGCCGCGGCCGAGGGGCCGTGGCCGAAGGGCGAGCCACCGTTCTGGCTGTCGTTGGAAGCCATCAGAATCGACACCCTGGTGGAGCAGGGCGATCTTGAGACGGCCGAGACCCTCGCCGCCCGGCACGCCGGCACCGACCCGGCCGACGTCTCCTGGGAATGGAGCCGCTTCCTGATGAGCCTGTCGGCGCTGCGCACCGCGCGGGGCGACCTCTACGGCGGGCTGTCGCTCCTGCGGGAGTGCGGTCACCACCTCGCGACGTCCGGCGCCCTCAGCCCGGTGATCGCCCCCTGGCGGTCCCGTGCCGCCGTCCTCCAGCTGGCGCTGGGCCGTCGTCGCGACGCACACGCCCTCCTGGAGGAGGAGCTTGCGCTCGCGAGGCGCTGCGAGATCCCGCGCGCCCTGGGAGTGGCGCTGCTCGCCCAGGGCGCGATGACGGACGGGCCGCGAGGGCTCGCCCTGCTGGCCGAGGCCGTGAGCACGCTGGAGCGCACCCCCGCCCGTCTTGAGCTCGCCCGCGCCCTGCACGCTTACGGGCGCGCGCTGATGCAGCGCGACGACAGGGCCGGCGCGCGTACCGCCGTACGCCGCGGACTGGACATCGCCACCGCGTGCGGGGCCACTTCGCTCGCCCAGCGCCTGCAGAAGAGGTTGCACGACGCGGGCGGCCGGGCCACCACGCGCACGGCGCACCCCGGTGGCAATCTGACGGTCAGCGAGGAGAGGGTCACCGCGCTGGCCGCCCAGGGCTACAGCAACAAGCAGATCGCGCAACGCCTCTTCGTGTCCCTCCGGACCGTGGAGACCCACCTCACCCGTGCCTACCGGAAGCTGCACATCGCCGGGCGCTCCCAACTCGTCGCCGCGCTCGGCAACGCCGGCGGGAGCAGCTAGGGGGTGTCTCTTCGATCTCCGTGGATCAGCCTGCGGCGTCTGGTACCGCGCCTCGCGGCGTTGTCGCATCACCCACGGACACCCAGTCCGAGGGAGACGCTCCGCCTTGCGATGCACGGCACCAGACGCCGCAGGCTGATCCACGGAGATCGAAGAGACACCCCCTAGGGAGAGACACGTCCCGGCTCGGCGCGCAAGGATCCGGCGGAGGGACGTGAGCGCGAGCCGTTCCCCTGTGACGGCTCGAACCACTTCCTCCACCGGACCGCGGATTCCGGTGTACGGCCGCCCAGAGCTGCAAGCGGTCGGCGCGGGCAGGCCCACTCCTCGGTCACCGGTCTCGTGCGCGACGGGCTGTCGTGGGAAGCACGGCCTCCAACATGCCTGCGGAGAGGGCGTGTTCTCTGACGTCAGCCGGTGTCATGCGCGAAGCGTCCAATATATTGGCACCCTGTGGAGTACAGGGTCAAGTAGTCTTGTGTAGTGGCCAATCGGCTAGTACACAGTGGCTGACACAGGGGATGACGGGCGGGTCCGGCCGGGGGAGCGTGGGCATGGTGGCAGAAGCTGACCGAGGCAGCGAGCGGTCGCTGGCCGAGCGGCTGAACGCATTGTTCGCGAGGGTGCGGTGGACCGATGCCCATGGCCGGCAGCGGGAGTACTCCACTGCCGAAGTGGCCAAGGCGGTGACCGCCGATCCCTCGCACCCGGCGACGCTCTCGCGGAGTTATCTGGCCATGCTGCGCAACGGGTCGCACACCAACCCGACGCTGAGCGTCCTGGAGGGGCTTGCGAAGTTCTTCGACGACCACCGCGAGCCGGAGTCGCGGCCGATCACGGTCCAGTGCCTGGTCGCCCAAGAGGACCCCGAGGACGCGCTGTTGCGCGAACGGCTCGCCGGTCATCAGGTGTGGAAGATCGCGATGAGGGCGGGCGCGATGACGCCGGCGATGCGCGAGCAACTGCTCAAGATGATCGAGACATTCGATCAGGACGGGACCCCCGGCACCGGCGCCGGGGCGTGAGAAAGGACGTCGTGGCCGTACGCGAACGCGAACTCCGCCGCTCTTGCAAGCATCTGCTGCGGCAGCTCGACATTCAGCCCCCGCTGGAGGTGCGCGAGTTATGCCGCCGACTCGGTGAACTCCGGGGCAAACCCATACGGTTGATTCCCTGGGCGCTGCCGATACCCGGCCCGTTCGGGGTGTGGATGTCGCGGCCGCACGAGGAATGCATTTTCTACCAAGAGGAAACGACCCGCGTACATCAGGACCACATCATCCTGCACGAGATCGGCCACATCCTCGCCGACCACCAGGACGACGGCGGTTTCGAGGAGGAACTGCCGGACCTCGGTCCCGATTACCCCGGCGATGAGGTCCCCCGGGGATTTCGCCGCACCTGCTACACCGAGGACTATGAACGCGAGGCCGAACTGGTCGCGACCATCATCCAGGAGTGGGCGGTGGTCATCGACTACGCCACCCCACGCACCCCTGAGGATTCCGCGCTCGGCCCGCTCAGTTCCGCGCTGAACCCCCGCTGGGGGTGGACGTAATCTTCCAACAGCCAGTGACCCTCATGCTGATCGTCGGGGCGATATGGAAGATCGTCGACCTGACCCGCGCACCACGGGACCGGGTGCTGCGCCTTCTGGTCGCCTGCCTGCTCCTGCTGGCTTCCGGGCAAATCCTCAGCTTTCCCGATGTCCTCCTCGCGGTCGATTCCGCCACGGCGGTCGGCGTCGGAAAGATCGTGTTCAACGCGGTCCACATGTCCGGCCTCGGCGCGCTCATCCTGGTCTTCCTCTTCTCCATGCCCGGCCCGGACGCCGCCGGGCGGCGCCAGGTCCGGCTCCACGCGGGCCTGCTCGCCGGTGTCCTGACCGTCCTGGTCATCGACATGATCGCGACGCCGCCGGCGCTGCGCGGGCACACCTTGACCACGGCGGACATGACACAGCCGGCCATCGCCGCGTTCTACCTCATCGGCAACGCCTATTTCGTCTACGCCTATCTCACCCCGGCGCTCTGGGCGTTGCGCTATGCGCGCCTGGCGAACCGGCACCTGGCGGTCGGCCTGCGGGCCATGGCACTCGGCCTGTTCGTGCTGGCCCTCACCTCGGTCAATCGGGTCGTCTGGGTCTTTCTGCGCATCGACGATCCCGGCTCGCATCAGGCGTTCAACACGGTGAACTGGTCGATGAACGACTGGGCGCTGGGCATCGTCCTGCTCGGGTTGACCTATTCCGCGGGCATGCAAGTAGCCGCCCATCTGCGGTCAGTGGTCCATCACCGCCGTATGTACCGCGAGCTCACCCCGTTGTGGACCGCCCTTGCCGCGGCTTATCCGGAACTCGTCCTGAACGTCGAGCCGAGCGGTTCCAGGTGGCGTCGCTTCCGGTTCCGCCGTACCCACGAGCGGTTCTACCGCCGGCTCATCGAATGCCGCGACGGACTGGTGCGGCTGAGCCCCTATTTGGCACGCGTCGCCCCCGAGGCCGATCTCGCCCGCGGCCCGGCCGATCAACTCGCCCGGCACATCGCCGAGGCGCTCGCGCTGAAGCCGGCCACCGAGGATCCCGATACGGCCTTTTCCGCCACCCGCATCGCCTCCCCTTCCGGCAACGACCTGGGCGCCGAAGCCCGGGAACTCGTCGCCGTCTCCCGTGCCTATGCGAAAGGACATCGTGAACAAGGTACTGATCACCGCTGACCTGGTTCTCACCGGACGTGCTGACCAGGAGATCCGCGACGGCGCCGTCCTCGTCGACGCCGACGTGATCACCGCTGTCGGTACCGCGGCCGAGCTGGAGGCGACGGTGGATCCGGGCGTGCGGCGGCTGCGCTGCCCGGGGGCCACGGTGCTGCCCGGGCTGATCGACTGCCATGTCCACCTCGCCTTCGACGCGGGCCCCGACCCGGTGCGCGCGGTGACCCAGGCCGCCCCGGACGAGCTCGCCGCCGCCATGGCGGACCGCGCCGGACAGTTCCTGGCCGCCGGGGTGACGACCGTACGGGACCTCGGCGACCGCGACGACCTCACCATCGCGCTGCGCGCGGCCATCGCGTCCGGGAAGACGACCGGGCCGCGCATCCTCGCCGCGACCGCACCCCTGACCCTCCCCGGAGGGCACTGTGGATTTCTCGGCGGCGGGGTCACCACCGACGACGACATCCGCAAGCAGATCGCCCGCAACGCGGCGGCCGGAGCCGACCTGATCAAGGTGATGGCCTCCGGCGGCGCCCTCACCCCCGGGGGCCCGCGGATGTGGGAGTCGCAGTTCACCCGCGCTCAACTGCGCCTGATCGTCGAGGAGGCCGCCTGCCACGGCCTGGAGGTGGCGGCACACGCCCACGGCACCGCCGCCATCACCGACTGCGTCGAGGCCGGCGTCCGGACCCTTGAACACTGTTCCTGGCGCACCGCCGAGGGCGTCACCTACGATCCGGAGATCACCCGCCGCATCATCGAGAACGACATAGCCGTCTGCCGCTGTGTCTCCGGGGACTGGCAGCTGTTCCTCCAGCAACTCGGCCCCGACCGCGCCGAGTCGATGACCAGGGTGATCCGCGAGATGCGGGAGGCCGGTGTCCGGTTCATCGCCGGCACCGACGCCGGTGTGCCGGGAGCGCGGTTCGGCGACTACGTCGGCATGCTCGAATTCTTCGCCTCGCTCGGCTTCACCCGTGCCGAGATTCTCGATATGGCCACCGTCGACGCCGCCCGCGCCCTGGGGCTGACCGACACCGGCGCCCTCCGTCCCGGCCTGCGCGCCGACCTCCTCGTCGTCGACGGCAACCCGCTGCACGAGCTGGACGTCCTCCGCCGCGTCCGACACGTCTTCATGAACGGTCGCCAGGAGATCGTCTGAGGGGCCGCCCCGGCCCGCGGGCCGGGGCGTCGGCGCACCCCGTTCCGGCGGGGGCGGGCGAGCGCGCGGCGAGTGGACGACGACCACCCGGGATTCCGTACAACCTTCAACGGCATTGAGCGGTCTTCACCACACCATCACAGATGCTGGGGGAACGTTCATGTCGCACTCGCAACAGCAGCCCGCGTCCTTCGGTCAGCAGCTCCACTCCTTCGCTGTGCCGCCGGCCGGGCAACCGCCGCGGAAGGAGCGCGCCGCACTCAAGATCGCAGTGGGGGCGGTGTGCGCGTGCACCGTCCTCGGGCTCGGCGCGGCCGTCGGAGGCGACGGCGGTGGCGGCACGAAGCCCGGGGCGAAGCCGGCCCCCACGGTGGCGGTCACCTTCACCGCCAAGCCGGTCAGGGCCTCGGTGGGCAAGCCGGAGAAAGCCGCCGGAAAGGCGGCCGTCGCGGGGTCCGGCGCCACGATCGGCCAGGGCAGTCATCGGGTGGGGGAGGACATCGCCGCCGGTACGTACCGGACCGGCGGCCCCGCCGCGTCCGGCATACCCCGGTGCTCCTGGGCACGCGCGAAGGACTCCAGCGGTGCGAGGGGCAGCCTCATCGCCCACGGCACACTCCGGGGCCCGGCCCGCATCACCCTCACCAAGGGCGAGACGTTCGAGACCAGCGGCTGCCGGCGGTGGACGAAGGTGGGCTGACCGATCGCCCTGCCGGCGGGCCGTTCCAGGGGGTCGCCCGCCGGCCGGCGCGAATTGGACCGGCCGAAACCGTTCGGAACGGATTCCTCCGGATTTGCCCGTGGCGGGGTCATGTCGAGACGGAGCCGCCCACGAGATATCTTGATGTCGAGCAATGTTGCAGACGTGGAGCGGAGCACCCGGTGACTGACTCGACCATCATCTACACCCACACTGACGAGGCCCCGGCCCTGGCGACGTATTCGTTCTTGCCGGTGATCCAGGCATACGCGTCGACGGCCGGCGTCAGCGTGGAGACCCGTGACATCTCCCTGGCCGGGCGCATCATCGCGAGCTTCCCCGAGCACCTGGAGGAGGGCCAGCGGATCGACGACGCCCTCGCCGAGCTCGGTGAGCTGGCCAAGACTCCCGCGGCGAACATCATCAAGCTGCCGAACATCTCGGCCTCGATTCCGCAGCTCAAGGCGGCCATCGCCGAGCTCCAGGAGCAGGGCTACGCGCTCCCGGCCTACCCGGACGACCCGAAGACCGACGAGGAGCGGGACATCCGCGCCCGTTACGACAAGATCAAGGGCAGCGCCGTCAACCCGGTCCTGCGCGAGGGCAACTCCGACCGCCGCGCCCCCGCGTCGGTGAAGAACTACGCCAAGGCGCACCCGCACCGGATGGGCGCCTGGACGTCCGGTTCGAAGACGAACGTCGTGCACATGGACACCGACGACTTCCGCTCCACCGAGAAGTCCGCGGTCATCGCCGACGCCGGCTCCCTGCGCATCGAGCTGTCCGGGGACGACGGCAGCACCACCGTGCTGCGCGAGTCGGTACCGGTCCTCGCGGGCGAGGTCGTCGACGCGTCCGTGATGCGCGTGGCCGCGCTGCGCGAGTTCCTCACCGCGCAGGTCGCCCGCGCCAAGGCCGAGGGCGTGCTGTTCTCCGTGCACCTGAAGGCCACGATGATGAAGGTCTCCGACCCGATCATCTTCGGCCACGTGGTCCGCGCCTTCTTCCCGAAGACCTTCGCCCAGTACGGCGAGTCGCTCGCCGCCGCGGGCCTGACCCCGAACGACGGCCTCGGCGGCATCTACAAGGGCCTGGAGTCGCTGCCCAACGGTGCCGAGATCAAGGCGTCCTTCGACGCCGAGCTCACCGAGGGCCCGGAGCTCGCCATGGTCGACTCCGACCGCGGCATCACCAACCTGCACGTGCCGAGCGATGTCATCGTCGACGCCTCCATGCCGGCCATGATCCGCACCTCCGGCCACATGTGGGGCCCGGACGGCGAGGAGGCCGACACCCTCGCGGTGCTCCCCGACAGCAGCTACGCCGGTATCTACCAGGTCGTCATCGACGACTGCCGTGCCAACGGCGCCTACGACCCGTCGACGATGGGCTCGGTGCCGAACGTCGGCCTGATGGCGCAGAAGGCCGAGGAGTACGGCAGCCACGACAAGACCTTCGAGATCCCCACCACGGGCACCGTGCGGGTCCTCGACGCGGCCGGCAACGTCGTGCTGGAGCAGGCCGTGGGCGCCGGCGACATCTTCCGTATGTGCCAGACCAAGGACCTGCCGATCCGCGACTGGGTCAAGCTCGCCGTCACCCGCGCCCGGGCGACCGGCGACCCGGCGGTGTTCTGGCTCGACGAGGAGCGCGCCCACGACGCGCAGCTGATCAAGAAGGTCAAGGCCTACCTCCCCGAGCACGACACGGACGGCCTGCAGATCGAGATCATGGCGCCGGTCCACGCGATCAAGTTCTCCCTCGACCGCATCCGCCGCGGCGAGAACACGATCTCGGTCACCGGCAACGTGCTGCGTGACTACCTGACCGACCTGTTCCCGATCCTGGAGCTGGGCACCAGCGCCAAGATGCTCTCCGTCGTCCCGCTGATGAACGGCGGCGGACTGTTCGAGACCGGTGCCGGCGGCTCCGCGCCGAAGCACGTCCAGCAGCTGGTCAAGGAGAACTACCTGCGCTGGGACAGCCTGGGTGAGTTCCTCGCGCTCGCGGTCAGCTTCGAGCACCTCGCGCAGAAGACGGGCAACGCGCGCGCCCAGGTGCTCGCCGACACCCTCGACCGCGCCACCGGCACCTTCCTCAACGAGAACAAGTCGCCCAGCCGCAAGCTCGGCGGCATCGACAACCGCGGCAGCCACTTCTACCTCGCGCTCTACTGGGCGCAGGAGCTGGCCAAGCAGACCGAGGACGCCCAGCTCGCGGAGGCGTTCGCGGCGCTCGCCAAGACGCTTACCGAGCAGGAGCAGGCCATCGTCGACGAGCTGATCGCCGTGCAGGGCTCGCCGGCCGACATCGGCGGCTACTACCAGCCCGTCGTCGCGAAGGCCTCGGCGGTCATGCGCCCGTCGGCCACCCTCAACCAGGCCCTCGCGACCCTCAGCTGACGCGCAGCCGCGGAAGCCCCTTCCGCCCCGGCCGGCACCCGCCGGCCGGGGCGGTTCCGTTTTTCCGTCCGGGTCCGGCACACGGGCGCTCCCGGCGAAGCGGTGGAGCGGCCGGCGCCGCGGGCGGCGGACCGCCCCCGCCGCTCCTCAGCCCACCAGGTCCAGCACCGGCCGCAGGCCGTCCGGGCGCCCGTCCGCCGGCAGGCGCTCCACCGGCAGGAAGGCGCAGCCCACCGCCGTCGCGCCGCCGTCCGCCGTACGGTCGTCACCCACCATCAGGACCGTGGACGGGGCGAGCCCCAACTCCCGGCAGGCGAGGGCGAAGAGCTGTGGATCGGGCTTCTGGAGGCCGTGCTCGCAGGACAGCACGCAGGTGTCGACATAGCGGTCCAGGCCGTGGGCGCGCAGCACCGGCCGCAGGTCCCAGCCGATGTTGCTGAGGACGCCGATCCGGATGCCGCGCCGGTGCAGCTCCGCCAGTACCTCGGCGGCGTCCGGGTAGGGCCGCCAGGCCTCCGCGGTCTTGTGGCGCTCATAGAGCGCGTCGTACAACTCCGGTGCGGGCAGCGGTACTTGGCGGGCCAGTCCGGTGTACACCGCGCGGTGGAGGCGGGCGTCGCGGTCGCGGATCTCCCACTGCCCGGCCAGATCGGCAGGGATCTCGACGGGCGGGGCGCCGCCGGGCAGCGCACCGGCCCGTTCCAGTGCGGCCGCCCGCCGGGCGAGCTCGGCCTCGTCCATGGCCGTGCCGGACGCGGTCAGCGCCGCGCGCAGCCAGGACTCGGCGGGCTCGATGTGCAGCAGGGTCCCGGAGAAGTCGAAGAGCACACCTGTGATCGTCGTCATGACCGCCATCCTGTCTCCTGCGCGCAGCCGGGTCGATCCCACCTGGCCGGATACGCGTGGTACGCCGCCACCGACCCCGCCACCAGGGCGCCGCCCAGCAGCCAGCCGCCGACGACATCCGACGGCCAGTGCACCCCCAGGAACACCCGGGTGAAGCCGACGCCGACGACCGAGACCGCCACCACCGCCCGGGCCGCCCACCGCCACCGCCGCGACACCCCGTGCAGCCGCAGCAGCCACAGCACCAGGGCGCCCGCGACCAGCGCGGACAGTGCGTGCCCCGAGGGGAAGGCGGCATAGCCCGCGGAGTCCACCGGGTCCGGCCAGACCGGGCGTTCCCTGCCGACCAGCGCCTTCACCGCCTGCTGGACGCCGGTACCCAGCAGCGAGGTGGCGGCCACCCAGGCGGCGAGCAGCCGTTCCCCGCGCCGCAGCAGCAGCCAGACCGCCGCCGCCAGCACCGCCCGCATCGTCCACGGGTCCCACACCCAGTCGCTGAGCACCCGGTTGCGGTGGGTCCAGCCGGGCTCGGCGACGGCCGTCCGGTGCAGCGCCCCGGCCAGGTCCGTGTCCAGGGAGATCAGCGGGCTCCAGCGGAGCACGACGAGGGTGAGCAGCAGGCCGAAGAGGACCGTGCACAGCAGGGCGGCGGCGACGGCGGGGCGCGGCGGGGCGGACGCGGCGCGGCGTTCGCCGTCCACGGCGGAAATCCGGGCGGCGGGAGGCGGCGTGGTGGGCATGGGACGATCCTCGCCCACGCCGGGCGCCCGGGGCGAGGGGCGGAGGGCCCGTCCGGTCATGGCCGGGCCCGCGCCCAGACCCGTCGGACCGGCCCTACGTCAGTGCGCGCAGCCCGGGAATGAAGGTCACCAGCAGCGGTACCGCCGGCACCAGCGCGGCCACCGCCGTCATCCGCAGCCGTCGGCCGGGGGTGAAACGGGGTGCGGGGGACAGCAGCCGGTCCACCCGCTCCGGCACCTGGGCCAGTTGGGCCGGGCACGGGCCGAACACCCCGCGGTCCTCGTTGAGCTCGACCAGCGCCAGCGCGATCGTCAGCCGGCCGAAGCGGCGCGAGGCCACATCGTCGGCGGCCAGCTCGACCAGCCGGTGCACCTGATCGCGGAACGCGGCGAAGACCGGGATCTGCGGGAATCCGACGGCCAGCGCCGAGGCGCAGTGCAGCAGGAGGTCGTGCCGGGCCCGCGCATGGCCCTGCTCGTGTGCGATCAGCGCATCGAGCTGACGGTCCTTCAGGCGCCGCAACGCCGAGGTGGTGATGACCAGTTGGGGTGAGGAGTGCGGCAACCACCAGGCCTCCGGGCGGTCGCCCTCCAGGACGACCAGGCGCTCCCCGGCCGGCTCCTCACCGGGCAGCAGCGGCGAGCGGCGCAGGAGTTCGGCGCGGCGCTGCCGGCGGCGGGCGCGCGCCGCCCGCACCTCGCGGGTCAGGGTGACGGCGGTCCAGGCGCCCCCGCCCGCCAGCAGGAGGGCCAGCGCCCCGGCCCAGGGCCCGTACCCCTGGAGCGCATACGCCTCGACGACCACATGCGGGGCGAATCCGAACACCGGGCTGCGCACGGCCTCCCAGGCGGCGGCCGCGCTCAGCGACATCGCGAGCAGGCAGCACAGCAGGACACCGGCGACGACGCACTGCCACACCCACAGGGCGAGCACCGGCTCACGGTCGGGCCAGTCGGAACGGGCCATCAGCCGCGGCGCCATTGCCGCGGCCAGCACGCCGAGAATCATCAGCGCGAGGGGGACCATCATGGCGTCAGCCTATGAGCGGGCGCCTACCCGTTGGTACGGGCGCGGGCCGGAAGTGACGTATGCCACCCGCGCAACGGGTGTGAACCGCGGACCGGGCGTGCGGGCGGCGCACCACGGGGCGGCAGGCATCGCCGCAGTTCACAGCGCCAGCAGCATCGCCAGCATGCCGATCCCCATCGCCACCCGGCAGGCCCGCAGCACCCCGGGCGGCCCGCCGTCCGCCGCCGGCCCGTCCGGCCCCGTGGTCACCGCCGCCGGCACCAGCCGGACGCCCGCCGCGATCACGTACACCGTGAAGTAGAGAAGCAACAGCCCGGTCAGCAACGGCACTCCGCCCGGCACCGGGTGCCCCATCGGGCTCATCCCGTCCGGGTGCCCGGCAGGGCCCCACTGCCCGGCGGGCAGCGCCATCGCGAGCGCCATGTACGCCATGGCCCCCGCGCCCACCGCATGGTGCAGATGGCGCCGGGCCAGCGCCCACAGCCCCGCAACCCCGAACACCGCGGTGAACAGCCACGGCGACCACGCCAGGGGCGCCGCGGCGGACGCCGGCCACGCCATCGCCGCCATCCCCAGCGCCATCAGCCCCTCACCGCGCGCCGCACCCCGCTCGGCGGCCGGGACGGTACGCGACCGCACCAGGCAGTACGCGCCGGCCGCGGCACACAGCAGCACCAGCGGCCAGCCGACCCACGGTGGTCCGTGCACCGAGCACCTCCCCTTGGACCCGTACGCAACGGGGGCAGGATTCCCGCCCGGTGACCCGCACACGGGAGCGCACGGACGCACGGGGGGCGCGGGTGCGGGGGCCCGACGGCTCCGGGCAGGCGGCTCCGGGCACGACGACTCCAGGCCCGGCGGCTCCGGGCCCGGCAGCGCACGCGCAAGGGCACCGCGGACCGCGCCCGGCCCCGCTTCCGCCGGACAGGCCTCAGGGGCGGTAGCGCAGCGGATGGTCTGCCGGGACCTGCGTCAGCACGATCCGGTGGCCGTCCGGGTCGGCGATCCACAGCTCGATCAGGCCCCACGGCTCCTGCACGGGCGGCCGCAGCACCTCGACGCCATGGGCCCGCAGTTCTTCGTGTGCGGTGGCCACGTCCGCCACCTGGAGCCACAACTGGAGGGTGTCCGTGGCCGGATCCGCGGCGCGTCCGGAGACCTCCAGGAAGCCACCGCCCAGGAAGTAGACCGTGCCACGTTGGGGCCCCGTGCCGAATTCCCGGTAGATCTCCAGCCCCAGCGCCTCGCCGTAGAACGCCCGCGACCGCTCGGGGTCGGCCGGCCGCAACAACACCCTGCTGCTCAGTACGTGCACCATGCCGGGACCCTACGGCCCGCGGCCGGGCGCGGCCTTTCGCCACCGCCGAAAAGCCGTGGCGAAAGGCCCTGACACGGCAGGCATACCACTTGTTAGCCTCCATGCAGTCATTCGTGCTGCTCTGAGAGGACTCCGCGCGCCATGCCCACCAGCGAGCTGACCTTCCGTACCGCCCTCGACGCCGACGTCCCCGGGCTCGTCGAGCTCATCGAGTCGGCGTACCGCGGCGATACCAGCCGGGCCGGCTGGACGACGGAGGCGGACCTGCTGGCGGGCCAGCGCACCGACCCGGACGGCGTGACCGCCGTGGTGCGCAAAGCGGACGGCCGGCTGCTGATCGCCGAGCGGGACGGGGAACTGATCGCCTGCTGCCAGCTCGAACACCGCGGGGACCACGCGTACTTCGGGATGTTCGCGGTGCGCCCGCAGCTCCAGGGCGGCGGCCTCGGCAAGGTGATCATCGCGGAGGCCGAGCGGATAGCGCGGGAGACCTGGGGCGTCCGCGAGATGCGGATGACGGTCATCCGGCAGCGCGACGAGCTGATCGCCTGGTACGAGCGCCGCGGCTACCGGCGCACCGGACAGCTCACCCCGTTCCCGTACGGCGATGAGCGATTCGGCATCCCGCAGCGCCCCGACCTGGAGTTCGAGCTGCTGGTCAAGCCGCTCGGCTAGGGCACGCCGGGCGCGGCCGCGGCGCCCGTCCGGTGGACGGGC
The DNA here is from genome assembly GCF_004122735.1 of Streptomyces sioyaensis. GTDB lineage: Bacteria > Actinomycetota > Actinomycetes > Streptomycetales > Streptomycetaceae > Streptomyces > Streptomyces sioyaensis. The sequence continues at coordinate 15,283 of NZ_SDIF01000006.1, read as the reverse complement.
CCCCTTGGGCGTGCGGCCGGGCGGTGCCGACGGCCGGTGCTCACAGCCGTCCCGCCTGGATGATCCGCCGCAGGAACTGCCGGGTGCGGTCGTGCTGCGGATCCCCGAAGACCTGCTCGGGCGTGCCGCGTTCCACCACCACCCCGCCGTCCAGGAAGCACACCTGGTCGGCGACCTCCCGCGCAAAGCCCATCTCATGGGTGGCGATGACCATGGTCATCCCCTCCTCCTTCAGATCGCGGACGACGCCGAGCACCTCGCCCACCAGCTCCGGGTCGAGCGCCGCGGTGACCTCGTCCAGCAGGAGCAGCCGGGGCCGCCCGGCCAGTGCGCGGACGATCGCCACCCGCTGCTGCTGGCCGCCGCTGAGCCGGTCCGGGTACTCGCCGCCCCGCCCGCCGAGCCCGAGCCGCTCCAGCAGCTCGCGGGCCCGCGCCTCGGCCTGCGCGCGCGGCATCCCGTGCACCCGGCGGGGCGCCAGCGTGATGTTGTCCAGCACGGTCATGTGCGGGAAGAGGTTGTAGGCCTGGAAGACCACGCCGATCCGGCGGCGCACGGAGTCCGCGTCGCTCCGCGGATCGGTGATCTCCGCACCGTCCAGGAAGATCGCGCCGTCGTCGATCTCCTCCAGCAGGCCGGCGCAGCGCAGCAGCGTGGACTTGCCCGACCCCGAGGCGCCGATCAGCGTGGTCACGGTGTGCGCGGGGACCGCGAGGTCCACATCCCGCAGCACGACCGTGCCCCGTCCGTACGTCTTGCGCACGGACTCCAGCCGCAGCACCGGGCCGTCGCCGGGCGCCTCGTGGCCGACGGCCCCGTCGGCCGGCCGCGGGGTGTCGTCGGTCGTGCTCATACCAGGCCTCCCTGGGCGCGCTTGCGGTCCATGCGGGCCGTGATCCAGTCCGTGCCGCGCGTCATCGGGATCGTCAGCGCGACGAAGACGAGACCGGCCACGACGTACGGCGTGAAGTTGAAGTCCCTGCCGGCGATGATCTGCGCCGCGTAGACCGCGTCCACCGCGCCCGCGATGGAGACCAGACCGGTGTCCTTCTGCAGCGAGACCAGATCGTTCAGCAGCGGCGGCACCACCCGCCGCACCGCCTGCGGCAGCACCACGAAGCGCAGCGTCTGCCCGCCGCTCAGCCCCAGCGACCGGGCCGCGGCCCGCTGCGAGGGGTGCACCGACTCGATGCCGGCCCGGAAGACCTCGGCCACATACGCCGAGTACGTCAGGACCAGCGCGGTGCCGCCGAGCATCACCGGATCGGTGGTCACGCCCTGGAGCCGCAGCGCCGGCACCCCGAAGACCACCATCAGCAGACAGATGATCAGCGGCAGTCCGCGGAAGAAGTCGGTGTATGCGGTGGCCAGGGCGCGCAGCGGGAAGAACACCGGGCCGCGCAGCGTCCGGGCCACCGCCAGCAGGAGCCCGAGCACCAGCACCGCCGCCCCGCACACCACCAGCAGCCGCAGATTCAGCAGCAGCCCGTCCAGGACCTCCGGCAGCGCCTTGCGCGCATACGCGGCGCTGAAGAAGGTCTCTCGGGTGCGCGGCCAGCCGGGGGAGCGGGTGATCACGAGGAACAGGACGACGGCGGTGACCAGGGTGCTCAGTGCGGCGACGCCGACCGCGCGCCGGGCCCTGGCCCGCTTGAAGCGCTCCCGCTCCACCCGCCGCTGCGAGGGCACGTACCCGCCCTCCTCGAAGGAGCCGTTCACCACGCCTTTCGAGGACGTCATGTGAGCACCGGGACGGACACCGCGTCGGTCAGCCACTTCTTCTCCAGCGCGGCGAGGGTGCCGTTCCTGCGCAGCGCGTCCACCGCGGCGCTCACACACCCGGTGAGCCGGCTCTCCTTGTCCAGGACCAGGCCGAACTGCTCCTTCGCGGCGCCGGTGGCGGCGAACTGCCCGACCACCTCGGCGTCCTTCACCTCGGCGGAGGTGATGAAGAAGGCCGTCGGCAGATCGGTGAGGATCGCGTCGACCTGACCGTTCCTCAGCGCGGACTTGGCGAGGTCGTTCTTCTGAAAGACGGCCGGGGGCTGCGTCGGCCGGACGGTGTCATGGATGACGTCCAGGCTGGTACTGCCCACCTGGGCGCCGAGCTTGAGCCGACGGAGACCGGCGATGCTCCTGGCGTGCGCGGCCTTGGAGCCCTTCAGCGCGATGACCGCCTGCCGTACGTCGTAGTAGCCGGAGGAGAAGGCGACGGCCCGTTTGCGTGCGGCGTTGATGGAGACCTGGTTGATGTCGAAGTCGAACTTCTTCTCGCCGGGCGCGAAGGCGTTGTTGAACGGCACGGTCTGCCAGTGCACCGCGCCCTTGTCATAGCCCAGTTGCCGGGCGACGGCGTAGGCGACCGCCGATTCGAAGCCCTTGCCGCTCGCCGGGTCGTCGTCGTGGAACCACGGCGCGTAGGCGGGCTTGTCGGTGCCGATCGTGAGCGTGCCACGGGCGACGGTGGGCAGTTTGCCGCGGTCACAGCTCTGCGTGCCCCGCCCGGCGGCCCGTGGGCCACCGGGGGACTCGTCCTGTGGGGCACAGCCGACGGCCGCCGCGAGCAGCACGACGGTGGTGCAAGCGGCAAGGCGGAGGGGGCAGTTGGCGAGGCGCATGGCGGGAGAGTGGCAGTGCGCGAGGCCATCTGTCGAGATCACCGGGCGAAACGTCCGCATGGTGGAAGCTCGTTGCGCCGCTGTGAACTGCGGATTTCCCAGCTGACAGACGACGGGCACCGAGGCGCGCGACGGGATGGAGGCCCGGCTCGTACCGGCCGGCCCGTACCACCTGGCGCAGTCCGTCTAGTTCCTCGCCGGGGGCTTGGCCTCCTCACGCCGTGAAGCGCACCGCCCGCCGGATCTCCGGCAGATCGGTCACCACGCCGTCCAGGCCCAGCCCGCGCGCCAGCCGGAGCTGGTCGTGGGTGTTGACCGTCCAGCCCAGGACCTTCAGATGGGCGGCGTGTGCCCGCTCGACCAGCTCCAGGGTGAGCCGCCGGATGTTCAGGGACAGCATCGTCGCCCCGACGGCCTGTGCACGGTCCACGACATCGGCGCCGTACCGGCTGGCGACCAGCGCGGTGCGCACGCCGGGCAGCAGGGTGCGGATGGCGGCCAGCGCCTCGTCGTGGAAGGAGATCACCTCGACCCGACCGGTCAGATCGCGCGCCCGCATCACCTCGGCCAGCGCCTGCGCGGCCGCCACATCCTTGATCTCGGCCTGCAACGGTGCCTTGACGGCCTCCACGACCTCCTCGAAGACGGGGATCCGCTCGCCCCGCCCGGCATCGAGTTCACGCAGCTCGGCGAGGGTGCGCTCGGAGATCGGGCCGGCGCCGTCGGTGGTCCGGTCGACATCCGCGTCGTGCATCACGACCAGCGAGCCGTCCTTGCTCAGATGCAGATCCAGTTCGATGACATCGAGGCCTTCGTGCTCGGCGCGGACGAAGGAACGCAGGGTGTTCTCCGGCTCGACGCCCATCATCCCGCGGTGTCCGATGGTGAGAAAGGACAAGGCTGCCTCGCTTCTGTCGGCTCGGTGCTGCTGTCGGCTCTGGAGCATGTCGACCGTCGACCGTCGGCCACGGCGTACGTCGGCCACGGCGTACGAAACGGCGCACAGCCTAACGGGACCGGGCGGGGAAAGAAGGGGTGCCGAACGGACCGCGGTGTGTCCAGTACGGGTACCCGCCAGATCCGGCGTCAGACCACTTCACCCTCATGTGGGCGATTCCCCGGTGCGCTGACGACGTCCCGGGGCCGGGGCGCGGCGTCGGACGCGTCCGACGCGGGGATGCCCCCAGGGCGCGGCAGCACGCCGCGACCCGTTGTCCGAGCGGGTGTGGCATATGCCACAGGAGCTGGGGAGGGGGTCGCGCGGCCCTGTCCGGCGCGGTGTGCCCAGGGGTCCTCCCAGGGCTTCTCCGGACCCCGTCCAGGGCCCGCTCGCGGCTCTCTCACGGGGTTGTGGGCTCCCGGAGGAAGCGCGGCGAGGGCTGGCGCGGCTGGTAGGAAGTGGCGCTCAGGGCGTCACGCACAGGAAAAATCGGCGTGTGTACGGGGTGTCAACGGGATAATTTTCAGCTAGCCCACTTGAGTGGACGATCCTTGGCTGGTTACCGTGTCCTGACAACACGATCTACCGCCGGAGGGCAGTCATGACGGAAATTCTTTCGCCTGTGGGTGTCCAGGGGGGCACCACGACCGCAGGGAGTGTGGTCGGGCACCCGGCGTGGCCCGTGCTCAAGAACGCGGTCGAGACCATCCGCCCCTGGCAGTCCAAGGACGGTTCGGTCGACCTGGAGGCGGAGGGCGCGCCGAGCGCCGACGCCGTCCGTACGGAGGTCGACCGCGTGATAGCGGCCCTCGCGGAGCTCGCCCCGCTGCTCCCGCACAACGCCGCCTACCACCAGGCGCTCGCCGCCGACCTGCGCCGCTGGGCCGACGGCGGCTTCGGCGTGCCGGACTTCCTCGACTCGCTGCTCGCCTTCCAGCCCGCCCAGCAGCGCGCCGACGGCCTCCAGCACCTCGTGCTGTTCCCCATGTACACCCAGAACGGCAACCCGGACCGCAACTTCGAGGCCGTCGTCCTGCGCATGGTCTGGCCGGACTGGCTCGCCGAGCTGGAGCGCACCCGCTACGACAACGCGCTCTTCTGCGGCATCGCCTTCGAGGACTTCACGGCCGGCTACGACACCAACTCCGCGGTGCTCTTCCCGGAGACCATCGCCGTGCGCGAGGCCCCCGAGCGCTTCAGCTGGGGCGGCATCTTCTGCGACCGCGAGGCCGCCCGCTTCCGGCGGGTCAGCCAGGCCGCCGTCGAGACCCTGGGCCTGGAACTCCCCGAGGACATCAGCGAGATGCTCGCCGACCAGAAGCGCTGCCAGGAGGCGTTCGTCCTGTGGGACATGGTGCACGACCGCACCCACAGCCACGGTGACCTGCCGTTCGACCCCTTCATGATCAAGCAGCGCCAGCCGTTCTGGATGTACGGCCTGGAGGAGCTGCGCTGTGACCTCACCGCCTTCAAGGAGGCCGTGAAGCTGGAGGCCGAGGGGCACGCGCAGGCCCGCGACGTACAGTTCGCGGTGATCTTCGACCGGATGTTCCGCTTCCCGGTCACCGGCGACCGCGTCCGCAACTACGACGGCCTGGGCGGACAGCTGCTCTTCGCGTACCTCCACAAGCACGACGTCGTACGCTGGACGGACAACACACTGCACATCGACTGGGAGCGGGCGCCCAAGGTCACCAACGAGCTGTGCGGCGAGATCGAAAAGCTCTACCGCGACGGCATCGACCGGCCCAAGCTGGTCCACTGGTTCGCCGCGTACGACCTCGTCTCGACCTACCTCGCACCGCACCCGGGGTCGGTCTGGGCCAAGGGACCCGACGCCCTCGACCTGGACCAGCCGCCGCGCAAACTCGTGGACGACGTGCTCCCCGACGAGTTCCCGCTGAGCATGTTCTACGAGGCGCTCGCCAAGAAGCTGCGTGCTGTGATCGCATCCACCAAGGGCATCACGGCCCACAGCGATGAATTGGCGGCGGCATGAAGACCGACCGGAACACCCGGCGGACGGCCGTCCAGGAGCAGGACGAGGAGGCGACGGAGATGGTGACGTCGACGGGCGGCCAGGGGCCGCTGGAGGGTGCGGTCATCGCAGTGGCGGGCGCGGCCGGACCGGCCGGCCGGGCGACCCTGCTGCGGCTGGCCGAGGCGGGCGCGGTGGTGGTCGGCTCGGACTCCAACCCCGAGCGGCTGGCGGAGGCCGTGGACGCGGCCCGGTACGCCCACGGGGGCGCCACGGTGATAGGGGAGACGGTGGACCTCCTCGACGTGGACCAGGCCCGGGAGTGGGCGGCCCGTACGGAGAAGGAGTTCGGCCGGGTCGACGGCCTGGTGCACCTGGTCGGCGGCTGGCGCGGCTCGTCGACCTTCGCGGAGACCGACCTCACGGACTGGGAAACGCTCCATAAGCTGCTGGTCCGCACCGTGCAGCACACCTCCCTCGCGTTCTACGAGGCCCTCGAACGCAGCGGCAACGGCCGCTTCCTCCTCACCAGCGCGGCCGGCGCCAGCAAGCCCACCGGGGGCAACGCCGCCTATGCCGCGTCCAAGGCCGCCGCCGAGGCCTGGACGCTCGCCATGGCGGACGGCTTCCGCAAGGCGGGGGGTGAGCAGGGGCCGCGCGCCGCGGCTGCCATCCTGATCGTGAAGGCGCTCGTCAACGACCAGATGCGCGCCGAGCGACCGAACGCCAAGTTCGCGGGCTTCACGGATGTCACGGAGCTGGCCGAGGCCATCGCCGGGGTCTGGAGCCGGCCCGCCCAGGAAGTGAATGGACAGCGTCTGTGGCTGACCCCCGAGCCGTGACCGGAGCGAAGACCGACGCCCGGCCGCACCACGACCCCGAGATACGCGGCTTCGCCAGCGACAACTACGCGGGCGCGCATCCGGAGGTCCTCGCCGCGCTCACGCTCGCCAACGGCGGCCACCAGGTCGCCTACGGCGAGGACGACTACACCGAGCACCTCCAGCGGGTCGTCCGCAGCCATTTCGGGCAGCGCGCCGAGGCGTTCCCGGTGTTCAACGGCACCGGCGCCAATGTCGTCGCGCTGCAGGCCGTGACCGACCGCTGGGGAGCGGTGATAGCGGCCGACACCGCGCACATCCATGTCGACGAGTGCGGTGCGCCCGAGCGGGTCGGCGGGCTGAAGCTGCTCACCGTACCGACCGAGGACGGCAAGCTCACCCCCGAGCTGATCGACCGCGAGGCGTACGGCTGGGACGACGAGCACCGCGCCATGCCGCAGGTCGTGTCGATCACCCAGAGCACGGAGCTGGGCACGGTCTACACGCCCGACGAGATCCGGGCGATCTGCGAACACGCCCATGAGCGCGGCATGGTGGTGCATCTCGACGGCGCGCGGATCGCCAATGCCGCGGCGACGCTCGACGTCCCGATGCGGGCCTTCACCAACGCGGTGGGGGTCGACATCCTCTCGTACGGCGGCACCAAGAACGGCGCGGTCTTCGGCGAGGCCGTGATCGTGCTCAACCCCGACCGGGTGCGCGCGATGAAGCATCTGCGCAAGCTGTCGATGCAGCTGGCTTCCAAGATGCGCTTCGTCTCCGTCCAGTTGGAGGCGCTGCTCGCCAAGGACCTGTGGCTGCGCAACGCCCGGCACGCCAACACCATGGCGCAGCGGCTGGCGGCCGGGGTGCGGGACATCGACGGGGTGGAGATCTGCTACCCCGTGCAGGCGAACGCGGTCTTCGCCCGGCTGCCGCACGATGTCAGCGAGCGGCTGCAGAAGCGCTACCGCTTCTACTTCTGGGACGAGCAGACCGGCCAGGTGCGCTGGATGTGCGCGTTCGACACCACCGAGGCGGACGTCGACGGCTTCCTGGCCGCCCTCCGCGAGGAGATCAGCCGCTGATCCGGACGTCCACGCTCTGCATAGCTATGCGCCCGACCGAGAAGTCATTGACTCCCAGCCGGGCGCATCGCTACGCTCTCCGTGCATGGAGCTGATCCAGAACACCCCGGATATATCCGCCTACTTGGCCGCCTGCGCGGTCATCGATCACGGACATCCGCTCGTCCGCTCCACTGCCGCGACGCTCGCCGCCGACGCCCCGGATGCATACACATACGCCAAGGCCGCCTTCACCTTCGTCCGCGACGCCATCCCGCACAGTGCGGACACCGATGATCCACGGGTCACCTGGCGCGCCTCGGGCGTCCTCGCGCTGCGCACCGGTATCTGCTACGCCAAGGCGCACGCCCTCGCGGCCCTGCTGCGGGCCGGGGGCATCCCTGCCGCGCTGTGCTACCAGAAGCTCGACACCGTCCACGGTCTGGTGGCCCTCCGGCTGCCCGGTGCGCACCGTTGGGCCCGGCAGGATCCGCGGGGCAACAAGCCCGGCATCGACGCGCAGTTCCGTCTCGACCGCGAGCAGCTCGCCTACCCCGCGCGGACCGAGTGCAACGAACTGGACTACCCGGTGCTATTTGCTGAACCGCACCCCGTCGTGCTCCAATGCCTCCGCGAGGCCGTCGACCGGTCTCACCTCTGGCAGACGCTCCCCACCGACCTCTGAGGACGCCCCCGTGCCCGACTCTTCGCACGTTCCCGTTTCCGGCATGAGCTGCGCCCTGCACGTCTCCGACGAGGTGCGCGCCCTGGCGCCCGGCTTCGGCTACCTCGCCGTCGAGGCCCACGGCCTGACCAACGGGCCCAGCGACGACGCCGGCTCGGCGCTCCTGGACGAGGCCACCCGACGGCTGGCAGCGCGCCTCGACGGGCGCGCCCCGCAGGACGACCCGCACCTCGCCGCCTGGCGGGCCGCGTACACCGCCTTCGGCAGCAAGCCGTCGCGCACCCGCAACTCCGCCGAGGCGCTGGCCAGGCGGGCGCTCGCGGACGGCGGCCTGCCGCGCATCAACCGGCTGGTCGACCTCTACAACGCGATCAGCGTCGCCCATCTCATCCCCGTGGGCGGCGAGGACCTGGACCGCATCCAGGGCGGGATGCGGCTGGTCAGGGCCACCGGCGAAGAACCCTTCGCGACCGCCGCCGGTGGCGCCGAGGTCATCGAGCACCCCGATGCGGGCGAGGTGGTCTGGTGCGACGAGGAAGGCGTCACCTGCCGCCGCTGGAACTGGCGTCAGGGCGTACGCACCCGCCTCACCGAGGACTCGGTCAGCGCGCTGTTCCTGCTGGAGCGGATGGCCCCCATGCCGCTCGATGCCCTGTCGGCCGCCGGCGCCGAGCTGGCCGAGGCGCTGCACAAGGCCTGCCCGGACGCCCGTATCGAGATCGGCGAGATCTGGTCGCAGTGACCCGGGCTACCGGCAGCCCGGCAGACGGCAGGCCACCAGCAGACCGGCGGCCCGGTCCGGTGTCGGGCTAGGCGATGCTCCCGGGCGCGGCGGGTGCGGTGCCGCCGAGATGGGCCGGCATCCACCAGGTGTCGTCGGGACCCTTGGGGCGTACGGGATAGGCGCGCTGGGCCGCCTCCAGGAGGTCCTGCACCCGGGACCGCAGCCGGTCGGTGATCTTCTCGGCCGCCTCGGCCGGATCGGCCTCCATCGGCTCGCCCACCCGGATCGTTATCGGCAGGTGGTTGCGGCCCAGATCGCGCTTGTGGCCCTTGGTCCACAGGCGCTGGGTGCCCCACAGCGCCACCGGCAGCAGCGGCACCCCGGCCTCCTGGGCCAGCCGCGCCGCACCCGACTTGAAGGTCTTCAGGGTGAAGGACTCGGAGATCGTCGCCTCGGGGAAGACGCCGATGATCTCCCCCGAACGCAGCGCCGACAGGGCGTGCTTGTAGGCGTCCATGCCCTGCGCCCGGTCCACGGGGATGTGCTTCATCGCGCGCATCAGCGGCCCCGACACCTTGTGCCGGAAGACCGACTCCTTCGCCATGAAGCGCACCAGCCGCTTCGCCGGCCGTGCCGTCAGACCGGCGAAGACGAAGTCCAGATAGCCGATGTGATTGCTCACCAGCACCGCCCCGCCGCGGCGCGGAACATGGTCCGTCCCGGCGATGTCGAATTTCAGATCGAGCGCCTTGAAGAGGGTGCGGGCGGCGCCGATCACCGGCGGATAGACGAGCTCTGCCATTGTCCGGAGGACCCCTTTTGCCACGCCTGGGGAGGGTTCTCCCGGCGGAAACCTACGCAGCCGTAACTGCGGCTTTCGGAGATCGTGCCCGATGTCGGCCGTGGCGGCCAGCGCGGCAGCCGCCACGGCCGGGAGATTCTTGTCACGTGTAAGGGCCGCCGGGCCGCCCATCCGCAGTGGCACACGGCGCCGATCGCACCGCGGGAGTACCCCGACGCGGCCGGGGAAAGGCGTCATGAGGACCGACCGCCCGGGGGAGCTGCGTCACGCGGACCGACCGCCCGGGAATCTTTACGGCCCCGCGGACGCTGCACCCTGGACGACCGGACAGGTGGTGCGGGTCGCGGCGCCCACGGCGGCGAGCTCCTCGGACCGAGGGCACCACTACGCAGCAAGCCGATGACCACTACACAGCAAGGGGAGGGCGACGGTGCAGGAGCGGGACGACCGTGGCGGGGCGGCGCGGCTGGGCGCCGCCGAGATCGGCGCGGCGCTGGGGGAGCGAGCCACCCTGCTGCAGTTCTCCAGCGCCTTCTGTCAGCCCTGCCGGGCCACCCGGCGCACCCTCGCCGAGGTCGCCGGCATGGTCGAGGGGGTGGCTCATGTCGAGATCGACGCGGAGGACCATCTCGCGCTCGTACGGGAGCTGGAGGTGCAGCGCACCCCGACGGTGCTGGTGCTCGACGCGGAGGGCGCGATCGTGCGCCGCGCCGCCGGGCAGCCCCGCAAGGCCGATGTCATCGCCGCCCTGGGTGCGGCCGTCCGTGATTGATCTCCCAGATGGCGGGCGCCCCTTGACGCTGTGGGTCACGCGTCGTCACTCTGACGTGATGCGGCCAGGATTCCTTCTTTGCGGACGCGCCCACGTCGACCTGCTGCGGACTGCCAGCTCCCGCTGTCCGGGCACGTGAGCAGCGACGACCTCACAGCCGCCGGCCGCGGCCCGGTGCCGGCGGCCCCGCCCGGGCCCGTACACCACATCTGAAGGACAACTCCATGACGGCCTCGCCCGGCCTCGGAACGCCCCGTACCGCCTCTCCCGAGCTGCTGCGCTCGGTCTTCCGGCAGCATGCCGCGGGTGTCGCGGTGATCACCGCGCACGGCTCCCGCCCCGTCGGCTTCACCGCCACCTCCCTCACCTCCGTTGCCGCCGACCCGCCGCTGCTCTCGTTCGGCATCGGTACCGGCTCCTCCAGTTGGCCGACCGTCTCGGAGGCCGAGCACATCGGCGTCCACATACTCGGCGAGCACCAGCAGGAGCTGGCGGCCACGTTCGCGCGCAGCGGAGCCGACCGTTTTGGTCCCGCCACCTCCTGGCGCACGGGTCCCGCGGGAGTGCCGCTTCTCGACGGCGTCCTGGCCTGGCTGGTGTGCAAGGTCGTGGCGCGGGTGCCGGCCGGTGACCATCACCTCGTGCTCGCCCAGCCCGTGGTCGGCGACCCCGCGGGGCCCGGCCGTCCGCTGCTCTATCACCAGGGCCGCTTCAACGCGCTGCGGGACTGACGGGTTCCCGCTCCGCCTCTTCGTCGCCCGGTCAGGGTCGTTGGCAACGTCACATTTCGACGGCCTTGATTCGGGGCACGAGACTGGATGTACTGGCGAGTAATATGACGGTCGGCGTGGGGAACCGCTTCCGCCCGGGAGCCGCCCCCAGTGACGCCTATGCTGCCAGCACCAGGCAGTTCTGAAGAGACGAAGCAGGTAGGAGAGTCGGCGTGAGCTTGAGGATCGTTGTCTGTGTGAAGTACGTGCCCGACGCCACCGGCGACCGGCACTTCGCCGAGGATCTGACCGTCGACCGTGACGATGTGGACGGTCTGCTCTCGGAGCTCGACGAGTACGCCGTCGAGCAGGCCCTGCAGATCAAGGAAGCGGCCGACGACGCGGAGATCACGGTCCTCACCGTGGGCCCCGAGGACGCCAACGACGCGCTGCGCAAGGCGCTGTCGATGGGCGCCGACAAGGCCGTCCACGTCGAGGACGACGACCTGCACGGCACCGACGCGCTCGGCACCTCGCTCGTGCTCGCGAAGGCCATCGAGAAGACCGGTTACGACCTCGTCGTCTGCGGTATGGCCTCCACCGACGGCACGATGGGTGTGCTGCCCGCGCTGCTCGCCGAGCGGCTGAACGTCCCTCAGGTCACCCAGCTCTCCGAGGTTTCCGTCGCCGACGGCAAGGTCACCGGCCGCCGGGACGGCGACACCGCCAGCGAGCAGCTGGAGGCCGCGCTGCCGGCCGTCGTGTCCGTCACCGACCAGTCGGGCGAGGCGCGCTACCCGTCCTTCAAGGGCATCATGGCCGCCAAGAAGAAGCCGGTGGAGTCCCTGGACCTGGAGGACCTGGAGATCGAGGCGGACGAGGTCGGCCTCGAGGGTGCCTGGACCAAGGTCGACGACGCCACCGAGCGTCCGGCCCGTACGGCGGGCACGATCGTCAAGGACGAGGGCGAGGGCGGCAAGCAGCTCGCCGAGTTCCTCGCGGGCCAGAAGTTCATCTGAGCCGCAGCCCTTACCACCGCCCTCATTCTTCCCGCAGGAGAGCAATCCCATGGCTGAAGTCCTTGTCTACGTCGACCACGTGGACGGCGCCGTCCGCAAGCCCACCCTCGAACTGCTCACCCTCGCCCGCCGTATCGGCGAGCCGGTAGCCGTCCACCTCGGCGCCAACGCCGAGGAGGCCGCGAAGGTCCTCGCCGAGCACGGCGCGGTGAAGGTGCTGGCCGCCGACGCGCCCGAGTTCGCCGAGTACCTCGTCGCCCCCAAGGTCGATGCGCTGCAGGCCGCTTACGACGCGGTCTCCCCGGCCGCCGTGCTGCTGCCGTCCTCCGCGGAGGGCAAGGAGATCGGTGCCCGCCTCGCGGTCCGCATCGGCTCCGGCATCATCACCGACGCCGTCGACCTGGAGGCCGGCGACGAGGGCCCGGTGGCCACGCAGTCCGTCTTCGCGGCCTCGTACACCACCAAGTCCCGTGTCTCCAAGGGCACTCCGGTCATCACGGTCAAGCCCAACTCCGCCGCCCCGGAGGCCGCGCCGGCCGCCGGTACGGTCGAGCAGCTCGCGGTGACCATCGCCGACTCCTCCAAGGGCACCAAGATCGTCTCGCGCACGCCGCGCGAGTCGACCGGCCGCCCGGAGCTGACCGAGGCCGCGATCGTGGTCTCCGGTGGCCGTGGCGTCAACGGCGCGGAGAACTTCCCGGTCATCGAGGCGCTCGCCGACTCGCTCGGTGCGGCCGTCGGCGCCTCGCGCGCCGCGGTGGACGCCGGCTGGTACCCGCACACCAACCAGGTCGGCCAGACCGGTAAGTCGGTCTCGCCGCAGCTGTACATCGCGGCCGGCATCTCCGGCGCGATCCAGCACCGCGCCGGTATGCAGACCTCGAAGACCATCGTCGCGATCAACAAGGACGCCGAGGCGCCGATCTTCGACCTGGTCGACTACGGCGTGGTCGGCGACCTCTTCGAGGTCGTCCCGTCCCTCACCGACGAGGTCAAGACCCGCAAGGGCTGAGCCCGCAGTGCGCGCCGGAGCCCGCTTCGGCGCGCGCACGAGGCCCCGTACGCGCGCTGCGTACGGGGCCTCGTGCTGTCGGCGGCCGGGTCCTGGGAGGGCGGCGGTCTCAGCCGCCCGTCACCCCGTCGATCCGCTCCCGCAGCAGATCCGCATGGCCGTTGTGGCGGGCATACTCCTCGATCATGTGGACGTAGATCCAGCGCAGATTCCGCGTCACCTGGTTGCCCTGGAAGGTCTCGTCCAGCCCCCGGTCCGCCACGGCCTTGTCGCAGGCCTCGATCTCGGCGCGGAACGCCGCGAATTCGCGCTCGGCGGCGGCCGGGTCGAGGTCGTCGAAATCGGCGTCGATGTTGTCGTCGGTGATGTAGGGGGAGCCGATGTCCTCACCGACGAAGCGCCGGCGGAACCAGGAGCGTTCCACCTCGGTCATGTGGCGTACCAGCCCGAGCAGCGTGAGGTTGGACGGCGGGCTGCTCGCCTGGACGAGCTGCTCGGCGGTGAGCCCGGCGCACTTGGTGAGCAGGGTGTCGCGATGGAAGTCGAGCCAGCGCTGGAGCATCTCCCGTTCGCCGGCCGCGGCGGGAATTTCTCTGCGCTCGATGGAGGGTGCGATCCACGTCATGCGGCCGATTCTTTCGGCACCCGCACCGGGGTGCCACGTGTTTTCGGGGACCGGTCCCGCGCCCGTGGCCTGCGCCGTCTCGGGCGAGGGGTGTTGACCGCGCCAAACCGACACCGATAGCTTCGCCATACGGATTGTTGATTCCATTGAGCGGAAAATGGCTCGTATATCGGGCGTGTGCACCGGGAGGGTACCGAATGGGGCAGCAGGAGACCGTGGCGACGAGCCTCGCGGACGCCGTACGTGCGGGCATCGGAGCCGCCCTCGCCGAGGTGGACGCGGATCTGGCGCGGCGCTACCCGGGCGACCCCGGCACCCGGCAGCCGGTCCACACGGTCTACGTCCCCGGTGACGTCTTCGCCGCCGACACCGTGCGCTCCTGGGGCGACCAGGCGCTCGCCGCCCTCGATGAGCACGCCCCGGACGCCGCTGCGCTGGCCGCCGTCCTCGGCCTCCCCGACGCGCTCGCCGCCGACGTCCACGACCGCGTCCGCGCCAAGCTGACCCGCGAGCCGGTCGAGGATCTGCGCATCGACTTCGAGGACGGCTACGGCCCCCGCCCGGACGCCGAGGAGGACGAGGCCGCGGCCCGCGCCGCCGCCCTGGTCGCCGCCGCGTACCGTGGGGGCACCTCCGGGCCGGAGGCCGGGGGAGGCACCGCGGCCCCGTACGTGGGCATCCGGATGAAGTGCATGGAGGCCGCCGTCCGCGACCGCGGTATCCGCACCCTCGACATCTTCCTCACCGGCCTCATGCGGGCCGGCGGTCTGCCCGACGGCCTGCTGCTGACGCTCCCCAAGGTCACCTACGCCGAGCAGGTCACCGCCATGGTCCGGCTGCTGGAGGCCTTCGAGAAGGCGCACGGCCTGGAGAGCGGCCGGCTCGGCTTCGAAATCCAGATCGAGACCACCCAGTCGATCCTGGGGGCCGACGGCCGCGCCACCGTCGCCCGCATGATCGAGGCCGCCGAGGGCCGGGCCACGTCGCTGCACTACGGCACCTTCGACTACAGCGCCTCCTGCGGGGTCAGCGCGGCCTACCAGTCCCTCGACCACCCGGTGGCCGACCATGCCAAGGCCGTGATGCAGGTCGCCGCCGCAGGTACCGGCGTCCGCCTCTCCGACGGCTCGACGAACGTCCTGCCGGTCGGCCCGACCGAGCGGGTCCACGACGCCTGGCGGCTGCACCACGGCTTGGTACGCCGCTCGCTGGCCCGCGCCTACTACCAGGGCTGGGACATGCATCCGGGTCATCTGCCCACCCGTTACGCGGCGGTGTACGCCTTCTACCGCGAGGGCCTGGAGCAGGCCGCGGCCCGGCTGGCGGCGTATGTCGCCAAGGCCGGCGGCGAGGTCATGGACGAGCCCGCCACCGCCAAGGCGCTCAGCGGCTATCTGCTGCGTGGCCTGGACTGCGGCGCCGTGGACCCGGAAGAGGTCGCTCGGCTCACCGGTCTTACGCGCACCGATCTGGACGTGCTGGCGGGGCGGTTGGTGGGGGAGGGCTGAGG
>NZ_SDIF01000059.1 GCF_004122735.1 Streptomyces sioyaensis | reverse complement strand
GGGGTGGGTGCTGGCCGAGTCACCTTCCGGGCGGGCGGCGTCCGGGGTGTTGTCGGGGGCGAGGTGGGGGCCGGCCGTGCCCGAGTCCGGACGGGATGTATCCGGGGCGGAGCCCGAGTCCGGGGTGGTGCCCGAGTCCGGGGCGGTGCCGGAGTCAGGGGTGTGGGAGTCCCCGTAGGGGCTGTCGTTGCCGCCCTGGAAGCCTTCGTCGAAGGGGGAGCGCTGCGCCGGGGGCGGCAGGGGCTGGGCGTCGGGGACGTGGTGCGCGGGGTCCGAGCCGCGGGAAGGAGTGTCGGAGGAGGACGGGTTGTGGCCCGTGCCTCCGCCGTTGTCCGGTCCGTCCGCCGCTCCGGTGCGGTCCGACGCACGGGGGCTGTGGGTGGTGGAACCGCCGCCGTCGGAGCCGCCGTCCGAGCTGCTCCCGGAACCGCCGTCGGCACCAGCCCCACTGCCGGACCCCGAGCCGGACCCCGAGCCGGACCCCGAGCCAGACCCCGAGCCGGACCCCGAGCCAGACCCCGAGCCGGACCCCGAGCCGCCGCCGTCTCCGTCCCCGTCCCCGCTGCCGCCGCGCGACCCGCTGCCGGACCCGCTGTCCGAGCCGCTGGAGTCGCCGCTGTTCCCGCTGTTGCTGCTGGAGTCGCCGGAGTTGCTGCGTCCGGAGTCGTCGGATCCGCCGTCGCTGCTGTCGCTGCCGTCCCCGCCGCTGTCCCCGTGTCCGTCGCTGCGGCCGGCCGCGTGGTCCAGCCCGCCGCGGGCGCGGTGGCCCGCGCGGTGGCCGGCGCCGTCGCGGAGGCTCTCGCCGAGGGACTCGCCGGTGTTCTTGATGGCGTCGGTGGCGGCGCTCTGGCCCTCCTTGAGGGTCCGGCCGACGTTGTAGCCGTTCTGGGCGCCGAAGTTCTGGTTGACGGTCTGGGCGATGAGGTCCGAGGCCATGGCCTCCAGTGCGGAGATCACCGGTTCCTTGGCGGCCTCCATGATCGCGTCAAGGACCTGCTTGGCGACTTCCTTGAGGATCTTGCGGACCATTTCACGGGTGGCCAGGGTGGCGGCCGCACCGCCGATTTCGGAGAGCCCCAGGGTGAAGGGAGCCGCCGCCTGTGCCGCGATGATTTCGGCGGCCAGAATCGCCAATTGGACGATCACGGCGATCTTCATGCCGATGACCAGCGCGGCGGCGGCCTCGAAGGTGAAGGCGAGGACCTCGGCCGCCTCACGGGCGTCGTTCAGATACCCCGAGCTGCCCGAGAACTTCTCCCAGGCCTTGCTGAAGCCCTCGATGGCGTCGCCGGAGTTCTCCCCGAGGACATTGCTCGCATAGGTGTTGCCGCGGGACTGGTGCCCCTCGACCTCTGCCGCGAACTGCCGCCAGACCTGGGCGCATTCGATGAGTTTGTCTTCATCTGCGGTCGGCCAGTTGAAGCCGAGCATCTCCAGGACCCACTCAAGAGGATCCGGCAGCATGACAGACACGATGGAGCTCCCCCGTGAAAAACGTGCAATGAGGCGTGCGGCAGACGCAGGTGGTGTGAGAAGGCAGCCGGGTCAGAATCCCGAACCGGTTCGGCGGCTCAGTGCTGGACGGGCCGGAAGGAAACCTTGACGTTGGGGTCGGCCGTGGGGTCCCGCCACGCTTGCTCGTTCTCGACGTGCTGCTTCATCAGCGAGTCGTTGAAGTCCTCGTTCTCCGCGTGGTTCCTGGACATCGACGTCAGCGCCTTGCCGATTTCCTGGAGCTTCGAGGAGAGATGGCCCATCGACTCGTTCATGCCGTCACGCACGCCCTCGTAGACGACCCCGAACTTCTCGCCGAGGTCGTCATCCCCCCACGGCGGGGCGCCGTCCTTGCTGTCGAACGTCGTCAGGCCGCTCATGAATTGCTGGCCGAACGACTTCTCCGGCGGCGCCGCCTCCTGCCCATTGCTGGGCGGCCCCGCTCCCAGCGCATGCAGGCCGTCCATCAGCCGCGCGACGGAAGAGTAGAAATCCTCGCCCAGCTTGACGAAGTTCGTCCCCTCGGCTTTGAGGCTCTCCACATCCGTCTGGAAACCACCGGCACCTGCCACAACGTCCCCCGCGTTCGTAATGGTTGCCTCATGAGTTCTTCAAGCCAAAGTTTAGCGGGCGTTCCTGGCGCCCGACCAGGAGTTCCTCAACGGGCAAATCCCCCGTATTCAGGCGCTTTTCGGGCGGTTGGAGTGGTGGTAAAGCTGCACGGCCTCCTCGGGAGGGAAGGCCGCGGGGCGCCGTCCCCGGCGCCGGCGTGCGGGGGTACGGGGGAGGCGTGGGGGGCAGGCCGGGGTGGTGCTGCGTACGGTCGGAATCGGCCATGGTGAGAGTCTTCCGTGGGACTGATCGTGTCGCTGGCGGTCAAGGACGAGTACGCCGCAGTGGCCTGAATGGTTCGCCCCTTTGCCCCTCCGCCCCTTCGCCCCGTGCGGGAACCGGTCGGCATGGTGCTCAGCCGAACAGCACCCGCGCCAGCCAGAACTCCAGCAGTTCCGCATCGCCGGTGATCTCGAAGGTGTCGCGGTCGGCGGGGCGGCGGCCGTAGATGAGGAGCAGGAGGTCGGTGAGGGGGCCGTGGACGGAGACGGCGGCCGGCTCCTGGGCGCGGCGCCAGGCGAGGGTGTCGCCGGTGAGGTCGACCAGCCAGTCCGCGGCCGCGTCCGGCGGGGTGTCCGTGGCGTGGAAGTGGAGGGTGCGGCCGGGGCCGAGGAGTTCGCGCCGGTCGGGGTGGAAGTCGAACATCTCGGGCAGCGAGCCCAGCGCCATCCACTCGTCGAGGGCGTCGAGGGCGACCGGCTGCCCGACGGTGAAGTCCGTACCGAGGGTGAGTGTGGCGTCGGCGCGGTGGATGACCGTCTCGTGGGCCATCCGGCGGGCGAAGAAGCGCGGGCTTCCGGAGGGGAGCGGGGTCCAGATCCGGGTGTCCGGGTCCGTGGCACGCAGGGTCGCGGCGAGGAGTTCGGCGCCTTCGGTGAGCCAGTCGGCGACGTCGGCCGGGGACCGGGTGGTGTCGCGGGGCAGGACGCGCAGGGCGGTATCGGGCGGGGGCTGGTCCGCGCGGGTGCGGACGATCTCCTCGACCCAGCGGTGGGCCTCGCCGAGATGACGGAGCAGCTGAGCGAGGTTCCAGTCCGGGCAGGACGGCACCGTTGCCGTGAGGTCGGCGCCCTCCTTCCGGAGGCCGGACGCGAGCAGGCCGGTCTGCGCGACGATCTCGGCGCAATGACCGTCGTACGCCATGGTCGAGTTCATGACGTCACCGTAGAGCGCGGCACTGACAATCCGGCGTCACCGGGGTGCGTGCCCCGTGCCGTCAGCGCCGTCATCATGTCGGCGCCCGTTGCCGTCACCGCGCCCGGCCACCCGCCGCCAGCCGGAACCGCAAACGGCAGATGACCGCGTCCGTGTCGCGGCGGACGGCGTGCGCGACGACCGCGCCGCGCTGGTTCTGCAGCAGGCGCTGCCACAGGTGGGCGGGCTCGGCCTCCGGGATCAGGACGGTGATACGGGTGCCGGGGCGGCGGGCCGTCAGGCCGGTGACGTAGGCGGCGATCGGGCGGCCGAGGGAGCGGGTGGCGGAGGGCAGTTCGAGGAGTTCCACGCCGGGGTTCCACAGCTCCCAGTCGCGGCGCAGAGCCTCGGTGGCCGGGCGGTCCTCGGGGGTGTCGTGGGTGACGGTCACCGCGATCACCTCATCGCCCAGGGAGACCGCCGCGTTCAGGGCCTCGCAGGTCAGCCGGGAGAGGTGCGAGACCGGGACGATGACCAGGGAGCGTGCGCGGCGCGGCGGTTCGGGGATCCGGCCCAGGTCCAGGCGCACGCCGATCCGGTCGTACGCACGGTGGACCGCTTCGAAGGCGAGGACCAGCAGCGGCAGGGCGACGACCAGGAGCCAGGCGCCCTCGGTGAATTTGGTGGCGGTGACGACGACCGCCGAGACGCCGGTGAGCAGCGCGCCGAAGCCGTTCAGCAGGGCCTTGCCGCGCCATCCGGGGGAGCGGTGCAGGCGCCAGTGCCGGACCATGCCGATCTGGCAGAGGGTGAAGCCGACGAAGACACCGATGGCGAACAGCGGGACGAGGGTGTTGACGTCGCCGCCGGAGAAGACGAGGAGGGCCGCGGCGACGGCGGCCAGCGCCAGCACGCCGTGGCGGTGGACCTGGCGGTCCGCCTTCAGGCCGAAGACATGGGGGAGGTGGTTGTCGCGGGCGAGCAGGCCCATCAGGACCGGCAGGCCGCCGAACGAGGTGTTGGCGGCGAGGGCCAGCAGCACCATGGTGGCGAACTGGACGACGTAGAAAGCCCCGTTGTGGCCGAAGGAGGCGTCCGCGAGCTGGGCGAGGACGGTGACGCCCGCGACCGGCTGGAGGTGGAAGCGGCCGATGAGGACGGACAGGCCGATCAGCATCACCCCGAGCAGGGCGCCGAGCGCCACCTCGGTGTGCTGGGCGCGCCGGACGGCCGGGGCACGGAAGGACGGCACCGCATTGGCGACCGCCTCGACACCGGTCAGCGCCGAACAGCCGGACGCGAACGCCTTGAGCAGCAGCAGTGCGCCGACGGCGGTGGCGTGGCCGGCGAGGACGGAGGCGTGCCCGTCGGCGGTGAGGGTGGAGGCGGGTCCGGCGCGGAAGAGGCCGACGACGACCATCGCCAGGATGGCGCCGATGAAGACGGCGGTGGGCACGAGGAACGCCTTCGCCGAGTCGACGATGCCCCGCAGGTTGATGCCGGTGATCAGGAGGAGCACCGCCAGGCAGAGCACCGTCCGGTCGCCGTAGAGGGCGGGGAAGGCCGAGGTGAGGGCCGCGACACCGGCCGTCACGGAGACCGCGACGTTGAGGACGTAGTCGAGGACGAGGGAGGCGGCGGCCACCAGCGCGGTGCGTCGCCCGAGGTGGGTCCTGGCCACCGCGTACGAGCCGCCGCCATTGGGGAACGCGGCGATCACCTGGCGGTACGAGGCGACCAGAACGGCCAGCAGGGCGGCGATGGCGAGCGTGACGGGGAGGGTGAAGCCGAGGCCGTAGCTGCCTGCCGCGGCCAGGACCAGCACGATCGACTCGGGGCCGTAGGCGACGGAGGCCATGGCGTCGAGCGAGAGGGCGGCCAGGCCCTGGAGGGCGGTGAGCCGGTGGCGGGCGTCGGGCTCTTCGGTCGCTGTGCCGCCCGGGCCGGGGACGCCGCCCGGGCCGGGGCTGCCGTCCACACGGTCACCGGGGCGGCTCCCGCCGGTGCCGCCCGGCCGTATGCCGACGGTGGCGGTGCCGGTGTCCGGGGGTTCCTCGGGCCGGCCGTCGTGCGGGAACTCCCTCGCCATCGTTCGTCGTACCTCCGTGCGCACCGTGCGGGACCAGCTCAGGGTGCGGGGCGCGACGGCCGGTGTCAGCGGGGCTTGGCGGCCCCTTGGCGGGTGGCGGCGGGTTCTCTACGGGTCCTTGACGCGGGCGGGGTGTCCGGGCGCGTGGAGTGGGTGTGCCCTCGCGGGGCCCGGCCGTCGGCGGCGCGCCCGCACCGCGGCGGATACCCGGACGGTGTGCGAACGCCGCTCAGCGCGCCGTGGCCGGCCGGGAGAAGTCGAAGTCGTAGTGCACGTCGGTGAGTTGCTCGGAGGCGGCCCACAGGCGTTCGCCATGGGCATCCTTGGTGGTCCACGGGGCGCGGAAGGACTGGGCGGGGGCGCCACGCAGGCCGCTGCGCGGGCCGATGAACGAGTCCGGCCGCATGTGCGGGGCGGTGGCCGCACAGAGGGTGCCCAGGGCGCCGCCGTCCGGGGACTGTGCGACCGCGCGGTTGACCAGCTCGACCGCCCGCTCGGCGGAGGTGCGGCCCTCCATCCGGACGCCCGCGGTCGCGAGATTGGTGGCGGCGTATCCGGGGTGCGCGGCGACCGCGACGACCTGCGAGCCGGCCGCGGCCAGCCGCCGGGACAGCTCGTGGACGAAGAGCAGATTGGCGCTCTTCGAGCGGGCGTAGGCGATCCAGCGGCGGTAGGAGCGCGCGCTGTTGAGGTCGCTGTAGTCGAGGTCGGCGAGGGCGTGCAGCATGCTGGAGACGGTGACGACCCGGGCGCCCGGGGTGGCGAGGAGCTTGGGCAGCAGCAGACCGGTCAGCGCGAAGTGGCCGAGGTGGTTGGTGCCGAACTGCATCTCGAAGCCGTCGGCGGTGGTGCGGTACGGCAGCGCCATCACGCCCGCGTTGTTGATGAGCAGGTCGAGGCGGTCGCCGTCGAAGTCGTCGAGGGTGGCGGCGAAGTCCCGTACGGAGGTCAGGTCGGCCAGGTCCAGGGGCCGGAACTCGGCCTCGGCGGTGGGGACCTCGGACCGCAGCCGGTCCAGTGCGGCGAGGCCGCGCGACTCGCTGCGGCAGGCCAGCAGCACCCGGGCGCCGCGGCGGGCCAGTTCACGGGCGGTGACATAGCCGATGCCGCTGTTCGCGCCCGTGACGACCGCCGAGCGGCCGGTCTGGTCGGGGATGTGGCTGGTGTTCCACCGGGTCACGCCTGCACTCCTCCGTAGGGGGCAACAAGAGTACGTCGTGGGCTGGGACGGCTGGGGCTGGTGGGGCGGAAGTCAACAGAGCGTCCGCCCCGCGCCCGGTTACTCGCCCTCGGCGAGGCGCTTGATCGCCGACAGGCGGCTGTCCCAGGCGGCGGCCACCCGGTCCATCCACCGGGCGGTGACCCCCAGCCGCTCCGGTATGACCCGGTAGCGCGCCTCTCGGCCCTCCCGGTGGCCGGCGACCAGGCCGGCCCGGTCCAGGACGCCCAGGTGCTTGACGACGGCCTGGCGGCTGACCGGTAGTTCGGCCGCCAGGACCGTGGCGGTCGCCTCGCCGTGCGCGGCGAGGGCGTCGAGTACTCGGCGGCGGGTCGGGTCCGCCAGCGCGGAGAACACCTCCGCCACGGCGTCCCCGCCCGCCCCGGAATCCCGGCCCGCATCCCCTACGGAACCCGGGCCCGCATCCCCTACGGAGCCACGGCCCTTACCCGCCCCCGAGCCCCGTCCGGCATCCCCTACGGAATCCCGGCCCGCGACGCCCCGTCCCGATTCTTCGCCGGTCGTCATGCCGCGAGCTGCTCCGCGTACTGCTTGACGTTCTTCATCTGGCCGGTCCAGCCCTCGGAGTGGCTGTCGTAGCCGGCGGTCGGCTGCCGCTCCTCCGGGATGGCGATCTCCTCGAATCCGGTCTCCACCACGCGCAGTCGGGTGCCGTCGCCCTCCGGTGTGAGGGTGAACTCGACGAGCGTGGAATTGCCCTCGACCGCCACCTCGCCCGGGTGGGCGCTGGCCCAGCGGTACGAGAAGCGGCGCGGCGGGTCCACCGTCACGATCGTGGTCGGGAACTGGCCGTACTGGCCGTGGTCGAGCTGCATGATGCCGCCCGGCCGCAGGTCGACCGGGGTCGGCTCGCCCTGGCCGAACCATGAGCCGACATGCTCGGGCTCGGTCAGTACCGCCCAGACCCGTTCGACGGGCGCGGCGATGCTGATCTCGCGCTCGATGCGGTTGCGGTCCGCACCGACGCCCTTGCCGGCGTCGTTGGCGCTGTGGGTGCTCATGGGGGCTCCTCCTGCCGCGCTGATTCCGCTTGCGTGCTACCCAATGGTTGCACGTTGCGACAGGAGGTGCAACCCCGTGGTTGCACATTGCGCGGCCGACGGGCCCGTCACGAGCCGCGGCTCCGGCTCACGCGCTGCGCCTCCGCCGGGCCCACGAGCCACGGCTCCGCCCGCCTGGTGCGGCCTCAGCCCCGCGGCCTCGGCCCAGCCGAATCAGCGCCCCGCCGCCCCGTCCCGGACCCGTACGCGATACACCGGAATCGACGCCGCCGGGTCGTCCAGGCAGTCCCCGGTGAGCAGGTCGAAGCGCTGCTTGAGCAGTGGCGAGGCGACGAACGGGCGGCCGTCGGCCGAGCCCGTCAGGCCGCGGGAGAGGACCTGGGCGCCGGTGAACGGGTCGCGGTTGCCGATCGCATGGATCCGGCCGCCGCGGTCCAGGAACAGCGCGGCCTGGGCGCCGTCCGGGAGCAGGGCGGCGACGCCGCGCCCGGGGAGCAGGTCGTCCGGCCCGCAGACCGGGAGCCAGCTGCCCTCGGGGCAGCGGATCTCGACCGCGGCCGTGTCCGTCGCCGTCGCGCCGGTGTCGCCGGGGGTGGGCGGCGCGTCGGTGGTGAGGCATGCGGAGGCGTGGTGTTCGACGGTGAGGGTGGTCATCAGACGGAGCTTCCTTCCAGGGTCCGAACGGGCAGGGTCGGGCCGGCCAGCAGCGTCAGGTCCGGCTTGACCTGGTCGCGCTCCGGTACGAAGCGGACGGACGGGTCGGGTACATCGGGTGCGTTGACGAACGAGACGAACCGGGCGAGCCGCTCGGGATCGGCGAGGGTCTCGGCCCACTCGTCGCGGTAGTGGGTGACATGGGTGGCCATCAGGGCCTCCAGCTCGTCGCACAGCCCCAGGGAGTCATGGACGACGACGTCCCGGACGTGGTCGAGGCCGCCCTCGATCCGCTCCAGCCAGGCGGAGGTGCGCTCCAGCCGGTCCGCGGTGCGGATGTAGAACATCAGGAACCGGTCGATCAGCCGGATCAGTTCGGCGTCGCTCAGGTCCTGGGCGAGCAGATCGGCATGGCGTGGATCGGCGCCGCCGTTGCCGCCGACGTAGAGGTTCCAGCCGTTGGAGGTGGCGATCACGCCGAAGTCCTTGCCGCGGGCCTCCGCGCACTCGCGCGCACACCCGGAGACCGCGGACTTCAGCTTGTGCGGGGAGCGCAGCCCCCGGTAGCGCAGCTCCAGTTCGATGGCCATCCGGACCGAGTCCTGGACGCCGTAGCGGCACCAGGTCTGTCCCACACACGACTTCACGGTGCGCAGCGCCTTGCCGTACGCATGCCCCGACTCGAAGCCGGCATCCACCAACCGGGCCCACACCTCCGGGAGTTGGTCGACCCGGGCGCCGAACAGATCGATCCGCTGCCCGCCGGTGATCTTGGTGTAGAGGCCGAAGTCGCGGGCCACCTCACCGATCACGATCAGCTTCTCGGGGGTGATCTCGCCGCCGGGGATCCGCGGCACGATCGAGTACGAGCCGTTGCGCTGGAGGTTGGCGAGGAAGTGGTCGTTGGTGTCCTGGAGGGCGGCCTGCTCCCCGTCGAGGACGTAGCCGCCGGCGCCGACGCTCGGCGCGAGGGAGGCGATGATCGAGCCGACGGTGGGCTTGCAGATCTCGCAGCCGTCGCCGTTCCTGGCCTCCGGGCGGCCGTGCGAGTCCAGCAGCTCGGCGAAGGACGTCAGCCGCAGGGTGCGCACGACCTCGTAGAGCTCGGCGCGGGTGTGCGGGAAGCAGCCGCACAGCCCGGTGTCGACGGTGGCGCCGGACGCGGTCAGCTCGTCGTTCATCACCGCGGTCAGCGACTTGACGCAACTGCCGCAGCCGGTGCCGGCCTTGGTGCACTTCTTGACCTCGGGCAGGGTGGTGCAGGAGTGCTCGGTGACCGCGGCCCGGACCGTCCCCTTGGTCACGTTGTGGCAGTTGCACAGCACCGCCTCGTCCGGCAGCGCGGACGGGCCGAGCGCGCCGCCGCCCTCGGCCGCGACCCCCGCGGGCAGCACCAGCTGCTCGGGCGCCAGCGGCGGAACGGTGCCGGTCAGCGGCCGCAGCATGCCGTACGCCTCGGCGTCGCCGACCAGCACCCCGCCCAGCAGCTCGCCCCCGGCGCCGATCACCAGCTTCTTGTAGACGCCGCTGCGGGCGTCGGCGTAGACCACGTCCAGCGAGCCGTCCGTCGTGCCGTGCGCGTCCCCGAAGGACGCGACGTCCACGCCGAGCAGCTTGAGCTTGGTGGACAGATCGGCACCGGTGAAACCGTCGGGCCCGTCGGTGTCGTCACCGAGCCGGGCGGCAATGTCGCCGGCCGTCACCCGCGCCATGTCGTAGCCCGGGGCGACCAGGCCGTAGACCCGGCCGTCGGCCGCCAGCGCGCACTCGCCGATCGCGTACACGGCCGGGTCGGCGGTGCGGCACTGTGCGTCGACGACGATGCCGCCGCGCTCGCCGACCGGCAGCCCGCAGTCCCGGGCGAGCTGGTCACGGGGGCGCACCCCGGCCGAGAAGACGACCAGGTCGGTGTCGATCCGGGAGTCGTCGGAGAGTCCCATGGCGGCCACCGCACCGCTCTCGTCCGCGACGATCTCCTTGCCGCCGACACCGGTGTGCACCTCCAGGCCCATCTCCTCGATGGTGCGGCGCAGCGCGCGGCCGCCGCCCTCGTCGACCTGGAGTGCCATCAGCCGCGGGGCGAACTCCACGACGTGGGTGTGCAGCCCGAGGCCCTTGAGCGCACCGGCCGCCTCCAGGCCGAGCAGCCCGCCGCCGACCACCACGCCGGTGCGGGCGTTCTTGGCGTACTCCTCGATGGCGAGGAGGTCGTCGATGGTGCGGTAGACGAAGCAGCCCGCGCTGTCCTTGCCGGGCACCGGCGGCACGAACGGATACGAGCCGGTGGCCAGCACCAGGGTGTCGTAGCGGACGGTCAGCCCGGAGCGGGCGGTGACCGTGCGGGTGGTGCGGTCGACGGCGGTGGCGGGATCGCCGAGGTGCAGTTCGATGCCGTGCCGGGCCAGGAATTCCGGGTCGGCCAGGCTCAGGTCGTCCGGGGTGCGGCCGGCGAAGTACGACGTCAGCTGGACGCGGTCGTAGGCCGGGCGGGGCTCCTCGCACAGCACCACCACGCGCGTCCGCTCGGTGACGCCGCGGTCGGCCAGCTCCTCCAGGAAGCGCTGGCCGACCATGCCGTGGCCGATGAGGACGAGGGTGGGCGTGGTGCCGGGCGCGGCATCTGTGGTGGCATCCGGGTGCGGCGGCATCGAGGTCATGCCCCTCAGACTGGGGCGTGGCTGTTACCCGCCCGCATCTGCTCTGTTTCCCGGGCGGAACGCTGCCCTCAGTGGCGGGGCGGCCGCCGTGTGAGGGCGGCCGCCCCGCGGGCGGCCGCCCTCCGGCAGATCAGCAGGTCAGCGGGCTGCCGACCGGTCGGTCAGCCGGTCACCCGTGCCGGGCACAGCCGCCGCGGCTGCTGGTCGGTGGCCAGCTTGGCATCCACGCAGCCGCCCGGCAGGCCGCCCTGGGCCTTGCTGCCGAAGTTTGCGGTGACGGTCAGCTTGCCGTCGCCGAAGACCGTGCGCTGGACGCTGCGATCACCGGTCAGCCACCGGAACGAGGTCATCCGCTCGGTGCCTGCGGCGCGGTGCAGCGGCGAGAAGAACTTCTGCAGCGCGGCGAGCTCCGGCCCGTTCTTCTCCAGCGTGGGCCCGTCGAGGACGTAGTTCAGCGGAGTGTTGTTGAGCATC
Organism: Streptomyces sioyaensis; assembly: GCF_004122735.1. Lineage (GTDB taxonomy): Bacteria > Actinomycetota > Actinomycetes > Streptomycetales > Streptomycetaceae > Streptomyces > Streptomyces sioyaensis. The sequence goes on along the minus strand of NZ_SDIF01000059.1, from coordinate 29,763 downwards.
GCCAGCAGCGCCCGGGTGGTCTTCTGGGCCGGCAGCTTGTCGTACGACAGCTCCCAGCGCTCGGCGTTGACCACGGAACTGTGCAGCGCGGTCTCGTAGAGCGGCACGCGGTAGGTGGGGTCGTACATGGCGGTGGCCAGCTCGCGGGGCAGCTCCACCGGCTTGAAGAAGGCACCGGGAGCCTTCGCCGGCAGATAGCCGCCCCACGTCTTCCTGTCGCGCTCCAGCTTCCACAGGCCGTCGGCGACCGGGGTGCCCGAGCCGTGGTTGTAGGCCAGCACCTTGTTGGCCCACCACTGGGCGGACTCCGAACCGAGGACGAGGTTCTTCGACAGCCGCTTCATCCGGGCGAGCCGCGCCCGGCGGTCACCGGCCTTGGTCATCTCGTGGCCCTTGCCGTGGTCGCGGAACAGCTCTCCCGTGGCGTCCACATCGAGGAAGTAGCTGTCCGCGCCGTTGGCGACCATCGAGCGGGTGCGGTCGGCGAGGTAGTGCTTGGTCGGCTCGGCCTTCTCGAAGGCGCGCGAGCTGAGGTAGCAGCCGCGGTTGCCGAAGCCCGTCACCGGGGTGCCGTCGGCCTTGCGGACACAGAAGTCGGGGTAGACCCGGTCCGGCCAGACGGAGGTGGGGCTGTCGGCCGTCTTGGGGTCCTGGCCGTTGGCGAAGGTGTCGTACGGGCCGACGAGGTAGCCCGCCTTCTTGGCGGCCCGCACCGCCGGCGCCTTCATCGGGCCGGGGCCGGAGTCGTAGCCGAGCCACATCCGGTCCACGCCCAGCTTCTTCAGCTTGTCGACCCCGGAGGCCGTCCGCGCGTCGCCCCACACATAGGCGTGGAACGCACCCAGCAGCTTCTCGGCGGCCGGGTTCTGCTCGATCTTCTCGCGCAGGCTGCCGAGCTGTCCGCGCTGGGAGAGGTAGGAGCGGTAGTCGGCGGCGGGGGCGACCGGGTTGCCGTCGGTGAGCGCGAACGAGACCTCGTAGTCGCGGGTGCCCTCACCGGCGTTGAAGTCGTGGGCGGCGGTGGCTCGCAGCCGGCCGCCGGCGGAGGCGAAGCCCAGTGATGTGCCGAGGTCGGTGGGGGTGAGATAGCTGACGCCGCTCCCGCCGCCCTTACCGCCTGCCGTGCCCATGGAGTAGCCCCACAGAGGAAGGGCCAGTTCGCCGCCCACCTCCATGCTGCTGCCCGCCAGCCCGCCCTTCTCGGTGTCGCGGTTCCAGAACGCGTCCCGTACGGGGATGTCCAGTCCTTCACCGCGCGGCACCTGGACGGATGAGGCGGCCCGGTCGGTCCCGGTCACCGGCCACTTCACCGACTCGTCGCGGTCCGACCGCAGCTTGATCCGCAGCCGCCCGCCCTGCGAACTCGCCGTCACCTGAAGGCCCTTGTCGGGGTAGCTCCAGCGCGCCCCGTCGGCCGTCTGCGTCACCGGCCCGGGCTTGCCCAGCCCGCCCGCGGCTCCCTCGGACAGCACCAGCTGCCGCCCCGCTCCGGTGTGCGCGGTCACCGCGAGGGAGGAGGTGTCGACGGCGACGGTGCCGCCGGAGACGGGGAGTTGGAGACGGCTGCCCTCCAGGGTGCCGGCGGCGGCGCGGTCGCATCCGACGACGCCGAGGGTGGTCGCGGCCAGCGCGAGCGAGGCGGCGAGCACGCGCGTGGGACGGCCGGGTACCGCGGTCTTGTGGGGGTTGAAGATCATGAATGGAGTGAATAGTCGGCGGATTTAAGAGAGTTCTAAGAACCGCCGCGCGAACACCGGCCTGGTCGTGGACGGTTGCCCACGGCCAGGCCGGTCTTACGCCTGCCGCTCACCGGCCGGTGAGCGGGCGGGAGCTCAGGGCTCGATGACTCCCGCGTGGGCGCTGGACGGCGACAGGATCGCCGTCGGGGTGACCGCGCCGGCGAAGCTGACGTCATAGCCGTGGTTGAGGAGGATGAGCGTCAGGGTGAGCGTCTCGTTCACCCGGGCGACGCCGTTGGCGTCGGTGTTGGCGATGCCCAGGACGTTGGTGCCGGCCTTGAACAGGATCGGCTGGTTGGGCACCGGAAGGCCGGTGACCGTGTCGGTCAGCGTGGCCGTCAGGAACGGGAAGTACACGTGCGGCGGGAACAGCTTCGTCAGCGCCGGGGTCGCGGTCAGCGAGGTGGCGTGGACGGGGATGAAGTAGGTGAAGCCGCCCACCAGAGTGGTGCTGCCACCAGGGGTGGTGACGGTGACGTCCGCGGGACCGGGCGCCCCGGGCGGAGTGGTCGCGGTGAGCTGCGTACCGGTGGAGTTGACGGTCACGCCGGTGGCGGGGTTGCCGCCGATGGTGACGCTCGCGCCGGTCAGGTTGGTGCCGGTGATCGTCACCACCGTGCCGCCCGTGACGGGCCCTGAGTTGGGGGTGATGCTGGTGATCGTCGGGTCGAACTGGATGACGCTGACACTGGCCCCGGCGATGTTGGTGACGTAGACCTTGTTGTTGGGCGCGACCACCAGGGCAATCGGCTGGCTGCCGACGGGGATCGGGGCGCCGATGGTGGTGTTGGTGGTGGTGTCGATCACCGACACGTTGTTCGACCCGCGGTTGGCCGTGTAGGCGTGGCCGTCGGGGCCGACCGTGATGCCCCAGGGGTTGGTGCCGACGGGGATCGTGGTCGCGATCGTGTCCGTGGTGGTGTTGATCAGGGTCACGTTGTTCGACCCGATGTTGGCGACGTAGGCGTCCCCGCTGGGGCCGATCGCCACGAAGTTCGGCTGGTTGAAGCCGGGGATCGTGGTGACGACGGTGGCGGTGGCGGTGTCGATCACCGTCACGCTGTTCGCGTTCCGGTTGGCGACGTAGGCCTTGCCGTTGGGGGCGACCGCGATCCCGACCGGGCCGCTGCCGGTGGGGATCGCGGGGCCGATGGTGGTGTTGGTCGTGACGGAGATCTCCTGCACGCTGTTCGCCCCGAAGCGGCTGACGTAGACGTTGCCGCTGGGGATGACCGCCGCCGCGGCGGGGCCGCCGCTGAGGGGGATCGTGGTGAGGACGGTGCTGGTGGCGGTGTCGATCACCGTCACGTTGTTGGAGATGTTGTTGGGGACGTAGGCGCTGCCGTTGGGCGCGACGGTCAGCCAGGCCGGCGTGGTGCCGGTCGGGATCGCGGCACCGATGACGGTGTCCGTGGCGGTGTCGATGGTCTGCACATTGCTCGACCCGGAGTTGGCGACGTAGAGGTCGCCGTTGGGGATGAACGCCAGCCCGACCGGGTTGGTGCCGACGGGGATCGTGGTAACTGCCAGGAATGTGGGCGCCGCCGCCCGGCTCACTGCTCCCGCCCCGGCGGTCGCCTCAACCAGGCCGGGGAAGGAAGCCGTCCGCAGCAGTTCCTCTGACGGTGCCTGAACGCTGGTACTCATGTGGACCCCTTCGGTGGGGGGCCGCCCTGGACCTGGCAAGCCCCACACGGGGGAACGGCGAAGGGCCGGCGATCCCTGTCCGGGTCACCACAAGCCCTCACCACAGACCGCACGTCACAAAAACAAGGCGGGCTGCGCACCCCGAGGAGGGATGGGCAGCCCGTTTGGTTCGGTACGGGCCTTCTCCCCACGCCGCGAGGCAGCGAAACATCCACATTCGCCCCCCTCTCGTGGGCGACGGCCGGAGGCCGGCAGCCCCGGCCTCACTCCCTCAGGCGCAGCAGCCGCGCCCGTTCCTCCTCCGGCGTGAACCCCGCCGTCAGCGGCGGCTCGCCACGCGCACGGTCCCAGGCCAGCACGTCGGCGGCGGTCACCTCCAGCGGCGTCGCGGGCAGGCCTGCCGCCCGCGCGCGGGCCGGGCTGCGCTGCTGGCTCGCCCAGTCGTCCCGCACCAGCGGGAAGAACAGCGGCAGATCGTCGTCCGGCACCCGTACGAGCTCGATGCGGCTGCCGGCCACCCGCGCACAGGTCTCGATCAGCCCGCCGAGCGTGACCGGTTCGGCAGGTCCCACCGCGTGGAAGGCGCCCGGACGGTCGTCGACGAGCAGCCGCACGACGAGGCGGGCCAGATCCCGCGAGTCGATGATCTGCACCGGCTGTCCGGGGTCGGCGGGCAGCGCCACGCGTCCGCCACGGGCGGCCCGGCGCACCCAGTACGTGAACGTGTCCGACGGGTCGTACGGCCCGGCCACCTTCCCGGCCCGCACGATCGTCGCCCGCGCGCCGTACCGCGCCAGCACATCGTCCTCACAGGCCACCTTGCAGGGCCCGTAGGTGGCCTCGGTCAGCTCCTCGGTGTCGCGTACGGGCGGCCGCCGTGGGGTGTCCTCGTCGGAACCCGGCCCCACCCCCGCCCGCTGGTACACCGCATGGCTGGAGAGGAACAGATACCGGCCGACCCGGTCGCCCAGTGCGTCCATCGCCTGCCCGACATGCCGCGGGACATAGCCGCTGACATCCACGACCGCGTCCCAACTGCCCGCGCCCAGCGCCGCGTAGTCACCGGTGTCCCGGTCACCGATCAGCCGGGTCAGCTCCGGAAACAGCTCCGCCCCGGTCCGCCCCCGGCCGAACAGGGTGACCTCGGCCCCGGTGCGTAAGGCGTCCTCCACGATGGCGCGGCCGACGAATGACGTACCGCCAAGAACAAGAATGCGCATGGCCGTTGACGCTATCGGCGGTGCCCGCGGGACAGCACCGGGTTTTCGGCTGTCAGGCGGCGAACTCCCCGCGCTGGACGGCCGAGACGAAGGACGACCAGCCGCCCGCCGGGAAGACGAGCGCCGGGCCGTCGGGGTTCTTGCTGTCCCGGACGGGGACGACGCCTTGGACCTGGGTGAGGGCGGGGGAGAACTCGATGCACTGGCCGCCATCACCATCGCTGTAGGACGACTTGCGCCAGGCGAGGTCGGGGGAGAATTCGATGCACTGGCCGCCGTCGCCACCGCTGTAAGACGACTTGACCCAAGTGAAGGTGCGGGAGAACTCGACACATTCCCCGCCGTTGGCGTCGCTGTAGGACGACTTGACCCACTCAGCCCCGGCGAGATCCAAGTCGGCACTCATGCGCGGTACTCCTTCAGCAGAGTCTTGATCAGGGTGACTGACCGGTCCGGGGACAACGCGTGCGCCCTGAGCAGATCATAGTCGTCCAAGGCTGCGTCGACCGTTTGTGCGGAGTCGTGCATCCTGCCACCTACCCGCGTCTCGGTGTAGAGCACCGTGGGGGCGTCCGTGAAACGCAACACAATGAACGGCTTTGTGGATGCCGCCGGAGCGCCTGCCGAAAAGGGCATGATCTGAAGCTTGACGTTCGGTGCCGCTGCCACTGTCAGCAGGTACTCAAGCTGCCCCGCCATGACCTCCCGGCCTCCCACGACAGTTCGCAGGGACGCCTCGTCAAGGATGGTCCACAGGAATGGTGGAGTCTCCAGGTCGAACACGTCACGGCGCCGCAAACGGGCGGCGACCTTGGCTTCGATTGCCTCCTCGTTTTCGCGTGAGAAGTACCCCTGGAAGATCGCCCGCGCATAGTCGTCTGTCTGGAGGAGACCCAGCACAACACTTGCCGAGTAGGCCAGTATCCGCGAAGCCTTCCGCTCCAAGTTGAGATACGGCACGAACCAACTCGGGTGATCCCCCTCGTCGATCCGTCGCAGCAGGCCGGCGAACAGCTCGCCCGTTCCGAACACGGTGTCGCAGCCCTTGGCGAACTTCTCGCTGGGTCTGGGCAGCATCGTGCCGGATTCGACTTTGCTGACGTACCCCTCGGAGTAGCCCGTGGCCTTGCCCAGGTGCTTCTGGGTGAGCTTGCGGGCCAGACGTACCTGTCTGACGTCACGGCCGAAACGCTGTAGCGGATTCAAGTGCTCGGGTGGGGTCGTTTCGTCCAACGCCATGACCTCTTGGGATGTGAGCGCGCGCCCAGGGCGCAGCAGGTCGCAGGCTTGAGTCCTACTGCCTCAAGCACCCCGATTCTATTGCCCGTTGCGTTGTTCCGGTGACGATTTGACTACACCTGGTGTCCATGAGTAGGGGAGTTGAGGAAATGACCGAACCCATCGCGCGGCTGCTGCCGTGGACGAGCCTGGACGGCAAGCCGTGCTTTCTGGTGAGCGACGGGACCGGGTACGTGGCCCGCGTCGCCGACGCCGTCGAGGAGGAACAGCTCGCCTCGGCCGTCGACCTCATCGACGAAGCGCGGCGCGTCTTCGCGGGGCGCGGGTGGACGTCCGGGGAGCTTCAGCTGCTGGCCGTCGAGCTGACCGATGCGCTGGTGGAGGTGCACCGGGTCGCGAAGAGTCGGGGTACGCGTCTGCTCTTCCGCGACGATCAGTCGAGCCAGCGGGATGCGAGTCCGGCGAGGTAGGAGAGCGACAGGGCGGTGGTGGTGAGCTGCAGCGCGAGGGTCCCGCCGGCCCAGTGCGTGAGGGCGGTCATGGCGGCGGCCACCCAGATGCTCGTACACCAGCTGCAACTGACCAGATAGGAGGGTTTGGAGTCGTCGCCGAAGCGGTCGGCGATCCAGGAGCGGAAACCCCCGGCGAGGGTGTCCTTCGTGAGGAATCTGATGAGGCGGCACGTGGCGCCGAGGGAAAGCAGAAACTCTAAAAGGCTCATGGGGAGTCCGTCCTCTCGCCGTGAGTTTCCCGAAAAGGAGCCTGACCCGAAAAGGAATTGGGGTCGCCTCGCGCCTCGGCACCTGCCCTGCTTCGAAGGCCGGGGCCGGCCGTTTTCCCGACCCGCTGGCGGAAGAGACGGCGGCCCCGGCCGACCGGCCCGCTGCGCTCCGGCCGAAGGCGTCCGCTGTGGCCGTGCGCTGGGCCGGAGAATTCCGTTCGTGCCGAGGGGAATTCGGCTACTGATTGATGATGACGATGGTGCCGAGGCCGCCCGCCCGCTGATTGGCGGCTTCTGCCTCTTGCCAGGTGTAGAACTGGCGGGCGGTGCCGTCGGGCAGATTCAGCTGGTAGACGGTGAGGCTCGGACGGGCACCTCCGCCGCAATTGCAACCCATGTCGCACTCCTTTGCCTATCCTTGTGGCCCTACAGCCGTCCCCCGTAGTTGCGATACGGGGGACGGCTGTGTTGCCGGGCCGCTCAGCAGCCCTGGGCCGGTTGCACTGGTTCAGGTGAGCGACGGCACGCTGTGTGGCTGTGCCGCGTGTGCGTCGGGGATCAGGTGAGGCAGAGGGACAGGGTGCTGGAGGAGACCTGCGTCCCGCTGGTCGCGGTGTAGGAGGCGAACCCCAGCTGGAAGAGGCTGAGGGTGGCCGTGCAGCTGGCGTTGCCGCTCGCGTCGGCCACGGCGGTGCACACCACGGGGCCGCCGGCCCCGTCGAGGTGGAACGTGACCGTCGAACCCGGCGTCGCGCCACTCGCGCTGAACGTGGCTTGGGCGGACAGCGGCGGGAAGTTCAGCCGGTAGCAGGCCGGGTGCGCCGTGAGCCCCCCTGTCCCTACGCCCCCGACGGTCACGGTCGTGGTCGCGGAGGACCCGGTGCAGGGGCAGGTGGTGGGGGCGAAGAGGACGGTGGCCGTAACGGCGTTGGCGCCGGCGGGCAGCGCGCTGGTGGTCGTGCTGGCCGTGCCGGTGAGACCGGTGACGCCGACGCCCAGGGGACCACTGGTGCTGGTGAAGAGGACCACCGCGCCCACGACCGGGGCGCCGTTGCACGTGACGGTGGCAGTGAGGGTCACCGGCTGGCCGACGACCGGGCTGGCGGGCGACGAGGTCAGGGTGACCACGCAGCCCGGCGCCGGGGTGACGTTCACGGTGGTGGTCGCGGCGACGCCGACACAGGTGCAGGTGGTGGTGGCAGCAGCGACGGTGGCCGTGACGACGTTGGCTCCGGCGGGCAGGGCGGTGGTGGTCAGGGTGGCCGTGCCGCCGGCACCGGTGACGCCGACGCCCAGGGGACCGCTGGTGGTGGTGAACAGGACCACCGCCCCCACGACCGGGACGCCGCCGCAGGTGACGGTGGCGGTGAGGGTCACGGGCTGGCCGGCGACCGGGGTGGCGGGCGACGAGGTCAGGGTGACCACGCAGCTCGGCGGCGGGGCGACGGTCACGGTCGTGGTCCCGGCGAGGCCGACACAGGTGCAAGTGGTGTTGGCGGCGACGACGGTGCCCGTGACGACGGTGCTGCCGGTGGGCAGCGCGGGGGTGGTCAGGGTGGCCGTGCCGCCGGCACCTGTGACACCGACTCCCAGGGTTCCGCTGGTGGTGCTGAAGACGACCGTCGCGCCCGGGACGGCGACGCCGCCGCAGGTGACGGTGGCGGTGAGGGTCACGGGCTGGCCGGCGACCGGGGTCGCGGGCGACGAGGTCAGGGTGACCACACAGTTCGGCGCGGCGACGGTCAGCTCCGCTGAAACGGCCCCACTGGTGGGACCGGCGGCGACCACCGCCCCCGAGGTGGTCGCCGTGAAGGTGGCGGACGCACTACCGGTGCCGTCAGCGGTCACTGTGACCGGTACTGCCGCGTCATAGGTGAAGGTGATCGCCTCTCCCGCTACGGCACCGGTGGCGGTGGCCGTGAAGGTCCCGCCCGGTGCAACGGTCGACGGGGTGAGGGTGAGGGAAAGTGCCATGTTGGACAGCCCCTTTCGAAGGCTCCACGAGGGAGGTGGGGCTGCTGCACGCCAGAGGGAAGGCAACTCCCCCCGCGCTCTCCTGCCGGGGGTGCCCTGAAGAACAGGACGGCATCGCCGCATGACGGCAGTCGTCCCTGGTCCCCCGACAGGGGATGGGCACCCCACCGTCGGTAGCACCGATTGAAGTGACCGGCCCGACGACGCACCACAGTTGGCGCGCCATTTAGCCCGATCGGCGCAGCGCACTTCGGCGGCGGGTACCAGCCCCCGGACGCAACGGCGCGGGCCCGCCCGGAAATTGGCGCCATGCGTCCGCGGCCCAGCGGCCGAATTCCCCCGGCTCGGGCGCGCGGGGTCCCTAAGATCACCTGGTGCCCGCTGACATATCGCTGTTCACCCTGACCCTGCTCGCGCTGGCCGCGCTCGCGGCGGGCTGGATCGATGCCGTCGTGGGCGGTGGTGGACTGCTGCTGCTCCCGGCGCTGCTGGTCGGCCTCCCGCACACCCCGGCCGCCTGCGTGCTCGCCACCAACAAATCCACCGCCATCGTCGGCACCACCGCGGCCGCGGTCACCTACGTCCGCAAGGCCCCGATCGATGTCCGCACGGCGCTGCGGATCGGCCTGGCCGCGATGGCCGGTTCGCTGGGCGGGGCGTTCTTCGCGGCGGGCATCAACAGCGCGGTGCTGCGCCCGCTGATCATGGCCGTGCTGCTGGCGGTGCTCGTCTTCGTCCTGCTCCGCCCGGCCTTCGGCACCGCGCCCGCGCCCTCGGGCCCGGTCTCCGCCCGGCGCATGCTGGCGGCCGTCCTCGTCGCGGGCCTGGGCATCGGCTTCTACGACGGCCTGATCGGGCCCGGGACCGGGGCGTTCTTGATCCTCGCGCTCGCCGCGCTGCTGCACATGGACCTGGTCACCGCCTCGGCCACCGCCAAGGTCGTCAACGTCTGCACCAACATCGGCGCGCTGACGATGTTCTCGCTCCAGGGCACCGTGCTGTGGCAACTCGGCGCAGTGCTCGCGCTGTTCAACCTCACCGGCGGGATGGTGGGCGCCCGGATGGCGCTCAAGCGGGGTGTGGGTTTCGTCCGCGGGGTGCTGGTGGTCGTGGTCGTCGCCCTGCTGTGCAAGCTGGTCTACGACCAGTGGCTGGCGGGCTGACCGGGCACCGGCCGGTCCCGCCGCGGGCCGCCCCGCTCAGAACCGGCAGCGGTAGAGCCGCGCCATGTCCCGCACCGCGGGGACCTTGGCCAGGGCCCGCAGCCCCAGGCGGTAGCGGGCCGGCACTTTCGCGATCCCCGGGAGCTCCAGCATGCTGAGGCTCTCGACGATCGTCAGCTGCGGGCTCAGCCGCGCGAGGCCCGCGGCGTCCGTGCCCCAGTACAGCCGCGCGCCGGCCGCCACGACGACGTGGTTGATCCGCTGGCTGCGGATCGCGAACCGGCTGAAGGCGTCGAAGGCCAGCTCACCGCGCGGTGCGTGCGCCATCAGCCGGCGCAGCAGCGCACTGCCCTCCTCCTCGGTCAGATACATCAACAGGCCCTCGGCCACGACCATCGTCGGCCGGTCCGACGGAATGCGCGCCGTCCACGCCGGGTCGGTCACCGACGAGGCGATGGCCGTGTATCCCGCGCGCTCCGGATACAGCTCCCGCCGCAGCGCGATGACCTCGGGGTAGTCGATGTCGTACCACCGCACCCCCGGGCCCGGGTCGAGCCGGTGGACGCGGCTGTCGAGGCCGCAGCCCAGGTGGACCACCGTCGCCTCCTCGTGCCGGGCGAGGAAGCGCGCCGTCCAGACGTCCAACTGCCGGGCGCGCAGGGCGATTCCGGCGGCGTCGCCGGGGCCTATCCGCATCTTCGTGAAGTCGTAGTCGAGTCGCCGCACGGTGTCGGCGGCCGTCGGGTCCCCCAGGATCGGGTCCTTCGCGCGGCTGTCGACCGCGCGGCCGTAGAGCGTGGCGAGGAGGGTTTCCTTCTCGCCGGTCAGCTGCACTTTCGCACGCGGACTGGTCATGCTCACGAGAGTACATAACATTCAGAAAAACGTGAAGACTGAGAAGTCCCGGGTGCGGGAACCCGTGTCCGCTACTTCGGGGCCGCCCCCACCGGTGCCGCCCTCCGGTGGTCCCGGTCCGGTACCTCCGTGACGGCCGTCAGCAGCACCGCCGCGTCGTCGAGGGCCAGCAGGCCGTTCCGCTCGCGCGGGCTCATGGCGACCTGACCGGCCGTCAGTTCCTGGCCGCCGCCGGACCCGGTCACCCGGACCCGCCCGTGAAGTACCTGAAGGCTGGCGGCCGGAGGGGTGTTGTGCTCGTCGAGCGTGGTGCCGGCGATCATCGCGATCACGCTCTGCCGCAGCGGGCCGTCGTGCAGGAAGAGATGGCCGCTGCGCCCGTGGGCGGAGGCCCTGGCGTCGTCGAGCTGCTGACGGGCGAGTGCGCTGAGGTCGTCCATGATGCGGGCCTTTCGCGTGCGGACCGGCGAGCCGGGCTCCCCTTCCATCGTTGCCGGTGCACGGGGCCGCGCAACCGGGGAGTTATCCGGGCGGACCGGACCTTTGTGGCGGGGGCGGGGCCTGCGTCCGGGTGCATACCCGAGCCGAGCGGGCCAAGTCACTTACGGGATGATCATCTCGGTCCGTACGATGCATTGCGGTCCAGCGCCATCGGACAGGCGTGCTTGTCCGATGCGGCCCCACCGTCCCGTCCCCCCACCGCGAAGGATGCGCAACGTGGCCGACCCGAGTGCCCTGAACGACGTGCCCGACCCCACCGGGCGGCAGGCCCGGTTCCTGACCGTCATGACCACCATCGACAGCGAAGCCAAGGCCGGGCAACTGGCCCGCGGCGCCATCGAGGGCAGGCTCGCCGCCTGCGCACAGATCAGCGCCCCGGTGACCTCGGTGTTCCGCTGGGACAACGCGGTCGAGACCGGCCAGGAGTGGCAGGTGCTCTTCAAGACGGCCGAGGCGCGCTACGACGCGCTGGAGGCCTATCTCCTCGACGCACACGACTACGACACCCCCGAGATCATCGCCACCCCCGTCACCCGCGGTGGCGCCGGCTATCTGTCCTGGGTCACCAAGGAGACGAGCTGACGTGCAGCGAGACCACACGGGGAACCACGAGATGACGCGAGCCGAGCAGCGGCGGCGCAACCGCCGGTGGCGCAGGGGCGCGACGGCCGCACTCGGCCTCGCGGTGTGCCTGGCCGCCGCGCCCTTCGGCCACGCGGTCGACGGCGCCCGGTCCGAGGCGCCGCGGGCCAAGAGCCCCGGCACGGGCGCCGGCTGGACCAGCCGGGACGCCGCCGCCTACTGGACGGCCGAGCGGATGGCGGCCGCGGCGCCCGCCGGACCCGATGCCCAGGGCTCCGCCCTGACGGCCCGGTCGGCCCCGGCCGCCGGCGGACGCGCCGCCACCGCACGGCACTTCGACGGCATCCCGTCCGTCGGCGTGCTGTTCTCCGTCGACGGGGACGCCCGCGCGCACCACTGCACCGCCAGCGTGGTGCACAGCCCGCACGGCAATCTGATCCTCACCGCCGGGCACTGCAACCCGGGCAGCCGCGCGGCTTTTGTCCCGCAGTATCGTTCCGGCGCGACCAGCCAGCCGTACGGCGTGTGGGCCATAGACGACACCTTCGCCTACCCCGGCCGCGGGACCACCGGCGACGGGGCGGACCTCGACTTCGCCTTCGCCACCGTCGCGTCCGACGACGACGGCCGCCGCATCGAGGACGTCACCGGCGGCAACACCCTGACCCCGACGCCCGGTTACGGCAACGACGTCACCGTCATCGGCTACCCGAACGTCCGCAACGACCCCGAGGACCGGGCGGTGCGCTGCGCCACCCGCACCGCCCGGCTGACCGGAACCCGCGAACTGCGCATGTCGTGCGGCGGGTTCTACGGCGGCACCTCCGGCAGCCCCTGGCTGGCCGACTACGACGAGCAGAGCCACACCGGCCGGGTCATCGGCCTGATCGGCGGGCTCAACGGCGGTGGTCCCAAGGGCCCGGACAACGACCGGACCAGCTACAGCCCGTACTTCGGGACGAAGATCCTCAGCCTCTACGCCCGAGCGACCCAGGGGTGAGCGAGGAGGGGGACGGAGGCTCTACCGCAGAGCCTCCGTCACCCCCTTCTCGTGCGGCCCGAGGAAGTGTGGATCGGGCCGCAACAAGGCCTCCGCCGACGCCTTCCCGGCCGCGAAGATCTCCCGGACGCCGCCGTACGCCCAGGTCACATCGTGCTTCGCGGCGACGGCGACACCGTAGGAATCGACCCCGGCCGCCCCGCACAGCGCCAGCGCCCGCCGGATGTGGAAACCCTGGCTGACCAGCACCGCCCGGTCCACACCGAAGATCCGGTGGGCACGGCTGCAGGAGTCCCAGGTGTCGAAGCCCGCATAGTCACTGACGATCCGGCGGGCCGGGACGCCGTGCCGCAGCAGATAGCCGCGCATCGCGTCCGGCTCGTCGTAGTCGCGCCGGCTGTTGTCGCCGGTGACCAGCACCGCGCGGACCGTGCCCCGGTGGTACAGCTCGGCGGCCGCGTCCAGCCGGTGCGCGAGATACGGCGACGGTTCGCCCTGCCACAGGCCCGCGCCGAAGACGAGCGCGACGGGTGCGGCGGGTGCGTCCGCCACGCTGTGCACCCGGGGCCCCGTGGTCGCGTTCATCCAGGTCGCCGGCGCCAGCGCCAGCACGGTCAGCGCCACCACGGCCTGGAACGCCCGGCGTTGGCCCCGCCGGGTCCGCGGCAGCCGCAGCCGCCGCACCCCCTGTCGTATCCGGCGTACCGGCTCCGGTACTCGCATCTGCGCCCCGTCCCTGCTTGCGTCGTTGCTCGCGTCTGTATTCGCGTGTGTTGTTCGCTTGTGTGTGCGTGATCGGCCTTGCAGGGTGCGACGCCGGGCGCGCGGCGGTGGTTGCACCGGTGGCCTGGCATCGTGGTCGGGGGAGCCCGTGTCCCGGAGAGGAAGCCACCACCATGACCACCGAGCCCGAGCGGCTGCCGTTCTTCGTCTACGGAACGCTGCGCCCCGGCGAGGCCAACTACGCCCGGACCCTGCGCGGCCGGACCGCGGCCGAGGAACCGGCCCGGATCCGCGGCGCCCTGCTCTACGACGGCCCCGGATTCCCGTACGCGACGGCCGGGCCCGCCGAGGCGGAGGTGCACGGCGCCCTGGTCCTGCCCCGCGCGGGCGACTACGAGGAGGTGTGCGCGGCTCTGGACCGGCTGGAGGGCTATGTCCCGGGCGACCCGGCCAACCTCTACGAGCGGGTGCGCACCGAAGCGGTCCGCGCCGACGGCCGCCCCGTCCGCGCCTGGGTCTACCTGGCCGCCGCCCCGCTCGCCGCCCGGCTGCGCGCCACCGGCACCCCCCTCGCCGGCGGCGACTGGCGGGGCGGGAAGCCGGCGGATCAGCACCGCCACCCGCCCGGCCCGGGGTGCCGCCACGGCCACCGGCCGCACCCCGGCTAACCTGGACGACTCCCCGGCCGAAGGCCGACGACTCCCGGCCAATGGCCCCTTCCCGTACCGCAGAACAGGTTGACCCGCGTGCCTTCCTCCCCGTCCGCTCCCTCTCCCGCGCCGCTGCCCAAGGCGGAGCTGCATCTGCACATCGAGGGCACTCTGGAGCCCGGGCTGGCCTTCGCGCTCGCCCGGCGCAACGGCATCGAGCTGCCCTACGCCGACGAGGACGCGCTGCGCCGCGCCTACTCCTTCGCCGACCTGCAGTCCTTCCTGAACCTCTACTACGCGCTGATGGCCGTGCTGCGCACCGAGGACGACTTCGCCGACCTCGCGCACGCCTACCTGGCCCGCGCCCAGGAGCAGGGCGTACGCCACGCCGAGATCTTCTTCGACCCGCAGGCGCACACCGCCCGCGGCGTCCCGATCGGCACCGTCATCGACGGCCTGGCCCGCGCGCTGGACGCCGCCGAGGAGACCTACGGCATCAGCACCCGCCTGATCATGTGCTTCCTGCGCGACGAGAGCGCCGAGTCGGCCCTGGCGACCTTCGAGGCGGCCCGCCCGCACCTGCACCGGATCACCGCCGTCGGCCTGGACTCGGCCGAGGTCGGGCACCCGCCGTCGAAGTTCCGGGAGGTCTTCGCGCGGGCGCGGGAGGCCGGGCTCAAGTGCGTGGCGCACGCGGGGGAGGAGGGGCCGCCGGCCTACGTGTGGGAGGCCCTGGACGTCCTCGGCGTGGACCGGATCGACCACGGGGTGCGCTCCATGGAGGATCCGCGGCTGGTGGCCCGCCTGGTGGCGGACCAGGTGCCGCTGACCGTCTGCCCGCTGTCCAACGTCCGGCTGCGGGTCATCGACGACCTCGCCGACCACCCGCTGCCCGCGATGCTGGACGCCGGACTGCTGGTGACCGTCAACTCCGACGACCCCTCCTACTTCGGCGGCTACGTGGACGACAACTTCCGCGCCGTACGCGACGCCCTCGGCCTCGACCAGGAGACCCTGCGCACCCTCGCCCGCAACTCCTTCCGCGCCTCCTTCCTCGACGAGGCGGCCCGTGACCGCCATCTGCGGGACGTGGACGCGCACCAGGCGTAGCGCGCACCGAAGGAGAGGCGCACCGGGCGCTCAGGCCCGGTGCGCCTCCTGGCGGACGGGCGGCAGAAGGCCCTGGCGGACGGGCGGCAGGAGCCCCTGGCGGACGGGCGGCAGGGCGCGCGACGGCCCGGCCGTCCGCCCCGCCCGGCGGGCCGCGGTGACAGCCCTGCCCGGCGGGCCCGGCCCGTGACAGCGCGACGGAACACGAACGTCGCGGCCGGGAAACGAGGCCGCAACGCCCCGCTGCCACGCTCCCTGTATGACGGCGCCGATACCGCACTCCGCCTCCCGTCCCGCCCCCGCCACCACCGGCCCGGAGCCGGCCGTCCCGGACGACCGCCCCGAGGGGCGGCCCGCGCGGCAGCCCTCGTGCGGCTGGGCCGCGCCCCTCGGCACGGGGGAGCTCGCCGCCGAGATCACCGTGCAGCTCAGCCGGCGGCTCAGCAGGGTGCGGCTGCACGGCTTCCGCCCGCAGCCGCCCGCCCCCACGCTCGTCGCCGTCGCCCACGGCAGCCGTGACCCGCGCGCCCTGCCCGTCGTCCGTGCGCTGCTCGACCGGGTCCGGGCGCTCCGTCCCGGCCTGCCCGTACGGCTCGGACACGTCGAGCTGAACCGGCCGCTGCTCGGCGACACCCTGGCCGAGCTGCGCGGCGAGGCCGTCCTCGTCCCGCTGCTCTTCGGCCGCGGCTACCACGTCACCCACGACCTGCCCGCCGCGCTGGCCGCCGCACCCCATCTGACCGGCCGGATCGCCACCCCCCTCGGGCCGCACACCCTCCTTGCCGAGGCGCTCCACGGCCGCCTCCTGGAGGCCGGCTTCCCCCCGGACCCCGGGCCGCGCACCGCCGTGGTCCTGGCCGCCGCCGGCTCCCGGTCCCCGCAGTCCGCCCAGGACACCGCGCGCATCGCACGGCTGCTCTCGGCCCGGCTCGGCGGCCTCCCCGTCCAGCCCGCCTTCGCCCACTCCGCGCCGGCCGGGGATGCCGCCTCGGACGGCGCCGCTCCCACCGTCGCCGACGCGGTCCGCACGCTCACCGCCCGCGGTGTCGACCAGCTCGCCGTGGCCGCCTGCTTCACCGCCCCCGGCCGCTTCGCCACCCGGTGCGCCGACGCCGCCCCCGGCATCGCCGCCGCACCCCTGGGAGACCACCCCGCACTGGCCCGTCTCGTGCTGCACCGCTACGACCAGGCGCTGCTCGCACGCACCGGATCCGACTCCGAGCGCACCCGGGCGGCTACCGTCGCTGTATGACGGGCACACGACCGACCATCCCCGGCTACACCACGGCCGACATCGAGCGCTGGGTCACCGAGCCCGACAAACGGCCGGGGCGCACCGCCTTCCAGCGCGACCGCGCCCGGGTGCTGCACTCCGCCGCGCTGCGCCGGCTGGCCGGCAAGACCCAGGTCGTCACCCCCGGCGGACACACCCACGCCTGGGACGCCACCCCGCGCACCCGGCTGACCCACTCCCTGGAGTGCGCCCAGGTCGGCCGGGAACTCGGCGCCGCCCTCGGCTGCGACCCGGACCTGGTCGAGACCGCCTGTCTGGCGCACGACCTCGGACACCCGCCCTTCGGCCACAACGGCGAGCAGATCCTCAACGAAGTCGCCGCGCCCTGCGGCGGCTTCGAGGGCAACGCCCAGTCGCTGCGGCTGCTGGCCCGTCTGGAGCCCAAGCGGTTCGTGCCCGCCGCGGACGGCACGGCGGTCAGCGTCGGGCTGAACCTCAGCCGCGCCGCCCTGGACGCGGCCACCAAGTACCCGTGGCCGCGCGGCGCCCACCCCGGTGACCCCGCGTCACGGAAGTTCGGGGTCTACGCGGACGACGTGCCGGTCTTCGAGTGGTTCCGGCAGGGCGCCCCCGACGGCGTACAGAGCTTCGAGGCGCAGGTCATGGACTGGTCCGACGACGTCGCGTACTCCGTGCACGACGTCGAGGACGGGCTGCACGCCGGGCATCTGGACCCCAACCTCCTGCTCGCGGACGCCGAGCGGGCCGAGATCTTCGCGGTCGCCGCCGCGCGCTATGCGCCCGGCGCCGGCCCCGAGGAGCTGGCCGCGGCGCTGGACCGCCTGCTGGACCAGGAGTGGTGGCCGCACGGCTACGACGGCTCCGCCCTCGCGCAGGCCCGTCTCAAGGACGCCACCAGCCAGTTGATCGGCCGCTTCTGCCTCGCGGCCGAGGCCGCCACCCGGGCCCAGTGGGGGAGCGGGCGGCTCACCCGCTACGGCGCCGAGCTGGTGGTTCCGGACGAAACCCGGCTGGAATGCGCCGTTTTGAAAGCGGTCGCCGACCGGTACGTCATGCAGCGCCCCGACCAGGAGGTGCTCCGCGCCGACCAGCGCGTCGTCCTCGCCGAACTGGCCGAGGCGCTGCTCGCCCGCGCCCCCGACGGCCTTGATCCACAGTTCCGTTCACTGTTCGACGCGGCCCCGGACGACACCGCGCGGATGCGTGCCGTCATCGACCAGATCGCGGCCCTGACCGACACGTCGGCCCGCTCCCTGCACGCCCGTCTCACCGGACCGCCTGGTGACCGAAGGGGCAACGGGGGGTGACCCTGGAGGGAGCCCCTCTTCCCCCCTCACGCTCCGTGCGGGACGCTCGAACCCGGCCGTTGGCGCACGGACCACCCTGACAACGGCGCACAGCGACCCAGGCCACGGCACACGGGAGAGCCCGATCGGCGGCGAACGGGAACCCCGGCGGCGCCCCGTACATCAACGGGGGAGAGGAATCCGGGGGTATATCGGGGGGCGTTTACGGACGCGGACGCGGACGTACGGCACCGCAACGAGGAGGAAGCAAGTGGTCGACGCACACCAGACGTTCGTCATCGTCGGGGGTGGCCTGGCCGGAGCGAAGGCCGCGGAGACGCTCCGCTCGGAGGGCTTCACCGGCCGGGTGATCCTCATCTGTGACGAGCGCGACCACCCGTACGAGCGCCCCCCGCTCTCCAAGGGGTACCTGCTCGGCAAGGAGGAGCGCGACAGCGTCTTCGTCCACGAACCCGCCTGGTACGCCCAGGCACAGATCGAACTCCACCTGGGCCAGCCCGCCGTCCATCTGGACCCCGAGGCCAAAACGGTCCGCCTCGGCGACGGCACCCTGATCGTCTACGACCGGCTGCTGCTGGCCACCGGAGCCGAACCGCGCCGCCTGGACGTCCCCGGCACCGGCCTGGCCGGCGTGCACCACCTGCGCCGACTCGCGCACGCCGAACGGCTGCGCGGCGTGCTGGCCTCCCTCGGCCGGGACAACGGCCACCTCGTGATCGCCGGTGCCGGCTGGATCGGCCTGGAGGTCGCCGCCGCCGCCCGCACCTACGGCGCCGAGGTGACCATCGTCGAGGCCGCCCCGACCCCGCTGCACGGCGTGCTGGGCCCCGAACTCGGCGGCCTGTTCGCCGATCTGCACCGCGAACACGGCGTCCGCTTCCACTTCGGCGCCCGCCTCACCGAGATCGTCGGACAGGACGGCATGGTCCTCGCCGTGCGCACCGACGACGGCGAGGAACACCCCGCCCACGACGTGCTCGCCGCGATCGGCGCCGCGCCGCGCACCGCCCTCGCCGACCAGGCCGGGCTCGACCTGGTCGACCGTGCCGCCGGCGGGGGCATCGCGGTGGACTCCGCACTGCGCACCTCCGACCCGTACATCTACGCCGCCGGCGACGTCGCCGCCGCCCCCCTCTCCCTCTCCGGGAGCACCCCGCTCCAGGACACCCGCCTGCGGGTCGAACACTGGGCCAACGCCCTCAACGGCGGCCCGGCCGCGGCCCGCGCCATGCTCGGCCAGGACGTCAGCTACGACCGCATCCCCTACTTCTTCTCCGACCAGTACGACGTCGGCATGGAGTACTCCGGCTACGCCCCGCCCGGCTCGTACGCCCAGGTCGTCTGCCGCGGGGACGTCGCCAAGCGGGAGTTCATCGCCTTCTGGCTCGGCCCGGACGGCCGGCTGCTCGCGGGGATGAACGTCAACGTCTGGGACGTCGTCGAGCCCATCCAGCAACTGATCCGTTCCGGGGCCCCGTTGACGCCCGGCGCCCTGGCCGATCCGGAGGTTCCGCTGGCCGCGCTGCTCCCGTAGCGTGCGGCCATGACCCCGAGCCCCAACGGTCCCACCGGCCCTGGCGGCCCCGACGTCCCGGTCGTCACGTTCGACGACGTCCGGGACGCCGCCCGGCTGCTGGCGGGCGTGGCACACCGCACGCCCGTGCTGCGCTCCCGGACCCTCGACGCGCTGGTCGGCGCCGAGGTCCACCTCAAGTGCGAGAACTTCCAGCGGGTCGGCGCCTTCAAGTTCCGCGGCGCCTACAACGCCCTCTCCCGGCTGTCCGAGCAGCAACTCGCCCGCGGGGTCGCCGCCTACTCCTCCGGCAACCACGCCCAGGCCGTCGCCCTGGCCGCCCGGGAGCTGGGCAGCCGTGCCGTCATCGTGATGCCCGAGGACGCCCCGGCGTCGAAGGTGGACGCGACCGCCGGATACGGCGCCGAGATCGTCCGCTACGACCGCTACACGGGCGACCGCAACGCGGTCTGCCGGCAGCTCGCCGAGGAGCGCGGTCTCACCCTGATCCCGCCGTACGACCATCCGCACGTCATCGCCGGGCAGGGCACCGCCGCCCTGGAGCTGATCGAGGAGACCGGCCCGCTGGACGCGCTGCTCGCACCGGTCGGCGGCGGCGGGCTGATGGCCGGCTCGGCCCTCGCCGCCACCGCCCTGGCCCCCGGCATCCGCATGATCGGCGTGGAGCCGGAAGCCGGCGACGACACCCGGCGCTCCCTGGCCGCCGGCCACCCGGTCACCATCCCCGTCCCGCGCACCATCGCCGACGGCCAGGCCGTCGAGAGCCCCGGCGAGCTGACCTTCGCCGTCAACCGGCGGCTGCTCGACTCGGTCGTCCTGGTCAGCGACGACGAGATCCGCGCGGCCATGAAGCTCGCCTTCGAACGACTGAAGATCGTCACCGAGCCCAGCGGCGCCAGCGCCCTGGCCGCCCTGCTCGCCGGCCGCATCGAGCCGCTGCCACCCCGCGTCGGCGTGATCATCTCGGGCGGCAACGTGGGGGTGGAGCGGTTTCTGGAGCTACTGGGGTGAGGGCGCGGCTGCGGCTGTTCCCCCTCGCCGCCCGCCCTCGCCGCTCCCGGACGACTCCCGGCCCGGACTGTCCGACCCCGGCCGTAGAATTCACGCGTGGCAGGCAGGATCAACGATGACGATGTGAAGGCGGTACGGGACGCGGTCCCGATCGACGCCGTCGTGTCCGAGTACCTCCAGCTCCGCAACGCCGGTGGCGGCAACCTCAAGGGCCTGTGCCCCTTCCACGACGAGAAGTCCCCGTCCTTCCACGTCAGCCCGGCCAAGGGCCTGTACCACTGCTTCGGCTGCCAGGAGGGCGGCGACACCGTCGACTTCATCATGAAGCTCGACCACCTCTCCTTCGCCGAGACCATCGAGCGGCTCGCCTCCCAGGCCGGCATCACCCTGCGCTACGAAGAAGGCGGCTACACCCCCGGCCGCCAGCAGGGCGAGCGCACCCGCCTGGTCGAGGCCCACAAGGCCGCCGCGCAGTTCTACGTCGACCAGCTGGACGGCACCGAGGCCGAGATCGCCCGCAAGTTCCTCGCCGGGCGCGGCTTCGACCAGTCCGCCGCCCAGCATTTCGGCGTCGGCTACAGCCCGGCCGGCTGGGACCACCTCACCCGCTTCCTGCGCGGCCGCGGCTTCAGCGACCAGGAGCTGGTCCTCTCCGGCCTCTCCCAGGAGGGCCGCCGCGGCCCCATCGACCGCTTCCGCGGCCGCCTGATGTGGCCGATCCGCGACATCGCCGGCGAGGTCGTCGGCTTCGGCGCCCGCAAGCTCCGCGACGACGACAACGGCCCCAAGTACCTCAACACCCCCGAGACCCCCATCTACCGCAAGTCCCAGGTCCTCTACGGCATCGACCTCGCCAAGAAGGAGATCGCCAAGACCAGCCGCGCGGTCGTCGTCGAGGGCTACACGGACGTGATGGCCTGCCATCTCTCCGGTGTCACCACCGCCATCGCCACCTGCGGTACGTCCTTCGGCGAGGGCCACATCAAGATCCTGCGCCGGCTGCTGATGGACCACTCCGGCTCCGAGGTGGTCTTCACCTTCGACGGCGACGCCGCAGGCCAGAAGGCCGCCCTGCGCGCCTTCGAGGACGACCAGAAGTTCGCCGCCGAGACCTCCATCGCCATCACCCCCGGCGGGATGGACCCCTGCGATCTGCGGCTGGCCCAGGGCGATCAGGCCGTCGCCGACCTCGTCGAGTCCCGCACCCCGCTCTTCGAGTTCGCGCTGCGCCATGTGGCGTCCCGGCACAACCTCGACACCACCGTCGGCCGGGCCGCCGCCCTCGACGAGGCCGCGCCCATCGTCGCCCGCATCAAGAACAGCTCCATCCAGCACGAATCCGCCGTCCAGCTCGCCGGCATGCTCGGCATCCTGGACACCCAGTTCGTCGTCCGCCGGGTCAGCCAGCTCGCCCGCTGGGCCCGCGAACGCGGCCGCGAGGGCGGCGGCCCCGGCCAGGGCCGTCCGCCGCGCCGCGGCCAGGCCGCGCCCCCCGAGCAGGCTCCCTCCGCACCCGCCCCGCGCGGCCCGGCCCTCAACCTCCGCAGCCCCGCCCGGCGCGTCGAGCGAGAACTCCTCAAGCTGGCGCTGCAACGCCCCGACCTGGTCTCCCCGGCCTTCGACGCCTACGGTGCCGATGAGTTCACCGCCCCGCCCTACGCCGTGGTCCGCCAGTGCATCGAGGAGGCCGGCGGCGCCACGGCCGGCGCCGCCGACCAGTCCTACATCCCCCGGGTGCGCGAGGCCGCCCCCGACGACACCGTCCGCGCCCTGGTCACCGAGCTCGCCGTCGAACCGCTGCTGACCCGCCGGGATCCCGACGAGGCCTATGCCGGCGTCCAGTTGGCCACCGTCCGCATCGCCGCCGTCGACGCCCGGATCGCCGATCTGGAGGGAGCCGCCCGCCGCTGCGAGGCCCAGGGCGACCACGCGGGCTCCGCGGCCATGCTCCAGGAACTCTGGGTCCTCCAGCAGTACGGCAAGACACTGCGCGAGCGCGGCGCCGCCGCACTGTAGTCCGCCGGGCCGGGCGCCCCGAGCACCACTGGACCACCCCGCGGTAGCCGTCCGGTCACAGAACGGACTCAAAAAGTGCTCGCACGCCCCTCGTGGCAAGCCTGTGTCGTACTCCACACTGAAAAGCGGTGCCTGAGTCATCGGAGCGCGGCGGTCCCGGACGTCCCCCACCGGAAACCCCCGCGGAACCGCTCTTGACGTACGGGACGGACGGCGGCTCGGCCGCAACCGTGCCCGACCTTTCTGCCGCCTCAGCAGCGATCACCCTGGAGGTCGCCCCCGTGCAGACCCAGACCCTCGCCGACGCGCCGGCCGCCGAAGAAGAACCGCTCACGGACCCGGCCGCGGAACCGCTCACCGTGCCGCAGCAGGCCGAACCCCCGGCAGCCGAGATGCTCGTCGAGGAGATCACCCCGGAGCCGGTACCGCGCCCCGAGGCGGGCAGCCCGTCCTCCGACCTCTTCCGCCAGTACCTCCGCGAGATCGGCCGGATCCCGCTGCTCACCGCCGCCGAGGAGGTCGAGCTCGCCCGCCGCGTCGAGGCCGGTCTCTTCGCCGAGGAGAAGCTCACCAACACCCCCGACCTCTCCACCCGGCTCGCCGTCGACCTCGACCGGCTGGTGGTCCTGGGCCGGATGGCCAAGCGCCGCCTGATCGAGGCCAACCTGCGCCTGGTGGTCTCCGTCGCCAAACGCTACGTCGGCCGCGGACTGACCATGCTCGACCTCGTCCAAGAAGGAAACCTCGGACTGATCCGCGCCGTCGAGAAGTTCGACTACGCCCGCGGCTACAAGTTCTCCACCTACGCCACCTGGTGGATCCGCCAGGCGATGTCCCGCGCCCTGGCCGACCAGGCCCGGACCATCCGCGTCCCGGTCCATGTCGTCGAGCTGATCAACCGCGTGGTGCGCGTCCAGCGCCGGATGCTCCAGGAACGCGGCTACGAACCCACCCCCGAGGAGGTCGCCGCCCACCTCGGCCTGACCGGGGAACGCGTCAGCGAGGTGCTGCGGCTGGCCCAGGAGCCGGTCTCCCTGCACGCCCCCGTGGGCGAGGAGGAGGACGTCGCGCTCGGCGACCTCATCGAGGACGGCGACGCCGCCTCACCCGTCGAATCCGCCGCGTTCCTGCTGCTCCGCGAGCACCTCGACGCGGTCCTGTCCACCCTCGGCGAGCGCGAGCGCAAGGTCGTCCAGCTCCGCTACGGCCTCGTCGACGGCCGCCCCCGCACCCTGGAGGAGATCGGCCGGATCTTCGGCGTCACCCGCGAACGCATACGGCAGATCGAGTCCAAGACCCTCGGCAAGCTCCGCGACCACGCCTTCGCCGACCAGCTCCGCGGCTACCTCGACTGACGCCGCACGGATTCCCGCGAGCCCCTGCTCCGGTGACGCGGCAGTTCCCGCCGGAAGGCCCGGCACGCTCCGCCGCATGCCTCACCCCTCCCGCTGGAACGCCCCCGGATGGGCCTCGTCCCGCACCGCCATGTACTGCTGGCGCACGGCCCGGCCGACCGGCAACTCCTCGCCCGGCTCGAAGACCTGGCTCGCCGCGGCCGGCCACTGCGGCGGATCGATCCAGGCGCTCTGGCCGCCCGGCCCGGTCTCCGCGCCGGGGGCCGGGGTGAGGGTGCCGTGCGCCACCCCCCACGCCCAGGCCGCCTGCCGCGCCGCACCCAGCGCCGCGTAGTTACCCGGCTGCGGCACCACGACCGGCACCCCGAACAGCCCCGGAGCCACCGCCTGCACCGCACCCAGATCCGCCGCCCCGCCCAGCAGGAACACCCGGCGCACCGCCACACCCCGCCCGCGCAGCACATCCAGCGCGTCCGCGAGCCCGCAGAGCATGCCCTCCACGGCCGCCCGCGCCAGATGCTCCGGCTTCATGCTCTCCCGCCGCATCCCGTGCAACGACCCGGCGGTGTGTGGCAGATGCGGCGTCCGCTCACCCTCCAGATACGGCAGCAGCACCATGCCGTACGCACCGGGCGACGACTTCAGCGCCAGCTCGGACAGCCCTTCCAGGTCCGTCCCCAGCATCTCCGCCGCACCGCGCAGCACCCGCACCGCGTTGCTGGTGTGCACCACCGGCAGATGCCGGCCGGTCGCGTCCGCGAACGAGGTGATCGTCCCGGTCGGGTCGGCCAGCGCCTCGTGATGGATCCCGAACACCGACCCCGAGGCGCCCAGCGACACCACGGCGTCGCCCTCCCCGACCCCGAGCCCGAAGGTCGCCGCCATCGTCTCGCCCGTACCGGCCGAGATCAGCAGCCCCTCCGGGGTGAACCCGGCCGTCCCCGACGGGCTCAGCACCTCCGGCAGCCGCACCTGATGGCCCAGCGCCAGCTCCACCAGATCCGGCCGGTACGTCGCGGTCGCCGCCGACCAGAAGCCGGTCGCCGAGGCCCCGCCACGGTCCGTCGTACGCCGGGCGGGCCGCCCCAGCAGCTGCCACGCCAGCCAGTCCTGCGGCTGCATGATCTCCGCGATCCGGGCCGCATGCGCCGGCTCCGTACGCGCCAGCCAGCGCATCTTCGTCACCGGATGCGTCGCCTGCGGCACCGCCCCGACGGCCTGCGCCCAGGCGCTGCGCCCGCCGAGCGAGTCGATCAGATCCGCGGCCGCGCTCTGCGCCCGCTTGTCATTGCCCACCAGCGCGGGCCGGACGAGGTTGCCCTCGACGTCCAGCGGCACCAGGCCGTGCGGCTGCGCCGAGACGCCGATCGCCTGCACCCCTTCGAGCAGCCCGTGGCCCGCCGCCTCACCGAGGGAAATCAGCCACGCCTGCGGATCGACCTCGGGCCCCTTCTCGACAGGGTGCGGCGCATACCCCTGCCTGATCACGGCACCTGTGTCCGCATCGCAGACGACGATCCGTGTGCTTTCGGACGAACTGTCCAATCCGGCGACTATCCCCATGACTCCAGATGATGCCGCATGAGACCCCTGAGCAAAGAGTCAGGGATTACCCGACCGGGCTCGGCCCCGAGTCGGCCCGGCCGAGTTTCTCTCCCCACTCAGGTATTACTGGTACCCCACTCGTCCTCGTCGGAGCCGCGCTGCTCGCGCAGCGAACGGACCCGGTCACCGACGGCGTGCGGCATCCGTTCCCCGACCTTGGCCGACACCGTCCCGAACGCCTTCGAGGCCGCGTCGCGCCCGGTCAGCGCGGCGGACTCGGCGGTGTTCCGGACCGCCGGATTCTGGGTGACCCGCTGGGCGGCCTTGCGGAGCTGCTCATACCGCTCCCGGCCGGCTCGTGCGCCGAGCACGTACCCGGTGGCCAGTCCCGCGATGAACGTGAGCCGGTAGCGCATTGCTCCACCTTTCCCTCTCGTCGGTTCCCGTCCGGTGCCGGTACGCACCTGAGTGCCGGGCTGTGCCGCGCGCCTACCCTCCGGGGCCGCAGATCACCCGAGGTGACCTGAGGCGATACCGATTGGCGGAGCACCCCCCTGCTTGCGCTAATGTATGTGTCGCAGCGAGCGCGCGCCGTCCGGTTCCCCCGGACAGCGGCGCATTCGAGGCACACAGAGCAATCCCCTGTAGCTCAATTGGCAGAGCAGCCGGCTGTTAACCGGCAGGTTACTGGTTCGAGTCCAGTCGGGGGAGCTCGGTCCCCTGTAGCTCAATTGGCAGAGCATTCGGCTGTTAACCGGAGGGTTACTGGTTCGAGTCCAGTCGGGGGAGCAGAGAGAACGAGGACCCCGCGAGGGGTCCTTTTTCTTGTGCCATGGAACCGAACCCCCGGTGATCGCGGTCCTCTTGGGCGTGCGTGGTCGCCGGACGGCAGCCCTCACGGGCAGCAGATCGTATGAGCGGCTATGCTGCGGCAGACGGCGCGCACAAATGTGCGCGACGCGCCGTGGGGGGCGGTAGCTCAGCCGGTTAGAGCAGCGGACTCATAATCCGTCGGCCGTGGGTTCGAGTCCCACCCGCCCCACCGCAGCACCCAGGGCGAAGCCCCTTTCTACCTGGGGAAACGTGAGAACGGGGGTCACCGCCACAGCGCGGTGGCCCCCGTTCATCCGTTCAGACCAAGATCCAGCGGGCACGTGGTGGACGCGTAGTGGACGCGCGCCCGGACCCGTGGACAGCGGAGCTTCACGCCGCCTTCTGAGGCACTCTCCTGGCATGTGGCCCCACAGGTATGGGCCGCACATCCCCGGGGGAGAGGGTGCGGCTCACCGGTTTGAATCAAGTAACCCACCAGAGTGGCGCCGTCGGCAACGACCTTGACGCACGCTCACCTGGAGGGCTGAGCCGCTTCTATGGCACCTGCGGTATGGCTGCCGTCGTCCGCAGCTTCAGCACGACCGGGCCCGGTTCGTGCAACTACTGCGTGCCGTCTACGAGGGCACGGACTTCAACGGGATCACCACCGGTGCGGGCATGCTGCTGAAAGGGCGCCTGAAGCCGCGTGAGAACGGGTCCTGCGGATCCTCCGGACCGCCGCCGGGCCGCTCCAGGTGGCCGTCGATGTGCGCGGCAGCGAGTCGGCCTTGCGCGACCAGGGCGATCTCGGGCTCGATTCCGACGGTCTCAAAACGTTCATGCTCTCGCTCGTGGAGCGGATCGCGGCCGCCCCGGTCCTCCGCTGTGCCGGCCCGGGATCCGCTGCCGGCGGCATGGCGCGTCGGGCGGCATGGGCGTCGGGCGTCAGATGACCGGTGGCCGGCCGAGTTTCGTCATGCGCCATACCGTGCGCCAGTGCATCGGGCGGCGGCGGCCGCAGGGGGTGCGTACTCCCTCGGCGAAGCCCGCGGCCCAGGCGCGGATGCCGGGCAGGGAGCGGGTGCGGGCGGCCGTCAGTATGGCCCATACGCCCAGGTAGAGCGGTACCAGGAGGGCGGGCAGGTGGCGCTTGGCCAGCCAGACGCGGTTGCGGGCGACCATGCGGTGGAAGACGGCGTGCCGGGTGGGGGAGGTGTAGGGGTGCTGGAGTACGAGCTCCGGTGCGTAGCGGATGTCCCAGCCGTCGTCCAAGGCCCGCCAGGCGAGGTCGGTTTCCTCGTGCGCGTAGAAGAATTCCTCGGGCCAGCCGCCGATTCTGTCCAGCATCGGCACGGACAGCGAGTGCCCGCCGCCGAGGAAGGTGGTGACCAGGCCGCCGCGTGCCGGGTCGCCGACCTTCAGGCGGGGGACGTGACGGCGCTGGGTGCGGCCCAGTTCGTCGGCGATGCGGAAGCTCACGATCCCCAACTTCGGCTCGCGGCTGTGCAGTTCCGCCAGCCGGCTGAAGACGTCGGGGCTGATCAGCAGGCCGTCGTCGTCCAGGTCGATCACCAGGTCGAGGTCCCCGAGCTTGCGCAGCTCGTCCAGGGCGACGTTCCGGCCACCGGAGACGCCGAGGTTGTCGGTCAGCTCGACGCCCCGCGCGCCGTGCGGCAGCGGGGGGAGCGGCGAGCCGTTTCCGATGACCACGATGTGCGCCGGCTGGAGGTCCTGCTTGGCGATCGAATCCAGCAGGGCCTGTAGCTCGGCGGGGCGGTTCCCCATGGTCAAGATGGCGACGCCTACGCGCAGATGACGCACAGAAGGATGCTCCGTTCTTTGCGGTCCTTTCGGGATGCTAGCCGCCGGGGGAGGCGGCTGCGTGCCATCGCACCTCCCCGGCGACATCCCGGCCGGGCGGCCCCGGCGGGGCGGCCTCACCGGTGGCCGGGGGCCCGGTCGCGGCGCACCATGGAAGGACCAGATGGTTGGGCCAGGGGGCAGGCACGCACGACCAGGGGGGCGGCAGGAGGGAACCCTCATGTTGTTGGAAGTCAAGACGGTCGACAAGCCGGATGAACGGCGCGACTTTCCCCTAGGTCACCTCGAAGCCCTGCACCTCACCGGGCTGGACTTCGCCGTGGCGACCTTCGACCCCGGATGGCGCTGGTCGGAGTCGGTACGCCCGCTCGCCGGGACCGACAGCTGCGAGATCCACCACAACTGCTTCATGGTGCAGGGCCGTATGCGGATCCGGATGAATGACGGCGCGGAGTCCGAAGTGGGACCCGGCGACGTCTTCGTCGCTCCGCCCGGTCACGACGCCTGGGTCGTCGGCGACGAGCAGGTCGTCGTGTACGACTTCGCGGGCGGTATGGCGACCGAGTACGGAAAGGCGAAGGGGTAGCCGGCCGCGCCCTGCGCGAGGTGGAGGCCGGAGTACGGCCGGGGCGCGGCGGCCGTCGGTTGCCGCACCGGCCGGTGAGGGGCGCTGTGCGCGGCGGGAAGCCGGGCCGGCGCCCCCGCGCAGGGGCGTCGGAGACGTTGTGGGCGCCGGGCCGGAGGGCGTCGGACGGCGTGGCGAGCCCCACGTGAATCGGGATGTCTAGGAACGTGATCGGTGGGCAGGGGTGCGGGACGGTCCGGCGCGCGGAATACGTCACGGGATGTTCCCGTTACCGCAGCCGGAGACCGACTGGTAATCGTCGACAGACCGGAAGCAGGGAAATTCGCATGAGCACCATCGAGCTCACCAAGGAAAACTTCGACGAAATCGTCTCCGGCAACGATTTCGTTTTGATCGACTTCTGGGCCGAGTGGTGCGGGCCGTGCAAGCAGTTCGGCCCGGTCTTCGAGAAGTCGTCGGAGACGCACGACGACCTGGTCTTCGCCAAGGTCGACACGGAGGCGCAGCCCGAGCTGGCGCAGGCCCTCCAGATCCAGTCCATCCCGACCGTGATGATCGTCCGGGAGAACATCGCCGTCTTCGCCCAGCCGGGCGCGCTGCCTGCGGAGGCCCTGGAGGACGTCATCGGCCAGGCCCGCGCGCTGGACATGGACGCGGTCCGGGCGTCGGTCGCCGAGGCCCAGCAGGCCGAGCAGGCGCAGGGCGAAGAGGGACAGCAGGCGCAGAGCTCGTGAGCGATCTCCTTCTGGTCCGGCACGGCGAGACCGAGTGGAGCAGGGACGGCCGGCACACCAGCTGGACCGATCTGCCGCTGACCGTGGACGGTGAGGAGCAGGCCCGCGCCCTGCGGCCGCTGCTGTCGGACCGGAAGATCGGGCCGGTGTACGCCAGCCCGATGCAGCGGGCGCTGCGCACCGCCGAGCTGGCGGGCCTCGCCCGCCCACAGATCGACGCCGACCTGCGGGAATGGGACTACGGCGGCTACGAGGGCATCACCACCGCCGAGATCCACCGCGGCCGGCCCGGCTGGTATCTGTTCTCCGACGGTGTCGCCGAGGGTCCCGCGGCACATCCGGGGGAGACGCCCGAGCAGGTCGGGGCGCGCGCCGACCGGGTGCTGGCGCGGATCGCGCCACAGCTCGCCGCCGACGAGGGCGATGTGGCGCTGGTGGGGCATGCGCACTTCCTGCGGGTGCTGGCCGCCCGCCGTCTCGGGCTGCCGGCCGCCGCCGGCGGGCTCTTCACCTTCGAGACCGGGACGGTGGGCGTGCTGGGGACCGAACACGACCGCCCCGCGGTGGTGGCCTGGAACGCGCGAATTCTGTGAGGGCGAGGGCTGGGGGGACGACGGCCGTGGGGACGATGTCTTCGGGGACGACGGCTGTCAGGGCGGGGA